>JAZQGE010000034.1:0-37766 GCA_045539895.1 Acutalibacteraceae bacterium
TCTGAAGATAGCTCTTGCCCTTCATTGTTGCAACTGCAACAGCGCTGCGTGCAAAGCGGAGA
Source organism: Acutalibacteraceae bacterium (assembly GCA_045539895.1). Taxonomy (GTDB): domain Bacteria; phylum Bacillota; class Clostridia; order Oscillospirales; family Acutalibacteraceae; genus UBA8612. The sequence continues at coordinate 63 of JAZQGE010000034.1, forward strand.
AGCTTTTCTTCAACATCTGCGGGAATGTTTTCGGAAGTCGGAGGCCAAGCGGTCTTAGGAAGACAAATTGGCAACTCAACTCCTTGGCTCACAGAACGACATGGCTACGATCCGACTTTCTGAAGATAGCTCTTGCCCTTCATTGTTGCAACTGCAACAGCGCTGCGTGCAAAGCGGAGAAGCTTTTCTTCAACATCTGCGGGAATGTTTTCGGACTCGTCAGCCTCCTGGACATCGTGGCCGTAAATTCCGAATGCGGGGAGACCCTTCTGTGCGTGTGCAGCAAGAACTGATGCAAGATAAACTGCGCCGGGACGCTCAGTTGCATTGAATCCCCATACACCTTTTATTGTAGCGGGGTCCATATCCATTGTTTCTGAGCCGTAGCACCAGCAGGGTGTAACGGAGAGGGTGATCATAACGCCCTCTTTCTTGAATTTTTCTGCGCATGCAGCAGCCTCTGCTACACGGCCGATTGTTGTGTCAGCGATAACAACCTTAACGGGCTCGCCGTTTGAGTACTTGAGGTTTTCCTCAAAGAGCTTCTTGGCAGCCTTTGCCATGCCCATTGTCTGGTCCTCAAGAGATTCTCTTACCTTAAGGGGACCTCTTCTGCCGTCAATAACGGGGCGAATACCGATTACGGGATAATCGCCAATCAATCTGCTTTTTGCCATAGTGATTTCGTCCTTTCTTATGTAGATAAAAATAAATTATGTTTATTGAAATACGGGAATGTAACCGTATTGCTTACTTTGTTGCTTCAAGGTATCTGCTGTAAGCTTCTGCCCAATCTGCTGTGTCTTTCGGAATATACTTTGTGACATTTTCGCTTTCTGCAATAATTCTTCTTGCATCTGCAATTGATTCAATGTCACCGCTTGCCATAAGCTGAACAGCAATGTTACCGAGCACTGTAGCTTCAATCGGACCTGCAACAACATCTCTGTCGCAGGCATTTGCAGTAAGCTGGCACAGAAGTGTATCCTTTGTGCCTCCGCCGATTACATGAATAACCTCGTAATCTCTTTCTGTACAGTCACAGAGCTTTTCAAATGTCTGTCTGTACTTCATTGCAAGGCTTTCGTAAATACATCGCATAATTTCGCCGACTGTTTCGGGCACATACTGATTTGTTCTGCGGCAGTATTCTCTGATTCTTTCGGGAATGTTGCCGTGCGGTACAAATTCAGGTGCATCAGGGTCGATAAAGCAGGCAAAGGGCTTAGCTGCGAGAGCTTCGCGCTCAAGGTCAGCATAGCTGTACTGCTTACCGTCGCGTGCAAACTGTCTTCTGCTTTCCTGAATCAGCCACAGACCGATAATATTTTTAAGGAAGCCTGTTGATTCACCGTAGCCGCCTTCGTTTGTAACATTTGTTTCAAATGCCTTGTCGTTGACAATCGGCTTTTCAAGCTCTGTGCCGAAAAGTGACCATGTGCCTGAGCTGATAAAAGCAAACTGTTTGTCGGGGCAGGGGACAGCGGTAATTGCGGACTGTGTATCGTGACCGCAAACAGAAATGACATTAATTTTGTCAAGACCGCATTCTTCGCAAACACCGTCTGAAAGCTCACCGAGCACAGTGCCGCTCTTTACAATGTCGCACATAATGCTCTGCGGTATGCCGAGCTTTTCAAAAATCTCACCGCTCCAGCCTTTTGTGTTGATGTCAACAAGCTGTGAGGTGGTTGCAATTGAATATTCCGTTGTTTTTTTGCCCGTGAGCATATAGCCGAAAAGGTCGGGCATAAACAGCAGCTTGTCAGCGCGCTCAAGAATATGCGGGCGATTTTTGGCAAGAGAAAGAAGCTGGAAAACAGTGTTGAGCTCCATAAACTGAATGCCTGTCAAGCCGTACATATCTTTGAGCGGTATAATCTTGTCTGCTTCTTCAATCATACCCTTTGTGCGAAGGTCGCGGTAATGAATCGGATTTTCAAGAAGCTGACCGTATTTGTCAATCAAACCAAAATCAACACCCCATGTGTCAATGCCGATTGAGGAAATCTCACCGCAGGACTTTGACTTGATAAGGCCCTGTTTGATTTCGTGAAAAAGTCTGAGCACATCCCAGAAGGTTGTGCCGTTGACGGTTACCGGATCATTTGAAAAGCGGTGTATTTCTTCAAGTGTAATTTTTTTGTCGTCAAAACTGCCGACAATAACTCTGCCGCTTGAAGCACCAAAATCTATAGCAAGAACTTTTTTCATCAGATTACAACACCCTTTTTAAGAATGATGTTGGCATAAATTGCTGTTTCGCCTGTTGCAACAACAGCATAAGCCTTTTTTGCTCTGTCATAAAAATCAAAGCGTTCAACAAGCTCAAAGCTCTTTTCGCCCTCGTTAGCAGTTACAATGTTTTTGTATTCTGCCCAGATAGGGGGCTGGTTTGCTGCATCGCCGTTGTCCATAAGTGCAACAGGGCTCTCGACATAGGTGTCGAGCGGCATAAGCTTGAGCACTGCATCAAGAATTTCAGGTACACCGTGACCGTCAAGTCTGACAAGGCGCTGTGCAACGCTTGCTGCTGGGAAGTTGCCGTCACCGATGACGATTTCGTCGCCGTGACCCATTTCCATGAGTATCTTGAGAAGTTCGGGTGAAATGATGGGTGAAATGTTTTTAAGCATATTATAAAACCTCCGTGGTTATTTTCTGTGTTTAATTTATTGAATAAAGTGCGTACATATCGGCATATATTCCGCCTTTTTGTATAAGCTCATTGTGACTGCCCTGCTCAGCGATGCCGTCCTCGGTCAGAACAAGTATATGGTCAGCATTTCTTATTGTTGTCAAGCGGTGTGCAATTGTGAGTGTAGTTCTGCCCTTTGCAAGTCTTTCAAGTGACTGCTGAACAAGTCGTTCACTTTCGTTGTCAAGTGCGCTTGTTGCTTCATCAAGTATGAGAATTTCAGGGTTTTTGAGAAATACGCGTGCAATTGAAATTCTTTGCTTCTGTCCACCTGAAAGCTTAACGCCGCGTTCTCCTACATAAGTGTCATATCCGTCAGGGAGCTGTGTTATAAATTCGTGTGCTCCGGCATCCTTTGCGGCATTTATAATGTCTTCGTCCGTTGCTTCGGGTTTGCCGTAAGCAATGTTTTCTCTGACAGTGCCTGAGAACATATACACATCCTGCTGAACAACACCGATGTGCGAACGCAGAGATTTGAGAGTGAAATCTCTTATATCGTTGCCGTCAATTGTAATATTGCCTTCGTCAACCTCATAAAATCGTGGGATGAGGTTACACAGTGTTGTTTTACCGCCGCCCGAAGGACCTACAACTGCAATACTTTCGCCTGCTTTTGCAGTCAGGTTAATGCCATTGAGTACATTAGTTTCGGTACCTTTATATTTAAAGCTTACATTGTTAAATTCAATTTCGCCTTTAACTTCGCCAAGCTCTTTTGCATCGGGGGTTTCTTTGATTTCGCTTAGTTCTGAAATAACCTCGTCGAATCTCTCGATACCCGTCATGCCGCGTGAAAACTGTTCGCTGAATTCAACAATTCTGCGGATTGTACCCATAAGGGTTGAAACCATGAGTGTATATGCAGTAAGGTCTGCGGCGGTAATCTGACCCGCGCGTATAAACAACGCACCGCCTGAAAGAACAAGTATATACATCATACCGTCAAAGAGTCTGACGGTTGTATGAAAGTTTGCCATATATTTATATGACATTCTTTTTATCTTAAGGAAAAGACCTGAGCCTTTATCAAATTTTTCTTTTTCAATGCCTTCGTTGGCATATGACTGAACAACTCTTATTCCGAGCAGGCTGTCTTCTGTTATTGCATTAATCTCGCCAATCTGATGACGGGAATCTTTGAAGGTTTCGCGCATTTTCTGTCTGTTTCGCTTGGTCAGGAAAAGAATCAGCGGGAACATTGCAAATATCACAAGTGTGAACCAGATGTTCATATCAGCAAATATAATAAAGCAACCGATTATTTTAATTACTGCTATGAGCATTTCTTCAGGCATATGGTGAGCAAATTCGGTAACATCAAACAGGTCACTTGTAAGCCTTGACATAAGCTGACCGACTTTAGTGTTATCATAAAATGAAAAAGACAAACCTTGAAGGTGAGAGAAGAGGTCATTTCTCATCTCAGTTTCTATCTTAGAGCCCATAACATGACCGCCGCAGGTCATATAGTAGTTTGCAACGGAATCGACTATGCGCAGAAATATATAGAAAACAGCAACTGTAACTATCCGTTTTACCGTAAGTGCTGCAATATCATTCATTGCTGTTTCAGTAATTTCGCGCACGATAATCGGAAGCGCAAGCTCACATACAGTTGTCAGCGATGCGCAGAAAAGATCAAGCGCAATTTCACCCTTGTGTTTTTTAAGATAGGGAAGAAAACGCTTGAAAAGACGAACATTCTTTTTTTGTTCTTCAGAATTAATAATTTTCATTTGATTATACCATATCTTATATAGAAATATATTTCTTATATTATAATTTAAAAAAAACACTTTGAAAAGACTTTTTTATAAAATATTGATATTTTTATTTAAATAATATAGAATAAAACAGGATTCTCAGGAAAGGATATAAAGCGACTATGAATATTTTAATTTCTCCGTCAATTCTTGCTTCGGATTTTTCTCGTCTTGGCGAGGAAGCGCAGCGTATGCAGGCAGCAGGTGCAGACTGGTTGCATATTGATGTTATGGACGGTCACTTTGTGCCCAACATCACACTTGGCGCTCCTATTGTAAAATCGCTCCGTAAAAGAAGTGAACTCGTTTTTGATGTTCATCTTATGATAAGCGAGCCTTTGAAGTATGTTGAAGATTTTGCGGCGGCAGGTGCAGACATTATTACATTTCATATAGAGTGTGATAACAAAGCTGATGAGGTTATTGACAAAATACACTCTCTCGGCTGTAAGGCAGGAATATCTTTAAAACCCGGCACACCTGCCGAAAAAGTTTTTAAATATCTTGAAAAGCTTGAAATGGTGCTGGTTATGACGGTTGAACCCGGCTTTGGCGGACAGTCATTTATGCCCGAAATGATGCCGAAGCTCAAAGCAATCCGGGATAAATGTAAAGAGAAAAACCTTGACATAGACTTGCAGGTTGACGGCGGAATTGCAGAAAAAACGGTTGCTGTCGCGGCATCTAACGGTGCAAATGTCATGGTTGCTGGCAGCGCTGTATTTGGTTCGGATGATCCTGAACAGGCAATTTCGCTGCTCAGAGAGAAAGCAAAAGTGAATTATTGTTGAAAAAAATACAGCTTAAATAATTTTCCCCCAATGTATATTCAACTGAATATGCATCGGGGATATTTAATATCAAAAAAGAATAAAAAATGCGATGCAAGTAAAAAACTTGTCAGAAATACATCAGAATAATTCTAAAAAAGAATAAAAAGTATGAGTTATCCACATTTTTCACTGAGTTTTCCACATTTGTAAATGTGAAAGCTTTACATTGTTTTTTGCAAAAAACAGCATTTTTGTTTCTTTGCCGATGTATAAATGAAATATTTATGCGGAATTTATTGCATATTCATTTCTGAGCCGTATTTTTTTATACAGTCTGTAGCTGCTTTGGCTTAAAATGTTAAAAAAGTTATGTTTTTTAAAACTTTTTTGTTTAATTTGCGGTACTTTTAAAAAGTCAATAGCTTTTAAAAATTTATTTTTTTGAGCCATTATGTAAAGAAAATGACTTTACACAATGGCTCTTGTTGATTTCAATATTTAGTTGTTATATTGTGTATATAAACAAAATAATGCGGTGTAAAATCAATGACTTTACACCGCACACTGTGTTTTTATCAGAAATAAGCCTTATCTATGGGCATAGTAGCATAAGCGTTCAGCTCTAAACCTGATTTTTGACCTGAATTATACTCGAAAAATCCTTGCGCGCCTACCATTGCGGCATTGTCACCGCAGAGGAAAAGTTCAGGGTAATAAAGCTCAAGTGAATTATCCTTGCAGATTATTTCCATTTCTCTTCTCAGCACTGAATTTGCAGAAACACCGCCTGCAAGTACGATTCTTTTTTGACCTGTCAGCCGTGCTGCTTTGAGAGTGTTTTCTGTAAGATAACGCACAACTGCACCAATGTAAGATGCACCAAAGTCTGCTATGTTGATTTCTTCGCCCTTTTGCTTTGCGTTGTGGATTATATTTACTGCCGCAGTTTTGAGTCCCGAAAAGCTGAAACTCAGCTCGCTGCCGGAAACCTTTGGCTTTGGGAAAGCATAGGCCTTCGGGTTGCCGTCTTTCGCCGCCCTGTCAAGATTGAGTCCTCCGGGGTAGGGCAGACCTAGTGCACGCGCCGCCTTGTCCATACATTCGCCTGCGGCATCATCCATTGTCTGACCTATTATCTCAAACTCTGTGTAGCTTTTAACATTCACAATGTGGCTGTGACCGCCTGAAACAACAAGTGCAAGAAACGGCGGTTCAAGGTCCGGGTGACTTATGTAGTTTGCTGCAATGTGTGAGCGCAGGTGATGCACAGGCACAAGCGGCTTTCCGCTTGAGAGTGAAAGACCCTTTGCAAAGTTGACACCGATCAGCAGTGCACCGATAAGACCCGGTGCATAGGTTACGGCAATTGCTTCAATTTCATTCATTGTGCAATCCGCTTTCTGCAGTGCTTGTGAAACGACACCGCTTATAGCCTGTGTGTGCATTCTCGAAGCAATTTCGGGCACAACACCACCGTAAACAATATGCGCATCAACCTGAGAAGCTACTATGTTTGAAAGTATCTTTCTTCCGTCCTCAACAACCGCTGCTGCAGTTTCGTCACAGGAGGATTCAATAGCAAGTATTTTCATTTATGTTTCCTCATTAAAATATTTAGTCATCAGCAGAGCATCTTCCTTAGGCTTGTCATAGAACCCTTTTCTTATGCCTGCCTGTTTGTATCCGTTTTTATTATAGAGTGAAATTGCTGCAGTGTTGCTTACTCTTACTTCAAGTGTAATGTTTTCGCAATTCCTGCTTTTTGCGCCTTCTTCGGCAGAATTAAGCAGTTTTTCGCCAATGCGACACCTTCTGTAAGCAGGTGATACGGCGATGTTTGTTATGTCTGCCTCACCGCATATTTCAATTATCCCGATATAACCGATAACCTTACCGTCAAATACAGCACTTAGAAAATGTGCATTCTCATTTTTTAACTCATCCTCAAGTGCTTTAGCGGACCATGGTTGTGCAAAACATACTTGTTCAATTTCTGCAATTTCTTCAATATGCTCTTTTGTCATTGGTACAATGGATGTGTTTGACGAAACAATACTTTGTAAAATATCAGGTAACACACCGTTGATTTTTTTGGCACAATTATCGTATTCTTCCTGCGTACCGCCGTATGGGTCAGGTATTCCTTCGCCGATTACAAACAGTCTGTTTTCTTCGACATAGGGCAAAAGTGCCTGCACATGTGATGTAGTCATACAGACAAAAAAAGCATTTTCAAGCATATAGCTGTTGATTCTGCGTGAACGGTGTGCAGAAATGTCAATACCGTAGTTTTCAGCCGCCTTAACGGATTTTTCGCTCACTTCATCGCCGGCATATGCGGCAAGACCTGCACTTGATACCTCAATGTTTTCTATACCGCGCTCTTTGAGCAGCTTTTTCATCAGCCCTTCAGCAAGGGGACTGCGGCAGGTGTTGCCTGTGCAGACAAATACAATTTCCATACTTCCCACCCTTTATCTCAGGGAATCGTCATAAACCGCTCTTTCGCCGCCTGTGAATTTCGGCCTTGTGCGTGCGGCAATTATAAGAGCATTGCCTATGTGCTTTGTTTTAAGCCGCATGGGTACGGCAACCTCTTTAAGGTGCATTCCTATAAGTACACCGCCGATGTCAAGTCCTGCGTGCGCCTTTACATCTTCAACTGCAACAGGGGTTTCGAGTGCGCCGTAAAGCGCAGTTGCAAAAGAGCCGCCTGCCTTTGGCTGAGGCACTGCGTTTACCTGCTCAAGGCGGTATTTTTCCATTGCTTCTTCTTCGATTATAACCGCTCTGTTTATGTGCTCACAGCACTGTGCGGCAAGGTAGATACCGTGCTCTTTAGCAACCGGAAGTATTCCGTCAAGCACAGCTTTTCCAACTTCGGGACCTGAATGTGAGCCGAGGTCATAGCCTTGAATTTCACTTGTAGAGCAGCCTATAACCATAATCTGTCCTGTTTTGATGCCGGACCTTTCAATAAGCTCTTCGGCTGCCGCTTTTGCCTGTTTTGTTATTTCCTTAAGTTCCATTTTCCTTTTATCCTTTCGCGTCATACCAGGTCTTGCCGCAGTTTACATCCGCAAGCATTCTGACCTTCAAATCAACTGCGTTTTCCATTTCCTCTTTAAGCAGTGCGCTGACCTTTTCTTTTTCGGCTTCACTTGCTTCAATTATAAGTTCATCGTGTACCTGCATAATAAGCTTGGCACTGATCTTTTCTGCTTTGAGTCTGTTATAAACGCGTACCATTGCAATTTTGATTATATCTGCCGCCGTACCCTGAATGGGCATATTCCGCGCAACTCTTTCACCGAATGCACGGAGCATGCCGTTGCCGGAGGTCAGCTCCGGCAAATATCTGCGGCGGTTAAACAGTGTCTGGACATAGCCTGTTTCTTTTGCCTGCTCAACAATTTTTTCCATATAGCTGTCAACACCCGAATAGTGCCTGAGATAGCCTTTGATATAAGCGTCTGCTTCAGCTCTTGAAACGCCTATATTCTGCGCAAGCGAAAACGCACCGATTCCGTAAACAATGCCGAAATTGACAGCCTTTGCACGGCTTCTCATAAGCGGTGTTACCATTGGCAGAGGCATATTGAATACCTGCGAAGCAGTTATCGCGTGAATATCGTCGCCGCTGTTGAAGCCGTCAATCATGTTTTTGTCATTGGATATATGTGCAAGCACTCTTAACTCGATCTGTGAGTAGTCGGCATCAACAAGAACACAGCCGTTTTTAGCTTTAAAGAATCTGCGCATCTCTCTGCCAAGCTCGCTTCTTACAGGTATATTCTGCAGGTTAGGCTCGGTTGATGAAATTCTGCCTGTTCTTGTTTCTGTTTGGTTAAGTGTTGAATGGATTCTGCCGTCATAGTCGATTGCCTTTATAAGACCCTCGCAGTAGGTTGATTTGAGCTTTGCCCATGTACGGTACTGCAGGATTTTTTCAACGACAGGGTAGTCGGGTGCGAGCTTCTCAAGAATGTCTGCATTTGTTGACCAGCCGCTTTTTGTCTTTTTACCCTTTGGCAGACCGAGCTTTTCAAAAAGCGCTTCGCCAAGCTGTTTTGGTGAGTTAAGGTTAAACTGATAGCCAACCTCTTCATATATTTCGTCCGTTATTATATCAATATCCGCTTCAAGTGCTTTGCCAAAATCAAAAATACCTTTTTTGTCAACCTCAAAACCTGTCAGCTCCATGTCTGCAAGCACCTGAGCAAGCGGTATTTCAGTTTCTTTAAGAAGCTGCATCTGTCCGTTTTCTTTCAGCTTTTCACTGAGCTTTTCTTCAAGCTCAGGCAGAAGCCAGGCTGAAACGGCCCTGCTTGTTTCATCTTCATCCTGCGGTAGAGCAACACCGTATTCAAGTGCAAGTCTGTCAGCAGTGTAGCTGTTGGCGGAGGGATTTAAAATATAGCCTGCAAGCTGTGTGTCAAAACTTACATTGCAAAGCTCAATGCCGCTTTCAATGGCGAATGTATAAGCTTTTTTGCAGTCGTCAGTAATTTTTTCAATTTCTTTGTCTTCAAATAAATCGGTAATAAAGCTCATAAAGCAGAAGTTAAGTGCATTGAGTCTTACGACTTCTTTACTGCTTCTTAAATAAATGTCAGAGATTTCACCGCCCGATTCCTGAAGAGTGAAATATGCCTTGCCACTGCTTTTTATGCTTTGTGTAAGCGCTTGTACATTGTCACACTCCACACAGCAGAATTTTTCCTTTTTATCCTGTATCTGAACTGCAGGGGCAATCTTCGGGTCAAGGTGAAGCCTTTCAATCATGCTGAACATTTCAAGCTCTGTAAGTGTCTTTACGGCTTCAAATGCATCAGGTTCAGATTTTACATATAATGAATAATCCTTTTCAATAGGTGCATCCTTGCTGATTGTGCCGAGTGTGCGGCTTAAGAATGCCATATCCTTGCCATCAGCGAGCTTTTTCTTTACCGAATCTTTTATGTCGAGTGAATCAATATTGCCGTAAATATTATCTATACTTTCAAACCTTGCAATAAGGTCGCCTGCAGTTTTTTCGCCTATGCCGGCAACTCCCGGTATGTTATCCGAGCTGTCGCCCATAAGCGCTTTAATATCAATTAGCTGTGGAGGAGTGACACCGTATTTTTCTTTAACAGCAGCTTCGTCATATTTTATCGTTTGCGGCTTGCCCATTTTTGTTGCAGTGAGCAGCACATTGACCTTTTTGTCAACAAGCTGAAGACTGTCACGGTCACCTGTTGCAATAAAGCATTCATCGTTGTCTTTACATGCGGCGGCAAGTGTGCCGAGAATATCATCTGCCTCCCAGCCTTCACATTCAAGAAGCTTGTAGCCTAGCGCTCTGAGAAGAGCTTTAAGTGTGGGCATCTGCTGTGCAAGCTCAGGGGGCATACCTTTGCGCTGAGCCTTATATCCATCGTACATTTTATGGCGGAAGGTAGGTGCTTTGACATCGAATGCAATTGCGACCGCATCAGGCTTGACCTCATCGGTAAGTCTGAGCAGTATTGTCATAAATCCGTAAATTCCGTTTGTGAATTTACCGTCCTTTGTTGTGAGCAGCTTGATTCCGTAAAAAGCACGGTTGAGTATGCTGTTGCCGTCAATAACCATCAGCCTCATTATGCTTTCTCCTCTCGTTGACTTAAAAGTTAAGTTATGTTAAAATACCTGTCGGTGATTTGTTTGCAGATTAAAAATGTTGTTTGGAAGGGCAGTGCTGCGCTTGCACCTATGGCGGGTGTTGCGGACAGAGCTTTCCGTGAAATGTGCGCCGAGTTCGGCGCAGGCTATACCGTAACCGAAATGGTCAGCGCTAAGGGACTTTGTATGTGCGATCGTAAGTCTCAGTCGCTTCTTAAAATATCGGACTGTGAGCGCCCTGCGGCGGCTCAGCTTTTTGGCGATGACCCTGTGTTTATGGCAAAAGCCGCAGTGAAAACACTGGATTTCAAGCCCGATGTGATTGATATAAATATGGGTTGTCCTGCACCGAAAATTGCGGGCAACGGCGGCGGCTCTGCGCTGATGAAACAACCTGAGCTTGCTGAAAAAATTGTTGAAGCTGTAGTAAAAGCTGTAAGTATTCCTGTAACCGTCAAGATGCGTATCGGCTGGGACAGTGACAGTATTAACTGTGTTGACCTTGCAAAAAGGTGTGAAAACGCAGGTGCTGCGGCGCTTACCGTACACGGCAGGACAAAGGTGCAGATGTATTCTCCGCCCGTGTTTCCTGAGTATATTTCACAGGTAAAGCAAAATGTAAGTATTCCTGTCATTGCAAATGGCGATGTTACCGACGGCATTTCAGCAAAAAAGCTGATGGATGCAACAGGCTGTGAGGCCGTTATGGTCGGCAGGGGAGCGCTCGGCAGGCCGTGGGTGTTTGAGCAGATTAATGCTTACCTCGAAAACGGTGAAATTATTCCCGAACCGCCTGTTGAAGAACGCATGGAGATTATGCTCAGGCATATTGCACTGCTTTGTGAATACAAGGGTGAAAAGGTAGGTATGCTTGAAGCGCGCAAGCATGCCGCATGGTATATGAAGGGTATACACGGTGCGGCAGCACTCAGGCGCGAAATATGTGAGCTTGCAAAAATCGATGATATAAAAAGAATAGCTCAAAAGGTTATTGCAACGGCTGATTGTTGAAATCAGCCGTTATTTTTATTACACTTCTTCTTTTTCTTCTTCAGCCATCAGTTTTTCTTCTCTTTTTTGTGCAAGGTTTTTAAGGTCTTTGTTGCTTGCCTTGCTTTTGTTTTTCTTTTCTTTGGGCTTCTCTTCAGGGAAGAAATCAACACCCTCAATAGGCTTGGGGTTCTTTTTTGTCTTTATCAGCATAAATACGAGCACTGCAAGGAATGCCATTGCAACAGCAAATGAAAGCACCTGTGAAACACGCAGTGTTGTGTCGCCGATGTAAAGGCTGTCTGTGCGGAAGCCTTCAATAATTGCTCTGCCAGTGCCGTAAAGTAAACCGTAGGTGAGGAAAAGCTGACCGCTGAATTTGCGGTGCTTTTTGTAAATGAAAAGAAGAATAAGGAAGCTGCCAAGGCACCAGAGAGATTCATAAAGGAAGGTAGGGTGTACGGGAGAGTAAGGGTCAACCGTCATACCGAGTGCTTCAAGCTCTTCCTTGTGGTCAACAAGGTAAATTGTTGTCTTTTCGCTTATCATACCCCAGGGCATATTTGTGTTTGTGCCGAAGGCTTCCTGATTTGCAAAGTTGCCCCAGCGGCCTATACCCTGACCGATAAGCAGGCTCATACCTGCGCAGTCAAGCAGATTGAAAAAGTTGAGTTTATTAAAGCGGCAGGTGATGAATGCGGCGAGTATACCGCCTATGATACCGCCGTAAATTGCAAGTCCGCCGTTCCATATCTGAACAATTTCTTCAGGGTGAGCGGAGTAGTAATCCCAACGGAAAATAACATAGTAAAGTCTTGCGCCGATAATTGCGGCAAATGTTCCGTAGATAAGCACGTCAATCATTTTGTCAAGGCTCATCTTCCATTTATAAGCCATTCTGCCGCCCCAGAGCACGGCAAGCAGAAAACCGAATGCGATAATTGCGCCGTACCAGCGGATTGTAATCGGCTGACCGAAAAGATTGAATTCGGCAAGTACTGAGCTTACCTCAAAGCCTTTTTCGAAGGCGGAAAAATATACGGTTGTTGAATCCATTTGTTTTCACTTCCATTATTATGATTTTTATTCAATCGGCTTTATAATTGATAGAGCGGCATATTCCTCTCTCATGCAGCTGTCAAGCACCTCTTTTACATCATCGGGTGTTATTGTGCGGTAAATGTCAATGTCATCAAACACACCCACACCGTCAAAATGTGCACCGACAAGATCGTTTGCAATTTCGTCAACATCGTTGAAGCTCATTACAGCTCTGCCGTAAAGCTTGCGGCGGATTCGCTCAAAGCTTTCTGTATCAATGCCTTTTTCTCTCACTGTAGAAATGTAAGCCATAATCTGTCTTGCAACCTCTTCGGGATTTTTGCTTTCGCCGTTGAAGATTGTTGCTGCGTAGCCAAAGCCCGTAAACTGTTCGTAGCCAAAGCTTGTGTTGATAAGCTGCTGCTCAAGAAGACTGTTGTAAAGCTCGGAGGTTGTGCCTGCAATCATTTCAAGAAGAATGTCTGCTGCGATTTTCTGTTTGAGCGTGCGCTTGGGCAGACCGTAGCTTTCTTTAAAGCCGAATGAAAAAATCGGTGCGGCAACACTGAGCTTTTCTTCAATATAGTTCTGAACAATGCTGTCAGGCTCTTCGTGAGGCTTGCGAACAAAATTGAACTCTTCGCTGGGCTTGAGAAGCTCGTCACAGATTGAAACAATTTCGTCAACATCAACATTGCCTGCAACTGCAAGCACCATATTGTTAAGATTATAAAAGTTGTTGTAGCAATCGTAAAGTGTCTGTGCCGTGATTTGTGCGATTGATTCTACAGTACCTGCAATATCAATCCTTACGGGGTGGTCATGATAAAGTGCTTTAAGAAGATTGAAAAGCACTTCCCAGTCTGCAACATCCTTATACATTGTAATTTCCTGACCGATAATGCCCTGCTCTTTGGCTACGGTCTGCTCCGTGAAATACGGTGACTGAACAAAATCAAGCAGAATTCTTAATGATGCGGCAAAATCACCTGTACATGAGAAAAGGTAGCAGGTAGTGTCAAATGATGTGTAGGCATTTGCGTTTGCACCTGTTTTTGCATATCTTGCAAATGCATCAAGGTCTTCGCTTTCAAAAAGCTTATGCTCAAGAAAGTGAGCTGTGCCTTCGGGAATGTCTTCAATCTCGCCGTTTTTATTGAGTATCTTTGTGTCGATTGAGCCGTAGTTTGTGCCGAATACTGCATAGGCACCCGAATAACCTTTTTTTGGCATGACATAAATATTAAGTCCGGTGGGGTGTACCATGTGATAGCATTTTTCATCAAGCAGCTCGTTATATATTTCGTTAATTTTCATTGTTAGCACCTCTCCTTTCTTATTCTTCGTCTTCTTCTGTGCCTGTACCGGCAAGCATATATACAGTGTCGAGTGTAACAAACTGAGCCGCGGCAATAATCTGCTCGCGTGTGATTTCTGAAATTTGCTTTGCATATTCCTCAGGAGTGATAATATCTGTGTCAAGCATCTGTCCGCCGTACCAACGGTCAATTCCTTCCGGTGTGTCACATACACCTAGCGCAAGGCTTGTAAGACCCTTGATAGAAGCATTGAATTCATCATCTGTGAAGTTGCCGTTTTTAATATCTTCAAGCTGAGCAAGAATTGCATCAATTGCTTTTTGCTCGTTTTCGTTTTCAATTCCGCTTTGTACCATAATAAGACCCTTGCTGCGGTTAAAGCCTGCGGAGCAGTAGTAGCAAAGGCTCATTTTTTCACGAACATTGTTAAACAGCTTTGAGTATACACCGCCACCGAAAATGTCGCACATAACCTTTATTGCAACATAGTTGTCGTCGGCATCTGTCATGCCTGCGCGGAAACCGAGCACAAGCTTGCCCTGCTTGACGGGCATTTCTTCGCGCACGCGGTTTGTTTCATAAGCTGTTGTGATATATTCGGTGTGAAGCTCTGCAATTCTTGAGCGGTCAATGTTTTCAAATTTCTGCTCAAAGCGGCTTTTGATGATTTCTGCATTCATGCTGCCGGTTACGCCAATGTATACAACGGCGTTTGAAAGCATATTTTTCCATGCTCTGACAAGCTTATCAGAATCGATTGCCTTGATGTCTTCAATTTCACCGCAGCGGCTGAGTGAATATACTTCACTTTCGCACATAATTTCCGTGCAACGCTTGAGTGCAAAGTAGCGCTTGTCATTGAGCTCGCTTTCAACCTGCTCAATCATAAGGCGCTTTTCTCGTTCAACATCGGCTTCGCAGAATTTTCCGTCAACAAAATTAGGCTCGAAAATAAGGTCAAGAAGAAGATCTGCAGCAGCGGAAGAAATTCTTTCTTCGGAAAGCGAAAATCTGTCTTCAAGTACAGTTACACGCAGTGTCATAACCTGGCTTTCACCGTCTTTTCCTACCGAACCGCTTACCATTGCGCCGTACATTCCGGCAAGGTGCTTGTTCATTTCGGTAAGAGTGGGATATTTTTTACAGGTGCGTTTTAAAATACCGGGCAGAAGTGCATTTGCTGCGGCATCCTTACCGAGCGGAAGTGCAAAACTTACCGTAAGTATTGCAACCTTGAAATTTGATTTGGTATCAACCGAACAGAATTTAAGTCCGTTTACGGGTGAGGAAAGATTGAATGCGTATTCCATTTCGTCACTTATCCTTTCACTGTGAAAAGTAGTATACAGATAATATTAATCCACTATAATATTTTATTATATCACATAAGAATAGTTTTATCTATAATTATATTAAAAAAATAAAAATTTTAATATATCATTAATTTTCTTAAAGCTTGGTTGTAAAATCAGACAGAACAATGTATAATCAAAGAAGAAAGATTTAGGAGTGTTTGTTTTGAACTTTACTTACCACGAAAAATCAGGCACACATACAGGTTACTGCCTTGTCAAAAGCTGTGAGCGCAAGCTCAACAAAAACGGTGAGCCGTATCTTGACATGGTGCTAAGCGACCGCAGCGGTGAGATAAATGCCAAGCTTTGGAAATATGACGAAAATCTGCACGGGATTTATGAGGCAAATTCCCTTATAAAAGTGCAGGGCACGATTTCTAAATACAACGATGCTGACCAGCTCCGTGTTGACCGAATCCGCAAGGTTAATGAAACCGACGATGTTAAAATTGAGGACTATGTTTCCTCTGCTGTATATACGGGTGAGGCAATGTTTGACGAGCTTATCGGCATTGCCGGTGCTTTTTCCGACAGGGATTTGTCACTGCTTGTTACAACAATTCTCAACGAAAACAGGGAAAAGCTTCTCTATTATCCTGCGGCCTTCAAGCTTCATCACGCAATGAGAAGCGGTCTTCTTCAGCATACACTGTCAATTGTGCGGCTTGCACAGAGCATTTGCAAAATCTATCCTTTTGTCGATTCGGATCTGCTTCTTGGCGGTGCAATGCTTCACGATATTGCAAAGCTTGATGAGCTTGTTGCAAATGAAACCGGCATTGCTTCGGGCTACAGCACAGAGGGTACATTGCTCGGCCACCTTGTAAAGGGCGCAATGCTTGTTGACAAAACAGCTGAAAGACTCGGCATACCTCACGAAAAGGCTGTTCTTCTTGAGCATATGCTCATTTCTCACCACGGTGACCCCGAATTCGGTGCAGCAGTGCGTCCGCTGTTTATCGAGGCGGATATTCTTGCCGCACTTGACAGACTTGATGCACGCATCGTGGAAGTTAACAATGCTGTTTCCGGTGTTGAGGCAGGAGGATTTTCTACCCGTCAATGGGCGCTCGATAACCGCGCTTTTTATAACCATGGCAGAGTGGATGTCACAAAAGAAACCAAGCTGTTTTAATAAACACGGGAGGTGACGGTATGTCACAGAGAAATCACGAAATAACAAAGCCGGGTCCTCTTCTTGATGCAAAGGGTGCGCCTGTTGAACCCGGTTGGTCACGCAGGATGCTTCAGGTCTATGACCGCAGTGCAATTAAAGCGCCCGCATTCCGTATCAAAGAGTGGGATTATTATCTTGTAATTTCAAATAAAGAAAATGCAGGCTTTGCTTTTACTTTGTCCGATGACGGCTATATCGGTCTGCAGAGTGTTTCTCTGCTCGATTTTTCAATTCCATTTGAGCATACCGAAACAATTCTCAACGCATTCCCAATGGGCAGAATGAATATGCCATCGTCTTCTGAAAAAGGGGATGTCACATATTATAACAGAAGGCTCAGCCTTGAGTTTATCAAAACACCCGGCAAGCGCAGAATTGTCAGTAAGTTCAAGGATTTCAGGCTCGGCAAGCCGTTCAGGTGCGACATTGTACTTGAAGAGCCGCCGATGGATTCAATGGTGCTTGTTAAACCGTGGAAAGAAGACAAAAAGGCTTTCTACTATAATCAGAAGATTAACTGCATGCGCGCGAGCGGTACAATTGAATATGACGGCAGAGTGTATGAGCTTGACCCTGAAACGGATTTCGGAACACTTGACTGGGGCCGAGGAGTCTGGACTTATGATAACACTTGGTATTGGGGCTCAGGCAACGGCATTATAAACGGTAAACCGTTCGGTTTTAATATCGGCTACGGTTTTGCGGATGACAGTGCCGCTACGGAAAATGTGATTTTCTATGACGGCAAGGCTCATAAGCTTGATGATATTACATTTAACATTCCCGACACAAGCTATACGGACCAGTGGACCTTCACTTCAAGCGACGGCAGATTTGAAATGACCTTTGATCCGATTATTGACCGCGCGGCAAAAATTGATGTAAAGTTTATTGTAACTGACCAGCACCAGGTTTTCGGCAGGATGAACGGCAGATGTATTCTTGATGACGGCACGGTACTTGAAGTGAAAGATTTGCTCTGCTTTGCAGAAGATGTACATAACAGATATTGAGGTGTAGAAATGGATTGGACCGAAATTATTATAACAGTCAGCAGTAACGATATTGATAAAGCGGCGGCAATTGCTCAGGTGCTCGTGCCCGGTGTTTATATTGAGGATTACCGTACACTTGAGCAGGAGGCTTTTGAAATTGCAGGCATTGACCTGATTGATGAAGACCTGCTTGCCAAAGACCGCACAAAGGGGCTTATTCATATCTATATTTCACCTGAAGATAACCCGGCGGAAGCAACGGCATTCCTTACGGAGCGCTTTGCCGCCGAAAAAATTTCTTATGAAATGACAACGAATCTTTGCAGAAACGAAGATTGGGAAAATAATTGGAAAGCGTATTTCAAGCCTATGGAGATTGGTGAGCGTCTTCTCATCCGCCCGTTGTGGATTGACGATTATAAGGCAGATGGCAGAGCAGTGCTCAGCATTGAGCCGGGTCTTGCCTTTGGTTCAGGTACGCACGAAACAACGCGTCTTTGCCTTGAAGCACTTGAGCCTTATATCACCCCCGATACAGATATGCTTGATGTCGGCTGTGGCAGCGGTATACTCAGTGTTGCTTCACTTCTTCTCGGTGCTAAGTCTGCTGTAGGTGTAGATATTGATGCGCTCGCAGTCAAGACCGCACGCGAAAACGGTGAGGTGAACGGCTTTACAGAGCCGAAATACACTGTCTACAAGGGCAATCTTACCGATAAGGTCAGCGGCAAATTCCAGGTTATTGCAGCTAATATTGTTGCCGATATTATTATTCTTTTCTCCTCTCAGGTTGGAGAGTTTCTTGCTGACGGCGGTGTGTTTATCGCATCGGGCATCATTGCTCCGCGTGAGGCTGAGGTACTTGAAGCTTTTGAGAAAAACGGCTTTGAAGTAATCAAGCGCCACAACAAAAACGATTGGCTGTGTTTTGAGTGCAAAAAGAAATAATTCAGGAGCTTTACATGGATAATAATTTTAAGCATGTTTTTATCGGCATCGGCGGTATTGGCAGCAGAATTACTAAGGAAAACAGCTTCCCTTTGATAAGAGAAGAAAAGGCCGATGAAATTCTGTTTGTGCCCGTTGACGATGATGAAGCGGATTTACCTGTAAAAAAATCCGAAACTGAATAGCAAAAGGCTTGTACGGTTGATTTTTCCGTACAAGCCTTAAATTTTTTATGTTCTTATTATTCTGCAGCAGCTTTTTTTGCAAGTCTTTTCTGCTTTGCCTTGTAGCCGAGGAAGGTGTTAAGGTGCTGCTGCGGTATTTCAATTCCGCCAAGACCAATCGGAGCAGGGGAATACATTCCGTGGAAATCGCTGCCGCCTGTCATTATAAGACCGTTTTTCTTTGCAATGGATGTAAGGTTTTCAACATCGCTCTCGCTGTGGCACGGATGCCAGACTTCAATACCGTCAAGACCTGCTTTTGCAAGCTCGTCAACAAGCTCCGTACAGCCTGTGTGTGCAGGGTGAGAGAGCACTGCAATGCCGCCCGCTGCCTTGATTTGTTTGATGACTTCTTTGGGGTCAGGGAAATCGGGCTGAACAATTATATTGTCACTGCTGTCATGAGAGAACAGTCTGTTGTATACTTCACCGTAAACCTGTGTTGTAATGCCGCATTCCATAAGTGCGTGCATAATATGCTGTTTATAAACATTGGTTGAACCGGTTGCGCATTTTAACACAAGGTCGCTTGTGATAGGGTAGAGTTTTGATGCTTTTATAATAAGGTACTGGCTTGCTCTTTTGCGCAGGAATGAATTGCTTCGGCACAGCCCCTCAAGCCTGTCTGCACTGTCGGGCTGATAGCAGAGCACATGCACCTCTTTGCCGAGCTCTTTGCTGAAAGCGGAAATCTCAACACCTGCAATAACGTTTACATCGTATCGCTCGCCGATTACTTTTCCTCTTACCGTGCCTGCAAGGCAGTCGTGATCGGTAATGGCAATGGTGTCAATTCCTTTGTTTTTGGCTAAAATAATCAGGTCGTTTATACCGATCGAGCCGTCGGATAATTTGGTGTGGCAGTGTAAATCCGCTGTCAAAATAAGACCTCCCTCATGGTGATGTGTAGTAGTTGAAGATTTGGTCGATAATATACCGAATGTAATATTATTCTACAACAAAATCAACTTTTTTTCAAGTGAAATTTTTAAAAATGAAATCATTTTTTTGCCGGATAAATACTTGGTCTGTTACTTGCATTTGCAATTAAATAATGCTAAAATGACGATGAGGTGATAAAAATATGAATAATAAAACAATGAAAGTTTTTACCGCTATGTGGTGCGCGATTGCGGCTGTATACGGATTATGGATGTCTGTTTTCATGAGCTGGGATCAGTATCCGTACATTATTCCGACTCAGGCTGATCTGGCTTTGCCTGCTGAGGAATTTATCGCAAAGTTTGACGGTATGCTTTATAAACCTCTTTTCCCGAATGAAGCTTCTTTCTGGGTTTGGGTTGTTGCTTCAACCGCTTTGCTTTTCTGTTATGCACTGTTTATCAGAAAAATTCTTTTTGCACCTAAGCTTACAAAAGCAACTACAGTTTTCTGTTTGGTAAATCTCTTTGCTGGCTTTGCTTTTATCACATGGTACGGCTTCCTAAGCTATCCTGAGCAGTTTGGTAATATCCTCACTGATGTTACTGCAAGCATGCTTGGACTTAAGTATCCGTGGGAGTTTAAAATGTGGGGTGTTTTCGCTTCTCTTTCTGTTTTTACAAACACACTTTATATGTACCGTAAAAATAATTATCAGGGTAAGCTTGGTGTAGTTATTTCTTCAATTGGCTGTGCATCAATTTTCGTAACAGTCAATGTGCCTTCTGCCGGCCTTGAGCTTGCACCGACAGCCCGCTGTATCGGTCATTGGGCAACAGCGCTCATCTTTGCTTTTCTAGGTGCGGCAGGTGTTATTATCTTCCTTTTCCACAAGTGCAGACAAAAGGATAAAAAATACATAATCGCAACCGTTGTTTTTGTTGCAATATTACTTCTTATGCTTGCTCTTCTTGTGTTTGTCGGTAAAAGTGCGTTCATTGAAAATCTTCCCATGTGGGTTGCTTACGGACTTTTGTTCATGATAAACTTCACATCATTCTTTGATAAAAAAGCAACAAAAACAATTAAAGAAGCAGCAATGGTATAATTAAATAATAGAAAAGAAAATTTCCCGCAAGGTATTCCTTACGGGAAATTTTTTATGTTCTTGGTTACTTAATTAGATTTGATGTATAGGGGATAACCCAGAAAACAAGAAGTGTAACAGTTACAACTGCACCTAAAATGATTGAAGCGAGCACAGTTTTCTTCGTCTTTTTGATTTCCTTTGCATCTTTTTCAGCTTCGGGAATCACAAACAGTGATTCGCGCTGTTTCTTCTCTTCGGGTGTAACCTTTGTAATGAGGGTTCCGATAAGCATACCTATAAGGTTTGCTGCCAGACCGATGAAGAAAGGATCAAGGAAAACCGGCAATGAAAGACCTGAAACCGATGAATAAATTTTCATTCCGCCACAGCCTAAGAAGCCGAACAGCATTCCGAGGAAGGCACCGGTTTTTGTTATTCGCTTGCTCCAGATGCTTGCGATGCAGACGGGAAGCCAGGAGCAAGCAACAACAGTTGCACCGAGGAACATAATCCAGAATACCTGAGGCGGATTAAAATATGCTAACAGCATTACAATTGCAGCAGCTATAACAACAGTGATTCTTACAGCGTTTAATTTTTTGCGGTCATCCTTTATGTTGAAGAAATCATTTACAACGGATGTGCCTATTATTGAAAGGAATGTTGTTGCGGAAGAAATACCTGCTGCGAGAATACCGGTAACCATTACAACACCTAAGACAGTGGGAACCAGAGTTGTTGAGGCCCAGATAATAATGTGTGACTGGTCTGCCAATTCCGGCAAAAAATGGTTAAGTAATGCTGCGCCGCACTTGACAATAAATTCAAGAATAAAAACGAAGAATGCTGCCCAGATTGATGAACGGATTACGGAGTGCTCATTTTTTGCCATGAGGTATCTGCTTGCCTGCCACGGTGCAACCATGCAAACGGACATCCATACAATACCGTAAGCGAAAGCCCAAACCATATTCTGAGCGCCAGTCGGATAAAGGTAATCGGGATTACCTGCCCAGGAGAGAACTTCCGGTTTGGTTTGTGCAAGGTTTTCAACAATGTTGAACCATCCGCCGCCCTTTGCAGTGCATATGATAATCACAACAACGGTAACAATTGTAAATAAACCGAACATTATCGTATCGGTAATAAGGACACCCTTTGAGCCTGATGCAACTGTAAGGACAGAGAAGGTAATCAGCGCAAGGATAATACAAATCTTGTAATCTACGCCGGTAACAAGATTCATCAAGGTGCCGATACCTTGAATGGTAGAAAGCAGATAAACAATAATCGTTACAAGCTGAGTTACTGCTGCTAATTTTTTCAGGGCAGGGGAGTTAAATCGTTTGCCGAAAAATTCAGGAATTGTATTACATTCGCTTCTTCTGAGGAAGCGTCCGAAAAATACACCGCCGAGCACATATCCTACAATTAGCATTGCGCCCAACATCATAAGCGGTGAGAAAATGCCTGCAAAGGACTCTCCTGCATCGCCGAAATACAATCCGGTTCCGCAATAAGAAGCAACAAGAGAACCGACAAGCAGAAATGTAGGTGCCTGCCTACCGGCTACAAAAAAGTCATTAGTGCTTTTTACACCCTTACTTATCACAAATCCGATTATTATGTAGGCAACCATAGAAACAATCATGCCGATAAGAAATACATTCATCACTTGTCACCTCCTTTATCATCCTTTTTTTCTTCAAGATCAGAAAAATCCTTTTTAATTCTATAATATGCCAATAAACCTGCTGCAGAAATCCAGACTCCTACAAAAATTGCAATTGCATATTCCATAATCTTATCTCTCCTCTGATAATCTCATAGATTCATTATAATATTTATTCATTTTTTCAAACCATAACAATTTCCAGTCTGAACAATCGTTACCTGATCTGTCCTGGAACATTGACCAGACAAACCAATAGTAATAATTAACAGTCGCACATCTCATAATATGAAGCTTCTCTTCTTGTGTCGGAGGTCTGCCGAAATAAAATGTGAGGTAACTGTCAACCTCCTCCAATGGTGCGTTGTTGGAGGTGAAAAGCTTGCTTATGTCATATCCTTTGTCAGAATCGCCTGCATACTCCCAATCAATAATATATAAATTGTCAGCAGAAATAAGAAGATTCGGCTCGTATATATCGTTGTGACAAAGCACTGAAGGCCATTTGTCTTTTTTGTTGTACTCATCAAGGATCTTTATCCGCTCTCTGAGTGATGTCAGTTCATCAGCTGCTGAGTAATCCAATATTTTAAGTCTTTCAATTAGCTTATCAGCCTCTTCAAAATAGTCAAAAGTGGTTCCGTAACATATGTCGGAATCATGCAGAAGCTTCATGTATGAGCAAAGCTTTTTTATATGATCTTTATTTGAAAAATCAAAAGGTTCAGTAATATTTACATAATAGGAAATCTTCCAGCCTTCATTTTCGTCTTCATAAAGATAGGAATTGTCCAAGCCTAACCTTTTAGCTGTTTCCAATGCAAATTTTTCTCTTTTTCTGTCAATATATCCCGTTGTGTTTTTACCGGGGTTTCTGTATACATATCTGCCGTTGCGAAGTGTAAATGCAAAGGATTTATTGGTAAGACCTGCTTTTATAGGTGTTATTTCCTTTATATCTTTAGGTTCAGCTTGTAACACTTTGCAGATGTTCTGAATTACCTTAAGGTCGTTATGCTCTAAATAATCGGGATCAAATTCTTTAAGATTTTCTACTGAATCAAATTCCAGAATGTCTTCCGGTCCGCATTTGACTATATGCATTTTAAGCTTATCAAGGTTTTCTGCATATATTCCCTCCCAATACATATCTTTGGTATCGGGCTTGTCGTAATAATCATCCAATATTCCGGAGAAGACTTCGCTGAAATCTCTGTTGAAATAAGCATGTCCCTGCATAGTCCACATATCCTTGCAGGGCTTTGCAGTATCCGTTATCAAACCTTGCTTATTAAATATCAGACCTCTTTCCGTTCGGCTCAGTCCTTTAAGAAACTGTGCACAATAAAAGCTGTGATATTCGTGAGAATTGAACAGGTTTTCAGGATAGTAATTATCAGAGCAGCAAATATATGTGTTCTTTAAATATTCTTTTGCCGCAAATACACTTGAGTGTGTGTTTTTTATCTTATACTCTTTGTTGACAACAAGCTTTACATTATATTTATCCTTGAGATATAAGAATTTTTCAAGCATATGTCCGACAACTACAACAATTTCTTCCACTCCGGCTTCTTTTAGCTGTCTTATTTGTCTTTCGATCAGCACCTCGCCCTTAACAACAGTCAAGCCTTTAGGAAACTCATAAGAGATAGGCACAAACCTTGTGCTCATTCCTGCGGCCAGTATGATGGCATTATCTACTTTATAGCGGTCAAGCTCTTTTCTGCCGCTGTCGGTCAGACAGTTGTTTTCGTCCAGCAGACCGATTTCTTTCAGCTGTTTGAGAATCTTATTTACTGTTCCGAGAGAAATTTCAAGAATTTCAGCTATTTCTCTTTGTGATATGTATCCTCGCTTATACAGTAAATAAAAAACATCAAATTGAGACTTTGTTATCATAACTGCTCCTTTTGTGTTCACTTTGAACTTGTTTTGTTTAGTTAATGAACATGCTACCACAGTAAGTGAATAAAATCAAGCTTTTTTTATGAAAATAACGCAGAAAAATTGCAAATAAAAACTGCAATGAAACTTTTTTGATATAGCTTCATTGCAGTTTTATATTGCTTTAATATTTTATAATAATTGTTACGGAAGCTTATGTTCTTTCAGGACAATCGGTTCATCACAGTAGCTCCAGTTATTCCTGTCGTGCAAATCATCAGAGACACTTGCCCACCTTGTTGGAAGGAATGTATTATCTACATGATCTTCAAGCTTCCAATCTATTGATATGGCAATAATCTGATCGTGTGCATATTTTTCGTCGCTGTTTAACGGCTTTCCGGTGAACGGATTGACAGGATTATCTATAACACCCTGTGTTGCGAGAGTGGGAACATCAGCATTGGTCATAAATTCATCCGATGTTGTGAATCCTTTTGCATCAAAGTCCTTGACCAGAAGCAGCGGATAAAAAGCTTCATTGGACAGCTCTGAATATTCAAAATCTTTAAATTTGAAATTATCGGATGAATAAAGAGTTCTGCCGTGATCTGCCGTAATGATGATTCTTGTGTTATCGTAAACATCATTTTCCTTCAGATAGTCTAACCAGTTTCCGAGCTGAATAAGAGCCGCCATATTAACATGATAATGCATCATTGTGTTTTTGGTAGCTACATTTATGGATTTACCGTCAACAGTAAATCTGCCTGCGTGTTCAGCATCATATTCTGTGTTGTCAGTTTTGTTTTCGGGAACATAACCGGGAGTTTGCAGCAAAGTCGGCTCATGTGTCATATCATTGGATAGGAAGAGATAATTGTTTTTTCCGTTCTCGGTAATTTCGGTCATGGCTGACATGTTGTTAAGAACGGTATAATTTTTCAAAAAAGATTTGTTGGTGCCTGTTGCAACGGAGGTGTTTTCCAGCACCTGACCCAAATAGAAATCTTCTTCGATGGTTTGTGTTCTGAGGTATGTGCCGTCGCCGTAAATTTCTCTCTGCAGGAAAATAGGCAGGCATTTCATAAGGCTGTAGCAGAAGAAGTTTCGTCTGTTTGCAGCTATGTTCTGCGCTTTCATTTCAACGGATTCAAACTTGCCTTTTGTAACATACGCATCAATTCCCTCGTATTCATCAAAAATTGATAAATCGGGAGACCATTGGTAATTAGCGTAAGTAGGGTCGCAGACGGTAACATCAAAGTTGTTTTCAGAAAACAGAACAGGCATGACCTTTAATGCTTCGTTGTGCTTAACAGCCAGCGATTCGCTATCTCTTTTGTTAATCTCAACCGGAGTATATTCATATCCTCCAAGCAGAGCGGGGGAGGCGAGGTTGGTCGTAAGACCGAATGAAACAGTATTTGAATAATAAGTAAATCCGTCAAATTTTTCCTTTAATTCAGGCTTTTCATTGAATATATACGGCACATATGTACCGACAGCACGGTCCAGCATTATGACAACAACATTTTTACCGTTTTTATCAAGGTTAAAGCTTGGCATTTCAGCATTGGCAGAAACGGAATCTATAGATTTCTTTATGGTGTATATATTCACTCCGGACATTACACTGACAGCGAGAGTTGCTACCAACAGAATGCTTGTCGCGGCTTTTTTCCATTTTACGGCAATAAAGAACATTGCTATTGCGAGAATACCTATAACTGCAATGTTTATAAGTTTGGTTGTTGCTGAATAATACGGAAATCCGCCGTCAAATACGAGCTCTGCGGAAATGTTGCCGAGCTTACTGCCGAAGAACATATAGTTGACAAGCATTACACCTGAGAGTACCCATACCATTTTATCAAAAATAACCTTGATTTCGGGCTTAGAAAGCCAGTAAAAAACTCTTAACCATACAAGAAATGTTCCCGCTGCAAAGCAGAAGGAGCTTGCAACATACCATAAAGGATGTGAGAAATATGTTACATCAACAAATTCCTGCGGTGAATCAGCTATAAGTGCCGAGGAAATCAGTACACCGCATAATACTGTTAAAAATATTGAGCCTGCAGTAAACAACTTATTGTTTGGCTGTGCGGAAACAGGCTTGATAAATCTTGAAGCCAGTTTCTTGATTGCGGGCATGAATATTACACTCATCAGCAGTATACCTATTGCAGCAAAGAAAGCTTTCTTTACTACCGCACCTTCAAACTTCGAAAAAGCAAATACGGTTATGATAAGTCCGGGAATAAAAGCTATTATTCCGATGATTCTTTGCGGTTTCTTTACTTTGTAAAGAATGGTTTTGCATAAAGAGAAGAAGTTGTTACAGGTCCAGTAAAAAACCAAGCCCGAAGGTGAGGGGTAGAGAAAAATAAGGAAGAATATTGCCATTCCGTAAATCTGGATCTTATTTTTAAGAGGAAAGCCTTTAAGATAAATTGAGCTGGAAATGAAATTTATGGCGGTCATCAATATGGGCAAAACATTGATTGCTACTGAGCCTATAACAAAAAGACCGTCAGGCTTGCCGAGATCTGCAATAGGTCCAAAGGATGTGCCGTGCAAATCGTACAATTTTGAAAGGTAGCCGTATGCCGCCATAAAAAACGGCACCTGAAGCAAAAGAGAGGTGGAACCTTTTATTGCTTGAGTAGGCTTATAATTGTTCTGCCTGTAGTATGTCTGCAGCATCATCATTCTTTCGTCGCCTGAGAATGATTTTTTGATGTGCTTGACACCTTCGCTGAGCTTTTTTTCAATATCGCGTGCCTCTTCCTGCATTTTGTCGGCGCGTCTGTATAAAGGGAAGACCAATATGTTGATAACTAGGCTTACAACAATTATTGATAAAGCAGGATTGTGAAGTACACCGTTTGCAATTTGAAAAGTATATTCAAACAGCAGCTTTAACGGGCCCAGAAACAGTGTTTCGAGCAATGAAACAAATGTCATTATTCTCCCTCCTTTTTTGCCGAAAGTTCTTCATATTTATTAATTAAGTACTCTGCAATTATTTCAGAGCTTGTACCAATGTTTGCCCAGGCTTCATCCTTTACTGCCTGTATGCCTTCGGCATAGTGTTCATCGGTCAGACAATTGTCTATCAGTTCCTTGATGTTGTTCATACTGTCTTCTGTCAACTCACAGCCTATTCTCGGTAAAGCGGAATAAACCCACATATCATTGTCCTTGAGCCACCATGCGTCGTAAACACTTAAATCAAAATTCGGAGAAGTGTATATGACGGGTTTGTTGTGAACGAGTGCAAAGTCAAAGATAACACCTGAAAAATCGGAAACAAGAATATCTGATCTGTGCAGTGCGTTAAAGTTATCGGTATCTCTGTTCCATTCAAGCTGCTCTGATTCCGGGTATTCAGCCATCAGCTTTTCAAGCATATCTTTTTCCGATGTGAAGGATTGAGGGTGAGGACGGACAATAATGTGATAGCCTGTTTTTAATAAAAGCTCAATTATTTTGCCGCCGTATACGGAGAAAATTGCGCTGGGTCCCCAAGTGGGCGCAAGCAATACCGTGCGCTCGTGTTCACCTACCGGCGCAGCAGCATCAAGCACTTTTGCCATTTCGTCAAGATATGGGATTCCGCCTTCAACAAGCTCCTTTTCAGGCAGATTGCGAAGCTTTTCCAGGGCTCTTATATCCTTTGCCTGAAAATCGCCCGAATAAAGGATAGAATCGTAATAATCTATTCCGAACATTCTGTAAAGAGTAATTTCACCTGCAGCATGAGGGATATGAACATAATACATAACAGACTTGGATCTTTTCCACTGATAAACATCAAGACCGGGGGTTGTGGACAGCAAAACACCTGCATTAAGATAATTCAGTTTGGCAAATAATTTGTTTTTATCTTCAATACATTCTGTCTTAACGCATTTGTATTCGCATTTCAGAGCAGGGTCATCCGGAGAAGCCGTAATGTACAAAAGCTCTTTTCCTCTTTTGTCCATTTCACGGCAAATGGGTTCAAATATTTTCCAGTATCTCTTATCATCAGAAAAAATTACAAACGGTTCTTTTTCAAAGGATACATCAACCTTGCCGCCGCTTAATTTCTGTCTTATTTTTATGAATGCCATTCTCACGGCATAAAAAGCAGCTCCCAGTAAGCCTATAAGTACTGTGAACAGCATGCTTCCGGTACCCGGATCAATGTACAATAGCATATAAAACGCCCCACTATCTTTTTTATCATTTTAGACAACTGAACTTTTGCAGACTTTTTCAAAATCCGACAAAAATCTTTACCTTTTAGTATATTAAAAATCAATTAATATGTCAACTTTTTTAGTAATAATATTCTGTTGTTCAATTGTTAAAATTCAAATGATTTTTGATGTCGGTTGCTTTGGTATTTACAGGCTTTATGTAAGGCTTTTTTAGGGTGAAATAAAGAAAAAAGTATGGCATATGTTATGCACAAATGCCATACCTGAATCAGAATATATATGCTTTGTTATGTGTGCTTTATGATAAATCCTCTGCTTATTTGTCAAGCTGTTTGAGCTTTTCTTTAATCATTGTTGTTGATATGCTTTTGGTATACGGCACATAGCACACATCAACACCAAGCGGTGCAAGCTGTTTTTCTGTCAGATTGTATCTTTCGCTGCCCTTCCAGTCATCGCCCGAAATAAGTACATCAAACTTGTATTCCTCCCATGCTTGAAGCTTATCCGTGTAAGTCATTGGTACAACACGGTCAACACATTTGAGAGAAGCTATTATTCTGGCTCTGTCCTCATAACCGATGACAGGTGTCAGATTTTTTGTTTCCTGCACATATTCGTCAGTGCAGACTGCAACAATAAGTGTTTCGCAAAGCTCTTTGGATTTTTCAAGAATGTTGAGATGTCCCACATGAAATAAATCGAAAACACCTGTTGTGTAGCCTACTTTATATTTTTTCATGTTTAATCCTCCGTAAAAATATCAACATGTTCAACTTCTGCATGAATTACCGTTTTTCTTGGTGTCATATAGTCTTTTCCGTAGTTTTCCGACAAATACCAATCCCAGTCTTTGGGTATTGCAAAATCTCTTTCAACGAAAATGTGCGGTATTGTGTCATCAAAAATTCTGCAATCAATTGTGTGAAATTTGTGAATATAATCGCACATACAAAAATATTTACCGGACTTTTTACTGCCAAGAAAGGCTATGAAATTCTGAAGCAGTTTAATAAGGTGAATTCTGAGCTTTTCCGGCATTTTTTCCGATAAACGGTAAACAGGAATTTTCATCACTTCGTTATCGCCGTTTTTCACTTTGTAACGGTTACGGTATTTTTCATGAAGCATCATTGTGATGCCAAGCAGATAAGACTGCAGCATTTCGGCTTTTTTGTTTTTGGCACAGTAGCAATAGGTGAAAATATCAAGCCAAATACCGCTGTTTATGTTAAGACCTTCCGTACCTGATTCAGGTACATGCGATTTATTGAATCTTACCCTGGAAAGGCAATGCGGAGTTTCATGATCAAGCTCAAAGTCGGATAATGAATAACCGTCAATAAAATTGTTGTTCTTTTTGAAAATTTTTTTGAGCTTTTTATAGTCTGTGTAAGTCATCATGACATCAATATCGTCATCCCATGGAATGAAACCGTTATGTCTGACTGCACCGAGAGTTGTGCCTGACTGTAAAACCATTTTAAAACCGTTTTCTTTGCACATATCATCAAGCTTGCAAAGAATTTTGTAGCAGGCCTGTTGCAGCTCAATAAGTGTTACAGCCATTATATCACCCCCGGATTATTTTTCTTTCATTATATTAACACGAGCCTTATTGCCTTGTCAAGAAATTAAAAAAAGCACCCCGATTTGTTTCGGGGTGCAGGAATGACAGGTGATTTTATCTTTCGTTGATGTACTTTGTAAGTTCAACGGGGTTAACGATAACGCCGTCCTTATAAACACGCATGTTGCCGGAAGCGATTTCGTCAATGAGGATAACTTCATCGTTGTTGTAGCCGAATTCAAACTTGATGTCCCAAAGGTCAAGACCGATTGACTTGAGATCGTCAGCAACAATCTTTGTGATTTTGAGTGTCTGCTCCTTCATGCTTTCGAACATAGCGGGAGTCATAACGCCAAGGGCTGCAAGACCTTCGCCTGTGACAAGCGGGTCACCCTTTGCATCATTCTTGAATGTGCACTCTACATAGCCGCCCTCAAGAACTGTGCCGTCTTCAATGTATTCGCCGTATCTGCGGATAAAGCTGCCTGTTGCAACAAGGCGGCAGATAACTTCAAGACCGTGGCCAAAAACAGTTGCGGGAAGAACTTCCATTGTAGCATCGTCAATGTTTGCGCTTACATAGTGTGTTTTGATGCCTGCTGCCTTGAGAAGCTCGAAATAGTGGATGGAAGACTTGAGGTTTGCCTTGCCGATACCTTCGATTGTAAGACCGACAGTGTTCTCGCCGGGATCAAAAACGCCGTCTTTGCCTGTGCAGTCGTCCTTGAACTTGAGCATTACATTGCCGTTGTCAAGAGCATATACATCTTTTGTTTTGCCTTCGTAAAGTTTTTTCATTCTAAATACACTCCCTGTATTAAAAATAACATTATTACTTTATCACAATTTTTTCTTAATGTATACAGTTTTTGCAAAAAAACTGCTTTGAAAATGCAAAAAAAATTGGCGATATTAAGCTTTTGTTTTGTGAAAAAAGCTGTGAAACATTGTAATTATTATAATTGTGTGCTATATTTTTTGTAACAGATTTAAGGAGATGCACTTTATGGCATTTATAAGTGTTTTTGATGTTATAGGTCCGAATATGGTCGGACCGTCAAGTTCACATACGGCAGGTGCGGCTTCAATTGCCCTGCTTACAAAAAAGATGATAGGCGAAAATGTTAAGCGAATCAAGTTTATGCTTTACGGTTCGTTTGCCCAGACATACAAAGGCCATGGCACTGACAGGGCGCTTGTCGGCGGTATACTCGGCTTTGAAACGGATGATGAACGCATACGCGATTCGTTTGAGCTTGCCCGTGAGGCAGGGCTGGATTTCAGCTTTGAGTGTTCTGCGGATGATGACGATGATCTGCACCCAAACACGGTTGATATGGAAGTTGAAGGCGTTTCGGGCAGAGTGCTTTATGTCAGAGGTGAATCGCTCGGCGGCGGCAAAGTCAGGCTGACACGAATCAACGGTGTAAAGGTTTATTTCACTGGTGAATTTCATGCTCTTATCGTTATTCAGCGCGACTATCCGGGTGTTGTTGCCGGTGTTACATCCGTACTCAGCAGCTACGGTGTAAATATTGCATATCTGCGTGTTTTCCGTGAGGAAAAGGGCGGGCTTGCCTATACGATTGTTGAGTCTGATGAAGAGATAACTGAAAAGGCGGTTGAGGAAATGAAAAAGAATCCCGCCATTGAAGACATAATGTTAGTCAGAAGATAAGGGGGTGCGGATTATGGATTTTAATACTGCTGAAGAATTGATTGCTTTATGTGACGGCGGTTTTTCGGTTGCAGATGTAATGCGTGAAAGAGAAATCATCCAGGGTGAAACGGACGCAGTTACCGTTGAAGAAAGAATGAAAAAGGCGCTTAAGATAATGCGCGAATCCGCACACAAGCCTCTGTCAAAGGTGTTGCCCTCAACCGGAGGACTCATTGGCGGCGAAGCGGCAAAGCTCAACGAACACGCAAAAAGCGGCAAATCAATCTGCGGCTCCGTTATGACAAAGGCGCTTATTTACTCTCAGGCTGTGCCGGAGGTAAATGCATCAATGGGTGTTATTGTTGCCGCACCGACTGCAGGCTCATCGGGTGTTGTGCCGGCTGTGCTTTTTGCGCTTGAAGAGGAGTTTGCGCTTGACGAAAAAACCTTGCTCGACGGACTTTTTACTGCCGGTGCTGTAGGCTATCTGCTTATGAAGCACGCAAGTGTTTCGGGCGCGCAGGCAGGCTGTCAGGCAGAGGTCGGTTCTGCCTCAGCAATGGCGGCTGCAATGGCTGTTGTAATGATGGGCGGCAATACCCGTCAGGCATTTGATGCCGCATCAATCGCGCTGGGCAATCTGCTCGGTCTTGTTTGCGACCCGATTGCAGGTCTTGTTGAAGCACCGTGCCAGAGCAGAAATGCAGTAGGCGCTGCAAACGCAATAACAGCGGCAGAAATGGCTCTCAGCGGAATAAAGGCTGTCGTGCCGTTTACGGAAATGATGCAGGCGATGTACAGGGTGGGCTGTAAGCTTCCCTCTGAGCTTCGCGAAACCGCGCTCGGCGGCTGTGCCGTAACTCCTACAGGCTGTGCCCATAATTGCCGTATCTTCGGTAAATGTGAATAGCTTTCAATATTAAAAATAAATCTGTATAACACAATTTGAAATGGAATGTGTTAATAAAAACTGAACATTCAAAATTGCACTGCCAAAATTTGGCGGTGCTTTTTGTTGTATTTTTATGAAATCGAACAAATGTTCGAAAAATCATTGACAACCGCTGTTTTTTGCCGTTAGAATAGTGACCAAAGGAAGGAAAAACAGCAAAGGAGGTGGTTGAAATGTAGCGATACTTCACAGTCAATTAACAAAAATCAAAAGGGGATGAGAAACGGCAAATCGCTCTGCCAAAGCAAAACGGTAAATCAAGAGTAAAATGAACAGACCTTATTTGAACGGTCCGAAATGAAACAAAATATAGATTTAAAAACTAAAAGGAAAGGAATAATTTAATGAAATTTTTTAACACACTTACAGAATTTTTTAACGACACTGAAAAAACAGTAGTAAACGACGATATTATTGTCACCGCAGGCTACAGCACAGTTAACGACGGTGGCGCAGGTACATATGTAGTAACGCTTGTCACAGCTGATGAATCAGATTCAGGCATTGTCATTTCAGGTAAAACCTTCACAAAGGGTGATACTCAGCTTGAACTGATTGCTGACAGCGGCGAGGTTAATGTTGAGCAGTTCGGTGCAAGCTCAGCTGCTTCTGCTGCCGTTAATAAAACGGCAATTCAGGCTGCTGTTGATTCAGGCGCAAGGCGCGTGAATTTCAGACCGGTGCAGTACCTTGTTGCCGATGATATTGTAATCAACCACCCCGTTGATATTGTTGGTAACGGCGCACAGCTTGTACTTGAGACTGATTCAACCTCAACACAGCTTTTCCGTGTGGAGTATGCGGAAAATACTGTCCCCACCCCGGCTTCAATCAGAGATATGAAGATTAGCGAAAAATCAGATGATGTTGGCTCGTTTAACAATTATTTAATTAAGCTTGTCAGTACGAGTGATTTCGCTGTATCGAATGTTGATTTTGAGTATGGTAATTATGCTGTTTATGCATCTGCCTCAAATGAATTGAAAAATATTATTGTCAAGAATTGTAATATTAACGGTTCAAATAACGGTATTTATTTTAACAGTGCTGAATGTTTTAAAGTATCAAATTGCAAGATTAATCTTTTGAACAATTCTTCATTTTCAGTAGCTTCAAAATTGGGAATTTATATATTTAATGGTTGTCGTTCTGCGACAATTGAAGATGTGTCTGTATTTAATGCCGGCATAGCTATCTCATTTAGAAACAATAACCTTACTGAAAATGAAAAAGTAACAGCAACAGAAAGAATTGTTGTTAAAAACTTTCTTGCTGACGGTGTTGAAGAAATGGCAAGAATCTTTTTTAATACATTGCCGATTCATTTTGCAAATGCAATGGCTGTTAATGCGAAAAACGGTTTTGGTTTGGGAAGAGCAGAAAACCTGAGTGTAACCAATTCTTCAATTTCTCTTCTTGCTCCCGATGAATGTACACTTTTAACTGAAGCGCCCATTATTATGTACGGCACAGCTAAGGCTAAGTTTACACATACTCAGTTTGATTTCCCTTGGAATTTTAAAAGAATGAATCTCAATGTTCCTGTTGTTGGCAGAGATTCTGAACTTACCTTTGTTGACTGCACACTTCAAAAAACTGATATTCCAGATGTGCCTGGTGTTACCCGACCTGAAGGCTTTGGCAGATTCGGTTTCCTGTTTGGTAATACAAATAAATTTACGGAAACTTATGATGCTTGCGAATTCAGAAGCTATATTTCAGATTTCACTTATACCGAAAATTCAGTTGAAAAATACAATTTCCCTGCTGAAATATTTGTGATGAAGAATAACGGCTCAAAGGTAATAATGAAAAACAGCCGTTTTATTAACGAAACTCCCTGTACAATTCCATATTTCAATATTGAGCTGAATGACGGTCTTAATTCGGAAGAAACAAATTCCGACAACATCGTTGTCTACAACTGTTTCTTTGAGAATTACAACTATACCGACCCGAATAATTCTTCTGTTTACCCGATTTTCGGCAGAGTTGTTAACGGAACTGTTACCCCAAGCAATGAAGATGCCGATGGAGCGGAAATCCACAACATCTTCGCAAGGTGCAACATGCGCTCGTCTGAGCCTACGCGTAATTCCGGAACGACAATCAATGAAATGAAAGAATATCTGTAAGGTATAGACAAAACGAAAAGGAAGTGATATAATGAATTTAGTAACAAATATTCACATTGAGCCAACCTTGCTCGGTGCACTAAGCAAAACCGGCTTTGAAACACCCTTCGTCCGTACCCTCGGCTTTGCCGAGGTCGGTGACGGCGGTGCGGCTGTATATGCCGTATCCTCTGTTACACCTTCGGGCGCAATCGGCTGTACTATTAACGGTGTTAGCTTCAATTATGCTGACGGCAAGTTTTATGTTTCAAACGGAGTCGTTTTTCAGCTTATACCCCAAAACGGCAAGGTCTATGCCGAACAGTTTGGCGTGCTGCCGGGTGAATCAGCTTATGCACAAAGCAATATGAAAATGCTCAAAAAAGCAGTTTCTTTTGCCACTTCATACGGTAAGGCTTTAACCTTTGCGTCAAAAGCCATATACAACCTTTCACCGGATACAATATCTGTCCCTTCAAGCATGCTTTTTGACGGCAACGGCGCAACTTTAAATGTTGTCGGTAGTTCGGATGGTTATATTGACCTGTTTAATTCAAGTTCATTAGTAGATAATGTAACTATTAAAAATGTAAAGCTTATCGGTCGAAAAACATCCGCGACATCCGGTTACGATGATCAGGCAATACATATTAAAGCAACAAATTTAACAGTTCAAAATGTTAGCTTTGAATATTTTTATATGGCATTGCACTCGTACGGAGGAAGTGTGTCAGAGGCATACGCAATTCCGGAAATAAAAAACAAAAATTGGCTTATTGAAAATTGTAAAATTCAAAACTGCATTTTTGGCTTGAATACAAGTGAAATTGACGGATTGATAATTAAGGATTCGGATATAAGCTGTTATCTTGATTCTAACGATAAGGCACATTGCATTTATTTGAGCAGTAACTGTTTAAATGTTCGTGTTGCTAATACTCTTTTGCACAATGTTTCGGGCGATGCAATTCACAAGGCATATCCTTTGCCCGGTTCTAATCCTAAAGGCGATATATCAAAAAATCATTTCTACACCGATTTAACAATACACGATGCGGATTCGGCGTTGCTTTTTGGTATCGCGTGTGAAAATGTTATGTGTGATAATGCTTTTGCAACCTGTGTAGAGGTTGTGTTGCAGATTTCGGGTGCAGATAATTGCATTGTGTCAAATTCTCACTTTGAGCAGACACGGGTTTCAAGCGGAAGAGAAGCTTTTATTCATGCACTTGAATCTTGTAATTGTTGGCTTCAAAATTCTTATGTCTATTATAATGGCAGACATAGAGCCGGTTCTACACAAACTGATGCTTCGTACATAAAACAAATGTTTGATAATAAAAAGCATAGGCGAATGTTTGTTGGTGAAATTTTCGACATTCCCAATCATTGGTTTAAATTTACGGGATGTGAATTTAAGACGACAAAACAAGATGAATATTATTTCCCGGAAGCATTTGGTGTATCAAAGGCAGTTTTTCATGAGTATTGGGACAATTGTAAATTGAATTACACTGCAAAAAAGGATTTCTTTAGACTTAAATGTATAAATTCAATTCCTGCCGGCATAACAATACGAAACAGTTATTTGAAAAACAGCAATGATGCTACAGATATTGGTGCGCCGTTTAGGTTTCATTGTGGTAACGGAAATTGCAACTGTATAACTGAAGACAGTTGTCCTAACAAACAACTGGGTAAGAGCTTTTCGTATATTCATTATGAAAATAATATACTGGATAGATTTATCTATCCTTATGCATCAACGGCTTGGAGATACCATATAAACACACATTATGGAGAAGATCATAATTTCACTATTTCCGAAGCTGTAAAATTAAGTGGTTCTTATGTGTCAAATGTATTTAGATTTAATAACGGAAAGTTTTCTGAAATGAGTAATCTGATGTAAAATTAAAAAGGAGTGTCGGTAATGAAAAAAATTATTAATGTATTATCTTTATGTATGGTCATAGTATTGATTTCAACTTCTTTTGTGTTTTCTTCATCAGCTGAAACCGTGTATGATAAGTATGGGTTCTACCATTGGGTAGATGATCTTACATATACAGAAGTGGGTGCTACTTTAAAAGATTTAAGATATGAAATAGTAAATGGTTCGCAATTTGTTTATGTTGTAAAAGATGAAGAGGCTGTTATACTAAATGTGAGAACAAATTATATAGGTCCGGAAAAGACAGTTTTTGTTTTTCCGACTCATTTAGGTGGGTATGCAATAACTGCTCTTGTTGATCATGTTTCAGTTTTTAATTACTATAAATTCCCTAATGATGTCGAACCTGAATATACTATCGATAATGCTGAGGTGGATCCCGGTCTAAAATATGTTTCTGAAATAATAATTCCCGAAGGTTATAAATATATTGGAGAATACGTTTTTTCTCTTGTTGGACCGAATAAGACCTTTTATCTTCCCGCTAGTCTTGGAAGGTTACACCAAGATGCTTTTGAAGAAGATGCAATTATTGTTCACAAACCTTGGCCGAATTTTATATACGAGGTCAAACCTGCAACCGACACTCCTTATTTTTCTTACGGCAACAGAGATTACAGCATTGATGTAACCGGCAGTCCGAGCAAAATTCAGGTTGTGCGCGATAACGGCGGCACAACTACAATTGACCGTCGCAAGGCACAGATTACATCCAACGGCGAAACTGAAACATGGATTGTGAACATGCGCGTTGAAGCCGGCACACACAGCATCCGCGCA
>JAZQGE010000035.1:0-8679 GCA_045539895.1 Acutalibacteraceae bacterium
GGCCTCCGACTTGTGGCAATGGGCTTTAACTGGATTCTTCTTTTTGAAGCATACAAATATACTACGGTTTCAGCCGCGACACTCAGCTATTATTTCGCTCCCGTTATTGTAACGGTTGTGTGTCCGTTTATTTTTAAAGAAAAAATGACCGCGAAGCAGTGGATTTGCTTTATAATGTCAACCATCGGCATTGTTATGATTACTGGTATAGGTGATTTGAGCGGCGGCACAAGCCACCTGAAAGGTATTCTTTTCGGCTTAGGAGCAGCAGTGCTCTATGCAACGGTTATTCTGCTCAATAAATTCATTAAAAATGTCGCAGGTATTCATCGCACTTTTTTGCAATTTATTGCTGCGATAATTGTGCTTGTGCCCTATGTTGCCGCAACAGGAGGAGTCAATCTCGGCGGTGTTGATACAAAAGGATGGATCAGCTTATTGATTGTAGGTGTTGTTCATACGGGTGTTACTTACTGTATGTATTTTTCATCGCTCAAGGAGCTTCCCGGACAGAAGGCAGCAATCCTCAGCTACATAGACCCTCTGGTTGCTGTGCTGATTTCCGTTACGGTGCTTGGAGAAAGCATGACACTGTGGCAGGTTATAGGTGGCGCGCTCATTTTAGGATTTACACTCTGGAATGAGTTTCCGTCAAAAAAAGAATTGTCAAAATAAACAACATAAAAAAGAACTACTGTCATTTTGCACAAAAAATACATAAAAACAGCGATTCTAATTATAAAAGTTTATAAAAAGTTTAGCTTTAGGGTCTTTACAAAATGAAATTATTATTCTAAAATAATATTATCAAAGAAAATACACGGTTGCTATTTCAGTGTATTCTTTGTGTTAAATTTTTCGGGACACTTCGCAAACCTCTCCGTAGGGTTTGTGTTACGGGTTGTAAACCTGAAGCTGTCACGTTCTGCCGCTTCCTCTCCGAAGGGAGGCGGCAGCGTCTGAAAACAAAAGGCAGAGCACAGGTCAAAGTGCTCTGCCTTTAATTATTATTGATTGAATACCCATAATTTTATAACCGCCATACATTCTCTTATACAGCTGGGTAATACAGTGTACCACATTGTGCTGCTGTGAGAATGGGTTGTATATTCAAAACCTGCAATTTTTGCAAGAGAGCCCGCACGGTAAATGTGATAATCGTTCGTCACAAAAGCAATCTCATAATCGTTACCCAGCATTGAATCAAGAATCTGTTTTGAATAAACAAAATTTTCATAAGTGCTGGTTGCTTTTTCTTCTTTAATGATTTTTTCCTGTGGTATGCCGCACGAAAGCAGGTATCTTTCCATTGCAAGAGCTTCGGTTATGTCCTCCTGTGCACCCTGTCCGCCGGTGACAATAATTATGAGGTTGTTGTTTTCTTCGTAGCATTCTATTGCTTCATCAAGACGGTTTTTAAGTCCAACGGTCAGCTGTTCGCCGCGTATACCAGAGCCGAGCACAATTAAAGCATTTTCTCTGCCGCTTATATTGTCGGAAATTCCATAAGTAAAAAGGAACACTATAAAAACAGCCAGCACGCTTATACCGCTCCAGAAGATTGTTTTGAGCCATTTTGGGAGTTCGATTTTGCCTAGGGTAAAACCATAAAGCATTAATACAGTACCAAGCAGCAATTCAACAATTATTCCTGCATTTATGTTTGATGTGATTGTCATCAGAACAGCATTTAGAGCGAGCACTGTGCCGACAGTAATCAGAGCAGCTTTTTTCTTTTTCATTTTAAATCCCACCTTCCTATGTAAGTCTATAGCGGAATTCTTACAAATAAATTAAAAATAAGAAAAAATTATCTTGCATTGAATCTTTCTTCTACACATTCTTTCCATCTTCGAGCAATGAGCATGTGTCCGCCTGTTGTCGGATGAACACCGTCCCAGAGAAGCTTGAATGTGTCGGTATGCTTTGCGTATTCATCAAACAAATCCTGAAGCGGTACAAAAACTGCACCGTATTCTTCTGCAATTTCTTTTGCCGCGGCAGCATATTCGCCTATATGACTCTGCATATAATTGTTATAATCTTCTCCTTCTTTTGAAACACCAAAAAACGGTTCCATGATTACAAGCAGGGTATCAGGATTCTGTTCAAGCACTTCGTCGAGCATAAGACGGTAAATCTTTTTGAATCTGTCAGGCTCTGAGCCGTGGCCCCAATGATAAACGGAGTTGCAATCGTTTAAGCCGATAAGAATACTTAATACGGTAGGCTTGAGGTTTATGCAATGCTCCTTCCATCTTCCGTACAGGTCTGCAATGCGGTTGCCGGTTATGCCGCGGTTTACAACCTCAAAATCCTTGTCTGTATTGTCTGCGTGCATTTCGGCTGCAAGAATGTACTGGTATCCATGACCGTGAATATGGTTGAGGTCTTCGTTTCTGCCGCGGTTGCCGTCGGTTATAGAGTCACCCTGGAAAAGTATAACATCGTTGTCTTTCATTCTGAACATATTATCACCCGTGATATTTGTATTTTATTTGATTATAGCAGATTGAAATTCACAAAGCAATAAAGTCGGTCGAATCCCTGTTTTGTGTTTACAGGTTAAAATAGCAACAATCCTCATTGAATCCCTTCTGTTATTTCTTTGTAGAAATCACTCGCATATTTGTTCATTTCTTCGCACAAAGGAATTGTTTCCGGTAAATAACAGTTGTTTTTATTTAAAACATTTTTCTCCATAAAATTTAATGTTTCTATTAAAGATTGTCCCCTAACTGAACCTGTAATTAAAGTTTTAATAACTAAATATGTTTTACCGCCCTCTAAAACATGAGCATCATGCAAAATCTTACCCTCAATAGTTTTAGGTTTTTCGTTTCTTTGCGACTCCCAAGCTATTTTGATTGTTTTAGCAATCATCTTTTTATCATAGCCCTGTGCATTCATCCATTGCTCAATTCTTTTTTCATCGCAATATATAAAACCGTGAAAATAAGTAGCTAATGTCAAACACTCTGTATCAACATCGTAATTACTGATAGAAACAATTTTGTCAACCATTTTCTTAACTAACTCAATATGCCACATATTGTGCATAATATCTTTTTCTATGTAATACGGCTTGACGAATTCAAGTAATGCCTTTTCGTTTAGCATATACATTTCTCCAATTTATTTTTGATTTGATTTGGCGGTGTTGATGGATGAAATTAAAATACGTTTTATTTCCAAACAATCCTCAAGTAATGAATTATACATTTTTTCATCAATATATTCAGACATATTAAGTAATTTAATCCAATATTCAGTTTCTGCTGTTTCCTTCAAAGCAATGTGCATTTTAGCGATGAAATCCGCAGGGCTATGACCGTAATTAGCTTCATTGATATTTGCGCCAATACTTGTTCCGCTTCGGATTAACTGCTTTGCTATAGTTAAACCTTTTTTATTCTTAATCAGATAATCGTGCAGCTTAACAATTCTTGCAGCAAAAACAATAGATTTATCAATCAGAACATTTTCTTTCATTACTTTCACATCCTTTGTGGTTATTCTAGCACAACCTTGAAATCAAATCAATTAT
Source organism: Acutalibacteraceae bacterium (assembly GCA_045539895.1). Taxonomy (GTDB): domain Bacteria; phylum Bacillota; class Clostridia; order Oscillospirales; family Acutalibacteraceae; genus UBA8612. Next base: position 3,548 of record JAZQGE010000035.1, read on the forward strand.
TCATTATTAATTATTCATCAGCGAAGCGACTTCATTATTCATTAAGAAAAGTCGCAACAGCACTAATGAATAATGAAAAATGAATATTGAATAATTAATAATAAAAAAAAGCCACACTGTCGTGCGACTTTTCTTTTTTGGCTGGGGAATAGGGATTTTATCGCCTCGCTTGCGCTCGTTGCGACTCGGCAAACTCTCCACAGGAGAGTTTGTTCGCCGTAGGCGAATACCCTTCGCTGTTCGAATCCCTATTTTGATTTATATAACAAAAAAGAAGCACCTGCGTTGAGATGCTTCTTTTTTCTGGCTGGGGAATAGGGATTCGAACCCCAACAAACAGAGTCAGAGTCTGTCGTGCTACCGTTACACTATTCCCCATCGCGAAGAGTATTATATCCATTTAAAAACAAAATGTCAATACTTTTTTAAAAAATATTTTAATATCATTTTGTCTTGTGGATTTCTTCGCACTTATTCTCTGTTTTAATCAGTAGCTTGAGATTCGAATCATAGGTTTCAATTCGGTCTTTATAAACAACGGTTACATAAATATTTTCGCCAAACCTATTGATTTCGCAGTATTCGCAGTTTTTAAAAATATACTCGCCTTTATTGTAATCATAAAGGTGATGCGGACCGTCGTAAATGTTTTCGCCAAAATATTTCAGGTCGGCTATTGTAAGCAGTCCGCAGTCTCCGACGGTGGTTACAGGCTTCCACTCGTTTTCCTCGCAGTTGAGAGTGATAAGCTTTTGGTGAGTTTTTCCATTGTAATAATTATATACACTGTTTTCTGAATCTTCAGCACAGTATATTCCGTCATATTCTGTAATTCTGTCAACTTTTTCTGCTTTATTGAGAAGCTTGCCGTTTTCGTTGCAAATTATTGCTTTGCGGTTATCCTCATCAACATTATAAAATAGACCGAGATATTCCATATAGCCTGTTGCTTTTATTCCGTCGCAGGAAATAATTTCGTCAGTAAATGAATCACGGTAGAAATTATCGGGTGAATTGATGTGTGTGTAATATCGGAGCAGCTTGCCGCTGTCAGATTCGAAAAAGTAGTTTTTCTCGATTTCAAAGTTGCCTCGTTCTCTTTTACGAAGCAGTGTCAGATCGGAATCATAGATGTATTCATTATCAAAATCAACTGCAATGAAATACTTGTCCTCAACTGTCTGAATGTCGTCATAAACGGGGTCAAGCAGCCATTTGCCGTCGGAGGAGATTATGCCGTAGCCTTCGTCGCGGTTGTAGCTTGCAACGGCCTTGCCGGTTATAAACGGACCGCAGTAATCAAAACCCTCAAGTACACGGTGTCCATCTTCGTTGTACACCATTGTGTTTGGTGTATCGCTTATAAAGTCGTGAACAACAAGCAAACCGTTATAATATCCGTTTGAGGAGTTGTCAACGCTTTGCTTTTTGTTGCCGTGCAATATCTCTCTTGCATCATAATCATATACCGTGAAGGGATAAGTTAACTGCTGTCCTATTATTCTGTTTTCTGAAATGCAGATGATATTGTCGGGAATTTGCACACCGCGTGTTCCGTCTGCTTTTACAAGTAATGAGCTGAAACATGTATCATAATGCTCTGCGTTAACATCACTGTATTTTAAACAGTAATATATTTCGCCATTCAGCTCGAAAATCTGATACCAATTATAAATCGGCTGAGTTAATATTTCACCGTTTTTTGTCATCAAACCGTAGCGCTTTTCAATGCTGTATCCGTTTTCTTCGTCGCATTTATAGCCGCCCATATAAATTGAAAGCTCGCCTCTGTTTTTGCCGAGACCGAGAGAATCAATATCAACTAATTCTTCTCCGATGTTTTTGCAAGCATTTTTGGTTTTGGTTAGCATGTTCAGGTCTTTATCATATATTGTTATCTCATCTTCATAAATAACAGTGATGTAAATTCTGTCCTTAAATTCTTCGATAAAGCAGTTAAGGCAGTCTTTGAAAGCATATTCACCTGTTTTGTAGTTGTAGAGATAGTATGTTCCGTACATAAAGTATATGGACTCAAATTCAAGATAGCCTACACTAAGATAATCGCATTCGGCTGTCGGAATTGATACCGCCTTCGGCCTATATTCTTCCGAATATGCAGAATAAACCTTTTTGTGGTTTTTTACATTGAAGTATGTATCTGTGCCGGCATTGGTAATGCAGTAGAAATCTTTTGAAACAAAGCTTGCTTCTTCGCAGTTTTCAAACTTTTTGAATACCTTGCCTTTGCTGTCGAATATCCACAGAGTGCCTTCTTCATCTCTTGCCGAAAATAATGGATTTTCAGAGTCAAAGGTATCGATAAACTGCGTTGCAGGAAGCTTGTTTTTGCGGCAGGTTATTATTTCATCCGTAGAGGTGTCGCGGATATAACTGTCGTAATTATCTTGCGTGTGTTTGTAATATCTTTGTTCATTTCCAAAATATTGTTTATTGTTATTCTCGGAGTTTTTATTATTGGCAACGGTTTTTGTAGTTATAAGTTTAAGGTCAGGGCTGTAAATATGTACGACATTAGCGATTGAAGCACGATATTGTTTTTCGTCTTCTGAATAAAATATGTTTTCGTATATCGGCTCAAGCAGCCATTCGCCGTTTTTGCCAATAATGCCGTAGTTTTCATAGTCAAGGCTTGCAATAGCCATATCATTTGCAAAATAAGTGCAGTAAGCAAATCCCTCGAAAAGCTTGTTGCCGTTTTCGTCAAATGCCGTGACATCTGTCAATTCGTCTTCGGTGTTTTCGTATGTTACAAGAACACCATTGCAGAAACCGTCGCTTGATACACTGCTTTTCCCTTCGCTTTTGAAAATCTGATTGCCTTCGTAGTCATATACAGTGTAATAACTGCCATATTTGCTTGTGATAATTCTGTTGTCGGATACTGCTTCAATCTCATCGTCAAGCTTAATTGCCCACGAGCCATCGGTTTTCATGAGTGTGGATTCGCAGTAGAATTCACCGCCTTCATAAAGCTCGTTTTCGATATATTTCATGCAGTAGTATTCCGTGCCGCCGTGCTCCATTTTCTGATAGTGGGTGTATACGGGGTCCACTACTATTTTACCGTCAAGCGTCATCAATCCAAAGCGGTGGTCAACATATCCGTTTTTTGTGTTTACATAACCACCCGTAAAAATATACAGCTCACCGTAATCGTCACGCGGAATTAATGTGTCGGTATATTCTGTGTACCATCGACCGTTTGTTTCTTCATATTCAGGCTTATCTGCTACACAGCCCGCAAATGCGGATACGAGCGACAACACAAGTAAAAGTGAAATAAACCTTCTGAACATAAAAAATCCCCCTTTCACCTGTATTATAGGGCAGGCGAAAGGGGAAAATCAAATTACATCTTTGTAATTATTGGTTACATTTTTGAAATTAATTGAAGGTGTAGAGGTTCTGTTCGGCATCGGCATATTGGAACTGAGGATACAAGCCTTCTGTTGTAACCGTGGGCTGTCCGTCAAAGTACATAAGGTCAAACAGCATTGCGGCAAGCTCTGAGCCGTAGTTGCAGGGCACATGAGGTGCATCCTTAATAAACCAAGTGTTTTCAGGCAGCAGGCAGGTTGAAGCATCAATAATTCTGTCAGGCGAAAGCTTTTCAGGGTCCTTTGCAACATAGCTGTCACCGAGAGTTTTGCCATAGGGTGCAACTGTTGCACCTGCCGCCATAAGCTCGGTTTCAAGTACCATATCTCCGTTGACATAAGAGTGATCATATACGGGAATAACCGGGCTGTTGTATGCGGTTACAACCGTAACGGCAACACCGTCTGCCATCATTTTCTTTATGAATTCATCTCTGCCGAGTCTGAACTGTTGGAATTTATCCGTGCGCTGGATAAGACCTGCGTATTCTGCGGCATCATTACCGAAAACAAATTTTTTAGCCGCCTCATATTCATCAGGCTGTACCATTGCCCACAGACCGGGCATCGTACCGAAGCTGTCGCGCATTGTTTCTTCATAAATCTGTGTTTTGTAGTTTTTGGTAAGGTTGTTTGCAAAATTTACAAGCATATCCGTAACAGCAATATAGTCAAGTATTTTCCAGAGAACCTGTAAATCAGGTACTGCATAGTTGAGGAAGGTGTTGAGAATGTCTTTGTCAAATCCGATTTTGCCGCTGAGCGCATCGCTTGCAACATATGAACCGTAGATTGTGGAAGATAGGAACATACAGCTGTTTATTTTTTCGTAGCCGTATTCATCAAGATATGCAAGCGTCATAACACCGCCAAGGCTGCAGCAGATGAGGTTAACCTTGTCTTTGCCGCTCTCTTCAAGTGCAAGGTTTACAGCCTTGTCTATTTTTTTGGCTGTTGTGTACGGGTCAAGTCGCCAGTCATATGTTATATAGTAAACATTTTCAGCACCGAGGCGGTCGGCAGCTTCTGCAACAATGCCCAGTTCGCTCTGACCGTATTCTTTAAATTCTTCAAGTGCTTCAGGATAGTTGCTCATTGCAAGCGGATACTCCTTGACGGAAACATTTGCAACGGTGTCACCGTTTTTGTTACATGACATATCGGCAAAAAGGTTGTTTACAAAACTGCAAACAGAATCTACCATTCCGTCAAGACCGCCAAAAACTGTTGAAATAACAAGGTTTATAACTGCACCTATAATAGGTCCTGCTTGGGCAGTGAGTGCAGGGTGTTCATTCTCTGTCCCAAGGTCAACGGTGAGAGCTGCAAAATCAAGACCTCGGACAATGACAAGCGGTGTGGTATCTTTTTCCTCGGCGGCAAATACTGTGCCGGTGCATGAAAATACAAGCACAAAAGCCATAATAATGCTGATGAAACGTTTCATTGAAATTCCTCCGTTAATAAAAGGATGTTTTGTATAAATAATTATATTATAATTATTCATTTAAATCAATAATAATAACAGCTTTTATGTTTACAGTTTGATGTATTGATTTAAAAATTGCTTACAGTTATTTTGTGCGAAATAAAAAAATTTATTTTTTCTATTGACAAACCTAAATCTGTTATGTATAATAGCAAATGTTGTTTGTGCGGATGTAGCTCATCTGGTAGAGCGCCACCTTGCCAAGGTGGAGGTAGCGAGTTCGAGCCTCGTCATCCGCTCCA
>JAZQGE010000036.1:0-1987 GCA_045539895.1 Acutalibacteraceae bacterium
GATACAAAGGCTACCAGAGAGCGGCAGTCCACCGATAAGTAAAAATATATTACATAAAACAGTAAGTAAAATGTATATACCGTAAAGGATAAGAGCAGTTTGCCTAATATGAGGAGTAAATTTGCCGACACTTGGACCCGGACTTTCAGCCCGCATTATAAATATGCCTGAACCTGAGCCCTTTTTTGTCTGAGGTATTACAGCAAGCATAAAAACAAGAACACCCATGCCACCGAGCCAGTGACTGAAGCTTCGCCAATAAATATTACAACGAGATAACGATTCAACATCGCTCAGTATTGAAGCACCGGTTGTAGTAAATCCGGATATAATCTCAAAAAGAGCATCAATATAGTTAGGAATTTCACGGGTTAAACAAAACGGCAATGCTCCGAAAAGCGACATTGCAAGCCAAGATAAACTCGTTGCCGCAATACCCTCTTGTGCATAAATTACATTTTTAAACTTTCTTGTAAAAAACAAAATTAGCAAACTGACAATCATCATAATTCCGACAGCACAAAGGTAGGAAAATGCATTATACATCTGAGAATCAACAAATGCAATAATGGCAGGCGGAATCATAAACAATGAAGTTATGAAAATGGTCAGACCAACAATTCTAAAAACAAATTTTACATTCATTTAAATCTGTCCGTCCTCATGCAAAAATATCATTAAACTGAAGAATAGGTGTATCGCGGTTGGTAATAATAATAACTGTATCGCCTTTATCAAAAGATGCATTACCATCAGGGATAATATTAACTCCGTTATGGGTAATACAAGCGATAAGAATTTTGCTTTTTAAATGTATCTTTTTAAGAGGGACACCGATACAACGCGAACGATCATTAATTACAAATTCAAGAGCTTCTATTCTGCCGTTTGCAATTTTATGAAGTGTAACTGCTGCACCAGCCTGATTATCCATAGCTCTTACATATTGAACAACATTAGCACTGCACAACTCTTTAGGGCTAACAACACCTCCAACGGATAAATCTTCAAGCATACCGTTTGTATCCATATGGTTTACTTTAGTGACAACATGAGGTACTTTACGAATTTTAGCATACATTGAAGCTATAACATTCTGTTCATCAAGACCGGTAAGAGTAACAAGCGCATCCATTTCAGAAAGACCTTCACTTTCAAGCACTTCCTGAGAAGATCCGTCAGCATAAACAATTGATGCTGCAGGCATTATCTGAGCAAGGTGATCACATCTCGAAGCATCATTTTCAATGATTTTAACATGAACACCTGCCTCAGTAAGATGCTTAGCAAGGTAATAGCAAACTCTGCCGCCACCAATAAGCATGGTGTGTTTGATTCTTTTTTGTGTTACACCAAGCTTTTTAAGAATATGCGAAAGTATATCAACAGGGGCTGTAACATAAATGTGATCTCCTGAACGGAATACAGTATCACTTGTCGGAATAAAAGCTTCTCCATCACGGATAACAGCACAAACAAGAACTTTTTTTCCACCAAGAGCATAGTGAAGTCTTGTAAGCTGTATTCCACATAACACACTGTCTTCTTCTATTTTAATTTCAACAATCTCAACCCTGCCTTTGGCAAAAGTTTCTCTTCGAAGGAATCCAGGAAGCTGTAATAAGCGATAAATTTCTTTTGCAGCATCTTTTTCAGGATTAATAATGAGCGATAAACCGAAATCTTCACGCATTTTATAAAGCTGCTCAGTATATTCAGGATTTCGTACTCTGGCTATTGTATGTAGCGAGGGGTTAAGCTTGCGGGCTGTAAAACAGCACAGAAGATTTGTTTCATCCGCACTGGTTGCAGCTATAAGTACATCAGTATTTACTATTCCTGCTTCAATAAGTGTATCCATTGTAGCACAGTTACCAACAACTGACATAACATCAAGATCCTGTATATTGTCCTGTAAAACTTGTGCTTTAGTGTCTATTGCAACGATGTCGTGACCTTCCTGTGAAAGAAGTCTTGTAATGGCTAG
>JAZQGE010000037.1:0-4844 GCA_045539895.1 Acutalibacteraceae bacterium
TCTCTCATCTTTGCAAAGCACTCGCTGCAGTATACAGGGCGGTCCTCACGGGGTCTGAAGGGGACCTTGCACTCTGCGCCGCACTGTGCGCAAGTAGCGTCGAACATTTCACGCTCGGGCTTGTTTGCGTTCTTGCGTGCGTCACGGCAGGACTTGCAGCGCTGAGGCTCATTTTCAAAGCCCTTTGCAGCATAGAACTCCTGCTCGCCGGCTGTGAAAACAAATTCGTTGCCGCATTCCTTACAGATGAGAGTCTTGTCTTCGTACATTTTGGTTACCTCGCTAAAAAATAAATATTTTTGACACCCCGGACGGATTTTCACCGACATCTTGTTATAAATAACCTGCTCTTTTTGAGCTACTTGGGGCATATATGCTTTCACGTCATATCAGTCTTCTTTGAGCTTGCGGCGTATGCGCTGCATAGCATTGTCAACCGATTTGACGGTCTTGCCTGTCTTAGCTGCAATTTCTGCATAGGATAAACCGCGCAGATAATATGCAAGCACCGTTTTTTCAAATTCTGAAAGACGGTTTTTTATTTTTTCTGCCATTTCCTCAACTGCTTCATATGCGTTCAGCTCGTTGTTCGGGTCTGTCGCATCTTTAGCTGAATAAAGGCTTTCGAGAGTAACGGTAGGTACGCCTTTTTTGTTGGCTTTTCCGCAAAGTGTGCTCATTGCATTTATGGCACAGCGGAAAGCATATGTTGAGAATTTAACGCCTTTTGCGGAATCGAAACGGTGAATTGCGTAAACGATTGCCGTAAGGCCTTGCTGGTAGAGATCCTGCTTGTCATATGAATAGTGGCTTGAAAACTGCATTGCCTTGAAGTCAATAAAGCCTGATAAACGCTTCATAAGCTCTGTAACAGCATCTTCGCTGTTTCGAGTGCGTGCAAGTTCAACGAGCTCTTCATCGGATAATTCTTTTAAATGAGCATTGCTCAAGTTGCAATTCCTCACTTTCAATTAGGACAAGTACACTCATAATACTTTATGAAATTCGGTTTGTCAATAGCTGAAGCATAAAAAAATGAAAAAATTTATACATTTTTTACAACCAACGAAAAAAATGTTAAAAAAAATTAGTTTTTTTGCTGTAATTCGTCAAGATCAAGATTATAAGCTGCAATAAATTCGTCAACAAAAAGCTTTGCTGCCGGAATTTCCAAAGAAGAAATATGCTCGACAGTTGATTTTTTTGCACTTGCAAATTCGCTGTTGCCTGCTTTTTCCTCTTCAATGCACTTTATAAGTGCAGATATTTTGTCTGCTGCCTTGACAAATTTCCAAAGCTGAGCATCTTTATCATTTTTAATAAAGAAATCATTGTAGCTTGACTGCATATAATCGGGAAGCATTGAAACAAGGTGTGAAGCAGTTTCGCGTTCAACTGCCTTATATGCCTGCTTGAGCTGAGGATTGCCGTATTTTATCGGGGTAGGCATATCGCCTGTGATAATTTCAGGCATATCATGATAAATTCCAAGCAATGCGGCGCGTTCGCAGTTGTAATCAGTGCCGAATTTTTCATTTGAAATAACAGCAAGTGCGTGTGCTATTGCTGCGACCTCAAGTGTGTGCTCGCTCAGATTTTCTTTGCGTGTGTTGCGCATTAGTGCCCAGCGGTCAATATATTTCATTCTTGAAAACATTGCAAAAAAATTGTGTGCCATTCTGTTCTCCTTTTAGTTTGTGGCGGGATTCTTAAGAATCAGTATATATCCCTCAATGTCTGTATAAAATTCGTAACCTTTTTCAATATATTCTGCTCTCAGCTCGGTTGTTTCACCAACGAGATTGGGACGCATATCAAACACTACATAATCGGTTTCGTTTTTAGATTTTATTTCGTAAATCTCATTTCTGTCAGCTATATGCGGAACAAAGAAGGTGCTCGCCTTGACTGAAGCATCTTCTGGAATTGTTTCAAGTGCCTCATCAAGAATCTGAAATTCTTCTTTTCCTGAAACAATGCGCCTTGAGTAACTCTCAAGCTTCGGTGCAGCCGTGACAAGAAAAAACATTACGGAGGCAATAGCCGCAAGTGAAAATGCATATCTGCGTGTTTTTCCCTCAAGCTCTGATGAGTTAATAATTGAAAGATAGAGCATACAGCTTATCGCGCCATAAGTGTACTGGAAATCAATGTTGTACTGATACACATAGCTTGTCATAAGGTTGAAAAGCATGAAAGGAAGCACAAGAATAAGATGAGAAACCCTGCGTGTTGCAAAAGGTAAAAAGCCGAGAGGTAGTAGCACATACATAAGGTAAGGCAGCTTTTCCGGTTTAAGTGTTTGAGTAAATACATAGGCAGGGTTTGTAAGAATTATCTGTACCATTCCGAGCAGACCCTTGTCCTGGTACATATAGTTCTGATAATGCGCGGTCAGCAAACCGTCGCCGTGATTTGAAAGAATTGAAATTGCAATAATGAAATAGGCAAGAGAAGCGCAGCAAAGAATAATACCGTGCATATATTTCTTGCGTGAAAAAATAACAAAGAGAGAAAAAAAGAAAACGAAAAGACAAGCATCCTCTTTAATACAGAAAACAAATATTGTTGCAATGTACATGAACAGATATTTTTCTTTTTCAAAGAAGTAGAAAACCCACAGCAAAAGTGGTACGAGGAAGCAGTTTTCATGTATGTCATAGCTCGTACCGCAAATAATTATCGGGCTGAAGGAATAGGCTATACTCAGCAGAATTATCATTTTATTGCTGAGCCCTTTGTGCTTTGCGAGCAGATAAAGCGGAATCATACCGCCTGCAAGCACAAGTGCCTGACCTATCTGTAATGTATAAGGAGAAGGGAAAATAAAATAAGCGGGGAGAAGCAAGTAGTAGATAGGGGATATATGCACAGCAAAGTGAGAGAGGAGCTTGTCCCTTTCGCTTGAGGTTATCGGCAGACCTGTTTCCTTCATGTGGTGGAACATGTTTACAAACAGACCAAAATCGTAGTTTGGCGAGCTGTAGGTTGCGTATCTCATGCATGTGAGCGCCGCAATCAGTGAAAAAAGAAGCACGGCACATGAGACAACAATTCCTGCAGTCAGCTTATTGCCGATTTTAATTTTGCAAAGTCCGAGTCTATCATCCTTGAGCAGAAAAATAAGCATTATTGCCGAAATAATAATAAGACTCAGCGCAAACCAGAAATCGCGTTTGATGGTAAGCAGCATAGCGGTAAACAGCGAATAGCTGAAAATCATCAGCCATGTGTCCGTCATGGCTTTCGGTAAGGCAAAGCACAGTGCCGAAAACGCGACAAATCCCAACAGCAATATAACAGCAAAATTGCCGAAGTTAATGTTGAAAGCATATGTTATATCGGTGAATGCAATGGGACTCTGAACAAGTGTAACAAAATTCAGCGCACACCATGCGGCAATAAACCTCTGAATCAGCTTGTCAATTTCAAAGCTGCTTTTAAATCTGTCTTTCATTTTCTTCCTCAATCTTCCTTGATTTTTGTTTAAGTCAAGAAATATTATAACAAAATAACATAAATAAAGCAACAATATAAAATCTATGTATAACTCATAATTTTTTATACTTGATTTTTTAGCTGTTTGCTTATATAATGTTTATGTTTTCCGCCCGTAGCGAAGCTGGATATCGCAGCAGATTCCGATTCTGAAGGCCGGGGGTTCGAATCCCTTCGGGCGGGCCATTATGAGTGTTAATAACGGATTCAAGTTATTAACACTCTCTTTTTTGCTAAAAATCAGTTTTTTATTGGTCGCAGACTTTTTACGGTCTGCGACCTTTCTTGTTTTATGCTGTCAGATATTCAACCGCTACACCTTGCCGTATGTCGGCTTTGTAGTTTTCGCTGACAGTTGGCAGTTCAAGATACCCTACAAAGCGGTAATGAATAACTATTCTTTGTGTTCTGTTCTTGCCCGTACCTTCAATTTCGTGAACTTCAATTCGGTCAATCAGTTCGTGCAGCAGAGGTGCTGTCAGAGTTTCCATTTGCATAAACTTCCGTACTGCAGCTATAAAGATTTCTTTGCCTTTTTGCGTTTTTTCCAAAGAGCCAATCTGTGTGCGAAGCTCGGGAATCTTTGCTTTCAACTCAACTCTTTCAACCTCATACTTGTGTGACATACACATAAACCATTCGTCTGTAACCTTATCGCTTGAATTGTCCTCATAGAGTTTGAGATAAAGCCTTTCAACCGTTTCAATTCTTTCGATAGTTTTCTTCAACTCGGCTTGTAAATGATTCTTCTGTGCAAGTATGTCGGCATTGGTTTTGTTTGAAAGTATTTCTGCAAAAGCCTCTTCATCATACTCCATAAATGAAATGAGCTTTCTCAACTCCAACAAAACGATTTGCTCTATTGCATCCGTTCTTACATAATGCCTGCTTTCACAAGTGCCACGGTAATCCTTCTTGTAATTGGAACAACTGAAGAAATGAATATCCTTGTTTCGTGGATTGACGTGCGACCACAGCTTTTTACCGCAATCGGCACAGTAAAGAAAATCACAAAAGATGCTCTTTTCACCGTTTTCGGGTTTTGGTGCCCTGCGTTTGGTTTTTGCGTTTTTCTCCTGCACCATTTCAAAAATTGCTCTGTCAATAATAGGCTCGTTGACATCTTTGAATATCAGCCAGTTTTCACGGTCATTCATATAACGTCTTTTGTTTTTGAATGACTTTGAGTAGGTCTTGAAATTAATCACATCACCGCAGTATTCTTGCTGATGCAGTATTCCCGACACGGTTGACGGCAACCATTTATACGGGTCTTCATAAGACTTTTTGCCGCCTCTGCCGATGCCTTTGCTCTGCCAATATGCTCTCGGTTTCAGCACCTTGTT
>JAZQGE010000038.1:0-25606 GCA_045539895.1 Acutalibacteraceae bacterium
TCCCCAGAACCACATTGCGGCGGTGTAATAAAGAATCTCACCGTTTTCATCCGTACCGGGACCCTGGCAGCAGTTGATGGCGCGGCAGTTTGTAACAAGTGCACCATCACACATGCCTACAAGTACTGCTTCGGCATCTAATTCATGAAAATAGCAGCCTTCTACAAGTAGTCTTTCGTTGAATACGGGGTCTATATCCTCTTCGTTTTTGCACCACCACTCTTGCTTGTCGTTCCACGAGCCCCAGATAATAATGCCGTTGCCGCAGTTATAAACCTCACAATTTTTAATCGTCAGGTCATTTACGGCATATCTCGACCTTGCAGGCAGACCCTTGATCATAACCGCAGCTCTTGCACCTGCAGCACCGTTTGAGAAGTCGTCACGGCCGGTTACTCTGTAGTTCTGCATATCGGTGAAATAAATGTTGTCAATAATAATGCCTTCACTTGTTTGATTAAGTGTATCAATCCATATTCCGCCGCCGTTCGGCGCTTTGATGTGCAGGTTCGATATCGTTATGTAAGAGCAGTCAAAAAGGCGGAAAACCTCTGTTTTTTCGTCTGTTTTCAGTATTGCTTTTTCACCTTCACCGTAGGATGAAATAACAATCGGGTTTTCCTTTGTACCGCTGCAGGTAAGTGTTACGGCACACTCATATTCACCGCCGTTTTTGAAAAGAAAATGAGTACCTGCTTTAATATCAGGATTTTTAAGTCCGCCTATTGTTTTTATTGGGCTGTCTATATCCGTGCCGCTGTTTTCATCGTTACCGTTAACGGAATCGATATAGTAATAATTCTTTTCGCCTTCAGCCGCAAAAGTGAAAAATCCCAAAGACGAGAAAACAACTGAAAGCGTAAGCAGAAAGCATAAAATTTTATTTGTTTTTTTCATACATAACTCTCCTTGTAATTTGAATTGTAATTCTCTTATTATTGTTTATTATAGCACATTGTAATCTTTTTCTCAACTCTCTATAAGAGTTATAGAGCCGGACTAAAACCAATCAATGTTGAAGTATAAAATTCAATTTTGAGATATTTCTGTTTTAACAATTACTATTGCAAAATTCAAAGCTGAAATATATAATGAATATACAATAATATTTTTTACAAAGTCTTATTAAAAATGTTAAATCCAAAAAAATAAAGGTGATGAGAAAATGTTTTCACGAATTATTTCGGTTATTATGTGCTTTGTTTCTGCTTTCAATGCTATGTTTACGCAATTCTTCTCTGAAACGGAGCTTAGAAATGAGCTTGCAAAGGGGAATTATGAAAGCCCTTATATTGTGAGACCTCTTGAAGGAATAACCGTAAACGGTGTGCCGATTGAAGAATACTGTGTCGTAATTCCGGATTATGCAGACGGTACTGTGTATTCCAATGCTGCCGAAACTCTTTGCGATGAGATATATAAAGCTTGCGGTAAAAGGATTGAATCAGCTGAAAATGCAGTCTCAAAAGCCTTTGTAATTGATGCAGCTCTTAATGATACGGACAGCTTCAGTATAAGGGTTGAAAACGGTAATGTTTATATCACGGGTAGCCGGAGTGCGGGAATTTCAAGAGGAATAGCCGCGTTTGCAGATGAGATTTTGCTGGGCTCTCAAGGTGTTTATGATTTTAAAGACGGTTACGAGTTCATTAAAACTTTTTCTGATTATGTAACATATGAGGATTTTGGTGCTGTTGGTGACGGTAAAGCAGATGACTTTGAAGCTATTGTAAAAACACATGAATATGCAAATGCAAACGGCTTAAGTGTTTTGGCAAATGAAACTGCTGCATATTATATCGGCGGTGCTGATAAAACCGCTTGCATTATGACTGATACCGATTGGTCAACCGCACAATTTATAATTGATGACAAAGATGTTGAAAACAGAAGCGCATGGATTTTTAATATTGCTCCGTCACAGGGCGCGGTAAATATTACCGATAAGCTTACACCGGTTAAATCGGATGCAAAGAATATAGGAACGACTCTTTCAGGCAAAAGTTTGATTGTGCTTACGGATTCTAATGTTAAGCGATACATCCGTAAGGGTGCAAACCAGAATTCAGGCAGCAATCAGACTGATGTTATCGTTGTAGATGAAAACGGAAACATTTCACCTGATACTCCGCTTATCTGGGACTTTGATGCAATTACTTCTGCGGCTGCTTATCCTATAGACTCCAAAACATTAACCGTAAAAGGCGGCAGATTCACAACACTTGCAAACAATGCTCCTTCTGAGTATACCTATTATACAAGAGGTATTCAGGTCAGGCGTTCAAATACCGTTATAGACGGAATATATCACGATATTCAAAATGAGGGTAAGACGGGTGCGCCTTATTCAGCTTTTATCAGTCTTTCATGCTGTGCGGATGTAACTGTAAAAAACAGTACTTTTACCGGACATAAAAAATATGCAACAATTGGCTCTGCAGGAACAAGCGTGCAAATGGGCACTTATGATATTGGAGCTGCGACAACAGTTAATGCAAAGTTTATTAATTGCAATCAGACAAATGATATAACCGATATTGATTATTGGGGAATTGCAGGAACTAACTATTGCAAGAATCTTGTGTATGACGGTTGTGCACTTTCGCGTTTTGATGCGCATCAGGGTGTTCTCAATGCAACAATTATAAACTCTGTTCTCGGTCATCACGGAATAAAACTTATCGGAAGCGGAACAGCACTTATTGAGAATACAACTGTTTTAGCTGAAGATTTTATTGATTTTCGTCCTGATTACGGTTCAACCTGGAACGGAGAGCTCATTATCCGTAACTGTAGATTTTATCCCACAGGCATAGCAATGCATATCATCAACGCAGAAAATTCGGAGGACCATGATTTCGGCTACACCTGCTATCTGCCTGAGCGAATAGAAATTGACGGCCTTTTTGTTCACAGAATCGGATTAAATTATCTTTTTAATACTGTCAATTCAAAGCATATTTTAGATTCATACAATGCAGAATATCCCATTGTTCCTCCACAGGAAATAACCGTTAAGAATTTCAATGGTTTATTTTCCCGGAATTTATCTGTTTCATTAAATAAAGCGATATTTAAAACTCAAATTTCATCGTAAATCATATTTTTTCAGTTTTGTTTAAAAAATTCAAATGATTAGTTTATTGAAAATATAATTATAAAACAACAGATTTTATTCTTTTGAAAAATCTGTTGTTTTTTTTTCATGGAAATGTTACCATAAACTAAGTATAAATAAAATGGTGATATGATGAGTAATGTAATTTCAAGTCCGATAGAAATATATGGAATAGAGGTAAGCAACAGAGTTCTTTTTCAGCCAATGGAGGGCTGCGACGGTACATATTCAGGCGGCATTGATACTTTGACAAGACGCAGGTATCTTCGCTTTGTTGAGGGTGCTCCGGGAATAATATGGTTTGAGGCTACAGCCGTTTGTAATGAGGGCAGAGCCAATCCCAGGCAGCTTTTTATTAACGGAAAAACCGTGGACGGTTTCAAGGCTCTCATCGGTGAAATTAAAGAAAAGTCAAGGGAGCTTCATGGCTTTGAACCTGTTGTTATTGTTCAGCTTACACATAGCGGCAGATACAGCAAGCCAAACGGCACTCCTGAACCGATAGTTGCATATCGTAATGAACTCTGGGAAAAAAACAGAGAAAATCAGCCTTTTATTGTTGCAACTGACAACTATCTCAGTACAATTCCTGCTATGTATGCAAAGGCGGCAAAGCTAGCTCTTGAAGCCGGCTTTGACGGCGTGGATGTCAAGTGCTGTCACGGTTATCTGTTTAATGAATTACTCAGCGCATATAATCGTGAGGGCTCTTACGGAGGCAGTCTTGAAAACAGAACAAGACTTTATTATGACTGTATTGATGCTGTTAAAGAAGCGGTTAGGGATAAAGCATTTGTCACAACAAGACTTAATGCGTGCGACTGTTTTCCTTACGGCTATGGTTACGGTGTAAATCGATTAGGTGAAATCGACTTGACGGAAACCAAGATGGTTATTAGAAAGCTTAAGGAAAAGGGAATTGAGCTAATAAATCTTACAATCGGTAATCCTTACCTTATTCCGCATTTCAACAGACCTTATGTTGCTAATTCTCCGGAAAATGGCAGCATCGGTATGAAAAGAGTTTATGATGTAACCAAGGAAATAACATCTGCTTTTCCGGATATGAAATTTATTGTATCAGCTCTGACTTATGAAGGTGAAAATGCAGTAGAATATGCTGAAAAACTTCTCAGCGAGGGTGTGGGCGATTTTGCAGGCTTTGGCAGAATGACATTCGCGTATCCGACTTTCTATAAGGACTATTCTGAAAAAGGTCAACTTGACAAGACTAAGGTATGTATCAAATGCGGTAAATGCTCAGAGCTTATGAGAGCGGGCACAGTTTCAGGCTGTGTCGTAAGAGACAGTGACTGTTATATGCCTTTTTATAAAGAGTTTGTAATGAAGAAATAGGAGGGGAGTTATGGTTGCAGTTGTTACCGGCGGCAGCAGAGGCATAGGTAAGGCTATTGCCGAAGAGCTTATGAAAAAAGATTTTACGGTTATCGTTACAGCAAGAAATAAAATCAGCGAAACAGATGATATGAAAAGGCGGTATCCCGATAAATTCCGTTTTGTTTCCTGTGATATTTCTGACCCTGAAAGCAGAAAGAATCTGGTGCAGTTTATAGAAGAAAATTTCGGTAAGCTTGATTTACTTGTAAACAATGCAGGTGTCGCTCCGAAAGAAAGAAAAGATATTCTTGAAATCACTCCCGATGATTTTGACTATCTTATGAATATAAACCTTAAAGGTACATTTTTTCTCACTCAGGAGTTGACTGCTTTATTGATTAAAAACGAAAAGTCAAGAATTGTAAATATCTCTTCAATGTCAGCATATACCGCATCTGTTAACAGGGGTGAATATTGCATTTCAAAGGCAGGTATATCTATGATAACGAAGCTTTTTGCCGCAAGACTTGCCCAGTACGGTGTCAGCGTTATTGAAGTAAGGCCTGGTATAATTGAAACCGATATGACAAGCAAGGTCAAGGAAAAATATAAACAGCTGATTTCAGAGGGAATTACCCCCGTAAAAAGAATGGGAAAACCTGAAGATGTGGCAAAATGCGTTGCTTGTGTTGCAGAGGGAAACTTCGATTTTTGTACCGGCACGGTAATTGACTGTGACGGAGGCTTTAATGTGAGGAGATTATGAGGAAGATTTATAAAGCTGTTATCATAGGCAGCGGCGCTGCGGCATACGGCTGTGCTGATTGGCTTTTCAAAGAGGGTATAGAAGATATTGCCCTTGTTACGGAAAACAGGCTTTCAGGCACATCACGAAATACCGGAAGCGACAAACAAACTTATTATAAGCTTTCAATGGATGGCTTCACTGATGACAGTGCGTTTAAAATGGCGACAGATATGTTTTCTGCCGGCTCGTGTGACGGTGAAAAAATGTATCTTGAATCTGTCAACAGTCAGAGATGCTTTTTGCGGCTTTGTGAATACGGTGTGGATTTTCCCACAGATGAATTCGGCGGCTATCCCGGATACAAAACTGACCACGATGACAGTGTAAGAGCTACTTCTGTTGGACCTCTTACATCAAAGGTGATGACAGAAAAGCTCGAAAAGGTTGTTCTTGAAAAAAACGGAACAGCTCTCTTAGATAATAAGCTTGTAATAAAAATCCTTACGCACAATAACAAAGTGTATGGCGTAAGGGTTCTGGATAATATAACAAATTCCGAAGAAAACATATTTGCGGAAAATGTAATCTGTGCAACTGGTGCCCCGGCATGCATCTATGAGGATTCGGTTTATCCCTTATCCCAGCACGGAATGACAGGTGTGATGATAGATTCAGGTGTCAGATTGTGCAATTTTACTCAATGGCAGTATGGAATGGCTTCTGTGGATTTCAGGTGGAATGTATCGGGCAGCTTTATGCAGGTGATTCCGAGATTTATTAGCATAGATGAAAAAGGAGAAGAGCAGGAGTTTCTGAGCCTCTATTTTGATGATATACATAAGGCGTACAATTTTATTTTTCTCAAAGGTTATCAGTGGCCTTTTTCCTGTGAAAGAGCAGAAGAAAGCTCACGGATTGATTTTGCCGTACACAGTGAAATGCTCAAGGGCAGAAAAGTTTATCTTGATTACAGAAAAAATCCCGAAGGCTTTTCCTTTGAAAAATTAAGTGCTGAAGCAAAAGAATATTTGACCCAAGCGAATGCTCTGGCAGATACTCCTATTGAACGGCTGAGAAAGCTCAACAGCAAAGCAATTAATGTTTATCTTCGTCAGGGAATTGACCTTTCAACCGATATTCTTCGTATTGCCGTTTGTGCTCAACACAATAACGGCGGTGTTTACACAAATAATAACTTTCAGTCCGATATAGAAGGATTATATGTTATTGGTGAAGCAGCAGGAACTTTTGGCCTTGCAAGACCCGGCGGCTCAGCTCTGAACGATACACAAGTCAGCGGTCTTGTTTGCGCAAAGCATATAAAAAGCAAGGCTGTACAATCTCTTGATGAAGATATAATTGAGTCATTTGCCGCTTTAAATACAGTTGATTTCAAGACGGATAAAAGGGTAAGCTATGCTCATTTTAAAAGAAAAATGAGTCAGGTTGCCTCTTTCAGAAGAGATTATGATGGGTGTGTCAGCCTGCTTAATGAAATCAGTGCTGTTTTGTCCTCTTATCCGTTCAGGCATACGAGCCTTTATGATTACTACCGCGATAAAGATATGCTTATAAGCATGAAAGCTTTGCTTGAAGCTATTGTTTCTGAGCTTCCCGAAACCGGAAGCCGAGGCGGAGCGGTGTTTATAAAAGACGGTGCTGTAGCAGAAGAAAATTTGTTTTACAGAGATTACATGACAGTTACCGGCAACGGCAAAACCGAATATATCAGGGTTTCACCTGTTCCTTGTGAACACAAATCTTTTGAATTGTATTTAAATAAAATCGACGAAAGCAAAATGTGAGGTAATTATGAACAGCTTCAGACTTGGTCTTTGCAGTGTAACCTTCAGAAAAAAAAGCACTGCAAAGGTGGTTGAGATTGCAAAAAGGAACGGTATAGGCTACATTGAATGGGGCGGAGACATCCATGTAACAAACATGGAAGATGCCCGTATAGTCAAATCGCTCTGTGACAATGAAGGAATAAAAATATCCTCATACGGAAGCTATTTCAACTGCTTTGATTATGACGAAAGCAAGTGGAGAGAGCTTTGCAAAATCGCAAAGTTAATGAACGCCGAATCAATCAGAGTGTGGCTTGGTAAACAAAACAGCGAATTTACAAATGAAGATGAATATAAAATTCTGCTTTCAAATACAAGAAAAATGTGTGATATTGCTGCAAAGCACAACCTGATTGTATGCCCTGAATGTCACGATAACACTTTCAATAACAACACGGATGCAATCTTGAAGTTTATCGGTGAACTGAATAAGGATAATTTTAAAACTTACTTTCAGTCCAGATATTTCAGAATGGAATATGACCTTGACAGAATAGACAGAACATATAATTACATTAAGGATGTGCATGTTTCTTATCGTGACCTTAAAAGAGAGCAGCTTTTCAGAAAAAAGGACAAAAACTATCTTGACAAACTGCTGAAAAAACTGAAAACAAAAAATTTTGGCGGTATTGTTATGGTTGAGTTTGTTTCACGGGACAGTGAAAAAGTATTCTCAAAGGATGTTCGGAAACTTAAAGGTTATTGAGGTAGATAATATGAAAATAGCATTGCTTGGAACGGACAAAGGAAAATTCAATCTTGTTTTTTCTGCTGATGTAATGAAGGAATTGAATCAATACGGTGAAGTGTCATCTGAGCTTATAAATAAAAGCAATATAGAACAATATAAAGGTTTTTTATGTGAGTGTGAAGTTGCGTTTTCAACTTGGGGCATGCCGTGCCTGAGTGAGGAAGACATAAAAGAGTATATGCCGAAACTGAAATTTCTCTTTTATGCCGCAGGCTCTGTTCAGGCTTTTGCAAGACCTTTTCTTGAAAGCGGTGTCAGGATTTTCAGCGCGTTTGCAGCCAATGCTGTACCTGTTGCCGAATATACGGTATCTCAGATTATTCTTGCCGCAAAAGGGTTTTATCAAGGGTCAAAGAGATACAGGCTTGCTTTTCCTTCGGCTTTTTTACACACTCAGAAATGCAAGGGCAATTTCGGGATAAAAGTCGGTCTTGCAGGTCTTGGCTGTATTGGTTCTATGGTTGCAGAGAGATTGAAGGAATACGATGTTGAAGTTTATGCTTTTGATCCTTTTTGCAGTGAAGAAAAAGCTAAAGAGCTTGGTGTTATATTGACCGATCTTGAAACAATCTTCAGTCAATGCGATGTTATAAGCAATCATCTTGCTAATAAAAAAGAGCTTAAGAATGTGTTTAGTGATAAGTATTTCAGATTGATGAAAAAGCACTCGACCTTTATAAATACCGGCAGAGGTGAGCAGGTAAGTGAATGGGCTCTGGCAAAAAATCTTATTCTTCACCCGTCGCGAACAGCTGTACTTGATGTGCTGAAAAAAGAACGCATTCCCTATATCAATCCCTTGTTCTGGTGTCCCAATGCTATAATTACACCTCATATTGCGGGAAGTATGGGTAACGAAACCCAAAGAATGGCTTATTATATGCTTGAACAGCTGGATAACTGTATTTCAGGTAATGTAACGCAGTATGAAGTAACAAAAGAAATGCTTTCAACAATGGCATAAGTTTTTCATAGGGGAAAGTGAACAGATTTTGACAAAGCTCTTGAATTTTTATTAATAAATTAGTTTTACAGTGCTTTTTCCACAATCTCTGTTTTTATTATTTTATTACCGTTTACATACTCGCCGTTTTGATAAAAAGGCTCTGAATTGATATTTACTTCAGCTCCGGCAGGCACATATAAAACAGCCTTCATATCTTGAGGGACAGTAAGGTCAATAATATAATTTCCGTTAATTTTTTCATATTTTAAGGTGATTAATCCCTTTATACTTGGAACGGTACAGTTTATGCTGTCCGAGAGATTGTATTGAGGCTCGATTTTAACCTGTTCATAGCCTGCTTCAAGTGGTGCGATACCTGCAAAATGCTTGCTCATTATAACAAGAGGACCGCCGCTCCATGCGTGATTCTTAGTGCCACGCCATGAGTCCCAGAATTCCCAAAGAGTAGAGTAATCCTCACTCATCATATCCTCATATCTGTCCTTGATTCTGTATTTTGCAGTTTCATATTCTCCCATTTTGCAAAGGGCTTCAAGAACATAGTATTCCATATACGGACTTGAGTTTTTAGTGCTTTCAAGTACATTTTTAATTGTATTATACTGCTTTTTTTCTGCAAGTCCGGACAAAACTGCAAGTGCATTTGCTCGGTCATCGGGCTTTCTTACGTCTTTGCTTTTGAAGCCTTCTTCTGTCCAAAGAGTCTTATATCCTTTTTCTATAGTTTCTTTTCTTTCGTTAATATATGAGATGTCTTTGTCTTTTCCTAAAAGCTGAGCCATTTCCTCCGTGACGGAAAGCGCATAGTAAAACCAAGCATTTTCAATGGCTGTCATATCTGCTTTTTTGCCCCAGTCAGCCCAATCCCATGATCCGCCTCTATGAATGACAAGATTGTTTTCACCTATTTTCCAGAGCTTCAGATAATCGAGAGAAGCATCATAAATCTTTTCGATAAAAGCCCTGTCTCCTGTGTATTCATAGTAAGTGAAAAATCCGACTATTCCGGCAAGCTGTTGAACAGGAAGCTCAAAATAGTCACCGCTTATAGGCACAACGGTCTGCAGCACTTTTGTGTCGTCAATGTGAGAGAGCATTGACTCAACACCCTTTTGGTAGAGCAGATAGGAATTACTGTCTAATGAATACATTGTCATTATCATTTCGCTTGTAACATCGCCCCACCACTGCGCTCTTTCTCTGTCAGGACAGTCCATAAAATTGTCACGCATTGTTACATACAGAGTGCGCAGAGATTTTTGCCATAGGGAATTAAGAAATTCATCATCGCATTTGAAGTTACCGCAAAATGAGCTGTCATATCCTGTTTCTCGATATTTTAATTCTACTACTTTTACTCCTCGCGGTATTTTATAAGTAATATGCTCTCCGTTAAACCAGCCTAATGCCTCAAATTCCTGCTCTCCCTCTTTGGTTATGTAGGTAGTTGAAACTGCACCTATCAATGTATTTTCCGTTGTTATGCGGATTTTTTTGCCTTCAGGTGCTATGATTTTAATATAAGGTGTAAGCTGAGCGTTATAGGGAATATCTACGGTGATTTTTTCACCGAAAAACTTTTTTACAGTATAATTTTTGTAATTATCTGAATTTTCATAATCCTTTAGACCGTAATCCTTCAGGAAAGGTATGCCTCTTGGATAAAGTCTGCCGTAAGCACCTTCACCGCCAACGGCATATTCGGTTGCGTTTTCCCAATCTGAACAATCATAATCCTCTTTTATCCAATCGCCTATATTTTTTCTTGCATCAAAATAAATACTGTATTCGGGAAGTCTGTAATTAGGTGGATAAAATGGGCTGTCAACATAAGCACTGTTTCTTTTTACCTTCCAGCTTTTGTCGGAAATTATTTTAATGTCTGAATTTTCAGCTTCAAAAAGAAATCCTCCTTGACCGCTGCTGCAATAGGAATAGCTTGTTTTATCATCCCAGAACCACACCAAAGCACAGATTGAGTTTTCACCCTCTTTGAGATAAGGAGCAATATCTATGCTGTCATAATATCCACTGCTTTTGTCTGGCCCACGCTTCACATTTCCCTCAAAAACAACGGTTTCTCCGTTTATGTAAAGCCAATATTTTGAATCAGCTGAAATGTATGCAGTAAGCTCTTCGGGTTTCTTTTCAAGAAATACATTTTTATTAAA
Organism: Acutalibacteraceae bacterium; assembly: GCA_045539895.1. Classification (GTDB taxonomy): domain Bacteria; phylum Bacillota; class Clostridia; order Oscillospirales; family Acutalibacteraceae; genus UBA8612. The sequence goes on from JAZQGE010000038.1 coordinate 10,944, forward strand.
GCACATCCAGACATTTTTTTCAGTCAGGTTTTCTTTATCCCAAATCCATTTGGCTTCCCAATCGTTTTTTTCTTTCGTTTGAATTACACTGTAACCGGGAATACTGTCGGGAATTTCATAATCGTTTTTATAAGGTGTAAAAGCTGAATTCCCCCACGAAAAACAAGAAGAAATAAAAGCTCCGGCTATTGCAAGATAAGAAATGATTGTTTGTAAAACGTTCATAGAAACCTCCCTGATAATATCTGCTGATTTAATCTGAAATATATTATTTAAGTTTACTTTATCATAATAATCTTAAAAATTCAACTTAACTATAAGCTGTTTTTACTCATAGGAGTCTTGGCAATGAACCTTGATATGGGTTTACTTATACGGACGGATGATTAATATGAACTGTGTTTTTGAAATTTAAACGTGATAAAAAAACGCTATGCAAGGTAGATAAATTCTGCATAGCGTTTTTTGTTGTATATAATTCTTTATTATTTTTTAAAAAGCTGTTTTCAGTTGCATAAAATGTCTGTTTCTATGTACCTGACACCCATATTATACAGGGCCTTTGCTTCCTCAATTGTATTTACAGTAAAAAGAGAAAAATTGATGTTTTCGCTTATGGCAAGTCTGATGTTTTCTTCATTGTTTTTATCATAGCTTGCTGAAAGCCAGACATTATCGCCAAGCTGTTTTGCCTGGGCTATAGCTTCGGCTGTCATTTCATCTACCAGATACCACAGCTCGATGTCTGGATTAAGTTCATGTATTGCTTTGAGCTGTTTAAGGTTATAGGTGAGTATAATGGCTTGGTCAACAAGTCCTCTTTCTTTTATCGCATCAACGATGCTGTATAACATATCGTAATTTTCTATACCGATTTCAATCTGAGGTCTGGTATCAGTACCTACAAAAACATCAAGATATTCCTCAAGCGTAGGAATACGGGAGTCTTTATACTTCCAAATGTTTGCGCCCCAGTTGTAGCTGAAGGTTTTCAGTTCATCTAAAGTCAGGTCTGCAATCTTGCCGAACTGGCAGAATCTTCCGTCAACCTCTGCGTTATGTATAACGACCCACTTGTTATCTTTAGTCAGCTGAATATCGCACTCGGCTGAGTAATAGCCGTTGTTTACTGCTTCTTCAAATGACGGAAGTGAGTTTTCGGGCGCAAGTGCGTGAACTCCTCTGTGGGCTGTAAGATACACCGGGTCTTCATCAGTGCCTACACCGTTTTCTGAAAGAGAAATGAGCTGTTGCGGCTGATTGAATAAAACTATAATGGGGTAGGTAGGGGATAGAATGCTGAAATAAATCGGTACAAGGATTAAGGTAATGATTTTGTTTATTAAAGTTATCATAAGTCTGACTCCTTTCTTAATGCAAAGGGGTTATAGCATAAAAGTCAAAACATCCGGCAAAAAAGCGGGAGGCTTTGACTTTTAAAATGATACTACCTTAATTACAAGGAATTGCTATAAAAAATTATTCCTTAAAGAAATCTTCGCAAACCTCATCAAGGCAGAAAATACCTCTGCGATAGGGCTCGCGGTCAATCCACATTCCGTTTGTGAAATCCGGGAACGGAACAGGAGCGCCGCCGATTGCAATTGATTGCTCTGAAAGGCAAGTAACCGCCATCCATGTTGCCGCATCATAAACATCAATGGGGGGCTTTTCGCCAACCTTTACACTTTCAACAAATGCGCTGAAAACAAGGTAGTCCATGCCGCCGTGTCCGCCTTCGCGGATACCATCTTCGCTGTACTTTTTCCAGAGAGGATGCTCGTATTTTTCGCGGTATTTTTCAAACTCTTCAGCAGGATGAGTCCAGTCGCTGTGATCGTGTGATGTAAGGCCTTCAATGAAGAGTGAATCGCCGTCTTCCATATAAAGACCCTTTGTACCCTGGATTCTGTATCCTCTTGAATAATTTCTGGGTAATGAACAGTCGTGAGTAAGCACAACGGTCTGTCCGTCTGCACATTTAATAACGGTTGTTACAACATCACCCTGATTAAAGGGATAATCTGCAATGTCATAATCTTCGCCTTTGTTTTCTTTCATCCAGAGATTAAGACCTCTTGACTTGGTTGAAAAAGATGAAAGTGCAATATATCTGTTGCCTCTGTTAATTCCGAGAACCTTTGAAATCGGACCAAGCTGATGAGTGGGGTACAACTCGCCGTTTCTGTGCTGGAAGTTGAAAAGTCTGCCGTGACGGTTTTCTCTGCCAAGGCATATTTCATCACGCAGATCGTGCTGATAGCCACCCTGCATATGTATAATCTCGCCAAACAGACCTTTCTTTACCATATTGTAAAGTGCCATTTCGTTTCTGTCATAACAGCAGTTTTCAAGCAGCATACAGAATTTTCCTGTTTCTTCACTCGCTCTTACCATCTGCCAGCATTCTTCAATGCTTGCTGCACCGCCGACTTCCATTGCAACATGCTTACCTGCACGCATTGCATCAGTTGCAATCCTTGCGTGTGTTATCCATGTTGTAAAACAAACAACTGCATCAATATCATCTCTTGCAAGAAGCTCTTTATAGTTAAGATATAAATCAGGCTCTTCTCCTGTTTTTTCTTTGACTATTTCAACACCTTTTTCGGCTCTGTCCTGATATTTGTCACATACGGCAATAACCTTGACACCGTCACATTCAAGGAATTCTCTGAGATTTCCCTGACCTCTGCCGCCAAGACCGATAACACCGAGTCTTACTGTTTCTAACATAGTTATCCTCCATAAAATAAGCTTATTATTTAATATTATAACGACTTTCAAAAAAATCTCAATATTTTTTTGAAATTATTGAGATTTCTTATAAGGTTTTTTTGCAGACTGTTAAATTAAAACAGTTATAATTATAAAAAAACCGAAATTCCTTATGTGTTACGGGATTTTATAATTATGATATATTCTGATTAATGCATTGAAAATTTGTCAGAATGCTATATGTAATTTTATTTTTTCTTTTTTAACACTATTGCGGTTCGGCTCGGAAGATAACATTTAAAGCCTATCCAACCTGCAGGTGTAGTGAATGTATGGTATTCAGTGTGTGTGTCAACACGGGAAAATCCACCGTATTCACCGGAATCTGAAGAAAGAGCAACGGTATATGTACCTTCTTCACCAACCGGAATAAAATATCCGTCAAAGGATTTTGTCGGATGAAAATTAAAAATAAATACTGTGTCGCTCTTGGTGAAGATAAGAATCTTATCTTCCTGATGCATCCATCTGTTTTCAGCCGGCAAAGACAGTAAATTATTATTTTTCAGTAATTTTATCATTGCCTTGTCAAAATCGTTCAGTTCTTTGTATCTGAGGTCCGGATTATCAACCAGACTCCATTGTCTGCGGCAGTAGTGATAGCTCCAGTTGTTGCCTTCACGCGGAAAATCTATCCATTCCGGATGGCCGAATTCATTGCCCATAAAGTTGAGGTATCCCTGACCTGCAAGTGAAGCGGTAACAAGGCGTATCATTTTATGAAGGGCAATACCTCTGTCGATTATAATATTATTGCAGAATTTGCTCATGCCGGTGTACATTTCAGCATCGCAAAGCCTGAACATTATCGTTTTGTCGCCAACTAAAGCTTGGTCGTGTGACTCACAATACCCTATGTTCTTTTCCTGCGGACGGCGGGATGTAAGCTCATACCAGAGCTTGCTTATATCCCAATTTTCATCTGAGCTTTCCTTTATGGTCTTTATCCAAAGGTCAGGCACACCCATGGACAAACGGTAATCAAATCCGATACCTCCGTCTTTTATGGGGATGCACATTCCCGGCATACCGGACATATCCTCAGCTATTGTAATTGCGTTCGGATTAATCTCGTGAATTAATTCGTTTGCAAGCTGTAAATATGTAATTGCATCCGTATCCGTGTTCATTGAAAAGTACATATTATAATTTGTAAATGCACTTTCTAAACCGTGATCGTGGTAAAGCATTGAGGTTACTCCGTCAAAACGAAAGCCGTCAAAATGGAAAACCTCCATCCAGTATTTTAAATTCGAAAGCAGAAAATGAAGGACCTCGTTTTTGCCGTAATTAAAAAGCTTTGTTCCCCATGCGCTGTGGTTTCCCTTTTCACCTTCATGGAAAAACTGATAAACCGTGCCGTCAAATTCATTAAGACCTTCATTAGTGTTTTTTACTGCGTGCGAATGTACCACATCCAACAAAACCGCTATGCCCATACCGTGAGCCGTATTTATAAGCTCTTTAAGCTCTCTGCTGCTGCCGTAACGCGAAGAAGCAGCAAAAAAGTTTGAAACCTGATACCCGAATGAGCCGTAATAAGGATGCTCCATGATTGCCATTATTTGAATTGTATTGTATCCAAGTTCCTTGATTCTTGGCAAGATATTTGCAGTGAATTCTTTATATGTACCGACAGATCCCTTTTCTTGAGCCATACCAATATGGCATTCATAAATAAAAGGTGTTTTTTCTGGTGTGAAATTACTGTCGCTCCACGCGAATTTTTCATAGGTGTCTTCGATTTCAGCGCACCATAAATATGTAACCGGGTCTTGTACAACTCGTGTGGCATAAAGCGGAATACGGCGCAATATCTTACCTGAACTAATAACAACAGCCTGAACCTTTTGCCCTGCTTTTAGAGCATTTTTACCTTTAAGGTGTATTTCAAAAATACCGTTTTCAAGCTTTTTCATAGGGCATTCCTCAATGTTCCAATTATTGAAGTCGCCTGTCAGATACATCGCCTCAGCCGCAGGAGCCCACTCTCGGTAAACCCATCCGGTGCGTGTGCGGTGAAAACCAAAATATTTATGTCCGTTGGCATAATTTTTTATCTTTTTACAATTACCTAAAAGGGATTTTCTTTTTTTGAAAAAAAGATCTGATCTTAAATAAATATCTTTTTTAAAGGAATTCAGATAAGGGTCAATTTCTAATATTTTGCATTTTGAGTGCGTACTCATATTTTAATCCCTCTTTTATTTTTAAGTAAAAATCATATTGTTTTATTTTGTAAGTTGAAAACAGATCAATCTGCAAAAGTCTTGCTTAAAACTTTCCGCCGCTGCCGCCGTGTCTTACTCCGCCGGAGGATATGTGTCCGCCGCCGATACCTCCGCTTTTTCCGCCGTGATTTGTGTTGTTTTTCGGTATCGCTCTGCGCGTTGTGTGTGTGCCTACGAATGCATCGCGTTGACCGGTGAGCACAAAGCTGCCGCTTACAACATAGCTGTCAGCATCGCGCTGTTTTACAGCTGTATTCATTTTGCTTTTGATTATAGAGGTGATAACAAACGCAACAACAGCTGCTATTACAATAAGTATCAGCTCTTTTGTAAAATAATTCGGTTTGCTTGGTTGATAATCATAGTCGTAATCGTAATAATATTCGTCTTCGTAATAATCGCCGTAGTGAATATCGGGCGAAATCTCATCCGTATCATAATCTCCTGAGAAAAAAGAACCGAGTCCGCGCAGATATTCTTCAAATGCATTGTAATAATTGCCATCTGAAAGATATGGCACAACACTACTGCAGATGTAATCAATCTGATAATCGGGCAGGCTGTCGACAAGTGTGCCGCAGGTGCTCGTGTAGTAATCTCTTTCAGCCATGCTGATTACAAAAATCAGTCCGTCGTCTGCGTATGCACCTTCATCATAGTAATCATCACAGTAGCTTACAATGTCCTTGCCTTCAGTATCGTATGTTGTGTGGATAATAATGTCATATCCGTATTCATTGCGCAGATTTTCAATTTCAGTCAGAAGATACTGCTCTTCATAGTCACTGAGTAAGTCCGCATCGTCAATCATATAAGGTGACTCAATCTGAGCAAAGCAAGGTAGGGCAAGTGCCGATATAATCAACAGGGTAATAGCAAAGGAAATAATTCTTTTCATTGTTTTACCCCTCCTTTAAAATATAAACAGCTGACCGAGTGCAATGATTCCTGCGGCAATGCCGAGAAGACAGCTCCAGTACTTTTTCTTGTCAACGGGAAGACTTCCTACGAGCTTGCCTGTTTGACCGTTCATTGCAAAGGTGTACATCTTATCCTTATATTTTGTGCTGAGCATCCATACAGGCAACAGGGCATATTTTGCTTTGCCGTTGCTGATACCTATTTTTTTTGTGTCGGGTGTGACAGCCGTGTAGCCGTTGACTGTCTGGCGGAAGGTGTCAACAGTTGTGGCTTCAATTCTGTTGTTAACTCTGGGCGTGTTTTGTTCTATTGTGACATCGTATCTGTCAGCCATGTAGCCTGAAAGATATGCTGCATCAAAATCGACAAGCTCAGCATAGTTGAAAGGCTCTATGGCATCCATATATGCATCGTCCATTTTAGAAGAACCGTCTGCAGGTATTTTTTCAAAGCTCAGCTGCCCCGAACGCCATATTTTATATCTGTCGGTTTTGGTGTATTCGTAGTTTGAGTCGCTCCAGTGTTTGACTCTTGTAGCATTGTAAGTGATGTTGGCGCCGACTGTGCAGTCAAAAAGCCAGAAGGGAATATAAACACCCTTTATTTCTTTTATTCTGTTTCCTTCTTTAAACTCTTTGGGTAAAAACAGCTTGCCTTTGTAGAAATCCTGCAGGGCTTTTTCTGCCTGATCTTTCGGGATTTTAAAGGGTATAATAACATCTGGTCGGAGTCCGCCCGTCAGCTGAGGTGCTATTATAACAGGGGAGTTGCAGTAGGGACATTCGGAGGCGGATGTAGTTGTGTCTGTAACAATTTCAGCACCGCAGTAATTGCATATGTATGCGTTGATGTTTTCAAGTGTTGCCTCGCTCTTATCATCTTTCCAGCTGTATTCCTCAACGGTCTGCGTGTCTTCCGGCTGACCGCTGTTTTTAAGTATTTCGTTATATTCTGCGAGCTGTTCTTTAGTGAATATGCTGTCGCAGTATTCACATTTAAACTCCTGTTTTTCGCTTTCAAATGTGATTGCACCGCTGCAGTTAGGACATTTGTAGGTCATTAGTTCCATGTGCTTCCCTCCTTAATTATTATTTTATCATAAAGCTTTCTTGTTTTCAATAAAAAATGCAGGGCAGTTCACTCATTTTAACTGATATAATGGGGTTGTTGTTTTCAGATTATTTTCCACTTTAGTTGTTTTATTATACAAGGTCCGTTTTCTTCATCCCGTGCATAAAAAACTGTTAAAAGGGTGCTGTCGTCAAGCTCAACTGTTGAGGGATAACCAAGGTCATCGCTTACCGTGTTTTCATAAAGGCGCAGGTCTTTTTGCCAGGTTTTTCCGCAGTCAGTGCTGACCATTGCCATTATTCCGTACGGTAGCTTTCTGCGCGAATAAGTGCACAAAAGTATGCCTGAGCTGAGCATCAGCAGGTGCGGCGGTGCGCCTCCGGTTCTGTCAAGCAGCATTTCAGGCTCAGACCATGTTTTTCCTTTGTCTTCTGAAATGCTTTGAAAAATTGTGAAAATCGAGTCCGTTTCACCCTGGTCTTCACCTCTTAAATGACAAAGAAGTCTGCCGTCAGGCAGTTCAATCAGGTGAGCTTCACAGAAAACTATGTGTTCATCGTTTGATGAGATTTTTCCGATCTTTTCGGTTGTTCCGTCCGTCGGATTGAATTTATGAATTTCAATGCCGCTGTTGTAGCTTGTAAAGCTGTTGCCTGCCAGAATAATCGTTCCGTCACTGAGCTGTGTTGGCCCGTGCGGATTGGTAACAGGCATACGAAGAACTGGTCCGAAGGTTTTAGCACAGTCGTGACTTATTCTGTATGTTGAGCCGAGATACTTTTCTTCATCATTTTTGGTGATAGAGTTTATATAACTTTGTATGTAATTGTTATCCTTGTTATGTTCTCTTTGCATATCGGCACTATTGTTAAAGGAAGTGAATATTAAAGAGCTTTTACCGAATATGCATATTCCGGCATCTCTGTCGTCAAGCGGCGTATCAATAACAGGACAAGGCAGAGAGTATGTTTCTCCCTCGTCGGTGCTGAAAGAAATTACTGCTTTGCCAAAAGGACAGATGTGTCCGAGTCTGAAGCCTGATGCACCAACTGCAATTGTTCCGTTCTGAAGACGCGCAACGGTAGGCCAACCGAAATAGTTATGTTTGCTGTCGGAGTTTGATATTATTGTTCTTGCTTTTTCAATGATATTAGCTTTCATTGATCTCACCTTTTTTGAAAATTTTTATCTTAAGTAAAGATTGCTTTTATAAAAAGCGACGGAGACAACTTTTAGGGTAAGTGTCTCCGTTTTGAAGATAGTTTTTACTGTTTCAGAAACTCAGCGGCATTTGTCTTGATATATTCACCGGTTTGTGTAAATAAATTCTTGCCGTTCATTATGTTTTCAAATTCTTCGTTAAGCTTATCAATATCCTGGGCGTTTGAAGAAACATTTTCGCTGTTTTCATCGAAAAAGCTGAACATTGCTTCAATAATATTGCTGATACCGCTGTCAAAAATCTCTTTCGCTGCATTAACCGCATCGCTTGTCAGAGGTCTGTAGCTTGATTTGAAAAATGCGGAAAGATTAATTTCTTTTGCATCATTTAAAAGATAGAACAGTGCATAAATCTTTTTTTGTCCGTCTGTCATTAAGTCGTAAAAATTATCAGTGTCCTCTGCTTTCTGACAAATGGCTTCAAGGTTCAGTGCAATACCCTCAAACAGTGAGTCGGCAGGTGCGTTTGCAATAACCTGTTCGTTAAGCTCCTTATATGCATCGCGAAGCTCTTTTGCGCGCTTTGCTTTTTCCATTATTTCGTTCATTTCCTGCCTGCGTTTTGATGAAGCCTTGAGTGCTTTGTTTGACACAAATACCGTAAGCGCAATCATCACAATCAGTATCAAAAATAAATACCAGTAGGTTGTAAAATATTCGATCATTTTTTTACCTCAATCTATAATAGCTTTGTAAATTTCACCTTTTTTGAAGCCGGTTGCCTTTGCTGCAAGCTTAGCTGCTTCGCTTGCCGAAACTCCTTTTTCAAGCTGTGTTTTTGCAAATTCAACGGCTTCTTCAAGTGTTGCGGGTGCTTCTTCTTCGGTGGGTGCACCTTCTATAATAAGCACTATTTCACCCTTGAGGTGTCCATCGGCAAATTCTTCCGCCGCTTTGAAAAGGGTTGTGTGAATTACCTCTTCGTGAATTTTGGTAATTTCGCGTACAATTGCAATCTTTCGGTCGCCAAGTGTCTGTGCCATGTCCTTGAGTGTTGCAGGAAGCTTGTGCGGTGCTTCATAAAAGCACATTGTGCGTTTTTCGTTTTTTATTTCAGCAAGGTGCTCTCTGCGGCTGACTTTATTCACACTTAAAAAACCTTCAAATGTGAATCTCTTTGCGCTCATGCCCGAAAGTGCGAGCGCTGTAACAAATGCGCACGGACCGGGTACGGAGGCTACCGGAATGTTCATTTCGTGACAAAGCTTTACAAGGTCTTCTCCGGGATCGGACACTGCAGGCATGCCCGCATCAGTCACGATACAGCAGCTTTCACCTGCAATAATCCTGTTTGCAATGTGCTCTCCGCGCTCCATACGGTTGTGCTCGTGATAGCTGACCATAGGCTTTTTAATACCAAAGCGGTTTAGGAGCTTGAGCGTTACTCTTGTGTCCTCTGCTGCAATAAAATCACAGCTTTCAAGTGCTTCAAGCGCACGCGGCGATATGTCGCCAAGGTTGCCGATTGGTGTACCGACAATGAAAAGTGTACCGGTTGAATTGTTACTCGGCATATCCGTTATAAATCCTTTCAAGTTCTTTTTCGTTGTTCATATAAAGTGTTTTTTCTGCGGAAAGCGAAGGCTTTGCATCTTTTTTGCCCTCAATCAATACAAGCCAGGGTGCACTGTTTTCATTTTTTGCAACAAAACGCAAACGCTTTGGTTCAATTTTGTTTTCTCTCATTGAGCATATAATGTCCGCAAGTCTTTCCGGTCGGTGGCACATGCAAATTCTGCCTCCAGAGCGGAGCAGCCATGCAGCTTGCGATACGATGTCATCAAGCGTACACATAACTTCGCTTCTAATAATTCTATGCGGCTCATCGTCGCAGTCAAATCCGCTGCCTACAGGGAAATAAGGAGGATTAACGGTTAGCAGGTCAAATGTTCCTGCCTCAATTTCATTTTTTATTTCTTTGAGGTCGGCATTGAGTACATTGAGCTTTCCTTCGAGCGAACTGAGCTTAATGCCTTCTTTTATCAGCTCACAGGCATCCTCCTGAAGCTCAACTGCTGTTACGGGATGAAGTTTTTCTTCTCTGAGCATCAGCAGTGGAATGATCCCGCAGCCGCTGCAAAGATCACATATTTTTTCTTTTCTTTTAGCATTTGAGAAATCATACAGCAGAAAAGCATCCGTGCCAAAGGTGTGTATATCACTCAGTACGGCAAAGACACCGCCGCCGAGCGCTTCTGTTTTATGTTCAGCCATCAGCTTTCCTCCTTTGTGTTTGTTTCATTATATTATAATACATATCTTCTTTTCTTGCAAGTATATTACAAAACGGAAACAACGGTTACAATTCGGTTAAGATTTGTTTGTAATTCTTGATATTAGAAATAAAGTATGATAATTTATAAATCAAGGGAATCCTTATAAATTATAAAGGGGATTGATAAAATGAAAAAAACAAGGCGTTTTCTTGCTGTGCTTCTTTCAGTGTTCATGCTTGTTGCGGCTCTTCCGTTCGGTGCTTCAGCGGCAAATGTTATCAGCTCGGTTGATATTCAGCTGAATATAGGCCCCGGCGTTGATGCTGAAAATTACAGCGAATATTTTTCAGTCAATACCGATGGCTTTGAGCCTTTTGAAGAATCGGTTGGCAGTGAAATGATGGTTTTTGACGATGAAGGCTATTTCGTTTTTGATGAATTTGAAATGGGCGAAACATATTCTTTTGCTTTCTGCCTTGTCACAAAACCCGGTTATTCTCTGCCGGGCAGTGAATTTGAATTTCAGGGTGTTAATGTAAACGGCGGCGAAGCCGAATATTATATCGAATCATTTGAATATGATGACACTGTTATTGAAGCACTTGTCATTTATGCTGATATTACAATCGGTGGTACAATAACAGACATAGACCTTGATGCAATAGTTTACGGTGATATGCCCGTCAGCGAATATTACCGCTATATAACAGTGAATTCTCAGGGTGTGGATTTTGTCGCCAACAGCAATTCTCCCGTCAAGGCTTTTGACAGTGAGGGTAACGAGGTTAACGGTAACTTTAAAGCAGGCGAAGACTATACACTTGAAATTTATCTTGAAACCAAAACAAGCTGCTCACTTAACAAAAACGAAAGCGGCGAGTTTACACTCGGAAATGTTACTGTTAACGGTGACGCTGCTGAATACATAGCCGGAAGCTATACTACAAATGCTTATTATGAGTTTGTTAAAATCGTGACAACCGTTACAGCAAAAGAGGCTAAGTACATCACATCAGTTGAATTTGAACTAAAAGAAGACCTTGACGGTGTTGCTGTTGCGGATTGGGAGGACTACATCTCAATCAAAACAGAAGGTCTGAAATTTGAAAGCTATCTTGGCGACCCTGCTGTTTTTGTCGATGACAGCAACGGCTATACTGTTGATACCTTCGAAGATGGCGAAATTTATTACATGTATGTCTATTTTTCTGCAGAGGACGGCTATTTCTTCCCTTATGACGAATGCCTTGAGAGTGTAACAGTCAACGGTGAGGATTATTCCGACAGCTATTATTTTGATAGCTATACTGCAGAGGACGGCACATATATCTATTATATGTGCATTGAAATGGAGCTTGACCTTGTCGGCGACGGCTTCTTTGCTAGGCTCTCATATTTCTTCAGAAATCTGTTCAACTGGCTGCAATCGCTCATTTTCGGCTTTGCAATCTGAAATTAATCAATAAAGAAAACCGGATGGTCTGTGCATTGGCATAAACCATCCGGTTTTCTTTATAACAACCTTGTTTTTTTAGCTATCTCTTCGGAGTCAACATTAATAAATACTTTTGCTCGTCCGTCAAATCCGGCTTCAATTCTGTGTCCGTTAATATCTGCGCCAAGTGTGTGTGCAAACTCGGCAATTGCTTCGTATTCGTCATAAACAAATCCATTGATAATCAGCTCATTTGTGTGTTTTACTCTTCTGTATATAATGTGCATATCAGCCGCATCTGCTTCAAGAAAAATTCTGCTTTTGACATCCTCAGCCGATCTTAACGGGCTTGAATTTACACTGTTGATTTCGGCGTCTTCCTGTGCTTCTTCCGTTTCGGGAGGAGCCTTCTTAATTTTGTAATAAGTTGAAATTGCAATTATAAGATAAACGATTACCCATATATGAAAAATAATGTCGATTATTGAGTCAAAAGAGAAGCCACTGATTAAAAACATTGCCAGAGTATCAATTGTGAAAAGAACTAGTGAGCCGATAAGTGCCCAGAGTTTTTTCTTCTTTGCAAAATACCAGCCAAGAAGATATATCAAAAGAATTACAGCGGCAACAGCAACGGTGAAAATTAAAAATGAGCTGTCAAGGAATTCTATATCGCCCATATCGTAGTAAAATTCTTCCGGATACATGCCGCAGAAAAACATTCCGTAATCAACGGCAAAGTAGGGGATGAAAGCTGAGAAAAGAAAATATGTATCTGACTTGATGAGAAGTAAAACAATGTTGATTAAAGTGAAAGCGGCTACAAGCAAAAGATTTCCTATGCTTTTGTTATATTTGTTTTCAAGGTTGTCGATTTTGGCGTTTGTCTTTTGTTTAAATAATTCAGCCATAATTATTTCTCCTTCAAAAATATACATTACAATTATACTCAGCTTATGAGTAATTGTCAATACTCAATATCGGAGTAAGTTATATTTGTCATGAGGTGATAGAATGGACTATCTTGACAAGCTTATCGCATTGAGAATTGACAACGACCTGTCTCAGAAAGAGGTGGGTAAAATTATTGATAAATCTCAGCAGGGCTATGACCATATTGAAAAAAGAAGGGCAAAACTTACAATAGAAGATTTCAAAACCCTTTGTGAGTTTTATAAAGTCAGTGCGGATGAGCTTTTGGATTTATGATTTGCGGTATTTTTTTACTGCTTTTCCTTCAAGTGTTTTCCATGTGAAGGTTGAACTTTCGTAAATCATATATCCTCTGTGGCTGTTTTCTTTGGGGATTGAAACCGAACCCGGATTTATATAAGTATAATTTGAGTGCTCGTTGCAGGCAGGCACATGTGTGTGTCCGTGCAGAAGAATGTCACCGTCGCCGAGCGGAGGAAGCTTTGCTTCATTGTACACATGTCCGTGTGTTGCGTAGATTGTAGTTTTGCCGTCGTAAATTACTGCATAGTCGGCAAGTACGGGAAATTCCAGCACCATCTGGTCAACCTCTGTGTCGCAGTTGCCTCTTACGAAAAGAATCTCATTTTTATGTTTATTCAGCATTTCAATTACTGCCTTGGGGTCATATCCGTCGGGTAGGTTGTTACGCGGACCGTGATAAAGCACATCGCCGAGAAGAAGAAGCTTGTCTGCTTCTTCTTTTTTATATGCTTCAAGCAGCTTTTCACAGTATAGCGCAGAGCCGTGAATGTCCGAAGCTATCATAAGTTTCATTGTTTTTTACCTCATTGAATATTCTTTCTTATAAAGTCGGTTACAAAATCCATAACTGCAGGGTCTTCTCTTGTAATCAGTTCATAGTCAATATCATAGCAGGCATTGATTTCTTCTTCGCTTGCGCTTTTGTTTTTTTGAACTTCTCTTATTTTGGCAAAGGTTTTGTTCATATATGTTTCTGAATCGACAGTCTGGTAAACATTGTGAAATCTTCCGTCGAATAAAACACTTGTTGCGTTGGGCAGATTTTTTGCTGCTTCCGCTGCAGAAATGTTCGGCGTAACAATGTGGTCCTTTTTTCCGTGAAGAAGCAGAACTGGTATGTCACTTGCTTTTTCAACACATTCTGAGCTTGTGATTGCCGCCTGTTTACCTTCCTTCATACAGAAAACAAGCTTGACAAGAGGAATAAGAAACTTAAATTTTTCACCAAGAACGGCACTGCTGACAGCAAAACCGCTTTCGGGTGCACCAAATGTGACGGCACAGTTAACATCAATGTTTTCATCACCGAGAACCTGACAAACGGAGTATCCGCCCCACGAGTGTCCCATGAGAACCTTTTTCATTTTGCTCAGTGTCGGATGATTCTGAACAAAAGTGAGAGCGGCTCTGAGTGCATCGGGTCCTGCGCTGAATCCGCCGAGCTTTTCACCGTCAGACTCGAAAGTACCCGCGTTGTCATAAGCAAGAACAGCAAATCCGCTCTGAGCTAATGTGTTTATTTCTGTCATATAGCTTAGATGGCCGCCGCCCATTCCGTGAGAAAAAATAATAAGCGCTTCAGGCTGCTGCACACCTGCCTTTGCATAAATTGCACCTCGTAGTGTTGTGCCGTTTTTGTTGTTGAATTCAATTTTCATTGCTTTGAGAGATTCAAAATCCTCGTGGGTAAAATATTTCAGCTTTTCATCTCCGTCGCATCTTTTTCCGAAAAGCATACCGTGTGCATATGCAGTAATGCTCATAAATGCAATAACAAATATTACTAATACTGAAATTAAAATCAGAATGATTGTCATTTTTGTTTACCTCTTT
>JAZQGE010000039.1:0-10834 GCA_045539895.1 Acutalibacteraceae bacterium
ATGCCGTAGTCAAATTCATGGTTGCCGGGCACCGCATAATCATAACCAACTGCGTTCATTATATCAACTATAGCTCTGCCTTCGGTTGTTGAACCGATAACCTCGCCCTGAATTGCGTCACCCGCATCAACAGTTATGACATTATGACCCTGTGCGACAAGCTCTGCTCTGTAGGCTGCAAGCACCGCATAATCCTTGATTGCACAGTGAACATCATTTGTGTAAAGAATGACCGTTTCTGTCTGAGCCGCATATACCATAGGCACAGCAGCTACAATGATTAATATTGCAAGAATAACTGATAAAACTTTTTTCATTGATTTCACTCCTAATTTTCTAATTATTAACACCTAAATTTTTTTGTTCAACAAATTCTTTAAAGTCTTTAAAAATACGCTTTCCTATTGAACGGTAATCTATCGCAAGAACTTTTTCAATCTTTTTGTTGCGAATTTCCTCAGGCACATTATAGATTGTCATAATCGTATTCAGCGCACCTGAAATCCGTGTTTCAAGCGAAATAGATTTATCCACTGCGTTAAGGGTTGCATATTCAATTCCGGCAACAAGAGTTATCGCTTCACGGAATTGCTCGTCTGTCCAGTCAGAACAATACTCTGCAAAAACCTTCTTTGCTCTTTTAATATCACTATTATGGATAATCTCAAGACAAACTGAACTTTGATAAGCGGAAACAAAGAAATCTTTCGCCGCTTCACTTTCATCACAAGCCGCCGCCATCGACATAAGCTCAAGACAGATTGAAAGAAGTGAACTCATCCCCTCGCCTGCCTCGCGCTCCATCAGCTCACACTGAAAATCGCAAAGCCACTCAACCAGCACCGCAAGAATATGCTCCTTTGTCGGAAAATGAAAGGTAAAATTTCCTTTACTGATACCAAGCTCATCACTGACCATTTTGACTGAAGTTTCAGTGTACCCTTTTTCAAGAAAAAGCTGTGTTGAAACTCTTATTATTTTATGCTTTGTGCTTTCTATATTTTTCTTTGTCATAATACCTCCTCAAACAGTAAATTGTGCGCCGATTGATTTGCACCCGTACTAACAACATAATAGTACGAGTGCAGATATTTGTCAATATATTTTTTATTTTTTTCACGCAAAGCAATTCACCTTGCGTTTTATTAAAATATGCATCGTCGCTTATGGTTGTCATAATCAAGATAATACTTAAAAGCTGTTAATACACGGTAACTTTTAACCTTATTTTTTGTACAAAGTTTTTTTCAAGTGAAAAATACTTTTAAAAATAAATTGTGTACTTTCAACAAAAAAATTAAATTAACCGCAGTAATGATCTAATTCCACAGGTTTACAGATAAGTTGACAGATGTAAATCAGAGTGTTAAAATTGAAACAACCAAATTGTTTACGCAACGAGGAAGGTACGAATGAAAAATCAGATTGAAAAATTAAAAATTACTAAAAACGCAGTAGTTCTTGCTCATTATTATGCTCCGGCTGAGGTACAAGAGATAGCTGACTATGTGGGAGATTCATTCTATCTTGCCAAAATAGCAAAGCAAAGCAAGGCAGACATCATTGTTTTCTGCGGTGTATACTTTATGGGGGAAAGCGCTAAAATTCTTAATCCTGATAAAAAAGTGATTATGCCTGACCTTACCGCTGATTGTCCGATGGCTCATATGGTAACTGAAGGTATCATTGACAAAATGAGAAAAAAATATGACGACCTTGCGGTTGTATGCTATATCAACTCAACTGCATCACTTAAATGTCAGAGCGATGTTTGTGTCACCTCGTCAAATGCGGTAAAAATAGTAAAATCTCTTCCGAACAAAAATATTTTCTTTATTCCCGACAGAAACCTCGGCAGCTTTGTCGCCGAACAGGTTCCTGAAAAGAACATAATAATAAATGATGGATGTTGCCCGATTCATGCAAAGATTACATCTGAACAACTCTGTGCAGAAAAAGAAAAGCATCCTAAAGCGTTGATATTGACTCACCCCGAATGTGAACCTGAAATTCTGAAACTTTCCGATTACATAGGAAGCACAGCAGATATAATAGCTTTTTCAAAGCAAAGTTCTTCAAATGAATTTATTGTCTGTACTGAAAACGGAATCAATTATAAACTGATTACAGATAATCCCGATAAGAAATTTTATTATCCTACTCCAAATCCGTGCTGCACCGATATGAAGCTTAACACCCTTAAAAACATATTGTCGGTTCTCCAAAGCGAAGCAAACGAAGTGGTTGTCGACGATTCTGTATGTACTGGTGCACTTTTACCGCTTGAAAAAATGTTGGAGCTTGCAAAATAAAATGAACACAGATATTATAATAGTAGGTTGTGGTGTTGCAGGTCTTTACTGCGCTTTGAACCTACCTAAAAATAAAAGAATTACAATAGTTACAAAAAACGAAGCACCTAAAAGTGATTCCTTTCTTGCACAAGGCGGCATATGCGTTCTTCGAAACGAAGAAGATTACAAATCTTTCTTCGAAGACACAATGAAGGCCGGTCACTATGAAAACAATCCCGATTCTGTAGAGATCATGATTCGTTCTTCTCAGGATATAATTGGCGACCTTATTTCTTTCGGAGTTCGCTTTGAAAAGGACGGCGAAGAGTTCACATATACCCGCGAGGGTGCTCACTCCAAGCCGAGAATTCTTTTTCACGAAGATGAAACAGGTAAGGAGATTACCTCACACCTTCTTGAAACAGCGAAAAGAAGGCCCAATATAACACTCATAGAAAACTTCACAATGGTTGATCTGATTTGTGACGGTAATATCTGTTACGGCATTATCGGACACGATAAGAATGAGAATTATATAAGTATATCAGCAGATTATACCGTTCTTGCGACAGGCGGTATCGGCGGTTTGTTCAAGCATTCCACAAACTATCGTCATCTTACCGGTGACGCCCTTGCGTTAGCACTAAAATATGATATTAAATTACAGCACATTGATTACATACAGATTCATCCCACGACTCTGTATACCAACAAACACGGCAGAGAATTTTTGATTTCTGAGTCCGTTCGGGGCGAAGGTGCTGTTCTTCTCAATTCCAAGGGAGAAAGATTTGTCAACGAGCTTTTGCCACGCGATGTTGTGGCGAAAGCTATATTTGACGAAATGAAAAAAGAAAGCAGCGAACATGTCTGGCTTTCTATGGCGCCTATTCCGAAAGAAGAAATAATAAGCCACTTTCCGAACATTTATAAACACTGTCTTAATGAAGGATACGATGTAACGAAAGAGCCGATTCCCGTTGTTCCGTCACAGCATTATTTCATGGGTGGAATTGATGTTGACAGATACAGCAAAACATCTATGGAACACTTATACGCAGTTGGAGAAACAGCTTGCAACGGTGTTCACGGTCGAAACAGATTAGCAAGCAATTCATTGCTCGAAAGTCTTGTTTTTGCCAAAAGAGCAGCCGGCCATATCACAGATAATTACACCGAAAACAAAGCTCAGAAAGAAGTTATCATAGACTCACATCAGTATGAAGGATACGCAGAAAAATACAAAGAAGCAGTTTTAGCGGCTATTGAAAAGGAGAAGAAACAAAAATGAATAATATTACCATGAAATTAAATGCAGATAACCTTATTTTAAGCGCGCTTAAAGAGGACATAACGAGCGAAGATATTTCCACAAATTCCGTTATGCGCAGCTATCAGCTCGGAGAGGTTGAACTGATTTGCAAGCAAGACGGTGTTATTGCAGGCCTTGAGGTTTTTAAGAGAGTATTTGAGCTTCTTGATGCTGATACAAAAGTTGAATTCTTCGCAAAAGACGGTGACAAGGTTAAAAACGGACAGAAATTAGGTATTGTTCGAGGCGATATACGCGTTCTGCTCTCAGGCGAAAGAACAGCACTCAACTATTTACAGCGCATGAGCGGCATCGCAACATACACACGCACTATTGCCGATATGCTTGAAGGTACAAACACCAAGCTTCTTGATACACGCAAAACCACGCCTGGTATGCGTGTGTTTGAAAAGTATGCGGTAAAGGTTGGCGGCGGTTACAATCACCGCTTTAATCTCAGCGACGGTATTCTTTTAAAAGACAACCACATTGGTGCAGCAGGCGGCGTAAAGCAGGCTGTTGCAATGGCAAAGGAATATGCGCCTTTTGTCCGCAAGATCGAAATTGAAGTTGAAAGCCTTGAAATGCTTGAGGAGGCACTTGAAGCAGGGGCAGATATTATTATGCTTGATAATATGAGTGTTGAAGATATGAAAAAAGCCGTTGAGCTCTGTAACGGCAAAGCCGAAACCGAGTGCAGCGGAAATGTCACAAAAGAAAATGTTGCAAAACTCACCGATATTGGTGTAAACTATATTTCGAGCGGAGCTCTTACACATTCTTCTCCTATTTTAGATCTCTCGCTTAAAAATTTGCACGCTGTATAAAGGGGTGAATCAATGAAAGCCGCTGACAGAAGAAAAGCAATTGTTAATTTGCTCTTATCATCAAACGAAGCAATATCAGGCGGTAAGCTTTCTGAAGAATTCGGAGTATCAAGACAGATTATTGTTCAGGATATAACCGTGCTCAAAGGCACGGGATATGACATTCTCTCTACCCATAACGGATACATTATTCAGAAATCACCTTTAAAAGAGCGTGTTTTCAAAGTGTATCATACAACAGAAGAAACCGAAGATGAACTGACCACCATTGTAAATCTCGGCGGCACAGTAGTTGATGTGTTTGTCTGGCATAAGGTTTACGGCAAAATGACAGCACCTCTGAACATTTTTTCAAGTCTTCATATAAAGCAGTTTATTGAGGGAGTAAGAAGCGGCAAATCCACAGAGCTTATGAATATAACCGGCGGTTATCATTATCACACCATCCGCGCGGAATCAGAATCGGTACTCGACGAAATTGAGCAAGCTCTTAAAGCTCGTAATTATATTGCTCCCGAAATATAATTTCTTTTAACTTTCAGAAATTTGAATAAATTTCATTTATAACAACAGCAGGTAACTAAAACTGCTGTTGTTATTTAATATAACGATTGTCCACTGAATGATAACACAATTCGCCATCTGCTCTACCAGTACCTTGCAGAAATAAATGCAAGTGTTACGGGGTGCAGTAAGTTCAGCAAAAATCGCGTGTTTGATATAGAGCTGTTCACATGGCATTGTTTGCAACATACTTCTGCTTCAATCCTCTATGATGCAAATGTTGATGTTCTGACCGCACAAAAGCTTCTCGGTCATGCTGATGTAAAAACAACTCACGGCATATATACTCACCTGAGCAAAGAGAAAGAAACGCATAATATTGCAAAGCTGAACAGTTTCTTATCTGCAGGAAAAAAAGCTGTACAGGAAAGCTGAATTTACTTGCATCTATACTTGCATATTAAAAAGATTTGCCCCGATTTTAACCGCAAAAAAGAAAAATAAAACAGCAAAAAGCAAAACAAAAAAGTGCTCACATTTGGCTCTACATAGCCATTTGTAAGCACTTTTTATTATGGCAGGGGCAGAATGACTTGGTCTCGCCTGTCGGCTCGGTCGGTGCTTCTGCTTCGCAGAGGTCTCCACCGGAGACCTGCACCCCTCGACACGCGGTTTTGGAGTCGTCACATTTGGTTAAAAAAGTTAAGCAGAACAGGGAAATCCGAGAGTTTCGCCCTAAACTGACAGTTGTTTTGACAGTAGCGTAATGTCATATTATCAAGTAAATGTCATTTACATAAAAATTAGCGCTTCGTACGTACCTTGTATGTGATTTGTACGTAATTGTCTTTTATACTACCATAATTTGGAAGATATACTTAATTTTTATAAACTATAATTCATTTGTTGACTATACTTTAGTAGCGTGTTAAAATTTTGGCGGAGGTGTTTTTATGAAAATGCTCAATAAATTTTTTTGTATCGTGCTTTGCTTGTGTATAACAGCTTCGGCAACGGTCTTTGCCTCGGCGTCCACGGGTGCGGTTTACTATGTTGATTCAATAGCCGGAGATGACTCCAACAGTGGTTTATCGCCCGACAAGGCTTTTAAGACAATCGAAAAAGCTGCTTCGATTTTATATTACGGTGGAGACAGCGTTCTTTTCAAGGCAGGCGGTGTTTACATAGGTAATTTTGGTGTTATGGGAACTTCCGACGCCTCAAATCCGATAACTATCGGCTCTTACGGTGAGGGTGCGAAGCCTCTGTTTACCTCGTCAAAGGAAAATGATCCCGTTATAGCTCTTTATGATGCTTCGGGTTGGATTATTGAAAATATTGAAATAACTGCTCCGAAAGGTACGGGTATTCTCGTTTATTACAGAAATTCGTGCGTAAAAGATGTAGTTATACGGAATGTTACTCTTCACGATATACAGAATTATCCTTCAGACAATTACTTGAGCAGCAGCAGAGCTGCAATCCGTCTGATGGGCTCGCCCGCAACTCCGGGTGCTCATCTTGAGAATATAACCGTTGACGGCTGTGAAATATATGACTGCGGTTACGGCATTTTCACGGGAAGTAACTACCCCAATACTCCCGAAACACCGTACAATAAAAATATAATTGTTGAAAACTGCAGTATTCACGATTTGTGGGATGATGCGTTTATAATGTCGGATACGGATACAATTATCCTGCGCAATTCTTCAATTATCAACACTTGTCAGAGCTCCGGTGTTTATTATACTGCTCCCGTGTGGATGTGGGGTGTTACCAACGGTCTTGTTGAAAATTGTGAGATTGCAGGTGCAAAAAATGTACTTGACGGAATGGCAGTCGATTTTGATGACCATACCGACCACAGCACATTCCAATACATTTACTCTCACGACAATGTAAGATTTATGTGGAACTGCCCTGTTCACGACGACCATTACGTCAACACTGTCCGTTACTGTCTTTCTGTAAACGATAATATAACTTCAAACGGTTCCGGAAACGGTAACGAAACAGCAGAGCACGATTTCAAGTTTTACAACAATACCATTGTCAACGGCAGCACGTATAACTTCTATATGTATGATGATGCCGTGATAAAAAACAACATATTCATCCTCGAACCCGGTTACCTTATGAAGTTTAACCGGAAATACGATTATGATATGTCAAACAACTGCTATTGGGGCGTTACAAAGCCCATAAATGACAAAAACTCCTTCATCGCCTTGCCACAGTTTGCAGGTGAGGATTTAACGGATAAGAACAGCTTTATACTCAAAGCCTGCTCTCCGTGCATCGGTGCAGGTGTTCAGGTTGAAGAAAATATGGGTGAGCATGACTTCTTCGGAATTTCTCTTGACAGTACGCACAATATAGGCTGTTATGAGGGTGACGGTGTTGAGGGTGAAAAGGAGAGCCCGACAATCTGCGATATCCTCGTCAGTATGTTCATTGCAATATTCCGCCTGATTTCCGATTTGTTTGACTGATAATAAAGTAATATTAAAAGCTTGCATTTTTTTACGATGCAAGCTTTTGTTTTATTTCTGAACGTCTGCCTCTTTGCAGAGCTTTTCAATCATATCATCATATTTCTTTGAAATTGCCTTTTTGCGTGCGGCGGTATAATTATCCTCTTGTGTGCCGAAATTTTCAAGACATGCATTGATTTCTTCTTCCGTCGGTGCAAGCTCCTTTTCACCGAGAATGTTTTTAAGTTCCATAACTCCCGTATCAATATAGTAAGTGTAAAAGGTATCCATTTCAATTGTTTTTAAACCAATTGCTCCGCTTTTATCCTGACTGTTAAAGTTTTCTGCCCTTTGGCGCAAACCAACGAATGAAATGTCATCATAAATTCCGTTTTCTCTGCAAAGAACAAGTTGAATTTTAGCTTTTACACACTCACTGATGGCTCTGTCTTCAAGATCTTTTTCCGGTGTTATTCCGTTAAAATCCGCCTGCCAGAAATCCTCGTCAACTTCGGCGTTGAACTCAGAAATGTAATAATTTATAACATTAGCCCTTTGGCGAGCCTTGAAATAGTCAAACTCCTCCTGCGTTACTGTTTCACCGTTGACAACAGCTACCGTTATGACTGCTTCGTCCTCGGCACACGAACACAAAAGAAATAAAAAAACTGAAATTAAAATCAAAATGGTGCGAACTGTTTTCATAGGCACACCTCCTGCCGAAATTATATATTACCGCTCCGATAATTGACAACAACGATGAATAAAGAAACAATCTCATTTTATTAAAAGTTTTTTAATGCATAATGTGCCTTCTTGTATAAATTGTTTCCTATAACATCAATAGATTCTCGCATCTATTTTGATTTACTATAATAAACTACTCCGGAATATTTTCCGTCTTTGTTTAATCTTCTGTTTGCAATATATCCGTCCTTTTTGAATCCTGCTTTTTCCATAACTCTGAATGATTGCACATTAAGCTCATTGCAGGAACATTCAACCAAGTAATAACCACTGTTATTTAGCAAATGGTCTGCAACTGCTTTTAATGCTTCAGCAGCATAACCATTGCCCCAATAGTTATATCGTACTGTATATCCTACATTGCAATAATTGTGTTTCTTAACAATGGTATTAACATCTATATTACCGACAACTTCGCCCGTGGATTTCAATTCCATAACCCACTTTTCGTATTTATTCTCGTCAGCTTCGCCTATCCATTTTCTGATACATTCCAACTCTTCATCTTTTGTCAAAGCAGGATATTTGATATATTTTGCTAATCTTTCATCAGTTATGATTTCATAGATAGCATCGATATCGCTTTCTTTGTATCGTCTTAAAATAAGTCTTTCTGTTTCAATTCTTGGGCTTAGCATTATAATCTTTCTCCAAATCAATTAAATTGTCGGAATTTTTGATATATTATACCACCAACAGAGGGAAAGCACAATAGTACAAATTACCAGACGGAAACGTTGTGAACAGAACGAAACAGCTGGGAAATTGATGCTCGATTTGAGCATCAAAGTGGGGTTTAGCGAACCGTAGATCGCATAAAAAGAAAAAGGAAAAACCCACAAGAATCAAGGATTCATGCGTCAGACTGTCGAAAAACCGTGCATCTCGGATTAGGAGAAGCACGGTTTTTTTAGTGTTTTGGTATGAACATTTGAAAAACGTGGACAAAAAGCGATAAAAATCAGTAGGATTGTTGTTTTTGAACTTCCACATTGCCAGTTTTTTGAGGTTTATTGCAGTGAATTTAAGCCTAACCCAATTTGCAACTTGGTTTAAGCCTTTGTAATATGTGTACCTCATACCGTGTTTTTCTTTGGCATCGGCAAACACTCGTTCAATTGTCTGACTCCGCATCGAGTACATTTTCTTACCCAAAGGAGAATGTCGTATGTCTTCTGCTCGTTCTATGTATTCTTGCATATACACAAGCTGTTCGGATTACATTGGATCGCACTTTTACCGCAAACGAACGCAGCACATCTTTTGCTGCACACCTCAATGACACCGTATCCTTTATGAGGTTATTGGGTTTCGTTTGATATGTTCGGACCGAAAGTGCATACCGTTTTGATTTCCTTCTTGATTTATTTCATTCAACCACCTTCGCAATTTCTATCCCTGACAGTTGAATTAAAACGGGATTTTTTCAATCACTTGCGCTGTGTTTTTTACTCCAAATGACTTCTGTAATCACTTAAAATATGTAAGAATGACGTGGTGTCTAATATTTACAAAGCATAGTAGTCTTAATATGTGTTGATTTACAAGGAATAACTGATAATCTATCCGACTGCAGGATTATGCTGAGCAGCTTAACCTTTCCGTTGCTGCCAAGCAGAAAATGGATTGGCTGATTCTTCATCCGTTTCACGATTTCAAGATACGCAAGAAGATTTTTGCAGCTAACAAAAATACAACAACTGTTAAGATAAGAGAAATTTACTATACTTGACCAAACCGTGTTTCAGAATCAAAATACGCTCCTCATCCACTCAGAAGCAGGTGATGAGGAGCGTATAATCATATATGATATTTCATACAAAAAGCCAATGACAATTCATCGGCTTTGTTGTTGGTTTATTTTTTGATTATTATTTTATTGACAAGTGCCGTGAGTTCATATCTGCTGTGAACGTTCAGTTTGCGGTAGATATTTTTTGTGTGGTCATTGACGGTATGAACTGAAATAAACAGTATTTTTGCAATGTCTGCTTTACTGTAGCCGCTGGCAATAAGTTCAACAACCTCAAGCGCTCTCTTTGAAAGAACAGAGAGAGCGGATTCAGCTTCAACATCTGCACTGACTTCAGTTTGTTATTTCTTGTTTGCCAGGCGGTAATTGTTTACAAGTGCGGCAAGCTCCAAACGGCTGTGAACCGCCAGAGTATAATAAATATCTTTTACATAATCCTTCACGGTATGCTCGGAAATAACGAGGGCTTTTGCAATATCCTTGTTAGTGTAGCCAAGACAGATAAGCTCCGCAACCTCACGTTTCTTCGGGCTGAGTTTTGCAAGAGGATTATCTGCATCGTCTGCCGAAACAGTTGCAGACTCGGTTTTTACTTCCGTTTCCTCGACGGGAGATTTCTCTGCTTCTTCTGCGACAGGAACGGTATCGTCGGCAATGCGACGGCGAAGGGTAAACATCAGGAAAGGCTCAACTTGCATAAACACGAACACAAGCACCGCTGTGACTACGGCATAAAAGATATACAGCGCGATTGGCGCACCAAGGAAGATCTCGGCGATAACGGCGTGAACGAGAACCGCCGAGAAAGCAAGACCGATGATAGAGGGTGCTATGAACTTGGATGGATAGGACTTCATGATCGGCACACCGTAAAGCGGCCCGAATATGGCGGCAGCCATACCGAATCCGATCAGCCCGCA
>JAZQGE010000040.1:0-25798 GCA_045539895.1 Acutalibacteraceae bacterium
CTGTTACATCATAGGTTTCAACCTGAAGACGCTTGCGGTAAGCGGTCCAGCCGGGTGTCATAACCTGGTCGCCTACTCTGTTGCCGTTGATACGGGCAACATAAGTGCCAAGAGAGGTTATTTCAAGAGATGCGCTTTTAAGCGGTTTTTTTGTGTCAAACCGCTTTGTGTAACAGATTTCACATTCTTTGGAAAGTTTTGGGCTTTTAATCCAATTTGCACCAAGAATATTTTTCATAAGAGCAATACCTCCTCATTATTCAAACTCTGCAAGCCTGAGCTGAATGGTTTCCCATTCCTCGTAAAGCTGTTCAAGGATATTATTCAGCTCATCAAGCCTTGCTGTAAGTGACATTATTTTTTCGTAATCTGCAGCCGAATCAGGGTTTTCGATTTCAGCCTGTGTTTCAGTTATAAGATTTTCTGTTTCTTCTATTTTTTCTTCACAGCGCTTAAAAGCTGTGCCCAGCTTTCGCTTTTCACTCTCGCGCTCCTTACGAAGCTTATAGCTGTCAACCTTTGGTGCGGCTTTTTCCTTCTGCACCTTCACATCCTGTTTTAACGATTCAAGGCGTGCAAGATATTCGTCATAGTCATTGCCGAATTCTTCAATACCATTTGTACCAAGTCGGAGAATTCTTGTTGAAAGCTTATTTATAAAATAACGGTCGTGCGAAACAATAAGCATTGTGCCGTCATAGCCTAAAAGTGCATCCTCAAGTGCTTCGCGCGAGGTTATATCAAGGTGGTTTGTAGGCTCGTCAAGCAAAAGAAGATTATATCCGCCGAGCATAAGGATAAGAAGTGCCACTCTCGCCTTTTCGCCGCCGCTCAGATCACCCACACGGGCAAAAACGGCATCACCCCTGAAAAGGAAGGCGGCAAGCGCACTGCGCACCTCAGTCTGCGAAAGTCTGCGGTATCTGTCCCACACTTCATCAAGCACTGTTTTATCGTCATTAAGTCCGCTCAGAGTCTGGTCGAAATAACCGACACGGACATTTTCGCCAAATTTGCGCAAGCCTGCCTGCTGAATGTATTCACCCATTACAACACGCAGGAATGTCGTTTTGCCGCAACCGTTTGCACCAAGCAGAAACGCACGCTCGCCTTTTTTGAGAAGCAGGTTTGCATCCCTGAAAAGAGGCTCGCCGCCAAAGCCTTTTGTGAGTCCCTGACAGATAAGCACATCGTTGCCCGTTTCAACAAGGGTTTTAAACTGAAATTTCAGCACAGCCTCGTCTGCTTCGGGCTTTTCAAGTCCGTCCATAAGGCGGTCAATTGATTTCTGCTTATGCTCTGCTGTACGGATGTTGCGTTCACGGTTCCACCGGCGCTGCTGCTCAATCATTTTTTCAATGCGGTGAACCTCGTCCATTGTATTGTCATAGTGACGCTGAGCAATTTCTTTATCCTTTTCCTTCTGCTTTATGAATTCGGAATAGCTGCCCTTATAAATACGCATTTTGCGGTGTTCGATTTCCATCGTACGCGTTGTGACACGATCCAAAAAATAGCGGTCGTGCGAAATAATAAGAGCCGCACCCTTATAATCAGCAAGAAATGCTTCAAGCCACTCAACACTTTCAATATCAAGATGGTTTGTAGGCTCGTCAAGCAGAAGCAAATCAGGATTGGACAAAAGGAGCTTACCAAGACTCAGCTTTGAGCGCTGACCGCCGCTGAGCTTATCGCAGGTAAGAGAATGCATATCTGCCGGAAAGCCCAGACCAACAAGTGTTGAGCGCGCTCTGCTGCGGCAGGTCAGACCGCCCTCGCGTTCAAATTTTTCGGTAAGATGAAGCTGTTCATCAATAAGCGCATCAATCTCTGAGCCTTCATCAATAAGCCTGTTCAACTGTTCAAGCCGCTTTTCCATATTGATAAGCGGTTCAAAAACCGTCATTATTTCATCGTAAATTGTTCTGTAAGAATCACGGCAGGCATGCTGCTCCATATAACCGACAACGGTATTTTTACCAGGATGAATTTCACCAGATGTCGGCTTTTCCGTACCGAGCACAAGTCGGAAAACAGTTGTTTTGCCTGTACCGTTTGCGCCGATAAGACCGACCCTTTCACCTGCGTTAATCTCAAAAGATACACCGTCAAAAAGAACACGGTCACCGTAGGTCATATTCAGATTCTGTGCGGATAAAACTGCCATAAATTTCTCCATTTTGAGCACTAATAAGTATACTGTAAAGTTCAGAAAGCAGTACGCATTTATTAGCCAATCAAAGGCTTACCTTGTGAATCAACAAGAGGTGTTAATCCTCCACCGTTACCTCTATTGGTATACAAATACAATACACCTGTATGCTTATCTTTTAGAACAAAAGTTTCCAAAAAGCCCAAATCCATTTTTATTTCTTCGCTACTTACCAATTCAAATCTGTTTTTTTCCATTGTATTATCTTCTTACACTCTGCTTTCAAGAACGGTAAGCTTACCGTTAACTGTGTACTCACCTGCAGATGCAGGGATAAAAACTCCCTCTCCCTTTGCAATTTCAAGGGTTTTGCCGCCGCAAGAAATCTCACCGCTGCCGTCAAGCACCATAATATGAACGAATGAATTTTCGTCCGCTACACCGGTGTAACCTTTTGTAACCTCAACCTTATTGACACTGAAAAGCTCGAAGCTTACAAGCTCTGACTTTGTTGCGCCGTCAAGCTGTTCGGTTTTAGTAAGTGTAGGAATTGACGGACAGGGCGGCTCGCATTTTGTAACATCGAGTGTTTCTTTAATGTGAAGCGGTCTTGGGCCGTTGCATTTTGCATCGAAACGGTTATAGTCATAAGCTCTGAAGGTTACATTTGAATTCTGCTGAACCTCTGCAAGAAGTATGCCCTTGCAAATTGCGTGAAGCGTACCTGCTTCAATCAGGAAGAAATCGCCCTTCTTTACTTCGACATAGTTTACAACATCGTCAATTCTGTTTTCTTCAATTGCCTTTGCAAAATCCTCGGTCGAAATTTTATCTTTGAAGCCGTAGATAATTTTTGCGCCCGGCTCGCAGTCCATAATATACCAGCACTCTGTTTTGCCGTATCCGCCGTTATACCTTGCAGCATATTCATCATCGGGGTGAACCTGAACGGAAAGGTCATCTGCCGCATCAATAAACTTTATAAGAATCGGGAAATATTCAAAGCTCTGTGCGTTTTTGCCGAGAATATCCTTGCCGCAGATATTTATAACCTCAGTGAGAGTTTTACCCTCGTACTCACCATGAGCAACAGTGCTTTCAAAATTTTCAAAGCAGGAGAGCATCCATGCTTCAGCACAGTTTTCAAGATCGGTTTTTATTCCGTAACTGTCAATCAGCTTTCTGCCGCCCCAGATTGTTCTGACTGAAAAAGGCACAAGTTTTGTCATATACATAATAAAATTCCTCCGATGGTATATTTTTTTGCATATCCGCCCATCATTAACTCATATGATTAAATGAAACGGAGGACGGAAAATGGCAACTATATCACAATTAATTATGAAAAAGAAAACAAATGACGAGGATGATGATTGGCTCCTTAGTGAAATTCACCGGCTGAGCGATGCCCTCACCCTCGCTTATGAAAGATTCGAACTGCAATGCGACAACGACCTTGTTGAAGCAACAATTTATGAAATTGAAGCACTCAAGGCGCGATACAGATACCTGCTTGCACTTGCAAAGCAGAGAAACCTGAAGGCAGGTGGACGAGAAAATGGGAATTAACACACTGCCGGTTGTTTTTGCCGCATTCTGTGTGCTGACATTGCTTATTATAATGCTGAAAAGGAAGTGCCTTATAAAAGGCATTCTGTCTACCGCCGCCCAGGGTATTGCCGCGCTTTATGCCGTAAAGCTGGTTGGTCTTGCTGTGGGCACTCAGCTTGCAGTTAACTGGTACACACTCGGCACAGCAGCAGTGCTCGGCTCACCGGGTGTTGCACTAATGCTTGCGGTGCAGACAATTTTTAATACATAACTGTACAGCCTAAGCTTTCGCCTGCTTTTGCATCAAGCTCAAACAGACCGTTTACAGCGCTGTATTCCTTGCCGCCGCATACAACTGCCGCGGCATTTTCTATTTCAATTTTTATACACTTATCTTCTGCCGGAACAAGCTCAAAGGCCTTTACTTTTCCGTTTGCAAAGCTTGCGGAAACCTCAACATTACCTCTTGCCTTCAGACCGTTGAATGAGCCTGAAAGCTGTTTGCTTGTTGCAGGAAGAAGCGAAATAAAGCCTTCGTGGCTCTGCATAAGCATTTCACCTATACCTGCCGCACCGCCAAAATTACCGTCAATCTGGAAAGGCGGATGTGTATCATAAAGATTGGGCAGAGTTGAACGGGTGAAGAGCAAACGGATGTGCTCATAAGCTCCCTCACCGTCACGCAGACGGGCAAAAAGATTGATAAGCCATGCTCTGCTCCAACCGGTATGACCGCCGCCGTTTGCAAGTCTGCGATCAATAGTTACGCGGATCGCATTATAAAGCTCAGGTGTGTTTCTTGTGATAAGATCGGCAGGATAAATACCGAATGCATGCGAAATGTGACGGTGACCCGGCTCAGCCTCCTCGTAATCCTCAAGCCATTCCATAAGCTGACCGTGCTTACCAACCTGAATTGCAGGCATTTTACCGAGAGCCTCTGCAGCCTTTGCGGCTGTATCGGCATCAATGCCGAGAAGCTTTTCGGTTTCGAGGTAGAATTTCAGCAAACCGCTTACAATTTCAACATCCATTGTAGGTGACATACACATACAAACAGGTTTGCCGTCTGCACCGATATAGTCGTTTTCGGGAGAAGCAGAGGGACCTGTGAGAAGTCTGCCCTTGTCATCCTCAACCATATAGTCAAGGAAAAATTCAACACAGGCCTTTATGTATTCATAAGCTGTGTTTTTAAGATAATCAAGGTCATTGGTATAAAGGAAGTGCTCCCACATATGGAAAGCAAGCCATGCACCGCCCATAGGCCACAGACCCCAAACACCGTCCGCAGGACCGTTAAAGCCGTAAATATCGCTCAGGTGATGAGTAACAGTGCCTTTGCAGCCATAATAATCCTGAGCTGCTTTTCTGCCGCCAACAAGAAGATTCGTGTTCATGTAATCAAACAAAGCGGAGGTGCACTCTGAAATATTTGCCTGCTCTGCCTGCCAGTAATTCATCTGAAGATTTATGTTTGTGTGGTAGTCTGCATTCCACGGATTCTGCATGCGCTCGCCCCATACACCCTGCAGGTTTGCAGGAAGCGTACCGGGTCTGCTTGAGCTGACAAGCAGATACTTGCCAAACTGCCAATAGAGCGACAAAAGCGAATAGTCCTGAGCGGATTTATTCTTCTTAAGACGCTCAAGTCTTGCGTTGACGGGAAGCTTTTCAAGCTCTTTGTCACCGTCAAAGCTGACATCACTGCGGCACATAATTGAAGAAAAGCTTTCTGTATGAGCTTTTTTCATATCATCATAAGAGGGTGCGGCGGCAAGCTTCTGATTACATATTTCAATATAATTTTCAGCAATATTGTCTGTTACGATGCTTATGTAGATTACAGCTTCGTTTGCGTTTTCAACGCGGAGCTTACCGTCAAGTGTGCTGAGCTCACCGTCGGTGATAACTCTTGTACCAACAGCAAAGCTGTGAGTGCCGTTGGCAGTGCTGCAACAGACAGTAAGGGTATCATTTTCTGTCATATAACTTTTCACAAAATCGCGCTCAAAGCTGAGTGTAAAGCTGCTCGGTGATGAGAAGCTGAATTTTGCGGCAAGGAGCTTTTCTTCGTAAGAAGCAAAACACTCCTCAACAGTTTCAACATCTTTCTTTGTATATTTTACAGTTGCAATACCGTTATTCAGACAAAGATCACGGCTGTAATTCTTTGCCTTTGACTTGTTGTCAAAATCAACATTGATTCTTCCTGCAACCTCGAATGAAGCAATTACATTAAAATAATCTTCAAGATTATCCTCTGCCCATTTTGCTGCCTCAAAGTTTTTGCCCGCAAGGAAAAGAGAGCGGATATAATCAATCTTTTCTTTGAAGTCGCCCGCAGGCTTTGTTTCCGTGCTCTGATTCCAGACAGTTTCCTCGTTGAGAACAAACAGCTCACTGTCCGTTCTGCCAAAGATGCTAAGACCCATTGAACCGTTGCCGAGAGGTGTTGAATTTTCCCACACATCAGCAGAATTTTCAAGGTGAAGTATGTAGTCTTTCATGTTGTTATCCTCACTTTTTATGTAACGACTGTTATGTCGCATATTTTCTGAATATCAAGCGCCTGAAAGTAATTATTTTCAAGCGGTATCCACTTACTTTTAAAAGATGGCAAAGCTGTAATACCGTTGCGTTTTTCTATACGCGAAAGCTGAGTTCTTTCATCCGTCAGACAGAAAATTTTCAAATCATAATCTGCACACAAATCAGGGTGCATACAGTAGCTGCCCTCAATAATAATCAGCCTTGCTTCGTCAACCGCAGCACTGTGTGTTATTTCACCGCGTTTACAGTCAAACACACCGTAAGAAAAAGGTGTTACTGTTTTTAGATTCTGCACAACCTCAGTGTAAAACCTCTCGCGGTGAAAGTTTCCGCCAGGCGTACTCATCCTTGCCTGAGTGCGCATATCCTCCGGCAGGAAGAAACTGTCTGCTCTTATTACCGTGCCGCCAAAGCAGTCTTGAATTTCATCGGCAAGGGTTGATTTTCCTGAGGCGCACATACCGTCAAGCGCAACAGTTACCCTACCGCCTTCAAGCAATCCAGCAATAACTTCTTTTAATATTTGATTCATCCGTTTAACCTTTGTTTTATTCCGTCAAGCACACTGTACGGTATTGCCATGTTGCCTGTACCTTTCCCGATTGAAATATGCGGCTTCATATCGGCATGAAAATCCGTACCGCCCGAAATACCAAGTCCGTACTTTTCTGCAAGTGCAAAATATTTTTTCTGCATTACTTCATCATAATCCGTATAAAAACCTTCTATACCGTCAAGACCGTAAGATACAAGTTCTCCGACAAATTTGTCAAGCTCATCATCACTAAGCTTTGTCAGATGGAGATGTGCAAGATAAGCTGCTCCTCCTGCGGCATGAATTGCCTCAATTGCAGTTTTTGCTTCAAGCTTCTGGTTATCGAAATATGCAGGCTTACCTGACGAGAGATATTTGTCAAAGGCATCTTTTACGGATGAAACATATCCCTTGTTCATCATAACACGGGCAAAATGCGCCCTGCCGATTATACCGCCCGGCGCAAGTGATGCCGCTTCATCGACAGTAACCTCAAAGCCAAGGTCCTGTAATAGCTTTGCTGTCATCACATTGCGCTCAATGCGTTTTTCGACTATTTCATCAAGAATTGAAATAAGCTTCGGATTACCAATATCAATAAAATATCCGAGAATGTGCGTTTCTGTTGCCGACATTACGGAAAATTCGATAGCAGGCACAACCTCAACACCGCTGAGTTCACCTTGTTTTACAGCTTCTTCGACGCCGCTTACGGTATCGTGATCGGTCAGAGCGATTGCAGAAAGGTTATTTGCTGCCGCATGCTTTACAAGCTCGCTCGGAGTCATCGACCCGTCAGAGCAGGTTGAATGAGTATGAAGGTCAATAAATCCCGTACGCACAAAAACGCTCTCCTTTTTTTAATAAACAGATATAGTTTATATTATCACAAGCAATAAATATTTGCAAGCAAAAACACTCAATATATTGTCTTTTTAGCTTTTGCGCTTTAACACTTAAAATTGGTGAAATTATTTTTGCAAAAAGTATTGACATTGCATTTTTCAGGGTGTATAATGCAGACAATTTCAACGGAAACGGAGCAAAAACCATGCTTTGCAAAACAAATGCAACTGCATACGAGTTTTTTTACTTTTACTTTTATTTCGCAGAGAAATAAATAGTAGAAGTGATTTTTGCTGCGCCGAAAAGGCATTAAAAAGTTTTTTTAGAGCTTTGCAGTCAGGTCACTGCAAAGCTCTTATTTTTTTGAAAGGTAATGATAAAAATGGTAGTAGTACTCAGAAACGAAGCAACTCAGCAGCAGATTGACAACCTTATAAGCTGGCTTGAAGAACAGAAAATAATTGTTCACATTTCAAAGGGTGAATATCAGACCATTCTCGGTCTTGTGGGCAACACAACCTCAATAGATACAGACCTTATTGAAGGTCTTGAAATTGTAGACTGCGTAAAACGCATTTCCGAACCGTTCAAGAATGCAAACAGAAAATTCCACCCCGATGACACGGTAGTTGATTGTTCAGGTGTAAAAATCGGCGGCGGCGAATTTGCAATAATTGCAGGCCCCTGCTCAGTTGAGAGTGAAGCTCAGCTGCTCGAAATTGCAACAAAGGTAAAGGCTTCGGGAGCGAGTCTGCTCAGAGGCGGCGCTTTCAAGCCCAGAACCTCGCCCTACGATTTCCAAGGACTGCGCGCAGAAGGAATTGAGCTGCTGCTTGAAGCAAAGAAGCAGACCGGCATGCCGATTGTAACCGAAATAATGAACGCAAACCATCTGCCTATGTTTGAAGAGGTTGATGTAATTCAGGTCGGTGCTCGCAATATGCAGAACTTTGAACTACTCAAAGAGCTTGGCAGAACAAACAAGCCCATACTGCTCAAAAGAGGACTTGCAAACACACTCAAGGAGCTTTTGATGAGCGCAGAATATATCATGGCAGGCGGCAACGAAAACATTATTCTCTGTGAACGAGGCATACGCACATTTGAAACCTACACACGAAACACCCTTGACCTTTCTGCAGTGCCCATGCTCAAGGAGCTTTCTCATCTGCCGATTGTTATTGACCCCAGCCACGCAAGCGGAATTGCAAGACTTGTAAAGCCTATGGCAATGGCTGCAGCCGCTGCAGGCGCAGACGGACTTATGATTGAAGTACACAATGACCCCCCGCGCGCACTTTGCGACGGTCCGCAGTCACTCACACCCGAACAGTTTGACGATGTTGCAAAAAGAGTATTTGCAGTCAGACAGGCAGTAAACAGTCTTGACTGATTAAAGGAGGAAAAGAGCAATGAAAATAGGTATATGCGGTCTGGGACTTATCGGAGGCTCACTTGCAAAAGCTTACAAAAGAGCCGGTGTTACCGTTTTCGGTTACGATATAAACAATGCTGTTACAGACTATGCTGTCATGGCAAAAATCATTGATATGCCGCTCGATGAAAAAACAATTCCGGAATGTGATTATATTTTTGTTGCACTTTATCCTGAAGCTGTAGTAAACTATGTAAGGAATATTGCTTCATGCATTCGGAAGGACACGGTTGTCGTCGATCTTTGCGGAACTAAAATGAATGTGTGCCCCGAATGCTTTGCAATAGCTGAAGAATACGGCTTTAACTTTGTCGGCGGTCACCCTATGGCAGGCACACAGTTTTCAGGACTTAAAAACGCAAAAGAAACGCTGTTCGACGGTGCAACAATGATACTTGTACCAAAGCCTGATGAGGATTTTCATCTGCTCGCAAACCTTAAAGAAGCACTTGTAACTGCAGGCTTCGGCAGTGTTACACTTTCAACAGCACAGATTCACGATGTGAACATTGCGTACACATCACAGCTTGCACATGTTGTTTCAAATGCTTATGTAAAAAGTCCGCGCTCAAAGGTGCACAAAGGATTTTCAGCAGGCAGCTACAAGGACCTTACAAGGGTTGCGTGGCTGAATGAAAAAATGTGGACTGAGCTTTTCATGGCAAACTCCGACAATCTTATAGCTGAAATAGATTTACTGACAGAAAATTTACAAAAATACAGCGACGCTCTCAAAGCAGGCGATTCTGAAAGAATTGAAGAGCTTCTGCGTGAGGGCAGGCTTATGAAGGAAGCAGTTGACAGCAAATGATAACAATACCCGTAAACACAGGCAAGCCTTACGAGGTTAATATCGGAAAAGGAATTTTATGCACAGTCGGTAACGAGATGAAAGTGCTCGGTCTTGACGGTAAGGTGCTCCTTGTCAGCGATGACAATATTGCGCCGCTATATGCTGAAAGCGTCAGGAAAAGCCTTGCTGACAGCGGCTATAAAGTATATGAACATATTATCCCCCACGGTGAAGCAAGCAAAAATGCAGACAACCTTATTAAAATATTGAACTTCGCTGCAGAGAACAATTTCAGCCGCAGCGACAGCTTTATTGCTCTTGGCGGCGGTGTTGTGGGCGATTTATGCGGATTTGCCGCAGCTGTTTATATGCGTGGCATTAATTTCATTCAACTGCCAACCTCACTGCTTGCGGCAGTTGATTCATCCGTAGGCGGTAAAACGGCAATTGACCTTGATAAAGGGAAAAACCTTGCAGGTGCTTTTTATCAGCCGAAAAAAGTTATATGCGACACAAACTGCTTCAACACCCTTCCGGAAGAAGAATTTTCAAACGGTATGGCAGAGGTTATAAAATACGGTATGTTCTGCGACAGCGAGCTGCTCGATTTGCTCGATTTACAAACAGATATACAGCAGATTGTTGCGCGCTGTGTTGAAATTAAAGCAAGAGTTGTTACGGCAGACGAATTTGAAAAAGGAGAAAGAGCTTTCCTTAATTTCGGTCACACCGTCGCACACGCAGTCGAAGTGTTGAGCAAATACAAAACTCCGCACGGCAGTGCAGTTGCAATCGGAATGGCAGTTATTACAAAAGCCTGCATTGAAAAAGGAATTTGTGAAAAACAAGCACTTGATGCACTTTTACCTCTGCTGAAAAAATATAATCTTCCTTACCTGTGCCCATACAGTGTTGAAGAAGTTTATTCAGCAGCACTCAAAGACAAGAAAAATTCAAACGGTAAAATTACACTTGTACTTCCTACAGCAAAAGGAAAAAGCATTTTGAAAAAATGCACTCACGAGGAACTTAAAGAATTTATTATGGTTGGACTGAAATAAAAATGAAAGCTGTTATAAAACCCGCCTCACTTAACGGCACTGTTGATGCACCCGCTTCTAAGTCAGTTGCACATCGTGCGCTTATTTGTGCCGCTCTTGCAGACAAGCCCACAAGAATCAGTTGCTCATCAACATCTGTTGATATAGAGGCAACTGCACAATGTTTAAGAGAGCTTGGCGCGACAATTTCAAAAACAGAATACGGATTATATGTTGTACCCATCGAAAAAAGCGAAAAAGAATCCAAGCTGAACTGCAGAGAAAGCGGTTCAACCCTAAGATTTATGTTACCTGTAGCTGCCGCACTTGGTAAAGCTGTTTCACTTTACGGAGAGGGAAGATTACCTGAAAGACCTATTGAGGAGCTGTGTGTTGCGCTTGAGCAGCACGGCACAACAACATCTTCACACACTCTTCCGCTGACGGTCAGCGGAAAGCTCCGCGCAGGAGTATATGAAATCAGTGGTGAAGTAAGCTCGCAGTTCATAAGCGGACTGTTGCTAGCGCTTCCTGTAACCCACGCAGAATCAACGATTGTTATAACCGGACAGCTTCAGTCAAGACCGTATATTGAAATGACTCTTGATGTTCTTGAGGAATTCGGAATCAAAACCGAATTCAACGAAAACACAATAAAAATCAAAGCTTCTAACGGATACATTTCGCCTGAAACATACAACATTGAGGGCGACTGGTCAAACGGTGCGTTCTTCATATGCGCCGATATAATAGATGGCAACAGTGTAAAGTGCATCAACTTGACACCAAATTCGGTCCAAGGCGACAAAGCAGTTCTGGGAATTGCAGAAAAAATCAAGAATTCAAGCGGAAATGAAAATATAAAAATTGATGTCGGCGACATTCCCGACCTTGTACCCGCGCTTGCTGTGACAAGCTGTTTCAGAAAAGGCATAACACAGTTTTACAACGCGGCAAGACTGAGAATAAAAGAAAGCGACAGATTGCTGTCCACCTGCGAAATGATAAACAATCTCGGCGGACAAGCCGTAATTACAGCCGACACACTTACCGTTTACGGAAACGGTGTGCTTACAGGCGGCACTGTAGACTCATATAATGATCACAGAATTGTAATGAGTGCTGCAATAGCTGCAAGCGGATGCAAAAACGAAGTTAATATTAACGGTGCTCAAGCGGTTAACAAATCTTATCCGAAATTTTTTGATGAGCTTAAAAAGCTTGGCGCACAGATACAGATATTTGACTGACGGGAGGACGGACAAAATGGCATCAACCTTCGGCAAAAACTTTAAAATGACAATATACGGTCAATCTCATTCAGATGCTATCGGTGTAACTATTGAGGGCTTTCCCCGCGGCTTCACCGTTGATGAAGAAAAACTTGCCTCATTTATGGCAAGACGCGCACCCGGTAAGGATAAGTTTTCAACGCAGAGAAAAGAGCCTGACAAGGTTGTTTTTCTTTCAGGCATTACTGATTCAGTTACAAACGGCGATACCATTCATGCTGTTATATACAATCAGAACAGACATTCAAAAGACTATGCTTCAATTGCTGACACACCGCGCCCAGGTCACGCAGACTACACCGCAAGAGCAAAGTACGGTGAAGATTACGACCCTACGGGCGGAGGACATTTTTCAGGCAGACTCACAGCACCGCTTTGCATAGCAGGCGGACTTTGTATACAGTGGCTTGAAGAGCAAGGGATTACAGTCGGTGCACACATAGCTTCAATCCACGGAATCCGCGACAGAAGATTTGACAGTGTGAACATTACAGCAAACGAGCTGAATTCACTCAAAAGCAAAAGCTTCGTCTGCATTGACGAGGCTGCGGCAGAAAAAATGCAAAATGAAATCATAAAAGCTAAGGCTGACGGAAACTCTGTCGGCGGTACGGTTGAATGTGCGGTCGTCGGCTTGCCTGCAGGCATAGGGGAACACATGTTTGACGGACTTGAAAACAGAATTTCTCTCATTGCCTTCGGCATACCTGCCGTAAAAGGTATTGAATTTGGTGCAGGCTTTGCCGCATCGGATATGTACGGCAGTGAAAACAACGATGAATTCTATTATGACGACAACGGTGAAATCCGCACACGCACAAACAACTGCGGCGGAATTTTAGGCGGAATTTCAGACGCAATGCCACTAATATTCCGAGTGGCATTTAAGCCTACACCGTCTATTGCAGCAACTCAGAAAACAGTTTCATTTTCAAAAAAAGAAAACACAACAATAAACATAGGCGGCAGACACGACCCATGCATTGTACAGCGAGCAGTACCCTGTGTTGAAGCAGCGGCAGCAGTAGCGATCGCCGATCTTATGTTAGATTAAAGGACTGAGAAAAATGGATCTTGAAAACATCAGAAATAATATTGACAGAATCGACACGCAGCTTGTTGAGCTGCTCAAGGAAAGAATGAACTGTGCTGCTAAGGTAGCAAAGTATAAAAGCGAAAACGGAATGAAAATATATGATCCGAAACGCGAGCGCGCACTTCTCAACAGGGTTTCCGAGCTGGCAGGCGAAGAACATGAGGCGTCCGCAAGAGTTATGTTTTCGCTTCTTATGGAGCTTTCACGCGCACATCAGAGCAAGCTGATACTGCCGAAATCAAAATATGAGGACATTATAAAGAACGCTATAGAAAACACTGATAAGCTTTTCCCTGAAAGAGCAAGTGTCGCCTGTCAGGGCACAGAGGGTGCATTCTCACAGGTTGCCTGCGAAAAGCTTTTTTCCGTTCCGAATATAACCTATTGTAATACATTTGAAGCTGTGTTCAATGCAATCGACAAGGGACTGTGCCGTTACGGTGTGCTCCCGATTGAAAACAGCACTGCAGGCTCGGTAAATAATATTTATGACCTGATGACAAAGCATAATTTTTATATCGTGCGCAGCACAAGAGTGCAGATAAACCACTGTCTTCTTGCTAAACCGGGTGTAAAGCTTGAAGATATTAAAGAAATCATTTCACACGAGCAGGCTATCAACCAGAGCAGCCAGTTCCTCGGTACACTCAAGGGTGTTAAAATTACGGCTTATGCCAACACTGCCCTTGCCGCCAAAGCTGTTGCAGAGTCTGAACGCAACGACATTGCCGCACTCTCTTCACTTGAATGTGCCACTCTTTACGGGCTTCACGCAGTTAAGAAATCCGTGCAGAATGTAGGCAACAACTACACCAGATTTATCTGCATTTCAAAACAGCCTGAAATCTATCCCGGCGCAGACCGCACAAGCCTTATGCTTGTTCTGCCGCATAAGCCCGGTTCTCTTTACAGAACAATTTCCCGCTTCTATGCACACAACATAAACCTTACAAAGCTTGAAAGCCGCCCGATTGAAGGCAGCGATTTTGAGTTTATGTTCTACTTTGATCTTAACACTTCAGTCTACTCCCCTGCCCTTGCTGAACTTATATGCGAATTTGAAAACGAGCTTGAAAGCTTCGCTTATCTTGGCAGCTATTCTGAAATTATTTAGGGAGAATAATAACTTATGCGTTTCGGACTTCTCGGCCGCAAGCTCGGCCACAGCTACTCACCGCAGATTCACGCAATGCTCGGTGACTACGAATATCCGCTTTATGAAAAAGAGCCTGAAGAAATCGAAGACTTCATGCTCAACGGTGATTTTGACGGTATGAATGTAACCATACCCTACAAAGAAACAGTTATTCCGTATATGTCCGCTATTTCAGAATCCGCAAAGAAAATCGGCTCGGTAAATACTGTTACCCGTCAGCCCGACGGCACACTTTTCGGCGACAACACCGATTACTACGGCTTTGCGTATCTGCTTGAAAGTGCGGGTTTTGATGTAAAAGGCAAAAAAGTTATTGTGCTTGGAAACGGCGGCGCAAGCAAAACCGTAGTTTGCGTCTGTCAGGATAAAGGCGCATCGGAAGTCACGGTTATTTCACGCAGAAGCGAAACTGATAACTACCTGAACATTGAAAAGCACAATAATGCCGATTACATTGTCAACACAACACCTGTCGGAATGTATCCGGACAACGGTAAAGCGCCTATTGACCTGAGCATTTTCTCACGGTGCAAGGGAGTTGCTGACCTTATATACAACCCGTCAAAAACAAAGCTTCTGCTTGATGCCGAAAAGCTTTCAATACCTGCCGTAAACGGACTTACAATGCTGTGTGCACAGGGCGCAAAGGCAGCGGAAAGCTTTACAAAAACAAGATTTCCCGAAAACAAAGCAACTGAAATTACTAAAGAGCTTGAAAAGCAGATGCTCAACATTGTACTTGTCGGCATGCCCGGCTGCGGTAAATCGACAGCAGCAAAAAAGCTTTCGGAAATTCTCGGCAGAGAGCTGATTGACACAGATGAACTGATAGTAAAAAACGAAGACAGAGCCATACCGGAAATATTTGAAGCTGAGGGTGAAGAATATTTCAGAAATGCCGAAGCAATTGCAGTTAGTCAGGCGGGCAAGCAAAGCGGCAGAATAATTGCAACAGGTGGCGGTGCTGTACTTCGTGAAGAAAACAAAGCAGCTCTCAGGCAAAACTCTGTTGTTGTATTTCTCAGGCGCGATTTGTCGAAGTTGGACACAAGCGGCAGACCGCTGAGCAAAAACGGACACCTTGAAGAAATGTATAAAAAAAGACTGCCTCACTATGAAGCAGTCTGTGATATTACGGTAGATGTTTCACAAGACGAAAACGAAACCGCAAGACGGATACTGAAAGGACTTGGGATGATATGAAAATACTTGTTATCAACGGGCCTAACCTGAATATGCTCGGTATCAGAGAGCCGCAGATTTACGGCAGTAAAACCTATCAAGACCTTGTTAATCTGATTGAAGGCCACTGCGAAGAAAAACAGATTGAAGTTGAATTTTATCAGTCAAATCACGAGGGTGACCTTGTTGACAGAATTCAGCAATGCTACGGCAATACCGACGGCATTGTAATAAACCCCGGTGCATATACTCACACAAGCATTGCACTTCTCGATGCTGTGAAAACCGTTGGTATACCTACGGTTGAGGTGCACATTTCAGACCCCGATGAGCGTGAGGAATTCAGGCGCACATCATACATCCGCGCGGCTTGCATTGCAACCGTCAAAGGTAAGGGCTTTGACGGATACCTTGAAGCTGTTGAAATCTTACTCAAAAACACCTGATGACAGGTATCTGCTGCCGCTGTCGGGCAGAAGAACAACTATTGTTTTGCCCTTGTTTTCTTCCCTCTTTGCAATTTCACAGGCGGCGGCAAGTGCCGCACCCGATGAAATGCCGACAAGGCAGCCCTCTGCTTTTGCGACTAATCGGGTAAACTCATAAGCACTGTCATCACTGACAGTTACAATTTCATCAATAACATCTCTGTTCAGGGTGTCGGGCACAAAGTTTGCTCCGATGCCCTGAATTTTATGTGCGCCTGCAATACCCTTGGTAATAAGCGGAGAGCTTTCAGGCTCAATACCTATAACCTTTATATCGGGATTTTTTTCCTTCAGATATTTTGCAGTGCCGCTGATTGTGCCGCCCGTACCGATTGCGCTGACAAAAATATCAATTTCGCCATCAGTATCAGTATAAATCTCAGGACCTGTTGTGAGATAATGAGCTTCGGGATTGTCGGGGGTTGTAAACTGCCCTGCAATAAAGCTGTTGGGTGTTGAGTCCGCAATTTCCTGCGCTTTTTTAACCGCACCGCTCATGCCCTCTGCGGCAGGTGTCAGCACAAGCTCAGCACCGTAGGCGGCAAGAAGCTGTCTG
This sequence comes from Acutalibacteraceae bacterium, assembly GCA_045539895.1. Classification (GTDB taxonomy): domain Bacteria; phylum Bacillota; class Clostridia; order Oscillospirales; family Acutalibacteraceae; genus UBA8612. The sequence continues at coordinate 16,676 of JAZQGE010000040.1, forward strand.
CGCTCAAGCGACATGCTTTCGGGCATTGTGAGAATTATTTTATACCCCTTTGCCGCGGCAACCATAGCAAGACCAATGCCTGTATTACCGCTTGTAGGCTCAATTATCACACTGCCGGGGACAAGCTTGCCGCTTTTCTCTGCCTGCTCGACAATGTGAAGCGCAACTCTGTCCTTGACGCTGCCGCCGGGATTAAAATATTCAAGCTTCGCAATAAGCCTTGCTTCAATCCCATGCTGTTTTTCAAATTTTTCAAGCCTCATAAGCGGTGTAGAACCGACAAGTGAGGTTATATCACCGTGAATTTTCATTTATAATCACTCCGAAAAACTTTTATACATTATGATTATACACCACTTTCCCAACACAGGTCAACAATACACAAATAATTACATAAATTGGCTTTGGTTTTGTTGCATTTGCTGTTAATATATGTTATATTTTTTATATAGCAGTTATGAAAGAGAGGGCATTCAAATGAGCAAAACTCTTATTATGGCATATGACATAGGTACAACAGGTGTCAAAACCTGTCTTTTTGAGGTTGAAAAATCGGTCAAGCTTATAGGTGCGGCAATGGAGGGATACTCGCTTCATGTCAAGCCCGACGGCTCGGCAGAACAGATTCCTGCAGAGTGGTGGAATGCAATCTGCAACACCACAAAGAAAGTGCTGACAGATACAGGCATCAGCCCCGAAAGCATTTCGGGCATTTCCTTCTGCTCACAGATGCAGGGCCTTGTGCTTGTTGACAAAGACGGCAACCCCGTGCGCAACGCTTTCAGCTACATGGACCAGCGCGCAAAAGAAGAGCTTAAGGAAAACATGGCATACGGTCTGCAGATTGCAGGCGCAAACATTTTCAAGCTCATTCCTTCACTTATCATAACAGGTGCGGTTTCCGCCAGCGTAAAAGACCCCGTTTACAAATACAAATGGGTTGAAAAGCACGAAAAAGAAAACTTCAAAAAAGCATACAAGTGGCTTGATGTAAAAGAGTACATAATCTGCAAAATGACGGGCGAATTTGTCATGACACAGGACTCTGCCTTCGGCACACTTCTCTATGATATACGCGATGGTAAGCGCGGTTGGAGCAAAACCGTCTGCAAACTTCTCGGTGTTGACATGAAGCATCTTCCCGAAATCAAACGCTCATCAGACAAGGTAGGTGTGCTCACAGAGCAGTCTGCCAAAGAGCTTGGTCTTTGCCCCGGCACAGCTGTATTCGGCGGCGGCGGCGATGCTTCGCTGATTGGTGTAGGTGCAGGCGCAACAGCTCTTGGCGACACACATGTTTATTCGGGCACATCAGGCTGGGTAGGCACCGTTGTGGATAAGAGCATTGTCGACACATCCGCTATGATTGCCGCAATTGTCGGCGCTCAGGACGACTATTTCAACTACTTTGCAGAGCTCGAAACTGCAGGAAAGTGCCTTGAATGGGTAAAGGATCACCTTGCACTTGACGAAATCGGCATCTATCTCAAAAAAGAGAATGTCGCAGAAAGCCAGGAAACTGTTTACACAAGCCTTTATGACTATATGACAGATGCAATAAAAGATGTTCCTGCAGGCTGCGGCGGTGTAATTTTCACACCCTGGCTTCACGGCAACCGCTGCCCGTTTGAAGACCCGAATTCAAGAGGTATGTTCTTTAACATAAGCCTTGAAACCGGTAAATCAGAGCTTATCCGCGCGGTGCTTGAGGGTGTTTGCTACCACCTGCGCTGGTTTATTGAAACGCAAAACAAAAAGGTTAAGACATCTGACACCATACGCTTTGTCGGCGGCGGTGCACTTTCTTCTCTCACCTGTCAGATTCTTGCAGACTGCACAGGCAAAACGGTTGAAGTTACAGACAGTCCGCAGAACGCAGGCTCTGTCGGTGCAGCAATTACAGCGGCTGTCGGTCTTGGTGTGATTGACAATATGGAACAGGCAAAGCAGCTTGTAAGCGCAAAGGCAACCTACAAACCGGACAGTGCAAACAAAGCGATTTATGACAAGAATTTTGCAGTATTTAAACAGCTTTACAAGGCGAACAAGAAAAACTTCTCGATGCTTAACAGCTGAGGTTAAAAGATGAATATTATTGATATATCGCGCGAGCTTATGAGTGCGGATGTATACCCCGGCGACCCTGAGCCGCGCATACAGAAATACGAACAGATTGCAGAGGGTGACGATTGTAACCTGAGTGCGCTTTATCTGTGTCTTCACAACGGCACTCACATTGATGCACCTAACCATTTCATTGATGGCGGTGCAACAGCAGAAAGCCTTGACCCCGAGCGGTTTATCGGAGAATGCACAGTTATTGAAGTGCCTGAGGGCGCTATTCACGGTGCATATATCGATGAGCACATACCTTCTGACTGTGAAAGACTGATTATAAAGGGCGGCGGCAAAGCCTATTTTTCCGACAGCGGTGCTTTTGCGTTATCTTCACTCGGTGTGAAGCTTGTCGGAACTGACTCAAACTCAGTCGGTACACACGGTGCTCAGCTTGCGCCCCACAGAGCATTTCTCGGCGCAGACATTCCGCTTCTCGAAGGATTGAATCTCACCGATGTAGCGCCCGGCAAATATTTTCTTATTGCCCCTCCCCTTAACATAAACGGTGTCGAGGCAACGCCCACAAGAGCACTGCTGATAGAGGACTATATTTTCTGGAGTAAAAAGTAGTTAAACCCTGCTTTACACAATTGATTTGTGTAAAGCAGGGTTTTTTCATTCAATCATTTTTCCTTTTGTTATCTGCCCATGAAAAGCTTTCCGAGCTAAACTGTGCAGTCAAATCATAATGTGCCAAAGCTGCGTCTGGCTCCGGTTCAATAAAAGTTGTTAAGCCCCCCTGCAAATGTTTTACTTTTAAAAGCAATCCGTAACAGGCTCTTTTGAAAGCTCGACCTTTAAAGTACCGCCGGATGTAATTTCAAAATACGACAAATACGGTCTTTTTATCAAATTCCCGTTAAACTCGATTTTTTTAATATAAGGATATTCAAGAGGGTCTTTGTCACAAGCTACGGTAAAGGTATCAGCATTTATACAAGAATGATAATTTTTATTTAATTTAACAGTCGCTTTTTTAAACAAAGGAGTATTAATATAATAATCCTGTTTACCGACACAAACCTGAGCAAACCCTAAGCTTGACAAGACATACCAAGCAGAAAGCTGACCTACATCTTCATTGCCGCAGAAACCGTATGCACCTGTTCTGTATGCTTCTTTCTGAACTTTACGAGTCCAGTACTGTGTACGGTGAGAAAGACCCAGAATGTTAAAATAATGGGTAATGTTATGGCAAGGTTCATTTGAATGATTGTAATCTTCATTCCAAAGTTTAGACAAATCAGCATTTTCAAAGAATCTTTCCAAAAGCTCTATTGTTCTTTCTTCACCAAAGAGCTTACTCAAACCGATAACATCGTAAGGTACAAACCATGACTGTTGAAAAATGTTGCTCTCAACACATCCGTCGTCGTCATATTCATTTTTTTCTTTTACAAATTTACCATTCTTTTTTCGCGGCGCTAAAAAGCCAAGCTTTTCATCGTAATTTTCGGTATATTTTTTTATACGGTTAAAAAAGAATTCTTCGTTTTCCTTATCACCTTTTTCTTTTGCAAAAAGGTACATTGTGTAATCTGCAAGTAAAAATTCCAAAGTATCGCTCAGCTTTTCAGGAACAAAAGCATTTTTAAGATACTGTTCACAATCGGGTCTTACGGAATGGAACGGCTTACCAAATAATTCTTTTTCACATTTACTTGAAGCAAGACCTATTTTGTATGCTTTTTCCGCATCATAATTCCTTATGTTTTTGAGGTATGCATCAGCAACAACAAGAAGTCCGGGGTCACCGACCATAGAGTGAGTGTCAATACCTAAAAGCTCCCATTGCGGAAATGATGTATTTTTAGTTTCCGCTATTTTTAAAAGCGAATTAACCTCATCGTTTACAATATCCGGACGGATAATTGCCAGAAGCGGAAATTCGCTTCTGTAAACATCCCAGCCGCTGAATACCGTGCGGTGAATGTAGCCGTCATCTTTCATTGTTTTTCCGTCCAAAGAAAAGCTGCCGTCAATATCAGCAGAAACTCTCGGATCTAAGAGTGTATGATAAAGGCAAGTATAAAAAAGCTTTAAATCTGTTTCGTTACTGCCTTCAACATCAACAATACTGAAGGCTTGTTCCCATAACAATTGAGCATTTTTTCTTTGAGCATCAAAATCAAAGTCAGGAATTTCAGCCTTCAAATTCATTCTTGCGCCGGCAAGACTTGTGTATGAAATGCCACATTTTATTTTAAGAGAATCTGTGAGATTTTCACCGAATTCCAAAAGCAGACCGACATCTTCGTGGCAAAATTCTTTGATTTTCTCACTCTGCATTTTTTCATTTGAAAAGAACTTCATTTTTGCAGGTGTTTCGGAAAATTCGCAGCTAAAATACAAATCGTAAGAAATCCCGGCATGACCGTGACCGAAACCGCCGCCCTTAGGTGTGCATATAATTTTACCTTCAACAGTATTTTCGTTGACAATTTTAATTTCTTCAAAATCTGCTTTGCCGCCGATTCTTCGAGAAAAATTCATTATAATTTTTGCGTTTTCATTTTGCGGATATGTAAATCTTAATATACCGCTATGAACATTCGCTGTTGCTTCAGCTAAAATATTGTAACGGTCTAATTTTACTGAGTAATAACCTGCTTCGGTTTTTTCGCTATCGTGGGAAAATTCCGATTTCCAGCCTTTTTTTCCTTTTTTAAATTTAACATGACTGTTACTGCCGCTTCTTAAATCCGGTTCACCCGTAACAGGCATAATCTGAATATTTCCCAAATCACCGTACCAGCCTATACCGCTCATATGGTTAAAGCTAAAGCCTTCTATTGTGTTATCGCAATAGTTGTAGCCATTGCCGTTGTCACCGCCCGTTACTGTATCCGGTGAAAGCTGCACCATACCGCCGGGAACAGCAGCTCCGGGATATGTTTTACCTCCTCCGTGATAGCTTTCTGCCTGGCCGTCCGCAACGGTGCCGATCATTGTATCAACATATTTTACCTTACTCATAAAATCACCTATCAAAAATCCTTTCTGAACAAGTTATATATTTATTCGCTGAATTTCATTGTTTCTCATGCCGAAAGCTCTGCTTTCAGGCTTTTGCTCATAAAATTCCAGTTCGACAAATTGAAATTAAATTCAAAGTTGAGAATTACTTTGAGCCCAGACATAGATACTATCAGCTTTTGCAATTTCTTTGTATCTTAAAAATCCGCTGTTGACAAAATCATTATTCTTATAAGTAACATTTGAACAATATTTTCCGAACTGAATTCTGCCTTGGTATGATTCCTCATCAAAAAAAACACCTGTATCAAGTGTATTGTCAGCAAAAACAAGCCCGTTTATATTATTTGTTCTCATAAGCATCGACGGTATATTCTTAAAGCAATTTGAACTGATTTCAACATTTGTAAAAACAGCCGTCTGTGCACTTTTGCCCGCAATATTAGTACCTATTTCAATTACTGAACCCCAATCACTGTAATTACACATTTCAAAGATATTGTTGCGTATGATAAGATTATCGACACCCGTGCCCTCCTGCCAGAGTGTGGGCTCAATATCCATAACAACTTTTATCGCCTGTGCCATCGTTTTATAGAATCGGTTATTCTCGCAAAGTCCGTTTGAGGACTGCAGAAGCAAGCCCCTCGCTCTGTTCTCGTGGAAATAATTGTCCCTTATAACATAGTTACCGCTGTTGCATTCAGCATTGTATGCAGTCCAGCCCACCGATAAAGTTTCGGGCAGACCTTCAACAACAACCTCTTTTGTTATCCAGTCAAGATCTTTGACAGAAACAACCTTTGCAGTTAAATCAGTATTCTCAAATTTATCATTCTTAAAGCCGAGAGTATCGCCCGCTTCAAGCCTCATTGCAGAAGCAATAAGAGTAAGTGTGTTACCGTTAACCGCAGAAACATAGCCGAGACCGTCGTGAACGTTAATGCAGTCATCACCCATACCGCTTATGTCACAATCCGAAATGTTGAAGCAACCGTTTGTGTTGACAATATGAATCGCATCAGCTGTCAGCGACACGCATCGGCTTTTTTTATATTCGGGATTAACACCGATAAAATTGTTGATAATCTGAAAATGGGAGCAATTACCCTCGCAGATATAAGCCATACCGGAGCTTCCGTAAATACTGACATTATCAAAGGTTATATTTTTGCTGTAATCACGCAGATTGAAAACCGTTCCGTCATAAACATAGTGCCTGAGTATATATGTTTCTCCGTTCTCAAAATTGTCCATACAGCCGTTATGGGTAACTCGCAGAGTATTATCAGAAATATTCTGAACGGATTTTATGTTTGTTCCGTCCTGATAAAGATAAACCTCTTTTGACGAATATTTTGCACCGAAAGTATAAGTTTCGGGGTCGCATTGAGTAATCGCCATCAATCGGCAGTTTTCATCACAGTATTCCGCGTTCTTGAAAACAAGGTCAATCGTATCAGCATCAGGATTACTGTTCTGAACGGTAACGACAGAGGCAAGGGGACTTTCACCCCAATTCCAATCAAAATTGAGGTTTCGGATTTCAACACAGTCGCTGTTTCTGATAAAGAACTTATATCCCGTTGAGGAAAAAATAAAAGTTGCATTATTTCCTTCTATCATCAAATCCGTGCAATTGTTAGCATCAAGACCGTTGGTGCTCCTGAAATAATATGTACCGTTATCAATAACAAGCTTCGTCTGAGGATTCTGTGCGCAATAATTGAGTGCGCTCTGAAATGCTTCAAAATTATCCGCATTATCTTCCGAAAGTCCGAAGTCAGCGGCATTTATTTCATTTAATTTATCAGCTTTTGGACGCTGAATATAAAATCTTGTTCCATTTGCGCCGTTTATCTCGTCTGCAGTTCTGTTTTCGCTCAAATTATCAAGTATCTCAACAAGCACAGCTCCTTTTTCGGGCAGGGCAACCGGCGAAGTGAACAACAACAATATTGAAGCGATAAAAGAAACCAGTTTCAGAAGCATACAAATCTTCCTTTCGAAATAAATAATAAACTATATTATATCACAATACTATCTCAACTTTCAACTAACTTACATACTTGATTTTAATATTATATATACTTAGAAGTAATATAAAATACAATAAACCGCATAACATAACAAGTCCCTTTTCAATCAGCAGAAAAGGGACTTGAAAATGATATTGTTGAAATTTAGCTAATAAGGATATTCTTATGTATTTCCACCCACTTGGTTTCAATGGTCTGACAAATTGGAATTTGTCAGACCGTTGAACTTTTTGTATTTAAACAGATTATTCATGATACAAATTTTTTCTTCTTATTATAAATCCTTAGCACAAATCACATCCCGTATTTCCGGATAAAAAATGATGGTGTACAGCTCCACGCATGACAGAGACTGTTTATCATTCTGTCCTCGTACGGTGAAAACTCAAGGTCATCAGGAATGTATGCCTCCCAGAATGTGTCTGCATCGTGGTCAAGCATTCCGCCCCAGAGTTTCTTCAGATATTGGACAGCTTCATCTTTCATATCCAGCTTTAACATAGCCTCTGTTACATAATGGCGCATATACGGAGTAACGGGTTGTTTAGCTTTTTCATTATCAAGACAGGAAAGCAGAAGTTCTTTGGCTTCCGCACCGCTTATTACGCCGCCCAATATCATCCATACCTGAGAATGAACGCTGAATTGATTGTTGTCAAATCCGTTAATAAATGCGTTTTCATTTTCATTGTAAAGATAGGTTTTGCAGGCACAACGAACTTCATAAAGATGAGATAAATATTTTTTGTATTCTTTATCACCGATTATTTCAAGTAATTTTGAAAAGCGTTCAAGTGTGTAGAGATAAACACCCTGCAGTGATGTCAGAATTTCCAGCCCAGGACACCAGTCGATAAAAGCAAACCAACCGTCCTGTCGTGTGACAATCAGATTTTCATCGAGTGTTTTTCTGAAGCTTTCAAGCTGAGACTTGCAGATTTGAAGAAGGTCATTTATAACACTTATATCCCCCGTATGCTCATAATAATCGCATACACTTACGACATACAAAAGTGCATAATCCTCAATATGAGTTGCTCCCGAATGATAATAAGGTGTTTCGTAAACAAATGACGGCAGAAAGCCGAGCTTGTTACATTCACCTGCAGCAAAAAGATACAAACATCTTTTTACAATCTCAAGGTTATTAAATGTGTAATAATTTGTGAGAGCTTCAAGTCTTAAGTCGCCAATCCATAGACGGCGGTCACGCTTGGGTCCATCCTCAAAGAATGTCTGCATACATTCTTTAAGTGTGTTGGTTGCAACAAAGTCAATTTTATTCAGCAAAGTATCCTTTGTATTTGCAGGCTTCAGAACGGAAATATCTGCACTAGTTGAAGCGCGGAAAGAAAAATCAAACAGTTTTATCGGTCTGTTGGCCTTTTCCACCGTTATTTTTATGTATCTGCAAGCATACCTTCGTGGCAAGGTCATTTTTTGAGGAAAATCGAGATTGATTATTTCTTCCTGTAACCATGTTTTGGAAAGTGTACCCTTATATTGAGAAAAATCATCATGGATTTCCCTCATATCTTCACCAAACCTGATGATTAACCGAACGGGAGCATCAACAAAGATATTAACCTTATCAAAAGCAAAGGAAAAATATCCCACAGCGTGCTCACCAAGGTCGAGAAGAACGCTGTCACCGCTTTTCGCGTTAAATTCGGTTATGTCGGGTGTGAGAACGGTATAATTAAGTTCAGGATAATTTTCCTGAGCTTTGCTCAAAAAGTAATTTTTGTCTTTCATAATAAAAATCTCACTTAAAAACAATACTTTTGATTAATAAAAATTCTTGTCTATTAAATAAATATATTATATCATAATACCGTCTAAGTTTCCAACTAACTCACATTCTGATGATTTTTATCTATAACAGTTTTAAAAATATATAAAAAACAAAGAAGCCGCAAGCCCTTGATAAATCAAGGAGCTTCGGCTTTCAAAAATGGCACCCCCAGTAGGAATCGAACCTACAACAGAC
>JAZQGE010000041.1:0-20356 GCA_045539895.1 Acutalibacteraceae bacterium
AATGAAGCTTACTGAAAAACATCCCTACATCCGCAGCAGAATCGATCAGGAAGAGGTCGCATTCTCCTTTGCTGATGAAAACTTTGATGTTGCTGTTCTTGAGCTTCCCTACATCTTCGGCACACAGCCCGGCAGAAAGCCTGTTTGGGTTATTCTCATTGAGCAGATTAAGATGATGGATAAGCTTCCCTGCACAATGTATCCCGGCGGCGGCACAGCTATGCTTACAGTCCGTCAGGTAGGTGAGGTTATTGTCGGTGCAGCTGAAAAATCCAAGGGTGCTAAGGCATGGCCCATCAGCATGTACAACCAGACATGGAAGGAATTTCTCAAGATTGTCTATGCCGCAAGAGGCATGGGCGAAAACCGCAAAATCATCAGCGTACCGCCCTGGATGATGCGTATGGGTCTTGGCAAGGTCAAGAAGGAATATGCTGAAAAGGGTATTGAAAGCGGAATTGATGTTGACGGACTTGCAGATATTATGGACATTAACCTGTTTATAGATCGCAAGTATGCTGTTGAGCTTGGCGCAACAGAGGATGATATCAGAGCAGCTATTTTCGATTCAATCAAGGTCAGCCAGGCTTCTTACGACGGTAAGGTCAAGCTTCTTGAAATGAAGGGCGAATAAGCAACGTGCCGTTGCATCCGATGCCTCAGGCAAAGCGATGCACTGAACTAACCGAGCGGCATCAAGATAAGTTATAAAAAAAGCAAAAGACTTGTAAAGGTTATTTTCCTTTGCAAGTCTTTTTTATGATTGTTTATTGAGTTTGTTTATCTTTGTTTGCGTGGCACACATCACTCATTGCGCAGCCTGAACATCCGCCGCACGAGCATGAATGCTTGCCTTTCTTCTTGTTTCTGAAATGGAAGAAGACCACAAGTGCAAACAAAGCCGCGATAATTGCCGCGATAATAATTGTAGGCCAATCCATTTTATTTTTCTCCTGCTGATTTTTTCATTTTGTTTTTTCTTTTTCTGTTCCTGCTGTGTCTGTTTTTTCTGAAAAGCATGTACAAAAGACCTGCAAGCACTATAATTGCCGCCGCAGTACCTACCGTAAAATCAAGAGTAATCAGGAACATTCCGAGCTGATAAACAATAAGCGATACCGCATAAGCAAACACACACATATAGCCGATTGCGCCCACAGTCCATTTTGCGCTGTTCATTTCTCGCCTGATTGCTCCCATTGCCGCAAAACATGGTGCACAAAGAAGGTTGAAGATAAGGAAGGAGTATGCTGCAAGCTTGCTGCCTCCGAAAATTTCAGAAGCAATAAAGCTGTAATTTGTTTCGGCAACACCTGCCATTGATGAAAGTGAGCCGAACACACCTACAATTTCTTCCTTTGCAACAAGTCCGAGAACTGTAGCAACCGCTGCTTGCCATCTGCCAAAGCCAAGCGGCACAAATACGACGGATATTATCTCGCCGATTGCGTTAAGGATTGACTTTTCTTCGCCCGTTATGTAGTGAAATCCGCCCTCAAAAGTTAGCGAATTAAGAACCCAGATTATAACACTTGCAGCGAAAATAACCGTACCTGCTCGCTTTATAAAGCTCCAGCCGCGCTCCCAGGTTGCGCGGAATATATTCGACGGAAGCGGTGCATGATAAGCCGGAAGCTCCATAACAAACGGAGCCGGTTTGCCTGCAAATATCTTTGTCTTTTTCAGAATAATTCCTGAAATTACAACTGCACCTATACCGAGAAAATATGCTGAAGTGGCTATAAGCGGACTGTTTCCGAAAAGTGCCGCTGCAATCATACCGACAACTGGCATTTTTGCGCTGCAAGGAATAAATCCCGTTGTCATAACCGTTATTCTTCGGTCGCGCTCCTGTTCAATTGTTCGGGAAGCCATAATACCGGGAACGCCGCAGCCTGATGCAATGAGCATAGGAATAAAGCTTTTACCTGAAAGACCAAATTTGCGGAAAAGTCGGTCCATTATAAACGCAACACGCGACATATAGCCAATGTCTTCAAGAATTGAAAGAAGCAGGAACAGCACAAAAATCTGAGGCACAAAGCCCAAAACAGCACCTACACCGCCAACAATTCCATCCTGAATCAAGCTGTAAAGCCACTGTGCAACAACCGGTGTACCGTCAGCATTAAGCAGAACCTTGTCTAAAAGCTCAGGCACACTCAACCAATTTGAGAACAGTGAATAACCGAAGAATTCAGGGTCAAGCTCTTTGAACGAGCCAAATAAACCGTCATTCATAAAACCGACAGTCCAATCGCCAACCGTTCCGATTGAAAGAATATAAACAAGCATCATTATAACAATAAAAATCGGAAAAGCAAGAAAGCGGTTTGTTACAATCTTATCAATCTTATCCGATATAGACTGCCTTGTCAGATTCTTTTTCTTGTAACAAAGTGATGTAATACCTGTTATGTACAAATATCGCTCGTTTGCAATGATACTCTCTGCGTCATCATCAAGCTCTGCCTCAGCAGCCTTAATATCAGTTTCGATATGGCCGATAGTTTCCTTACTAAGTCCGAGCTGTTCAAGCGCCTTTTCATCGCGCTCAAAAATTTTAATCGCATACCAGCGCTGCTGATTTGCTGGCATATCGTGAATTGCTGCCTCTTCAATGTGAGCAAGCGCATGCTCAACCGCACCTGAAAAGCTATGAGTCGGAACAGTCTTTTTCTTCTGTGCCGCAGCAATTGCTACCTCTGCCGCTTCGTCTATACCTGTACCTTTAAGAGCGGAAATTTCTACAACTCTGCAGCCGATTTTTTTCTCAAGAATTTCTACATCAATCTTATCGCCGTTTTTGCGCACAATATCCATCATATTGATTGCAATAACAACAGGAATACCGATTTCCATAAGCTGTGTTGTGAGGTAAAGATTTCTCTCAAGGCTTGTGCCGTCAACAATATTAAGAATAACATCAGGTCGTTCGCCGATAAGATAATTACGGGCAACAACTTCTTCAAGTGTGTAAGGAGAAAGTGAATATATGCCGGGCAGGTCAACAACCGTAATGCCATCGTATTTCTTCATCTTACCTTCTTTTTTCTCAACGGTAACACCCGGCCAGTTACCTACAAACTGATTAGAACCGGTAAGCGCATTGAACAGCGTTGTTTTACCGCAGTTGGGATTACCGGCAAGGGCAATTTTTATATCCATTAAAAAGCTCCTCTCTTTATATCAGTTAATCATTCAACTTCTATCATTTCGGCATCTGCTTTGCGCAGTGAAAGCTCATAGCCTCTGACCATAAGCTCAAGCGGATCACCGAGAGGTGCCACCTTGCGCACATAAATCTCTACACCCTTTGTAATACCCATATCCATAATTCGGCGCTTTACGGGACCTTCGCCGTGAAGCTTGACTACCTTTGCGGTAGCACCTACCTTAATTTCTCTGAGTGTTTTCATTTGCGATCCTCCAAAAGTCAAGTTAGCATCCGCTAACTCACATGCATAAATATCAGTTAGCACTCGCTAACCAAAAATTATTATATATACATTTTTTTATTTTGTCAACTGTTTTTTGCCGCAAAAAAGAAATTTTTTACAAAAAAATGCGGCAGAGTGCCTTAAGCTTTCCGCCGCAAACTTTTATTAATCTATAATATTTCTTATCCAGATTCCTTTTTTCACCATAATAAAACCAATTATTCCTTTTATAACCTCAAGCATCTGAATTACAAGATAAAGAGGCACTATAGGCAGTGAAGTGAAATTTGCAAGCACAGCCGCAAGGGGAACAGCAACCAGCCACATAAAACAGCTGTCAAAAGCAAACGTCAGAAGTGTCCTTCCGCCTGAGCGGATTGTAAAATAGCAATCGTGCGCAAACGATGTTGCAGGCATCATAGCCGCAATTACAAACAGAAAACTAGTTGCCATCTGTCTGACTGTATCGCTTGTGTTATAAATATTCGGAATAAACGGTGCACACACCGCAAGTATGCCGCCCATCACAGCGCAAGCGGTAACTGTAGCCGCGATAAGCCGCCACGCAGTCTGCTTTGCCTCTTTAACCTCGTTAGCTCCGAGATGCTGACCGACCATAATCGCCACGGCATTACCCATTGAAAGGAACACAACATTAAACAGATTAGCAACTGTTGTAGCAATATTAGTCGCCGCAACAACTTCAAGACCTCGCACTGAATAACACTGCGACAGTGTTGCCATGCCCGCAGACCAAAGAGCTTCATTAAGAAGAAGAGGCATACCTCTTCGAATAATATTGTTTACAAGCTCACGGGGAATTTTAAAGCTACGATATGCACCTTTTATGAACTCAAATTCCGCCGCTCTCTTATGCGTAAATATAACGACAATAGCAAGTTCAACATATCTTGAAAGCACCGTAGAAATTGCTGCGCCAACGACACCTAACTTAGGGAAACCAAAAGTGCCGAAGATGAGAAAATAATTAAATACAAGATTTACAATAATTGCAGCTACACTTGAAATCATCGGCAGCTTTGTTTCGCCAAGCTCACGCAAAGAGCTTGAATAAACCTGCGCCACAGCAAACGGAACAATACCCGTAAGCATTACGCTGAGATAATCTCTGGCAAAGCCCATGGTTTTTTCGGCATCTGCGGCAGAAGTGCCCTCTGCAAGATAAAGCGAAATCAGCTTCTCAGGAAAAGCTATAAACACCGTCATTGCAACGGCAACCATTGCAAAAGCAATAATAATCTTTACTCTGAAGCAGTTGCGCACTCCTTCGTTGTCTTTTGCGCCAGCATATTGCGTTGCAAAAATGCCTGCACCTGAAAGGCCACCGAAAATGCATATATAAAAAACAAACAGGAGCTGATTGTCAATTGCAACCGCTGACATCTCTAATGTTCCGACTCTGCCGACCATAACATTGTCAAGCAAGCTGACAACATTAGTTATGGTATTCTGAACAATTATAGGCAATACAATTGAAAAAACACGAATATAAAAACTTTTATCACCAATCAGGTTATCCCTTAAGGAAGAGTATCCTTTTACTTTTGTCAATTTTCCAACCTCTTTAATGCCAAATTAAATCGGCTTGCAGGAAAAAGCTACTGCAAACCGATTTTAATCTTATGCTACCTCATTATAATAAACACTGAGTATCATTTCATATGCTGCTCTTGAATCCATATAGAATTCGGCATATTTCGAACCCATTTTCATTTCGCCGGGCACGGACACCGTTTCAAGACCTGTAACACCCTTTGAAAGGAGTGTTGTAGCAAGATAAGTTACTGAGCTCAAATCAACATTCGTGCAGGAATATCTTGTTGCTGTGTTGTAAAGCTTTGTGATTATGCCGAAATCGCGTCTTGCATTTTTTACTGCGGAAGCCGCAAAAGATTTGACATAAACCATCTGTCGCTGCATTCTTCGCATACTTGCGTTTACATCGTTTCCACGCTCGTGAACAAAATCAACAGCGCGCTGACCGTAAAGCTTTACACTCTGACCGGAAACAAAACCGGCAATAGTTTCCGGCGAAACAACTGTAACACCGCCGATAGAATCATTAATCGGACCTATACCTGCCATATCAAGCGATATATATGACTTTACGGGCATACCGAAAAGAACGCGCTGAATTGATTCCACTGCATTAAGGCAGCTTGTATGCTTACCGTCGCCGTATGCGTAAGCAAGACAAATCTGCTGATTTTCAACACCTACATATTCACCTTTGACTGTGTAAACATTTACATCAACCATAAGGTCACGCGGTATTGTAATAACGGTTACTTTACCCGTAGCGGTGTCAATCGCAAGCACCATATTGGTATCTGCCTGACCGGCAGTACCTATCTTGTTACCGTAAATACCCAAATCTTCTTTATCGACACCAAGGCATGCAATAGATGTTATATTTTCATTGAGTCTGTAGGTTTTGCCGTTATAATTAACTGTCTTACCGTCATTCTGGACTATAGCCTCATCAATACTGCCGACGGTAACATTCTCATAATCCATAAGGTTTTTCTGACCTTGATACTGAAGATAAACAAAAGCGCCTGTGCCGCCTGCAAAAATAATGAAGAATAAAAGAAGAAGTATCAGAAGAACTTTT
The DNA here is from genome assembly GCA_045539895.1 of Acutalibacteraceae bacterium. Taxonomy (GTDB): domain Bacteria; phylum Bacillota; class Clostridia; order Oscillospirales; family Acutalibacteraceae; genus UBA8612. The sequence goes on from JAZQGE010000041.1 coordinate 6,076, forward strand.
TTGCCCTTCTTTTTTTCTTTTGCCGCAGCATTTTCTGCAGGTATATAAACAGGGAAAGCATCCTCCTCAGAATACGGCTTTATATCCATTCTTTTAAGTGTAACATCTTTATCTGAATCGTACTTATTCTTTCTTGAGCGGGACATCGTTGATTAACACTCCGTTTACTAAAAATCTTGAATTTTTATCATTTGACATACAGGTGCTGAGAACAACCAGCTTACTGTCATTATCAAGTGTTACCCCTGAACGCACATTTCTCAATGTGGTAATGGGATTCATAACATAGTCGTGATATGAGCTTAACACTTCAGGATTTGAGAAATCAAAAGAATTCATTATATGGCGGTTGTCATACTTGTAAGCCGATACAATTTTATAAGTCAGCACACGGTCGGTAGTGTAAATATAAAAAGTATCGTGCTTATCGAAGAAATCCGCATCTTCAAAATAATGCAATGTAGTGAACATTGTGGTGCTTCTCATATTGTGACCGTAAATCACAGTTACAGGGTCTGTAAAAGACCTGCTGTTACAGGATTGCGTATAAATCATACCTGCAAACAGATAACGCTTGTATATTGAACGATGGAGATAATAGTTATCATTAACCGTGCTTTGCGCAATCGGATAGTCAACATGAGTTCCGGGCACACGAATCCACGCATAAACATCGGAATTAATCTCTCTGAGTGATTCGAGATTAACAGGACTTGAAGCTGAGCCGTCATTATTGGCACTGTCAGTAGAGCCTGTTGCAATTTCAGCAACCTCGCCGTAGCTTACTCTTGCCGAATAGTCCTGCAGAAATGTATAACCGATATATCCAAGACTAAGCAAAAAAACAAGCAATGCTATTATTATAAGAAAAAACGGAATTTTACTTTTTTTCTCTCTGTTACCGGACAACCCTTCTCCCCCTCTTTCAAATTTTAAATATAAAAGCCCCAAGTTCTTGAAAGAACACAGGGCTTTTAAGTCTGATTTTTAAAGGCCTTGATTATTCTGTGACCTTTTTCTTGCTTGTGTAAACAACTGCGCCGCCAAGTGCAAGCGCTGCAAGTGCTGCTGTTGAAACAGATTTGCCGAAGTATGAGCCTGTGTCGGGTGATGACGGGCCCTTATCGGATGTAACGTCGTTCTTTGTGGTTGATGTTGCGTCGTCGGGAGTAGTTGTTACATCGTCAACATCGCCGGGCTTTGTTGTTTCACCGGGTTTTGTTGTGTCACCGGGCTTTGTTGTGTCACCGGGCTTTGTAGGACTGCCGGGATGAGTTGAATCACCGGGTTTTGTGGGCTCCTGTGTAGGCTGTACTGTTGTGGGAGCAGTTGTAGGACGTGTTGTGTTGATTGTGGGGGCAGTGGGACTGCTTGCTGCAAAAGCAGTTAATGCCATTGTACAGATGAAAGCACATACGATAACTGCCGAAACTATTCTTTTCATGATTGTACACCGAACCTTTCAAATTTAAGCTGTAAGTACCGAAAACTGATACTATTACTTATAATACATTAATGATTATATCACAGTCAAACTAATGTGTCAACAACATTTTGCCTTGAATTTATTTTCTGTCATTTCTTGCCGAAACAACTTCCTTAACCGTCTTTTTGATTTTACCTTCATGCTGCTCCAAACCGTATTCCTCGCCTGTTGCAACAAGCATATCGGTAAGCATTTCGCCGCGAAGAGCCTCAATGTAGTTTGTGCGGTAGCTTGCATAATAGTTATCCGTACCTTTTTTCGCATCAACGCGTTCAACAAGGAAAATATACTCGTCCGTTTCAATAACAGTCGGGGTATCATAATCAAGCTCTGCTATCCTTTCAAGAAAGCCTGCAGGATAAGCAGGGTTTGAAACAGCAACAAAGGTCACTTCAACATCATTGCCATCATTAACCTCTGAAAATTCAGCGCCTGCATTCAGTCTGTTGCGCTTTTCTTCAAAGCTTGACTTGAGCGCAAGAATTTCGCTGTCCGGCAAAGGTACAGTGTCGCCGTTTTCATCCGTTGTGGTAAAATATCCGTTTATTGCTCTGAACGAAACATAGGTAAGGTCGAAGTAATATTCTATTTCATCCTCTGAAACCTCATACTCACTGCCCTCTCCAAAATAGTAGAGCAACAGCTGCTTACGGTATTCATTTGCCTGCGTTATCTTAGCAACAGTCTGCTTGCTGATACCGGAATCTTTATAATATTCTCCGTACAGCTTCCATTCCTCTTCAGTTGAGGTAGCAATACTTAGCTTGCTGTCAGCGGAAAGCGAAAGCTGAAGCTTATTGAAAAGAGTTGTTGACGCAACATATTCGCGGCATCTGTTAATTGCTGCCGCAGTAAGTTCATCGGTTGCCATAAGGTCGCCGCCGCTGCTCTCAGCAATGCTGTAAACATCGCTGAAAAAGTAAGCAAATATCTCGCTGTCAATGTCCGCCTGGCCTATGCTGAGCACCGTCTGTTTTTTTGCAGAGCAAGAGCAAAGCACACAAAGGCAAACCAATGCACAGAGTATAAGGCTGATGATTTTTTTCATAATACTTCTTCCCTGATTTACTTGTTCTTTTCAAGCTTTTCCTGTTCTTTTCGGCCAAGCTCATTTGTGTTTATATTATTGCGGTAAACCACAAAACGGCAGAACAGGAACTCCGTAGTGAGGTTAAGCAACATCGTAAGTGCAAGCACTATGTATTCATTCCATGAAGCTGTGCTTGCAAATGTAACATCAAGCCATGCCTTAAGAGCGTCACCGCCCCATGTCGAAAGAGGGGTGAAAACACAGTAATAACCTGCAACCTTAAGCATTGCAAGAGGCACATTAGCCGCCGATTTAAAAGTAAACTTACGGTTTACAGTGAAATTAAAAAGCACGGAAAGCACAAGCGCAGGCAGATATGCTGCCCAATAATCAAGCTTAAAAACCTCGTTGAGCAATGTGAAGGACACTGTCTGTATAATACCTGCACCTGTAGAGAAAAGTGCAAACTTTACTGTCTGGACAATGTTCTGCTTTTTTGTAAGCTTCTGCTGAGCCATATTTTTCACCCTCTGCTGTTTGGATTAAAAGCACACCACCTGCGGAAACAAAAAATGTTTCCGCAGGTAATATAAGTTTTATTTGATTTGATTAATCGTTACCTTCTGCTTCGGCTGCCTTGAGCACTTCATCAGGAAGAGCTTCACCGTGTCTGACAACAAGGATGCAGAGCATGCTGAGTACAAACATTACGGGGCTGTATACAAACAGTGACATATATGTGCCCGAAAGCATACGGACAACACCGTAAACGATGGGAGATGCAATCTGAGCTGAGAATGTAGCTGTATAGTAGTAGCCTGTGAATGTACCGACTTTATCGTTGCCGCCGATTTCAAGAACAAGCGGAAGAGTGTTGACAGTGATAAGCATATTTGCAAAGCCACCGATTATAAGAACAACCCAGATAATAGCTTCGCTGCGTGTCAAAATGTAGAGAACGAATGCAGCCATAAACGCAATAAGACCAATGATAATAGTCTTCTTTCTGCCTATCTTCTTGCCCATATAGCCTGCAGGAATTGCAGCAATAGCAGAGCAGACAGCAAAAAGAGTTGTCATAATTGTAGCTTCTGCAGTTGTCTTGCCGAGAATTTCAGCAGCAAACAGAGCAAAGAAGGTTGTGATAGCATTTGTGCCGCAGAAGAGGAAGAAAAGACCTGCCAGCATAAAGATAAGGCTGACTCTCTCGCCCTTTGAAAGCTTCTGTTCTTTTCTTGCGGCCTTTTCTGCTTTCTTTGCAGCTTTTTCATCTGCTGCTCTGTTGCGTTCGCCTGCAACCTCAATCTTGCTTGAAGGCTCTTTGACACAGAACAAAATTACAAGCATGCCGATAACCATAACAACTGCACCTGTAAGGAAAACATAGGGGAAGGCAATTGTTTCGTTTTCTGTTGTAATTTTAACGCCTGTGAGAAGCTTGTAAATAACACCTACAATTGTGCCGGCAAACATACCGATTGCGCTGCCGATACCGCCCATAAGGTTGATAATGGCATTACCTTCACTACGAAGTGAGGGAGGTGTAAGCGCAGGCATAAGTGCAACAACGGGCGCTCTCCAAAGTGACATTGAGAAAACAAAGAGAATGATGAAGAGCATTGTAAGCGGAAGAGAACCTGAAAGCGCAACCCACGGAATAACCGCAAAGAGGAAAGCTGAAACGGGAGCACCGAAAACGATGAAAGGACGGCGCTTGCCAAGCTTTGAATGGCAGCGGTCGGAAAGCTTACCGAAGGTAGGCTGGAAGATAACACCGAATATGTTATCAAATGTCATAATAATACCGATGAAAAGCGGAACAAGTGTAATTCCGCCACCTGCAAGGTTGACATCCTGTCCCTGTGATTCTGCAAATTTTGCAAGGAAAGGAAATGCCTCGTTAAGCTTCATGCTCCAATTTGTAATCATTGCCGATTCCGTGAGAAGCTTGTTGAGAATCTTTGTGATGTACGGGTCATAAATTGCCCAGGCAATTGAGCTTGCCATGAAGCCGAAGCCTGTGAGAATGGTGCGCTTGCGGTTTAACTTACCGTCAGGCGCACAAAAGTATTCCTGTGCCATTTTTTGTTCTCCTTTATTTTTTATCTATCAATTAAGGAAGCCCTCGATAATAACCTCTTCTGCTTCATCCGGTGTCATACCAAGTGTGCAGAGCTTTGTGAGCTGGTCGTTATTTATCTTACCGATAGCCGCCTCGTGGACTATCTGGGCATCCTCGTGATTCGCCGCAATTTCGGGAATTGAACGCACTCTTGCGCTGTCCATAATAATCGTGTCACACTGCACATGCGCTCTGCATCGGCAATTGCCGACAGCTCTGGGATAGAAAACCTGCTCGGAATTATCCTTTGCAACTGACCTCGAAATAATCTGTGCAGATGCATCCTCGCCGTTGAGGTTAATTACCATATCGCTGTTAGCATGCTGATTGCCGTGAGTCATGAGCCGCTCAGTTATCACAAGCTTTGCGTTCGCTCTCAGGTGAGCAGTGCTTGTGCGCTCAGTGGAATCAACACCCTTAATCTGCACCGTTTCCATTTCGCACTCAGCACCCTCGTCCATAAAGACCTCTGTAACCGGGTCAAGCACTCTTGCACCTGTGCCTTCACCCTCACCATAATGCTTTTCAATATAGGTGAGCTTTGCATTTTTGCCGATATGGAAACGATGTATGCCATTGTGTCTGCTGTCACAGTCGCCGTCATTATGAATACCGCAGCCTGCAACAATCCTGACCTCGGCGCCTTCACCTATAAAGAAGTCGTTATAAACAGTATCGTCAACACCCGACTCGGTAACAATAACGGGAATATGAACATTGCCCGCCTTTGCAAACGGCTTTACGGTAATATCTATGCCGGGCTTATCCTTTTTCTTTTCAATAACAACATCTTCGGTTGATGAAAGTGCATAGCCTTCACCGTTGCGGCGGATGCTGAAAGCACCCATATCCGGTATACCGTCAATGTCGGCAATTGAGAAGAGGAGCTTCTTTTCGACTAAATCAAACATCAGCTGTTACCTCCTCTGAAGCCGCAGCCCTCTCCAAGCTCGCTCATAAGCTTCGGGAATATTTCATCTTTTGTGCCAAAGGTTTTGAGCTTACCGTTTGCAATAACTGCGATATTGTCTGCAAGCTGCATTATTCTCTCCTGATGGGAGATTATTATTACACTGTTGTGTCTGCGCCTGCTCATTGTCTTGAAGGTTTCAACAAGCATTGAGAAACTCCACAGGTCAATACCTGCTTCCGGCTCGTCAAAAATAGCAAGCTTCAGCTCGCGAGCCATAAGCGAAGCGATTTCAATTCGCTTCACCTCGCCGCCGGAAAGTGAAGCATCAATTTCACGGTTAAGATAATCCTTTGAGCACAGACCTACATTTGTAAGATACGCACAGCACTCATCCTCAGGCAGCTCTGTGCCGTGAGCAAGGCTGAGAAGACGGCGCACGGTAAGGCCTTTGAAGCGGGGCGGCTGCTGAAAAGCATAGCCCACACCTGTGCGTGCCCTTTCCGTAACGGAAAGATTCGTAATGTCAACACCGTCAAGCAGAATCTGACCGCCTGTAGGCTGCTCAATGCCCATAATCAGCCGCGCAAGTGTTGACTTTCCGCCGCCGTTAGGGCCTGTGATAACAAGGAATTCGCCGTCATTCACAGTGAGCGAAACATCGTTTATGATTTCGAGGTTTCCGTCACTGCTTTCAACGGTAAAAGAAACATTTCTGAGTTCTAACATCGGGATTTTTGCCTTTCTTTATTTTGCAAAATGTCTTACATAGCAGGAGAGGAAAATCGGGCTCATATCCATGCAGTGCAGAAATGCACCATCCTCGGTTTCGAGCACAGTTATGCCCTCACCCTCACTGCCTGAAAACAGATTTCTGTCAAACAGCTTTTCTGCCCTGCCGCTTGCAAGCTCAACCTGATAAACAGCCTGAGTGTCATTGTTTGTCGCAAGGTAGAGAATGCCATTTTTTATTTCGCCGCCCTGAATTTTGTGTATATTAAATTCAGGATCGGAATTTACAAGTTTTATACTTTCAAGATAAGTCTTAGAAGCTGTGTCATAGCACATTATTTCGGTTGAATTATCTCTTGAGGATGTGTAAACAAGTCCTGTTTCGGGGTCAACACATATCCACGGCAGACCCTTCGTGTGCTTTTCGGGGTCAAGGTGATAAAAATCACCGGTAAATTCAAGAGTAGCCGCATCATAGACTAATATAAGCGGATGCTGCCACACCTTGCTGTCTTCAACGGCACAGTAAAGCTTGTCCTTATAATAGCTTATACCGCCGATGTGCGCTGAACCGTATTCCGCAACAAATTTTTCGGGAATTGCATTTGAGTTACGAATTACGGTTGTTTTACAATCAAGTTCCGTCTGAATTATACCGTACTTGTTGGTGAAATAAAAATGCTCACCATCCGTTGTAATGTCCTGAGATCGGTCCCACGAATCGACATTGATGAGCATTGTCTTGCTGACCTCTTCAGGGCGGTCTGCCGTACTCGCAAGCTCAAAAACACCTGAAAGTGCTATTACAAGCAGCCATATCGGAAAAAGAAAAACCGTCTTTTTCTGTAAAAAGTAAAGAATATCAAGAAGTTTTGTAATAAAATTAATTTTATTCATAAAACGGACCTCTTCGGTAAAAAAATAACTGATACCATTCGCTATTTTAACAAAACACCACCCAATAGTCAACTGATTATTTATACATAAAATAAAATACAGTAATTTTCACCAATTATTTGTTTTCATTTTCTGCAATAGTGACATTGTTTTTATTATTCGGTTGTGATATTATATATAATGTATTATTAGTTGATAAAAAAGAATTATCAACCGATTCTCACTATTTTAAAACGGAGGAATCCACAATGAAAGCATTCAAAAAGGTTCTCGCTGTTGTCCTCAGCCTTCTGGTTGTATTCACTGCTGTTGCAGCAACCATGGGCGCAGGCGCAAAATCAGCTGAAGCCGAAGAAAAAGACAACACCTATATCCCCAGCTCAATCACCTGTAACAGACAGTTTCTTGACCCTGTCTATGTAAGAATCGACGGTGAAGCATACAACCTGCTCAACCCTGTACACGCAATTATCGCAATGATTAAAGCAGATACAGAGCAGGAAAAGAAAACCATCGGTTTTACATACATGGAGCTTCTCTTTATGGACATTCTCAACCTTCTTGCTGTCCCTGCTCCCGTTGCAAACACAGGCTTTGTTGATGCGGACAAGTATGACAGCCCCAACTTCATGGCAGGCCATAAAGAGTTCATCACATCCAATCCCGGCGGCAAGTGGAGCCTTGGCTACAACCAGACAAGTCTTGTTCCCGATGATATTCTTGAAAGACCCTACTACCTTGGCGGTTATCTTCTCCAGAACTTCCCCTCCAACACTGTTGAAGAAGTTCTCGACGATATGAATGTATACACCGTTGTTATGGACGACGGTTCAGGCAGAGGCAAGGTTGCATTCTGCACAATCGAATGTATCGGTATCTCCAACAAGGATATCCGCGACATCCGCGCTCTTCTTGCAGATTTTGCAAAACAGAACAACATTGTTTCTATCAATGTTTCCGCAACACACTGCCACAGTGAGATTGACACTATGGGTCTGTGGAATCCCTTCTTCCTCAAGATGGCAAACAACACACTTGCAGCTCTCAACAACCAGCTTATTTTCAAGACAATCCCCGGACCCGATGAAAAGTTCATGGACCTTCTCAAGGAGCGCACAGCTGATTCTGTCAAGAAGGCTGTTGCAGACATGAAGGAAGGCGAGCTTACACTTAGCGTTAAGGACTGCAAAGAATATTTCTTTGACGACCGTGATTCCGCTTTTTACGATGAAGATCCCGGTTTTTACGACGGTAACATGTATGTGTTCCGTTTTGACCCCACAGCAGAGGGCAAAGAAACATATATTGTAAATGAGCCTGCTCACCCCTACATCACAGGTCTTAAGACAGACGACAGCTCAGGTAAACAGCTCTCCGGCGACTACACCGCAGCCATGAATCAGACTCTTTCCAAGTACGGCTACAACTTCATGCCCATCATCGGCGCTACACTCGGCATCTACTCCGACAGAGGCCCGACAAACGACGATGTTGAAATGACAGCTCGCTGGCAGCAGGCTGACCGCTACGGCAAGGAGCTTGCTTACATCACAATGAGCATGAACAAGACTCTTGATGAAGTTCTCGAAAGCGACTATGTAAAGAACAACGAACAGCTTCAGAAGGAAATTGCAAACGCAGGCGAGCACTACTCAATCTGGTATGAGGGCTGGGAAAAGGTTGACGAAGTTAAGGTTGATCCCATTCTCAACATCGCTTGCAAGGAAGTTATTGTAACTGTTGAAAACCCCGTTCTCCTTCTCGTCGGCAAGATGGGTCTTGTAAACCACAGAATTCTCGACAACAAGAACGGCACATACAGTACACCCACAGAAATCGGCTATGTTGAGTTCGGCAAGAACATCAAGGTTGCCATGATGCCCGGAGAAATCAGCCCTGAGCTTATTTACGGCGGTGCTACAATGGATGCTGAGAATTCATTCTCCGGCACAGATTTCAACGGCAAATCCTGCGCAGAGTCACTTAACATCGGTGAGGATGATGTCCTCCTCTGCTTCGGTCTTTGCAACGATGAAATCGGCTACATCCTCAACGATAACGATTACTGCATGATTTTCTTTGACGATATGCAGCCCTTCGGTGACCACTATCAGGAAACAATCGCTTTCAGCCGTTCATCCGGCTCAATTCTTATGAATGCATTTGAAGAGCTTGTAAAATAAATTACACTCCATAATGTGACAGACCACGGGATGCTACCTCTCCCGTGGTCTTTTTCATCTGATAACCAGAAAATTTCTGCGTGAGTATTTTCGCAACAAAGCAAAAGTTCCATTATAATATTGTTTTAAAGTATAACTAAAACCCCATATTGTGTAGCGGCGCAGTGTCAGTCGCAAGATGTAATGAAAAGCAAAAAAAGGTTGACACAGCACCCGGTTTTGTTATATAATAGCACCTTGTAAGGTCTAAAGTGGGGTATAAGCCCAATATGCTTTTTTCCGCTTAGGTCGCAAATCACACCTTGAATGGAGGTTATGTAAGAATGAAAAGGACTTATCAGCCCAAGAAGCGTCATCGCAAGATGGAGCACGGCTTCCGCAAGAGAATGGCGGACAGAAACGGCCGTAAGGTTCTCGCCCGCCGCAGAGCAAAGGGCAGAAAGCAGCTCTCTTACTAATATCGGGTAAGAGCTCACAAGGGCAACGGTTATGGCTTCAACTATCACTTCTTTAAATTGCAATACGGACTTCCGCCGTGCATACAGCCGCGGCAAGGTCTATACAAATCCTGCACTGGTTACTTATGTTTCAAGAAACCGTGCGGGAATTTGTCGTGTCGGAATTACGACGAGCAAAAAAATCGGCAATGCAGTTGAACGCAACCGCTCCCGCAGAGTGATAAGGGCGGCGTTCCGCGCGGTTATGCCTGAGGCTGACGGCAACTGGGACATCGTTTTTGTCGCAAGAAACAAAACAAAATACCTCAAAAGCACTCAGCTTGAAACAATTATTTTCAACCATTTGAAGCAGGCGGGTGTTATCCACTCATGAAAAAAGCAGTGCTGCGGTTAATCCGCTTCTATCGCGAAAAAATATCGCCGTACAAGCCACCCATGTGCCGCTACTATCCCACCTGCTCGCAATACGCGATGCAGGCAATAGAAGAGCACGGCTTGTTTTTCGGCAGTCTGCTGGCTATTCGCCGGCTTTTGAGGTGCAATGTTTTGTTCCCCGGCGGATACGACCCCGTTCCGCCTAAGAAAAACCACACGGAGGACAAATAATGGAGCTTCTTTACGATGCGTTCGGCTTTGTGCTCGGACTGCTTTACAAGCTTGTCAATAACTACTTTGTAGCTATCGGTCTTTTTGCGCTTCTCGTTAAACTCATTCTTCTGCCCAGCGCAATCAAGCAACAGAAAGGCACAGCAACACAGACGCGCCTGCAGCCCAAGCTTCGCAGAATTCAGGAAAGATACAAAGGCGACAAGAACGCACAGCAGAAAATCCAGGAAGAGCAGCAGGCTCTTTATCAGCGCGAAGGCTTCAACCCGATGAACATGGGCTGTCTGCCTATGCTTATCCAGTTTCCCGTTATTTTCGGTCTTTACGGTGCAGTTTACAAACCACTCACCTATGCAGTAGGCATTTCAAAAGATGCACTTAAAATTCTTACTGACCTTGCTACAGGTCTTGGTGAAGCAGCAGAAAAAGCTTCCACCAATGCACGTATGATTGAAATTTCGGTTATTGACAACATTGAAAAAATATGGGACGCGGCGCTCAGCAAGGGTGTAGATGTATCCGTACTTGAGCAGATTCGCGCATTCGGCGAAGAAGAATTCAATTTCTTTGGCTATTCTCTCAGCCAGAATCCCTCTTTCAAGCCGCTGACACTTCTCGCAATTATTCCCGTACTTTCATTTGTAACATCAATTGCAACTTCACTTCTCGGCCATATCCGCCAGAAGCGCACCAACCCAGCAGCAGCAAAGAATCCCACAATGGGCTGCATGACATTCGGTATGCCCCTTTTCTCGCTTTATTTCGTAACTATGTTCCCTGCTGCTATCGGTATTTACTGGATTATCAACAATGTTTACTCTTTCATCCAGACTTTGATTGTCGGCCATTTCTACAGTGCAGAAAAAGTTATAGCAAAAACCATGGTCGAAGAAACTATCTACCGCCGCTCAAAGGAAATCAACACAAAAATTATGGCGGAAAAGAAACGCGAACAATAAACACTTAAGGTGGTAAAAAAATTTGATTAAAGAAGCAATCGGCATCGGCAAAACGGTTGACGAAGCTCGCGAAAATGCTGCTACTCAGCTCAATGCACCGTTTGAAGCAGATGTAAAATTTGAAGTTGTCGAAATGCCCAAAAAAAAGGCATTCGGTATTTTTGGCAAGGAAACTCCTGCCAAGGTTAAAGCATACTACGAAATTCCCGATGAAAAGCCCGTTGCAAAGCCTGCTCCTTCAGCAAAAGAAAAGAAGGTTAACAAGCCTGCTCCTGCAGCAAAGGCACCTGTTGCACAGCCTGCCGTCAGAAAGCCCGTTGCAAACCCTGAAGCATTTGAGGGCACAAAGGCATACATCCGTTCAATCCTCAAGGGTCTCGGTATCACAGAGTGTGAAATTGAGCTTGCAGAGGAGGAAGACGGCATCGCAATTGAGCTTGACTGCGGAGATAACTACGGTGTAGTTATCGGCAGAAGAGGCGAAACACTTGATGCAATCCAGTACCTTGTGCGTCTTTATCTGAACAAGGGCAAGGAAAACTACAAGCGTGTATCAATCAACATCGGCAACTATCGCGAAAAGCGCGCTGAAACCCTCCGCGAGCTTGCAAAGCGAAATGCAGCTAAAGTTCTTCGCAACGGCAGAAATGCCGTTCTCGACCCGATGAACCCTTATGAGCGCAGAATCATCCACACAGCAATTCAGGAAATTGAAGGTGTTGAATCTCACTCCGTCGGCTCAGACAGCGAGCGCAAGGTTGTTATCACACTTGCAGAGGGCTTCAAGCCCACAAATCCGGACAACCGCCGTTACAACAACAGAGGCGGTAACCGCAGCGGCTACAACCGTGGCGGAAACAGAGGAGGCAATAAGCCTGCACAGTCTGCTCCTCAGCAGCCTCAGCGCAGCCCCCGTTCCGACATTTCAACAGCCAGCAGATACGGCAAGATTGAGCCTAAGAAGCCTGTTGTAACAACAGAAGAATAAAAATTAAGCGACTTGCTTATTGCAAGTCGCTTTTTTCATGCCAAAAACGGAGATGTATGCCAGACATACATCTCCGTTTGAATTATACATTGAACAGCAGTTCGCTGTATGTGGGATAGGGCCAGTATTTCTCTGCAACAATTGTTTCAAGCTCGTCTGCAACTGCACGGAGTGCGTTCATTGCGGGCACAAGTTCATCGCGGCAATAAGCCGAAGCTTCAAGACTGCTTACCGAATGTTCAAGACCGACCACCGCGCTGTCAAGAGTTTCTGTTTTGGTATAGAGCTCGTCCGAAAGCTGAGAAAGCTTTCGACAAAGTTTGAGCGAAGCATCTTTTTCGCAGTCTATGCCGATTTCCTTTTTGAGCTTAACACTCTTTGCAACCTCGTTTGTGTAGGTAACAACAGCCGGCATAATCTCCTTGCGTGCCATCTCAAGCATTGTGAGTGCCTCGATATGAAGGACCTTACAATAGCTGTCAAGCATAATCTCACAGCGCGAAGTAATCTCGCTCTTTGTGAAAATCTTGTGCTTTGTAAACAGCTCAACATTCTTTTCGCTTACAAAATGCGGAACTGCATCCGCAGTTGTTTTAAGATCAAACAGACCTCTGCGGTGTGCCTCTTCAACCCACTGCTGTGTGTAGTTGTTACCGTTGAAAATAATGCGCTTGTGAGCAGTAACTGTTTCAGCCATCCACTTGTCAATCTCAGAATCAATGTTTTCTGCGCCTTCAAGTCTGTCTGCAAGGCGGTCAAAAACATCGGCAACAGATGTGTTGATAACCGTGTTAACATCGGCAATCGAGAAGGATGAACCGAGCATACGGAATTCGAACTTGTTACCTGTGAATGCAAGGGGTGATGTGCGGTTACGGTCTGTTGTGTCCTTCTTAAAATCGGGCAACACTTCAACACCCGTAACAACTGTTTCCGCCTTCTTGTTTTCACCGTGTTCACCGCGTTCAATTGCTTCAAGAATTTCTGTAAGCTCATCGCCAAGGAACATTGAGATGATTGCAGGCGGAGCTTCTGCCGCACCGAGGCGGTGATCATTGCCCGCAGATGCGGAAACAATACGCAGAAGGTCCTGACTTATATCAACTGCTTCAAGCACTGCGCAAAGGCAGACGAGGAAGGTTTTGTTATCCTGCGGCTTTTTGCCGGGCTTGAAAAGGTTTTTGCCGTAATTAGTGGAAAGTGACCAGTTGTTGTGCTTGCCGCTTCCGTTGACACCTGCAAACGGCTTTTCGTGAAGCAGGCAGGCAAGGCCGTGACGGTCAGCAACTTTTTTCATAATTTCCATTGTCAGCTGGTTATGGTCAGCAGCAATGTTACCCGTTGTGAAAACAGGAGCAAGCTCGTGCTGAGCGGGTGCAGCTTCGTTGTGCTCTGTCTTTGCATAAACACCGAGCTTCCACAGCTCCTCGTTGAGCTCTTTCATAAAAGCCTTGACTCTGGGCTTGATTACACCGAAATAGTGGTCATCAAGCTCCTGACCCTTAGGCGGCTTTGCACCGAAAAGTGTTCTGCCCGTGATAACAAGGTCGCGGCGCTTTTTATATGTTTCTTTATCGACAAGGAAATATTCCTGCTCCGGACCGACGGTTGAGCTTACACGGGTAACCTCTTCGTCGCCCATAAGCCTGAGCAGACGCACGGCCTTGGCATTTACAACCTCCATTGAACGCAACAGAGGAGTTTTTTTGTCGAGCACCTCACCGCCGAATGAACAGAAAATTGTTGGAATACAAAGTGAGTCATCTTTAATAAACGCATAAGATGTGGGGTCCCATGCGGTGTAGCCGCGTGCTTCAAATGTTTCGCGCAGACCGCCCGAGGGGAATGAAGATGCATCAGGCTCGCCCTTGATAAGCTCTTTGCCCGAAAACTCCATTATAACTTTGCCG
>JAZQGE010000042.1:0-10431 GCA_045539895.1 Acutalibacteraceae bacterium
GGCATACCTGCCTCAGGGCCGATGTCACCAAGACCGAGAACGGCTGTGCCGTCTGTGATAACCGCAACCGTGTTCCAGCGGCGTGTCAGCTCATAACTTTTGTTTATATCCTTCTGAATTTCAAGGCAGGGCTGTGCAACGCCGGGGGTGTAGGCAAGAGAAAGTGATTCTTTATCCTGTACCTTTGCGCGTGCGGTAACCTCTACCTTACCCTTCCACTCATAGTGGAGGCGGAGTGATTCTTTTGCGTAATCCATTTTTATCGTCCTTTTTCTAATAACTATTCTCTAATAACTATTCTCTATTACTCTTCCCAGGGGAACTTGTAATCGAGCTTGAGGTCATCGCGCACCTTACAGAATTCAGCCTGAACCGACTCGTTGATCGGAACACCGCTGTCCTTACGCTGCTGCCATACAAGCCACTCCTTTTCACCTGCGGTGTAAATGCGCTCTGCACCGGGTGCTTTTCTGGAAGCGCGAACTGAGCGAATAATGTCGCCGGACTTTTTACGGCAGATTTCTTCGCCAAGGAAGTGATTTGTGTCAATAGCAATAAAGAAGTGACCGAGATGATAGGGGCGGATGTTACCGTTTTCATCCTTACCGTCGAGCGCCTTGCCGTACCAACCGTCCTGAAGAACAGCTGAAAGAAGCTCAACTACCATAGCATAACCGAAGCCCTTGTAGCCGCCAAGCTCTTCACCGATACCGCCGAGAGTTGTAAGTGCAGCTGTACCGCCGCGTATCATCTTAAGCGCAACACCTGCATCACCTTCGACAGGCTTACCCTCAAGGTCAACTATTGTTCCGGGATGAACATCCTCGCCGATTCTCTCATAATATTCAACCTTACCATTCTGTGTAATTGAAGAAGCGCAGTCAATATTAAAATCGAACTCTTCGTCAGTGGGAATACCGATTGTAAGGGGGTTTGTGCCAAACATACCTTCAACACCGAAAGTGGGAGCAACAGAAGGACGTGCGTTTGTGCCTGTCATACCGATACAGCCTGCCTTAGTTGCCATAGTGGTGTAGTAGCCTGCGATACCGTAGTGGCAGGAATTGCGTACTGCAACCATACCCATTCCGTATTCCTTAGCCTTTGCAATAGCCATGCTCATAGCCTTGTGACCTATAACCTGACCCATGCCGTGGTGGCCGTCAACAACTGCCGTTGTCGGTGTTTCCTTAAGAATTTCAAAGTTTGTTACGGGCTGCTGAATACCGGCATTGATTCTGTCGATATATATGGGCTTAAAGCGGTTGCAGCCGTGTGACTCGATACCGCGTCTGTCGGATTCGAGAAGAATGTCAACAACAATCTCTGCATCCTCTTCAGGAACACCTACACCCATAAATGCATCTTTTGTGAAGTCATGCAGGGTTTTCCAATCAAGAACAACCTTTGCCATTTTTATACACTCCTTATATAAAGTTTTTAATCAGCTTAATTTATAATTCATCGGGTTCTTCCCAATTCTTAGCTCTTTCAACTGCTTTTTTCCAGCCTTTATAAAGCCTGTCGCGTTCTGACTTATCCATTTTCGGCGTAAAGACAGTGTCAACCTCGCGGTTTGACTCAATTTCAGCAGTGTCTTTCCAGTATCCGACACACAGACCGGCAAGATAAGCGGCACCAAGTGCAGTCGTTTCAACTGTTTTAGGTCTGTCAACTGTTGTTCGGATCATATCCGCCTGAATCTGCATCATAATATCGCTTACGGATGCGCCGCCGTCAACACGAAGCTCGCTGAGCTCAATGCCTGAGTCAGCTGTCATTGCTTCAAGCAGGTCTGTCATCTGATAGGTAATGCTTTCAAGAACAGCGCGGCAGAAATGCGCTCTGTTAACACCTCTTGTAAGTCCTACAATGCAGCCTCTTGCGTACATATCCCAATACGGTGCACCAAGGCCTGTGAAGGCGGGCACAAGGTAAATTCCGTTTGCGTTATCAACCGTTTCTGCAAGTTCGTCACAGCGGCGAGCCGTATCGACCATATGAAGCTCATCGCGAAGCCACTTTATAACACTGCCTGCATTGAAAGCAGAGCCTTCAAGAGCATATTCAACCTTATCACCTATACCCCAGGCAACACCTGAAAGCAGGTTGCTTTTTGATTCAACACGGCTTTCGCCGGTATTCATAAGAAGAAAACAGCCTGTACCGTAGGTGTTTTTTGCCTGACCGGGCTTAAAGCAGCCCTGACCGAAAAGTGCTGCAGGCTGGTCGCCTATTGCACCGCAAATCGGCACACCTGCAAGCGCTTCAAGACCCAGGATGCCTGCGGCAACCGTACCATAGTTCATGCTTGAAGGCACAGCCTTGGGGAGTATTGACATTGGTATTCCCATTTTTTCGCAGAGATATTCATCCCAGCAGAGCTTGTCAACATCAAACAGCATTGTTCGTGATGCATTAGAATAATCTGTCACATGAGCCTTGCCGCCTGTCAGGTTCCATATAAGCCACGTTTCAACAGTGCCGAAAAGCAGATTGCCTTCATCCGCAAGCTTTTTAGCTGACGGCACATTGTCCAGAATCCATTTAATTTTCGTGCCGGAGAAGTAGGCATCAATAAGCAAACCTGTATGCTGTTTGATATATTCGCCAAGCCCCTCTGCCTTGAGTTTTTCACAGTAGTCTGCCGTGCGTCGGCACTGCCAGACGATTGCGTTGTATACAGGCTTACCCGTTGTCTTGTCCCAAAGGATTGTGGTTTCGCGCTGGTTGGTTATACCTATCGCGGCAATCTCTTCAGCTTTAACAGTGCCCTTCGCAAACAGAGAAGTAATTGAATGAAACTGACTGTAAAGTATTTCCATCGGGTCATGTTCAACCCAACCTGCCTGAGGATAAATCTGGTCAAACTCGTTTTGTGCACTTGCGGCAATTCTGCCGCATTTGTCAAATGCAATTGCCCTTGAGCTTGTTGTTCCCTGGTCAAGTGCGAGAATATACTGAGCCATGTCCTTCATCCTTTCCTTATACTTTTAGCTTATTATATTTTACTACAAAAAGCCCTATCAGTCAATTAAATTTACTAATCTGAGGATAATATATTATAAGGATATTGTATTTTATTTTCAAAATGTTATAATTAAAAAAAATAAAAAAAGGAGATAATATGTATGAATGGAATTATAGCATTTTTTCTTTCTTTTCTGACATTTTTCGGCTCACTTATGTCGATTTCTGTCAGCCCCACAGCACCTGCTGACACAGGCGAATTCACACCGGTCATGCGCTTTATAATCAGCAGCGACTCTCATGTTGCAACCATCGGCGACAGACAGACAACCCGCATTGAAGAAATGATTAAGCTTGGCTACGAAATTGCCGAAAACGATGAAGAATACAAAAAGCTCGATGCCGTGCTTATGGCAGGTGACCTGACCGATGACGGTACAAAGCTTGGCTTTGCAAGCTTCAAGGCTGCTCAGGATGCTGTTCTCAAGGGCGGTACAAAAGCACTTTCCGTTATTGCCAAATCACACGACAGCAGCTCAATGGGCAACACTGCCGCAGGCGAATATTTCACATCAATCACAGGTCAGCCCACAGACTTTCATGAGGTTATAAACGGCTTCCATTTCATTGGAATTTCCGTTTCCTCAACATCGGGTGAGCATTACAGCCAGTACCAGAGAGAATGGCTTGTCAAGCAGCTTAACGAAGCGAAAAAGGATGATCCTCTCAAACCCATTTTTGTAATGCATCACGAGCATGTCGCAAAAACAGTTTACGGCAGCTCCGACTTTGACGGTTGGGGTGTAGCTGATTTTGCCGACATTTTCAAAGATTATCCGCAGGTTGTACACTTCTCAGGTCACTCACACTATCCGATCAATGACCCCCGCTCAATCTGGCAGGGCGAATTCACAGCGCTTGGCACAGGCGGACTTTACTATGTTGAGCTGACTGTTGATGATGAGCGCACAGTACATCCCGACGGACATAAAAAGGTTGCAAGCTTCTGGGTTGTAGAGGTTGATGCGAACAACCGCATGCGCTTCAGAGCAGTTGACCTTGAGGCTGAGCAGTATCTTTGTGAATACACACTCCTCACTCCCTACGAGCGCAAATACACTCCCCTTCAGCAGTTTGTGCGTTCAGAAACACCCGAATTCAAAGAAGGCACAAAGCTTGAAGTAAAGAGAAACAAGGTTACATTTGCTGCCGCAGAATCAAAGGACGGTATGCCGATTTTCATCTACAGAGCCTATGCTGTTGATGCAAGCGGTAACAGAACGCCCGTAGGCAAAGCTCTTGCAGAATATTATATCTACGATGTACCCGAAACGGTTACAATCGAGCTTGAAAACTTGCCCGACGGCGAATATACACTTGAGGTTGTTGCAGAAAACTGCTACGGTATGCAGTCAGCGCCGATTAAATAAAACACAGTGCCTGCGTATGATTAAGTTCATACGCAGGCTTTTATTTTTAAAGAAATAAATAAAACCGCAAAAACTTTACTTAAGTCTATTGACAAATCGGGTTTTGTAAGTTATAATATCCAACGTTGTGAAAACATATGGACGTTTAGCTCAGTTGGTAGAGCACTCGCTTGACGTGCGAGTGGTCAGCGGTTCAAGTCCGTTAACGTCCACCATAACGACCTTGCTTAAAGCAGGGTCGTTTTTTTTTCAAAAAACACAGACCAAATCACAGCTTTAATCGTATAAAGAGTGAAAAAGATAATTTGCTTTGATTTATATTATAAAAATGTTATTATATATTTAAACAACTTAATTCTCTGACGGTGACAGCATGAAAAAGAACAATGAAAAATACAATAAGCTGATTCGAAAAATCAAAAAAGGCGACAAAAAAGCTTTTAATGAGCTATACAAATTAACAAACGGTCAGGCATATTTTTTCATTTATAAAATCGTTCAGAACGAACAGGATGCAGAAGATATTCTGCAGGAAACATACATAAAAATGCTTGAGAAAATTGATAAAATTGACCTTGCCCAAAATTTTACAAGCTGGTTTTATCAGATTGCCGCAAACAAAAGCAAGGACTTGCTCAGGAGGAAGAACAAGTTGTTTTTTGAAAGCATTGAAAACGAGATATTTGATTCTGCCGCAGAAGAAAACACAGCCTTTTATCCTGAAGAAAATGTTGATAAAGACGAGCTGTGTGCACAGGTTATGACGGCAATTGATGAGCTTACAGCAGAAAAACGCGCTTGTGTGATTATGAAATATTACGCACAGATGAGTGTGAATGAAATTGCTCAAAGCCTTGAGATTCCGGTCAGCACAGTTAAGAATCGACTTTTCTCAGCAAGAAAGGACCTCAAAATCAAGTTTGAGAAACTTGGCAAAGCCGCTCTGTTCAGTGCCGCACCCATCGGTATTATTGTATGGGCACTTAACAGGTCTTCTCTGGCGGTCTGTGCCGCATTTTCCGCGAGCGCCGCTTCCGCAGCAGTTATGACTGCGGTCGGCAATTCTGCGGCAGTTGCATCTGCCGCAGGTGCTTCAACAGCGGCAGCAACAGGCACGGGTGCCGCTGTAAAGCTTGCAGCAATATCCGTAGCACAAAAAATTGCCGCAGGCGCTGCAGCTGTCACACTTGTCGGAGGCACAGCCGCAGGTACGGTAGCAGTAATAAAGCACAACTCAGAGCAAAATTCAACAACGGGCTTATATGCAGAAGCCGTAACAACAGCTTCACCTGAAATAAGCAGTGAGTTTTTCAGCGAAGAACAGCCTTCGGGCGAAACAACTTCAAAATTTGAAAGCGAACTGCCGGTTGTCTTGCTCACAACAGTTCCGCACAGCACAACTGAAAAAGCCACAACCAACCCCAACCCAACCACAGCTGTATCTACAACCTCAGGGACGGTTACAACACAGGTTCAGACAACTGTCTGCGAAACAACAACCGAACAGAAAACGACGGCTGCTGCAACCACCGCTCCAAAACCGATTGAAACAACCACAAAACAAAGCATACTTATTGAAGCAACAACTGCGCCCCAAACCACATCTGCTCCCGCAACACTCATTATTGAGGTTACGGACTATGATGACAAAGTTGTTGACACAATAACCGTGAGTGTTGAAGCAGGAACAAATCTCACACGGGATTATCTGATTGAGCTTGTCAGCCAAAACGGCTATGAGGCAATGGCAGGAATTTACGGTGACGGTGTAGATACCGTTGCCGAGGAAGGTAAAACATATACATTCACAGCAGAACTGTAAATGAGGAGGTAATATCACTATGAAAAACAAGCTATTTAATTTTTTAGCACTTACATTGACTTTCTTTCTACTTTTTTCTTCAGTACAGCCATATGCTCTTGCGAGTGAAACGCTAATCGGCACTTGCGGCGAAAGCGTAAACTGGAGTTTCGACAGCACAGACGGTAAGTTAACCGTAAACGGCACAGGAGCTATGGAAGATTACACATCAAGCAGTGATGTTCCGTGGAAGGACATCAAAAACAACATCTTTTCCGTAAAAATTGAAAGCGGTGTCACTGCAATCGGCGAAAAAGCTTTTGCAAATTGTACCAACCTTGTATCGGTCAACATTGCAGACACCGTAACAAAAATTGGCAGCGATGCTTTTTCACACTGTGACAGTATGACAGCTTTTACAGTTCCGGAAAATGTAAAAAGAATCGATTCAGCAGCTTTTATCGACTGCGATATGCTGTCCGAGCTAATACTTTGTAACGGTATTGAAAGCATAGGTGCTTATGCATTTGCTTACTGCCCCTATCTTAAATCCGTTTCCATTCCGGACACTGTCACGGATATAGAAGATGAAATTTTTTATTACTGTGTACAGCTTGAAACCGTTCACTTTGGAAAAGGCTCACCGGTTGTTGATATGACCGCTTTTGTTGAGTGCAACAATTTAAAAAGCATTACCGTTGACCCTGAAAATCCCTACATGACAGCCGACGAAAACGGTGTTCTTTTTAACAAAGATAAAACTACACTTCTTGCATACCCTGTAGGAAAAGAAGAAACAAGTTATGTTATCCCTTATGGTGTAAAAAATATAGGCTTGGGGGCTTTCAATTTCGCGGTCAATCTTGTAAGTGTAGATATGCCCGAAACACTTGAAACCATTGGTTCAAACGGTTTCTTTGCCTGTGAAAAGCTGACAGACATACACATTCCGGATTCAGTTACTCATATAGGTGACATTGCATTTGCAGGCTGTTACAATCTGACAAGCATCTCTTTACCAACCTCTTTAAAAAGTATGGGGTACCGTATTTTCAGTTCGTGTGAAAAGCTTACAAGTATATTTGTTCCTTCAAATGTAACAAAATTTGAAAGGTTTACTTTTGTGCTTGCTGATTCTATAACCGACATTTACTATGACGGAGACCGGAATGCATGGGAAGGTGTAACTATAGAAAATGATAACGGTTCATTTCCCAAAGCAACCGTTCATTATGAGCACAAACACACACATGAGTTAACGGCTGAAAAAAATGCCTCCTGCGAAGAAAGCGGATACAAAAAATACAACTGTACAGTTTGTCCGCACCGTTATACAGAAAACATTCCTGAAATCGGTCACAAATTCGGAGAATATATTCCCGATGAAGATGCACTCAGCGAAACTGCTGTCTGCAGTAATAATGGCTGTACTAAAAAACTTACAAGAGAATATCATACAACAAACAGCAATAAGCACGGTGTTTCAGCATCATATTCACCTGACTGTTTCAGTGAAGAGGTTGCACTTGAAGTCAACGAAATAAAAGCTGACAGAGAGCCCGGCGGTGTTTACATGGTTGAAGGCAAAACCTACAAGCAGATTGGATTATTCAACATTAAAACCGCAGATGCAAACGGCAATGTTGTTCAGCCGAACGAAGGCTTTACAGTCACAATAAAAATCCCCATACCTGACGGTTATCAGAACAGAACTGACTTTGTAGTCTACCACCGATTTGCAAACGGCGGCAGAGAAAAATTATCAACGGCTGACGGAACAATGAAAATTGAAAAAGGCTTTATGATTTTTGAAGTCAGTAAATTCAGTGAATTTGAAATCCTTTTGCCTGCCGCTTCAGCAGAGATAACGAAGCTTCCCAACAAGACAAAATATTTTTACCGTTCCCCAAATGTTGATTTGAGCGGCATTGAAATGCTTATCACCTATCCTGACTCAACAACCAAAACAGTTGATGATACCTACGACATAACTGTAGAAGGATTTGACAGCAATATTTTGGGTAAACAGGCATTAACCGTCAGATATGAAGACTGCTGTGTCGAAATAGAAATTGAAATTGTCTATTCATGGTGGCAATGGATAATAAGAATAATGTTGTTTGGTTTTCTTTGGTACTGATCAAAAAAACTCAGCCCGTGGGGAAAAATCCTCACGGGCTGATTACTTTTATATATAATGTTTATAAATTATATAATTACTGATACTTGGGTCTCTTTACATAGCTTGTGTGGAGAACCTCGTGTGCCTTGTGGCTGTTGGGCTCGCCAAGGAACTCTGCATAGATTCTCTTAACAGCTTCGCTTTCGTGTGACTTTCTCTTGGGAAGGTTCTTGTCAGCCTCGTAAAGAGCTGCTGCGCGTCTGCCCTTAAGGTCAACGAAGTTGTGAACAACTGCGGACTGAATCGGCTGACCGCCGCCGTTTACACATCCACCGGGACAGCCCATGATTTCGATGAACTGGTAATCAGCAGTGCCTGCTTTAACCTTTTCCATAATCTCATGTGCTGCTGCAGCGCCGCTGGCAACTGCAACCTTGATGTCCATGCCTGCAACCTTGTAAGTTGCCTCTTTGATGCCCTGACCTCTTACCTCTGTGAAGTCAACACTTTCAAGCTCTTCGCCTGTGAGAACTTCAACAGCTGTACGCAGAGCTGCTTCCATAACACCGCCTGTTGCACCGAAGATAACAGCTGCGCCTGTGCCTTCGCCGAGCGGATTGTCAAACTCTTCGTCGGGAAGGTGGTTGAAGTAGATACCTGCTGTTTCAATCATGCGTGCAAGCTCGCGTGTTGTAAGAGCGTAGTCAACATCCGGATAGCCTGATGCCGCCTGATTGTCGCGCTTTGTTTCGAACTTCTTTGCTGTACAGGGCATAATGCCGACAACAACGATGTCCTTCGGGTCAATGCCCATCTTCTGAGCATACCATGTCTTTGTGATTGCACCGAACATCTGCTGGGGTGACTTGCAGGTTGAAAGGTGATTGAGCTGGTCGGGATAGTAGTGCTCGCAGTACTTGATCCAACCGGGTGAGCAGGAAGTAATCATCGGGAGAGTGCCGCCGTTCTTGACTCTGTCAATAAGCTCATAACCCTCTTCCATGATTGTAAGGTCAGCAGCAAAGTCTGTATCGAAAACCTTGTCAAAGCCGAGTCTGCGCAGAGCAGCAACCATCTTACCCTGAACATTTGAGCCAATGCTCATGCCGAAGCACTCACCGAGAGTAACTCTGATTGATGGAGCTGTGTTGACAATGACAAATTTCTCAGGATCATTGATTGCAGCAAATACAGCAGCTGTGTCATCCTTCTCATAAATAGCGCCTGTCGGGCAGTTAACAATACACTGACCGCAGGAGATACATGAAACATCAGCAAGGTCCTTATCGAAAGCGGAGCTGATGTGTGTATCGAAACCGCGTGCGTTTGCGCCGATAACGCTTACCTTCTGCTGATTACATGCAGCAACGCAGCGGCGGCAAAGGATACACTTGCTGTTATCTCTTACCATGTGAGCAGCGGAATCGTCAAACTCGAATGCGGGCATCTCACCTGCAAATGCGTTCTCATCGTCAACACCGAACTCCTTGCAAAGCTTCTGGAGCTCACAGTTGCCGGAACGGATACAGGAAAGGCACTCTTTTCTGTGAGTTGAGAGGATAAGCTCAAGTGTCATCTTGCGTGACTGTCTTACCTTCTCTGTGTTTGTGAACACTTCCATACCCTCATTTACGGGGTATACACAAGCGGTAACAAGGCTTCTTGCACCCTTTACCTCTACCATACAGATACGGCATGCGCCGATCTCGTTAATGTCCTTAAGGTAGCAGAGAGTCGGGATTTCGATACCGGCATAACGTGCTGCCTCAAGAATTGATATACCGTTAGGCACACTTAAGGGCATGCCGTTGATTTTGATATTTACCATTTCCATTTATGGCACACTCCTTTCGTTTATTTCTTATAAATAGCCTGAATCTTCTTACAGGAATCCATACATGCACCGCACTTGACACACTTCTCAGGATTGATTGCAAAGGAAGCGAGTTTGTGACCGGGTGCAATGTAATCTGTTCTTGCGATTGCATCTGCAGGACAAGCTCTTGCACACATACCGCAGCCGATACACTTCTCAGCATCGATATAGTAGCGAACAAGGCCCTTACATACACCTGCAGGACATGTCTTGTCAACAACATGCGCTTCAT
>JAZQGE010000043.1:0-43246 GCA_045539895.1 Acutalibacteraceae bacterium
GCAAAAAATGCAGATAAATCCGATTATTAATCCAACAATTAATACTGCAACCGCAACCAATGTAATCTTTTCCGAATCTCCCAGCAGACTTACTATTCCGCTGAGCAAAAGTGCCGTTGAGATAACAAACATAGCTTTTCCAAAAGATTTTCCATATGCGGATTTATCGATAACGTTTGTTTGATGATAATCATGAATCAAATTGGTTTTTCCCCGATATATTGCAATACCTATCACAACAAAAAGTGTCGCTGTCAAAAACATAATTATCGAATATGTAATCATAATATTACCTTGTCAAATTCTAATTTGTCGAACTCAATTAAGCTCTGAGATTTTCTCTTCAAGCTTCTGAACGAACTGACCAACGAAATACCCGTCAATGAATCGGTGATTTACATCGAGTGTCATATTGATAATGTACTTGCCGTTTTGCTCTGTATATTTACCCCAGACGAGAATCGGTGCGGTGTCGTCTTTGAGCTTCGGGTCGGTGTAATCACGCTCGTTTGAACACATAGTGATATCCGCCCAAGGGATGCACGAAAAAACAATCTGCGATTCTCTTAATCCGCCGAGAGAATATACCGATAACGGATTATTTTCACTTTCCTTGCGTGCATTTTTTGCAAACTCAATAATATCTCCGTCGCAGGGAAGCGACACCATATGAAAACTTGTTGCACCTTTTTTCAAATCTGTGAAACAAGGCACACGGCGGTCGATTTTATAGACTTTGTTATCCTCTGTTTCAAGCAGAAATTCGTCAATTTCGTTTATGGACCGTGTGCATAAATATATGAGCGAATAATAAAAAGATATTTTATTCTCTCTTGTGAAAGCAAGCAGATTTGTTACATCAATATTAAACGCAACGCAGTAATGCGGTGTTGCAATTTTTGAATAAAACTCAAAATGCTCTTTTCTGTCCCAAGTATTTATATCAATTTCTTTTCTCATAAAAACATCTCCGTAAATTCTTATTGACGAACGAAACGATTCCGTAATCTGTTACGGTGCAGTGTTGTTCATACATTATTGTCACTTCGCTTCTTAAATAACACAAAAGAATACACGAGCACCGATAAAGCAGAAATAATAACGAGAATATTGTGCAATGTGTTGATTTCAACTATTGCCCTGTGTTCCGCAGAAGCAACAAAGAAATATGATAACAACATAAACATTATAAATACCGGCAGCAAAATCCTTGCAAGCCATTCCATACCCATCTTCTCTGCGTTGATGCCGCCCTTTTTAACAAGCAATGCTATAAGAATTGCGGTTAAAACAACCGCTGCGGATATTGCAATAATCTGAACTGAATCCGAACTGTCGAAACGCCTTGCAACAGGTCTTACAAGATTTACTCCTACAGTACCTATAAAACCTGCTGCAAACACAAGAAATTTTTTTGGCTTTTCGGAAAGATTTGAAAATGCAATTTCGGTAACATCTTCACTTTGTTTCAAAGACAACAGAACGGCGGTGATTATAACACCTGCAATAAATCCCGTGAAATATTCCCAGCAGGACCACGCATATATAAAATCTCCCTCGTATTGTATTCCGAGCTGACGGTAACCGCCTTTTGTAAACCAGAAAAACAAATCGGAAACCGTTATTGATAAACCGAATGCTCCGCAAACAAGAGCACCCACTTTTGCGGCAACTTTATCTTTAACGATAAATCTTGCGGCAAGTATTGCACCCAAAGCTCTGATTGCGGAAGAAACAGCCTGAATTTCAGAAAAATAATTTCTGCCGCCTATAATCTTTTTGCTCCAGGAAATATCCGCAAAGTGCTGCATAAATACCTTGTATGCAGAATCTTCTATGCCTGCTGTTTTAAGTCCTTCTTCAAAAAGGTCAACAGCTTCGGGCTGAATGAGCTGCACAATCCAATGTGAAATGCTGGCTTTTGAAACAATATCAAAAATCAGAAATGCACCGATAACAACTATAAAATCTTTTATTTTCCATTGGTGAGAACTGAAACCTCTGCCGAGCAGCACTCCGAACAGACCTGCCACACCGAAGCCGACACAACACATCATAAATGCACCCGATAAAGGCGATATATACCTGAAAATATGCTCTGCACCCTCAACTTCACTTTCACGGATAACGCCCGTTATCTGGGTTAATATTGTTCCCCAACTCGGAACGGTCAGAATAAAGGACATAGCAGTTAATGAAAGCCAGCCTAAATCAAGTTTTTTTCGTTCACCCATAACGGTTGTGATAAAGAGCAGGTAAACAAAACCAACATTAAATACGCCTGCCTCCGAACCCCAGCCGCGCGAACCGCGAAGACGCCATAAAAATCCAAGCAGAAGTCCGCCGACAAGAATAATCAGAATTTTTTGCCATAAATTTTTTTGTGTTGTTTTGACCATTGTTTTCCTCCTGTTACAGTTCTTTATGGTTTTCTTTAAAGAATATAACGAATTTGCCCGCAAAAAAGCAATCATATCTTTCTTGGATATGGCACAAGTATCTCTAAAATAACAATCAAATAAATCGAATTTTATTTTTAGCGACTTGAAGTGCAATTTGGAAAACCATTTGTACTGTATTAACCCATAAAAACTTCCAAACGCAGGCTTAATCATAAATTCTTTTTGATTAAAATGCATCAACTAAATCTGAAAAGTTTTGTTTCGCCCTTTTGCATCTTAATCGTAAAGCTGCCTTCAGTGCCTTGATAAGTGCCGCCGAGTAACTCATTGATATTTCTTTCTTTGCCGATATTAAGTGTTTTTTCGCCGTCTGTTACGGCATAAATGCAGATATAGTTTTCATTAACATAAATAATATCGTCGGTTTCGCAGTAAATATGAACTCCGTTTGCTTTGCAGAAAGCTCTCAGCTCGGTTACCGTGAATTTCTCTTTAAGAGGCGAGGTCATAATATATGGAATATTGTTTGTGTTGCAAAGGTTGCGGGCGTTTTCCATATAAGCTGTTTTTGCGGCGGATAACAGAATAACCGCTTTATAATTTTGGTAAACCGCTTCAAAATCATAAACATCATATATATCATACGGTGTACCCATAAGACCGAGCTGTTCTCGCTGAGTGTGGAAAACGTTTCGCAACGAACAGTTTGTGAGATATTTATAGGCACTTTCGTCAACGAATACCGCAACCTCGGCTTTTGAGCTTCTGTCGGCATCGGTTAAGCTTTGCTCATATATACTCTTGTAGGTTGCCATTTCATTCATGATATCGTCATCGGCATACCAACCGCCCCACATATCAAACCACCACAGAGCGTTGCCCTTTATAAGCTGGCGTGCAAACGATCTTCGAATTTCGTTTATGGCCTGAAACTTTGATTCTCTCGGCTGCCAAACGGGAGCGGAAAGAAGTCCGTTGGGGTCGGTTGACGGGTCTTTCTGAGAAAGAGGAACAGTCAGATGGGTTCTTATATCGCATTCCTGAAAGCACATCTTTCCGTGCAGACGAACAGAATCGGCAGGGTACATTTCAGTCCAGTCCATATCGGGAGAACGAGTGCCAATATATGAATTTGGTGAACAGATAAAGTCAATGTTTTTATCTTTCAACATGTAATTAAGTGCGTGATTGCCTTGCAAGGGGTTGGTAACTTCAAGCGTGTAGCCGTAAAATGTACCTACAACAACATTGTTGCCCGTTTCCTCTTTTACAATCCGAGCAAAGTGACTTATGGCTTGAGCGATTTTGAAGTTTGCAAACTCTATATAGCGTGTAAGATATTCGTCGTTGAAATAATTTGTCTTTTTATCGAGCAAGGTTAAATCGGGCAAACCTTTGTACTCGATTTCGGGGTAATACTCTTCAAGAAAAGTTTTGAAGCTTTCTTTTGCGCATTCGCCGTAACCGCCGTTCATATCAAAATGAAACCATTCTTCCGTTTGTCCGCCTGCAATCTGATAACCCACAATATGTGAGGCATATTTGCAGGAGTTTGCATATTGCGTGAATTCGCGCAAAAACCGCGACGCATCGTCACGCCATTTCTGCGAATAGAAGGATTCTCTGCAGGGTACGCCGTCTTTTATGTTCAGTTCATCGGGGTTTTCTTCTTCCCACCAGACGGGCAAACTGATATTGACTCTCGGGATTATGTAAGCATCGGGACAAGCTTCAAGAATTTTCTTCACAGCTTCGTCAAATAGCGAAAAATTGGGAGCATCCTTTACATCAAAAATACCTTTTTTGAATGGCGTCAGTCCGTCTGTAATGCTTATCCATCTGCCCGAAAACAGAACGGGCACAGAAAAGAATTTATAGCCCGCAGCCGCAAAATCGTCATACTCATTGAATTTTTCAAGATAAGTCATATATGCAACTGCAGCGTGCGGTTCGCCGTTGATATAAAGTGTGGGCACACCGCCGCAATTCTTGATTTCCGAATGAATTCCTGCATATTTATCCATATCGCGTATAACCTCTTGAGTTGAAATTTTGTAATCTGTTTCTTTCAGAGGCATCTGAAAGTTGAAAACATAGCCAAAAAAAGTGACGATTACTAAAAATAAACTGATAATTTTTTGGATAAGCATATATTTTCACTTCGTTTATGTTTGTCGCTCTTATTATAATTCTATGAAATTGTTTTTGCTGCCCTTGAATTGTATTGTAATAACCGTGGCGCGGTCTTGGAAGGTTAAGTAAAAAATGTTTTCATCAACTTTGCTGAAACTGAACATAGTCGATGTTTTCTGCAAAAAAATATCCGCCCATTTTAATTGAACGGCAACCATAACAAAACTTATCCTTGCTCAGCATTCTGTATATACAGTTGTCCTCCGGTGCGATATCGGCAACGGAAACTTTGTTGCCGTCAGGCTCATAATACACTTCAACGGAATTATTTAATAAAATTATACCATAAATGCAACAAAATACAACCTTAATATTTGTGCGGAATAAACGAACTGCTTGATGAGGAAGAAAAGGACGAGCCTGAACTGATAACACTTTCTGCACAAGCGGACAGATTGCTTGAGTCATATTCAAACGAGGTCGAATCAAAGCTGAAAACGGAATATGCCGACTTTGCAGATTGGGCAGGTAAGCTTGTCGGCGCTGTTCTTCATATTGCCGGACTTCTTTGCAGGGCATCTGCACTACGGCTCGGTGTGTTCGGTGGTGATTATGCACCGCTTGTTGTTGATGAAGCAACGATGAACAATGCAATAAAAATTGGCAGATATTTCACTGAACACACAGCGGCGGCATTCTCATTGATGGGTGCGGATATGCTTGTGAAGCAAAGTGAATATGTTCTTGACACAATCTGCAAAAACGGATTTGTAGAGTTCAGCAGGCGTGACATTATGCGTCTTTGCAGAACCTTCAAGACCGCAGATTCAATTCAATCGGTGTTAAACCATCTTATTGATTATGGCTATCTGGCTGTTAAATCAAACGATGCCGCAACAATAAAGGGCAGACCAACGGGACAAGTGTATCTCGTCAATCCATACCTTTATCGCAAAGCATCATAGGGTTTGCATATTATTGTCCTTTTTGTCCTTTGTCCTCAAGGTGGAGAAAGTATATATAATTAATTATTTTGATGATTATTTTTACTGTTTCAACTATAAGGACAGCGTGACAAAAAGGACAAAAGTCAGAGGCGATGTCAATGACATAGCAAAGAGCTATGCGTGACCCCGTAGGGGGGTGAAAATCTCTGCGACTAATCAATATTGTCAGCGGCGCAGGGTATCACGCACAAAAATCGGAATTCAAACGGGGTATTAACCCTTGAAATCAAATAAGTTATAGCAATTCCCGCTGATGAATAAAATCTAAAGGAGGTGGAAGGATTGGTGCGTAAAAAGAAGCAATACATAATGATTGAAAAGCCTGAAATACAACTGAATAAACACGAGCAGGAAGAATTCGATAAAATCGTTGTCAATGCTCTGTGCCAATCCCTCTACCAAGCGGGAAAACTGACTGAAGAACAGGTCAGATATCTGGAGAATATTAACCTGAATATTTGGTAAGTAATCGTATTGATATACATCGGTTACTATGGCACTATGCTCACACAGGAGGTGTTGACATGACAAGTTTTAAGCCGGACAGAATATTAAAAGTTGCGGTTTATTGCCGTGTTTCAACCGACAGCAATGACCAGGCAAACTCCCTTGCAAACCAGCAGAGCTATTTCAAGGAATATATCGAAAGAAATCCGATGTGGGAGCTTTATGATATTTATGTTGATGAGGGAATTACGGGTACAAGCACCAAAAAGAGAAAAGCATTCAACCGAATGATGGTTGATGCCCAGCTTAAGAAATATGACCTAATCATCACCAAGGAAATCAGCCGTTTTGCCCGTAACACTCTCGACAGCATTTATTACACCCGAAAGCTCAAGGAATACGGTATAGGAGTAATCTTTGCAAACGATAATCTTTTTACCCTTGACCCTGATGCAGAACTTCGATTAACGATTATGGCTTCAATCGCACAGGAAGAAAGCCGCAAAACATCCGAGCGTGTTAAATGGGGGCAGAAACGCAGAATGGAACAGGGTGTTGTTTTCGGCAAAAGTATGATTGGTTATGATGTGCGTGACGGTAAGCTTTACATAAATCCCGAAGGTGCGGAGATAGTCCGTAAGATTTTTCATAAGTACACAATCGAGCGCAAAGGCACCTGCACCATCGCAAGAGAACTGAAAGAGGAAGGAATACCAACCTTTACCAATAAAAACTGGACTAATACCGTAATTCTCCGCACACTACGCAACGAAAAATACTGCGGTGATCTGGTACAGAAAAAGACCCTGACTCCGAACTATTTAACCCACGAAAAGGTGCTCAACCGAGGAGAAGAAGAGTTTGTTATTATCCGTGACCACCACGAACCGATTATCAGCCGTGAGCTTTTTGAGCTGACACAAAAGGAGCTTGAACGCCGTTCTCCGAGTGATGAGCAAAAGAAAAAGCTCGGCAACCGCTATTGTTTCTCGGGTAAAATCACCTGCGAGGAATGCGGTTCAAGCTTTGTGTTTCATAACAAGAAGCTGCGGAGCGGTAATTATTTCAAATATTGGCAATGCTATAACCGCAGGCAAAACGGAAAGACAAAGCATATCGATTCCGTGACGGGCAAAGAGGTCGGCTGTTCGATAGACCACATTGCTCACGATGAGCTGAAAAACATTATGGCTAGTGTCATTGAAATGATGACCGCCGATAAAAGCAGATTCCTTTTATTACTGAAAAAACAGCTTGAAGAAGTGTTTTTGCAAAGCGACAACAACGATTTTGAGCGTAAAAAAGAGCAGTTCGACAAGAAAACCGAACGCAGAAAAGCACTTGTGGATTTGTATCTCGACAAGTGCATAACAAGAGAGGAATTCAAAGAAATGTCCGTTCAGCTTGACGGAGAAATTGAAAGCCTGAAAACTGAGCTTCAGAGCTGTGTTGCCAACACACTTGACCGAGAGAAGAAGGATGAAATAATCGCCGAGTGCGTTGCATATGCAAAAGCAATACTCACTTCGGGAGAGAACAATGATGAGTTCATAAAACAGATACTTGAGTCGATGACCGTATCAAAAGACAATATAATAACAGTAAAATTAAACCTGCTGCCGTTAAAATGGAAATTCGCATTATCTTCCGTTGTAACGGCGGCAGGTTCTTCTTTTTATCCGAAAGCTGAACAATATTCCGAAAATGTGACTGAGAATGATGGCGAGATGGCTCAAAGAGACCATAGTACAACCGATGTACCAATGTCAGTAAGAAGACCTTTGAGTTCGCCCCAAGGCATTGCAAAGCGCTGACTGAGATAACGCATTGATGCGCCGAGCTCACCGTCAGGACCGCCGAACTGAGTTATTATAACCTGTGCGAGTTTTGCATTAGGTGTTGCGACTCTTACAGGGTACTGCAGTTTTTTCTCATAAACAAACATCAGCAGTCACACCAGCCTTTCTCCCATGGCCACGGGTCTTTAAGCCACTCCACACCCTGTGCGCTTTTGGCTGTAAGCTTTCCGCAGACAGACTCATACTCATCCCTGAGAAGCATATATTTTTTATAATACTTATTATAGAGTCCTACTGCCGCAAGGTCACCGGGGTGTGTATCAAGATAAAGATGAAGGTCCCACAGTGCAAACTCTGCAGCAGAAAGCTTTTTGAGAAGGTCTGATTTATTCATGCCTTACACCCTCTCATAAAAGGCTTATCAAGCACAACAAAAAGTGTGCCTTGACAAAGTGCTTTCATTTCGTCATAAACCGTTGTATCAGTCTGCACGGGCACATATGCCATTGCAACGCTGAATTCATCAGGAAACGGCTGCTCACTGCGGCGAAACTGAATTTCCTGCCGCCTGCACATTTCGCAAGCCGGAGCTTGTCGCTCGTTCATGCGCATAAAGCATTTCTCCTTTACAGATTATTCAAGCGGCGGAGAAAAATAGTTCTTTGCCGCTCTTGTATATATTATGCAATATGTTATAATATTGTTAAATTTGCATTATGAGGTGACGGCTTTGAAATACTCTACCGTACTTTTTGACCTTGACGGCACACTGCTTGATTTCAATAAGGCAGAGCGAACGGCATTCAGGCTCAGCTTTGAAAAGCTCGGAATTCCTTGCCCTGACGGACTTTACGAGCAGTACAGTATAATAAACGACAGGCTGTGGAAACAATTTGAGCTTGGTGAAATAACAAAACTTCAAATAGGCTGCACCCGTTTCAGAATTCTGTTTGCAGAAAACGGAATTGAAACCGACGGCGAAGAATTCAACAAAACTTATCTTTCTTTGATTGCTCAGCAGGCATTTATGTATGACGGCGCAATGGAGCTTTGCGAAAGCCTGATCCGTAAAGGCGTTTCGCTTTACGCAGTTACCAACGGCACACAGCATGTTCAGCAGAGCAGACTGAAGCTGAGCGGACTTGACAGAATATTCATACACACCTTTGTGTCGGAAGAAGTTGGACATCAAAAGCCCGAAAGAGAATATTTCGACTATGTTTTTGACTTGATAGACGAAAAAGACAAAAGCAAAATTTTAATTGTAGGTGACTCGCTGACATCTGACATTAAAGGCGGAATCAACGCTGGCATTGACACCTGCTATTTCGGTAATTCGTCGTTAAAGGGTATAATGCCGACATATTCTGCAACCGCATTTGAGGAAATTGAAAAGATAATAATAAGGTAAAAAAGCTGTACGGAAGTGATAATCCGTACAGCTTTACATTTATATTTTTTTCGGTTTAAAAACAAGTTTATCAATACCCTTGAGCAGCACAGAAAACAGTGCACAAAGCAGAAGTGTTGCTGCAAGGCTTGCGAAAAAGTACAGGTAAAGGTTAACTTCCTTTAAGCCCCACAAGTGAAGAAGCTTCATCGGAATTCGCATGAGCACATAAATTTCAAAAGTGTGCTTGCCAAGCCATGAAACCGGCTTATTATTGATTGAGATTTTGAGCGAAAGTGTGATAACAAGCAGAGAAAACACAATCGCCTCAACAACTCTGAGCGCCGGCACAACCCTGAACTTGTGCGCATACCACCAACCGACAGCAGATGCCACAGCAACAATAAGCCAGATTATATTATTCTTTGTCAGCAGCTTTTCAAGCTTTTCTTTACCGAGAGAATACCACATACCTGCCGCATAGGTAAGCACCGTATCGTACCACCAGTATTCCTTGAAGTTATATATCACGGCAATATAGACACCTGTCAGCACCGTTGTCAGCACAGCGGCAAGGTATTTGTTGTTTTTAAAAATGCTGAAAGAAATCCATGTAATAAGATAAAGTATCAGAACTGCAAATATGTACCAATTGCTGTTACCTATACTCTCCCAACCGATGAGAGCAAGCAGCACGCGTTGAGCAGGATAATTCAGATCAAGAATAAGACTGAGTATAAAATAAATCAGCATTGCAATATCAAAATGCAGAAGTGTTCTGAACACTCTGTTCTTCGGAAAGCTTTTGACATATCCGCTCCCTTTGCGCTTAACCGATTCACAAACACCATAGCCGGAATAAAACATAAACATTACGACTATCATCTGACCAAGTGTGCGCGATATGTTACCGCCCCAGACATCAATACTGTCTTTGTAAGTATAATACTGCATAAAATGGCTGAGAAATATGAGCATTATAAAAAATCCTCTGACGGTGTTCGTTGAATCCATCGACAGATATTCGGCTGTGTTGAATTTTTTAACACTAACCTTTGCGCCGACAAGCGAAAGCACAAGCAGCGCCGCATATACAATTACCAAGCGTTAAGCCTCCTGATAAAAATTAATCGAAAAGCGCCTTTATCCTGTCCATATTTTCCATTGCAAGATCATAGCCGTATTTATAAATGCGCTCAATTTTTGCAATGTCACCCTCAAGCGACTCAATCTGCACTTCCTCGCTCGGACGGAGAATTACTGCCCTGCCCTCTTTTTCAAGCTGATTGCAGAACTCAACCTCTTTGTTATAACGGATGTGACGGGTAAGAAGACGTTCAGCAACCTTGGGGTAATGCCTTTTCAGCAGTGCTGCCGCAAGCTTGTATGCCTTCGATTCGGTCTTCACATAATTCTTTGTTCGGGTGAGCACAATAAGCATTTTTTCATGGCCATCCTCAATAGCTTTTTTAGCAGGAATAGAATCAACCAGACCGCCGTCATAATACTGAGTGCCGTTATAAATAATAGGCGGAAAAATTATCGGCAGAGCACATGTTGCCTGAAGAAGAATGTGACCGTTGACAGAATCCTTTTTATCAAAATATTCCATTTCGCCTGTTTTAGCGTTGGTAACACCGACAACAAGCTTGGCAGGGTTCGAAAAAAAGGTTTCATTATCAAAAGGAACCAGCTCACGCGGTATGGTTTCATAAATAAATTTTCTGCCAAAGATTGATTTGTCCGTAAAAATATTTCTGAAACCGAGATAGCGTTTATCGTGGCGGTATTTTTTTATTATTTCAATATCTCTGCCTCTCTGTTTTGCAATATAAGAAGTGGCATCGGATATACCTGCCGAAACACCGACAAGATATTTGAAATCAACTCCGCTGTCAAGCAATGCATCCAAAACTCCACAAGAAAACAGCGGACGGAATGTTCCACCCTCCAAAACCAATGCAGGCATATAATTCAACTCCAAAATAAAAATTACTTTTAAAATTTTATCATAAAAACATAATAATGTAAATAACAGCATTGTAATATTCAATAAAGATTGTTATAATTATTAAAAATTTATTGTTCTGAGGTGGAAAAAATGTTTCGTTACATAATTCGTTTTATACCGCTAATTTTTTCGATTATTTTTAATTTTGTATCAATCTTCGGAGAAAGCTCGGAACAGCTTGCCGCAGATTTTGAGGAGCAGCCTGTGCGCATTGCCGCACTTGAGCAGGCGTATGCTGTCGGTGAGATTCCGCCTGTAAATGAAGCTTCTTTTTTCGACGGCGACCTTGCAGCAGAGCTTGAAGCAGGGCTGAAATTCAACGAAATATCATTCATTGCAACACACAACAGCTATCAGAAGCAGTCTGTTGAAAGCATGAGAAAGCTGTTCCGAAATCTCGACGAGCTGACATTCGGACTAATTGCCGGCGAAACCGGTGACTTTGAAAGCCAGACACTTACACAGCAGTTCAACTGCGGAATCAGAAGCATAGAAATGGATATTGAAACCTTTGATAAAGACGGTGAAATCTCATTCACCTGTATGCATACCCCTCCCATTGATATGACAACAACCTGTTATGATCTCTCGCTCGCTCTCAAAGAAATAAGCATGTGGTCAGATAACAATCCTTACCACATGCCAATTACAGTTATTATCGAAATCAAAGAAGCATTTATTCCGATTAACGACATGAAGTTTTTTAATCTTGATTACGCAAAACAGCTTGACAAGGTTTTGCGCGACGGACTCGGTGATAAGCTTTTCACACCTGCTGATATGCTCCGTGATTATGAAAGCTTCAGCGAAATGCGTGCCGCAGATGACTGGTGCAAGGTAAAAGATATGCTCGGCAAGGTGCTTGTTCTGCTGCACGATACAGCCGTCACAGAGGATTATATAGCCATTGACCCCTCAATCAAAACACAGGCAATGTTCCCCATGCTCAGAGAAAATGCCAAGGAACGTGATTGTGCTTCATTTTTACTGATAAATTCACCAAAATCCGCCGAAAGATGTAAAGCAGAAATGCTTGACGAACACAAGTTTATTGTACGCACAAGAGCAGACAGCTACAACAACATTAATGAAAATAACCGAAAAGCCGCAATATATAGTGGTGCACAGATAGTTTCAACCGATTATCCGCCAAGAGATAACCCGGATAAGAATTATGATACATTAACCTTTGAAAACGGAAAAACCATAAGCAAAGTAAAGTGATATAACTTTACACACATGCTGCCGTCGCCTGAAAGCGGCGGCTTTTTTGATTCTGATTAGTAAAATCGACAAGGTAAAAACCCAATAAATTGTGGGTTTTTACCGCTCAAGAGCTTAATTTAACAAAATATTGTGTTATTTTTGTGTAATATACCATATTGACACTATATAAGATGTAGCTTATAATGTTAATACACGCGTAAACGACACAATATCTTGTGTTCAGTTTCACATAGATTTTTGAGTAAAAATTCGGACAAAGGAGAAAAAGCGTTATGAGAATTATCAAGCGCAACGGCGCAGAAGAAAATTTCAACGAAGAAAAAATTCTTATTGCCATAACCAAGGCTAATGAATCCGTTGACGAAGATGTACGCATGACAGAGCTGCAGATCAAACGCATTACAGAGTCTGTTGTAATTGCTTGCGAGGCACTCGGCCGCGCACCCACAGTTGAAGAAATTCAGGACCTTGTCGAAAAGAAAATTATGGCACACGGTGCATTCGAGGTTGCAAAAAACTATATCACCTACCGCTACACTCGTTCGCTCGTAAGAAAGAGCAACACAACCGACGACAAGATTCTTTCACTTATCGAGTGCAACAATGAAGAGGCAAAGCAGGAAAACTCAAACAAGAACCCCATAGTCAATTCCACGCAGCGTGACTATATGGCGGGCGAAGTTTCCAAGGACATTACAAACCGTATCCTTCTGCCTAAAGAGATTGTCGATGCACATAACGAGGGTATAATCCACTTCCATGATTCGGACTATTTTGCGCAGCACATGCACAACTGTGACCTTGTAAATCTTGAGGACATGCTTCAGAACGGAACAGTCATTACCGGTACACTTATCGAAAGACCCCACAGCTTCTCCACAGCATGTAACATTGCAACTCAGATTATCGCTCAGGTTGCATCCAACCAGTACGGCGGTCAGTCAATTTCTCTCACACACCTTGCACCCTTCGTTCAGGTTTCACGCGAAAAAATCCGCAAGGCAGTTATTGACGAAATGAACGACCTCGGCACTCAGATAAGCGAAGAAAAGCTTGTTGAAATGACCGAAAAAAGACTGCGCGATGAAATCAGCCGCGGTGTTCAGACAATTCAGTATCAGGTTGTAACACTTCTCACAACAAACGGTCAGGCTCCCTTCGTTACAGTTTTCATGTACCTTGGCGAAGCAAAGAACGAGCAGGAAAAGAAAGACCTTGCTCTTATTATCGAAGAGGTTCTTCTTCAGCGCTGCAAGGGTGTCAAGAACGAAAAGGGCATCTGGGTTACACCTGCGTTCCCCAAGCTTATCTATGTACTTGAGGAAGATAACATTCACGAGGATTCACCCTACTGGTATCTTACAGAGCTTGCAGCAAAGTGCACAGCAAAGAGAATGGTTCCCGACTATATCTCTGAAAAGAAGATGCTTGAGCTAAAGGTTGACAAAAACGGCGAAGGCCACTGCTACACCTGCATGGGTTGCCGCAGCTTCCTTACCCCCTATGTTGACGAAAACGGCAAGCCAAAGTATTACGGCAGATTCAACCAGGGTGTTGTAACAATCAACCTTGTTGATGTTGCTCTTTCATCCGGCGGCGACAAAGAAAAGTTCTGGAAGATATTTGAAGAAAGACTTGAGCTTTGCCACCAGGCTCTGCTTTGCCGCCACGAAAGACTCAAGGGAACACTTTCCGATGCCGCTCCTATCCTGTGGCAGCACGGTGCGCTTGCAAGACTTGACAAGGGCGAACCGATTGACAGCCTTCTCTTCGGAGGCTACTCCACAATTTCACTCGGCTACGCAGGTCTTTACGAGTGCGTAAAATATATGACAGGCAAGAGCCACACTGACCCTGAGGCGACACCGTTTGCACTTGAGGTTATGGACCTTATGAATGCCGCATGCAGAGTATGGAAAGCAGAGCACAACATTGACTTCTCACTCTACGGCACACCGCTTGAGTCCACAACATATAAATTTGCAAAATGCCTTCAGCGCCGCTTCGGCATTATTCCCGGTGTTACAGACAAGGGCTACATCACAAACAGCTATCATGTACATGTAACAGAAGAGATTGATGCATTTGAAAAGCTTCGCTTTGAGGCTCAGTTCCAGCACCTTTCACCCGGTGGTGCAATCAGCTATGTTGAAGTTCCCGATATGCAGAACAACATTGAAGCTGTACTTCAGGTTATGAAGTTTATTTACGAGAACATCATTTATGCAGAGCTCAACACAAAATCCGACTATTGCCAGGAATGCGGCTTTGACGGCGAGATTGAAATTGTCGAAGAAGACGGCAAGCTCATCTGGAAGTGCCCCAACTGCGGCAACACAGACCAGGATAAGATGAATGTTGCTCGACGCACCTGCGGCTACATCGGCACACAGTACTGGAATCAGGGACGCACACAGGAAATCAAGGAAAGGGTTCTCCACCTGTAATATGTACTACGGACAGATTAAAAATTGCGACATTGCTGACGGCGAAGGGGTGCGTGTCACTCTCTTCGTTTCAGGCTGTACCAACCGGTGCGAGGGTTGCTTTCAACCGCAAACATGGGATTTCTGCTACGGTCAGGAATTTACAAGTGAAACAGAAGAGCAGATAATTAAAATGCTCGCACCCGACTATATAAACGGTCTTACACTCCTCGGCGGTGAGCCGTTTGAGCCGGAAAATCAGAGGGCACTTCTCCCCTTTGTAAAAAGAGTTAAAGATGCTTACCCCAATAAAACCATCTGGGCCTTCACCGGCTTCACCTTTGAGCAACTTCGCACACAAGAGCCTCATCCGAGATGCGAAGCAACAGACGACCTTCTGAGTCTTATCGACATACTTGTTGACGGAAGATTTGAAAAAGACAAAAAAAATCTTATGTTAAGATTTCGAGGCTCGGAAAATCAGAGAATAATTGACCTGCCGAAAACTTTGGCTTCAAATGAAATTATACTCTGGGATAAAATTGATAAGAGATAAAGAAGCAGCTGACATTGAAAAAATCAATGTCAGCTGCTCTTTTAATTATTTTTAATTTATTTTGATTGAAAGGATTTCATAAGGCTTAAGCTGTGCTGAAACAACTCCACTCATAACCGAACATTCTGTTACCTCATTTTCCATAAGATCAACTACACTCGCGCGCTGGAAGCGGAAGTTTGGAATAAGTGTAACCGAAGTGTCTGCGCCTGCACTCTCATAAATTCGAATTATAATACCCTTGCCGTCTTCAGCAGCCTTTATGCTTTCAATAACGGCTGTGCCGCCTTCAAAATTCATAAGCTGTGCAGAGGGCTTGGACTCAATCTGTCCGTCAACACCAACCTTTACAACTGTCATTGGCATATTGAGTACATAGGAGTGTTCGCTCACCTTAGCCTCTACTCTGTCGCCCTTATGCGGATAGAGCGCATAAATAAATGCATGCTTACCGTAATCGGCATTTGTATCCGGATAGCAGGGACTACGGAGAAGGTTCACATCAATTGTTGTATCCTTTACGCGGTAGCCATACTTACCGTTATTAAGCACAGCCACACCGTAGTCGCGCTGCGAAAGATCGAGCCACTTCTGTGCACAAATTTCAAACTGAGCATTTTCCCAACTTGTGTTTTCTGTTGTTGAGCGCTCAATTGAGCCGAACTGAATATCACACTCAACCTTATCTGTGTGAACATTTACGGGGAAGGCTGTGCGGAGCATTCTGCGGCGCTCCTTCCAGTCAACCTCTGTTTCAAAGCGGATAATACCGTCGGGTGTAAGCACAATCTTCTGTCTGAGCACTGATGAACCGTAGCTGAAGGTCTGAACGCGCACTGCGTTGCCACCCTCTACAGATGACTCTATGCTCTCAAGCTTCATTGTTTCATAAACATCCTCGGTATAATTAAAGCGCATATCCCATGCATCTCCTCTGTCAGCATATACACGCAGGATGTTTGCTTTTTCGCCGGCAAGAAGTGTCTGTCTGCCGTTGACTTTGTCAAAAACTTCTGTAATTGCACCGCTCTCATCAAATCTGACAGAGAGTTTTGAATTTTCAAGTCCGCTCTCATCAGATACACAGCGTTCAAAATAATCTGTACTTTCGTCAAGGCTCTTCATACCCATCGCCGGCACGGTAATTGTTCTGTAGCCGCCTGTTGTTTTAAACTGCTCCGTAACCTCAAACGGCAGACAGTTGAAAACAATGCTTTCGTTCATTCTGCCGATTGATGAAGCAACCGCAGCAAAAGAAGCTTTTTTAATCTCGCTCAGGCGCTTGAGCATTGCCTTGTAGCCTTCTTCCGCCTCTTTGTAAACGCGGTTAATTGATGAACCGGGAAGTATATCGTGGAACTGATAAAGAAGATATTCCTCCCAGATTTCGTCAAGCTCTGCCTTAGGATAAGCAACATTTGCCGCAAGCTTTGCCCACACACAGGCAAACTCTGTTTCTCGGAGCGCAAACTCAACGCGGCGGTTATAGCGCTTTATCCTTGACTGTGTGGTATAAGTACCCTGATGCTTTTCAAGGTAAAGCTCACCCACCCATTTTTTATAGCTGTCCTTATTTTTGTCAATTCGGTCAAGCATATCAATTGAGTATCCCTGCTCGCAAGGAACAAGACCTTCAAGGTTCTTGATTCTCTTGAGGCTCTCAAGGTGGAATGTGCTCGGTCCTCCGCCGCCGTCACCGATGCCAAAAAGCATAAGAGCCTCTTCGCACACGGCATTATCCTTGTAATTGTGCTCAATCTTTTTGAGTGAGCGCGGCATTGCCGGACCGTTATATGTATCCTCAGGAAGAAGATGTGCAAGCACACTTGAACCGTCTATACCAACCCAATTGAAGGTATGATGGGGATATACATTGTGCTCGCTCCATGAAAGCTTCTGTGTTACAAAATAATCCACACCGCTCTTTTTCATAATCTGGGGCAGCGCAGCACTGTAACCAAAAACATCGGGCAGCCAGAGTGAGCGGGCATCAACACCAAATTCA
The DNA here is from genome assembly GCA_045539895.1 of Acutalibacteraceae bacterium. GTDB lineage: Bacteria > Bacillota > Clostridia > Oscillospirales > Acutalibacteraceae > UBA8612. The sequence goes on from JAZQGE010000043.1 coordinate 17,404, forward strand.
TCCATAAAGAACTTTTTGCCGTAAAGGAATTGACGAACAAGAGGCTCACCGCCGCTGACATTAGTATCGGCTTCAACCCACATACCACCCTGACATTCCCAACGATTTTCTCTTACCTTCTGTTTTATCTTTTCGTAAAGCTCCGGATAATCCTGCTTCACCCATTTGTAAAGCTGCGGTTGACTTGCACCGAAAACAAAATCGGGATAGCGCTCCATAAGACTGATAACATTCGAAAATGTTCTTGCGCCCTTGCGCTTTGTTTCACGGATAGGCCACTGCCAGGCAAGGTCAATATGCGCATGACCGATACCTGTTACGCGAAGTGAGCTGTCACCGCCCCTGCGTTCAAGCTCCGCTTTAAGAATTCTTTTGACTTTTTCACGGTCAAAATCAAGTGTTGCCATTTCACACACAGCCTCATAAACTCTGCCAAGAAGTCGTTTATAACGCGCTGTTGATTTATCAAGACATTTAAGAAAATCAGAAAGAATATAAAGATCGTAATATATTTCGCGAAGCTCACTGTCGCAGATTGCAATGTCAGCTTCGATAATCCTGCCGCTGTCCTGATATTTGCCGAAAAGGTCATTACAGCCTGCATCTGCCCACACAAGAACCTCGCCGCTGTTTTTTGTTTCTTTATCAAGAATAAAAATGCGTTTACCCGGTCCGCCAAGCTCATAGTCAAACTGTGAGCTGACATTTGTAAGACATGCTACAGGTACACCTGCCTTATCAAACACGCACATTTCACCGCTTATGTCAAGCATAAGCACAAGATTCTTATTCCTTTCGCTTTCGGGAATTCTGCCCTCAAAACAAAACCAACCGCAATCCCAGATTTTACCCCACGAATCGCATACACTGAGGATTTTTTCCTCACCTGAAAAACGGTCCTCAAATTTAACAGGCTCATCTGTTATGTATGCCTTGATTGAAAGCGGAGCAATTTTAGTATAAATCGCAGGCTTTACCGTATTGATAGCATCTTCAAGTTTTCTGAACATATATTTTTCTGAATAAGGCATTTAAAAGCACCTCCTGTTTTTTATAAAAAAGGCCGCATCAAAACTCAAATTTTAAATTTAAGTTCTGATACAGCCTGATAGAATTGCTGTTATTTATGCCGCAGGTCGGAACGGATTGGGAATAATTCCGCCGGAAGTTGTCTGCTGTTCACCGCCGTTTTCTTCGGAATCAGATGCGAATGTTGTCTGTTGTTCACCTTCGCCAGAATCTCCTGCATCGGTCGGTGCTGTAGTTTCATCGCCGCCGTCCTCACCGGAATCCGGCGCAGTGGTTTCATCGTCATCCCACCACCAATCAGGTAACAGAGGATTGCGTGTTGTGGTTTCTATGACCTCTTCAGCGCTTGTTGTCTGCTCATTGTAGGACGGATCTTCGCTTGAGCTTCCGCTGTTTGAACCGCCTCCTGAGCTGTCCGAACTGCTGTTACCGCTGTAGCGGACATAATCAAGTGCTGATTCACGGTGCTCGTCAAGCTCGATGTTACTTTCGCCATAGATTGCTGTCTGAACCTTCTGTGCGGCAAGCGGATAATCTGCAACCCAGTATGAAATGCCATTGAATCTGGCATCTGCTCTGGTTTCCTGATCAGGCATCGTGAGCTGAACAATTTCATAGTTCATCCAGCCCTGAGAGAGTGCCTGTGCAGCAAAGCTGAGAATCTTTGACTTGGGACAGTCTGTTGCAAGGTGAGGCAGCACCGTATCTACAGCATTGTTGAGCTGACCGATTGATGCGCCCTTAGCACTTCTGATAAGTGCAGAAATGAAATTGCGCTGACGACGCGTACGCGAAACATCACTGTCCGCATCGCTCTTTCTGATTCGGCAATAAACAAGTGCCTGGTCACCGTCTAGAGTAACTGTACCGTAATTGGGGATCTTTTTAATTTTTGATGTCGTACGGTTGATATACCTTTGCTCGTACTCTTCAATATCGAGAGTTACACCGCCCAGAGCATTAACAAGCTCAGGGAAGGTTGTAAAGTCAACCGCAACATAATAGTCGATGTCTACCTTATAATTATTTTCAATTGTTCTGACAGTTGCAGCCGCACCGCCGCGCGAATATGCCGCATTCATTTTTGCCCAGTAATCTCTGCCGTTGACATTAAAATAAGAGCGGCTGTCGCGCATAAAGGACACAAGCGTTATTTTCTCAGTCTTCTTATTAATTGAAACAAGAATCATCGAGTCGGAATTACCGCCGTATTTTACACCGTTTTTACCGTCGATTCCAAGAAGAAGAACATTTATTACATAATCCTGGTCCATAATGCTTCCGTCAAGGTTATACCATTTTTTAAGAAGATCATCGAGCGAGGCGGCATCAGAAACATCATGCATCGCTTCAAACTCATTTTCCTCAAAATCCTCCGAGTAATTTTCATCACCCGTCCAGCCTTCGTTGCCGTAGTTTATCATATTGAGTTTGTCATTGACAAACACGGCAACAAGCGCTGCAATCATAAGCACAAGAACAAGAATTATCGCAACAAGAATTATCTTTGTGTTTCTTTTGTTGTTCTTCAGCAAAAACTCAATAAACTTGTTCGGATAAAAAATGTCGCGTTCTTCAAGAGGTTTGTGACCTTTTTTATAAGTCGGCTTTTTTGAACTGTCCGAATAGACATCTTCAAATTCCGTCTTTTTGTCCTGATTATTTTCCATACTTCTTTCCCTTTTTCATCTACCAAAAGCCATCCGGCTTTAATTTATGACTGCGTCTGTTCTTCCTGTGAATCAGAAGCCTCCGGTGCTTCATCAGTCTGATCACTCTCTGCTTCGCGCTCAGCAGTTGTGACAGTAACAAGCTTATCGCTGTCTGCTACACGCATTACGCGAACACCCTTTGATGTTCTTGAGAAGAGGCTGATTGAATCGGCAGGCATACGGATAACAATGCCCTCTGCAGAAATGAGGATTATATCCTCGTCATCCTTAACCGTCATAAGTGCGGCAACCTTGCCATACTTTTCGGTCTTGTAGTTTGTGACACCCTTACCGCCTCTTGTCTGCTGACGGTATTCATCACCGGGACTTCTTCTGCCGTAACCTGTTTCGGTTACAGTAAGAACAAAGCTTTCGTCAGAAACAATATCCATGCCTATAACCTTATCATCGCCACGAAGCTCAATAGCCTTAACACCTCTTGCAGTTCTGCCGATAGGACGGGCATCATTCTCGTTAAAGCGTATTGAATAACCGTCGCGTGTCGCAACGAGCAGATCATCATCACCCGTTGTGAGCTTAACCCATGCAAGCTCGTCATCATCGTCAAGATTGATGGCAATGACACCGTTTTTGCGGATATTCTTGTAGGCTTCAAGAAGTGTACGCTTAATAATACCGTTTCTTGTGACCATACACAAATATTCGCCGTCTGCTTCAGCAGGCACTTTTATCATAGCAGAAATGCGTTCATCCGGCTCAATGGGAAGGATGTTTACCGCATTCATACCTTTACCTGTGCGTGAGCTTTCAGGGATTTCATAGCCCTTGAGCTTGTATGCCTTACCGAAGTTGGTAAAGAACATAATGTAATCGTGAGTGGAACAGGTGAACATTGTCCGCACAAAGTCCTCCTCACGGCGTGTCATACCCATAACACCTCTGCCGCCTCTGCGCTGACTGCGGTAGGTATCCGCAGGCATACGCTTGAGATAGCCCTTATCGGTGAGAGTGTATACACTTTCTTCTTCAGGGATAAGGTCTTCAATATCGACCTCACCGCTGACATTGCAAATTTCCGTGCGTCTTTCGTCCGCATAGCGCTCTTTAGCCTCAAGAGCCTCTGCCTTGACAACACCTTTGATTTTTTCTTCGCTGCCGAGAATCTCAGTATACTCGGCAATCTTTGCCTTGAGTGCCGCCATTTCTTCTTCAATCTTCTGGCGCTCCATACCTGTCAACTGACCAAGACGCATTTCGACAATCTTCTGTGCCTGAATTTCATCAAGTCCGAAACGGTCCATAAGTCGTGCCTTACCTGTCTGCTGGTCAGGAGAAGAACGAAGAATATTGATAACCTCATCAATAAAATCAAGTGCGATAAGATAACCCTCAAGAATGTGTGCGCGGTCCTGAGCCTTTTTAAGATTGTATCTTGTTCGGCGTGTGATAACCTCGCACTGGAAGCTGATGTAATTCTCAAGCATCTCCTTGAGAGTGAGAACCCTTGGGACACCGTCAACAAGGGCAAGCATGATTACACCGAAGGTTGACTGCATCTGTGTGAAGTTGTAAAGCTGATTGAGAACGACCTGCGGATTTGCATCGCGCTTGAGGTCAATAACAATCTGCATACCTTCAATTGAAGAATAGTCGTTAATATCGGAAATGCCTTCAATGCGCTTATCTCTTACAAGGTCTGCAATGCTCTCTATAAGGCGAGCCTTGTTTACCATGTAGGGAATTTCCGTAACACTGATATGGAAACGACCGTTTTTATCCTCTTCAATTTCTGCCCTTGCGCGTACGGTAACCTTGCCTCTGCCTGTTGCATAGGCGGCACGAATGCCCGATTTGCCCATAATAAGACCTGCTGTGGGGAAATCAGGGCCCTTAATATGCTCCATAAGCTCTGGCAAATCAGCATCGGGATTATCGATAAGGCAGCACATGCCGTCAACAACCTCACCAAGATTGTGTGGCGGAATATTTGTAGCCATACCGACAGCAATACCCGTTGAGCCGTTTACAAGCAGGTTGGGTATACGCGACGGAAGAACCGTAGGCTCTTTAAGACGGTCGTCGTAGTTAGGAACGAAATCAACCGTTTCCTTGTCGATGTCAGCAAGCATTTCAAGAGAAATCTTACTCATTCTTGACTCGGTATAACGGTATGCAGCGGGCGGGTCACCGTCAATTGAGCCGAAGTTACCCTGACCGTCTACAAGCATATAGCGCATTGAGAAGGGTTGGGCAAGACGAACCATCGCATCATAAACCGAAGCATCACCGTGGGGATGGTAACGGCCCAGAACCGAACCGACTGTATCGGCAGACTTTCTGTATGCCTTATCGGGATAGAGATTATTCTCAAACATTGTGTAGAGAATTCTTCTGTGAACAGGCTTAAGACCGTCCCTTACATCGGGCAGAGCACGAGCGGTAATAACCGACATCGAATAGCTCAGGAACGATGTGCGCATTTCGTTGTTGATTTCAACATTTATAATCTTCTGATTTGCAACTGATTCTGCATCAAAACCCATATTTATCACCGTGCAGTGTACAACCGGGTTTCCTGTCGCCACCGCATTCCTTATCTAAATATTTGGTCCAAAAACTTACATAAAGATTTGCTGATTTGAAATCCTGAATTCAATCAGTAAATCAAAAACTTATACGGGGAAGAAAGCTGTGTGAACTGCGGAAACAGCTCTGTCAGCATCCTTTGCATCGATAAGAACAGAAATTTTGATTTCGCTTGTAGAAATCATCTGGATGTTTATGTCCTTCTCGTAAAGAGCCTCGAACATCTTGGAAGCTGTGCCGGGGTGAGTTTCCATACCTGCACCGACAACAGAAACCTTTGCAACATTTGTGTCGCAGACGATGCTGCCATCCTCAAGGTCGAATGAATCCTTGATTGTTTCAACTGCAAGCTCACCGTTGGACTTTGCAACTGTGAATGTGATGTCCTTTGTATCGTTTCTGCCGACAGACTGAAGGATAATATCAACATTGATATTCTTTGCTGCGAGCTTTGAGAAGAGTTTGAAAGCGATACCGGGTGTGTTAGGAACACCGATAACTGAGATACGGGCAACATCAGTGTCCTTTGTGACACCTCTGATTAACATTTTTTCCATTTTAGCTACCTCCTTGACAATTGTGCCGGGTACTCTTTTAAGGCTTGAAAGAACCTCTACCTCGACATTGTATTTTTTGGCCATTTCGACCGAGCGATTGTTGAGAACCTGTGCGCCGAGTGTTGCAAGCTCAAGCATTTCATCGTATGTTATTTCTGCGAGCTTCTTTGTGCCCTCTACCTTGCGGGGGTCTGCTGTATAGACACCTTCAACATCGGTGAAAATCTGGCAACGGTCTGCGTGAAGAGCTGCTGCAATTGCAACTGCGCTCGTATCGGAACCGCCTCTGCCGAGAGTTGTAATGTCGTCAAAGCCGTTAAGGCCCTGGAAACCTGCAACGATAACGATGTTTCTCTTGCCGATTTCATTCTTGAGTCTTTCAGGCTGAACCGTCTTGATTCTTGCCGAGCCGTAAACATTGTCTGTTCTGAAGCCTGCCTGCCAGCCGAGAAGAGAAACAACCGGATAGCCCTCTGCTTCAATTGCCATTGCAAGCAGCGCGCTTGACATCTGCTCGCCTGCGCTGAGAAGTGAGTCCATCTCGCGCTTGGATGCCTTCGGGTTAAGCTCTGCAGCCTTTTCAATAAGGTCGTCTGTTGTGTCACCCTGTGCCGAAACAACAGCAACAACATCATTTCCCTGCTTATAGGTGTCGATGATGATGGAAGCTACGTTGCGTACACGGGCTGCATCAGCAACGGAGCTGCCGCCGAATTTCTGTACTATCAATCCCATTTATGATAACCTCCTGTGGTAAACTGCCGCACAATACGACAGCCTTCAAAAGTAAATTTGAACTGTTTTATTTTATTGAACAAATCAATAATCTGTTACACGGATTACACTGCCGACTTCAACACCTGCAGCAGCAATCTTAGAATCAAACTCGCGCTGTGTGAGAGCAGGAGTGATAAAACCGAGCTCATCTGCAGCTGCACCCTCATATGTCAGATACTGGACCTCGCCGAACTGCTGAGCAATGCTCTGCTTTGCAGCAGCTGCATCAGCGACAGTTGCACGGACAAAGAAGGGATGCTTAATGTCAAGATAATCGACAACATAATCTTCAACACCGTCTTCCCAACCAAAGAACTTTCTGCGCTCAGTATGTCTTGCACAGTCGATAACATCTGCAACAACAGCGCTTGCTGTGGGAAGTTTGCCTGCACCTCTGCCATAAAAGACTACATCACCGAGTGCATCGCCGCGGACAAGAATTGCATTGAACACATCATCAACACTTGCAAGCTGGCTGTGATTCTGAATGAATGCAGGTGAAACCATTGCGCTGATTTTGCCGTCGCCATATCTTGTTGCACGGCCGATAAGCTTAATTACACCGCCCCATGCCTTCGCATATTCAACATCTGCAAGCGCAATTTTTGTGATACCCTCTGTATATACGGAATCGGGATATACATGCTTACCGAAGCAGAGTGAAGCAAGGATACAAATTTTTCTGCAAGCATCTTTACCCTCAACATCAGCGGATGGGTCACGCTCAGCATAACCAAGCTCCTGAGCAATTTTAAGTGCAGCCTCAAAGGTCATGCCGTCGTTTATCATCTTTGTGAGGATGAAGTTAGTTGTGCCGTTGAGAATACCTGCAATTTCATCAATCTCATTTGCAGCAAGGCAGCTGATAATCGGGCGGATAATCGGGATACCGCCGCCGACGCTTGCCTCAAACATGAAGTTGACATTCTTTTCCTCAGCAACCCTGAGAAGTTCATTACCCTTTGCAGCAACAAGCTCTTTGTTTGAAGTAACAACACTTTTTCCTGCCTTAAGGCAATCAAGAACAAACTCGTAAGCCGGGTGAACACCACCCATTGTTTCAACAACAATACCGATTGTTTCGTCATTCAAAATGTCTTTAAAATCTTTGGTGAGAAGCGACTCGTTTTCGTCACCGGGGAAATCACGCAGATCGAGAATGCGCGTAAGCTCAAGTGACTCCTGCATGCTCTTCTTGACAATGCTTGCGTGGTTTTTTTTGAGGACTTCAGCTACGCCCGAACCGACGACACCATAGCCCATAACTGCTATATTCATTTTTATTTCCTCCGCGGAATTTAGTTTATGGTATATAGTTACCCAATGATACTTTGCTATTATAGCATATTATAATAATATAATAAAGAGGAAACTGAAAAAAATTCATTTTTATATGTATAAATTTAAGCTCATTTCGGCTTTATTTTCGTCAAATATCACCTTAAAAACAAAAAATCCACCCGACACGCAGGCATCGGGCAGAGAAATATAATACAGTGCGGAAATTACAGATATTTGTCAAACTTCGGATCAATAAAAGCATTGGGATTTGCAGCTTTTACACTGTCAATAATTTCTCGGTAAAGCTGCTTATGCTCCTCCATAACACTGCCGATGACCGCAGGCTGATAAAAATCGTCAGCCGTGACACGAAGGTTATACCGCCAAAAAAGCATATCCCTTACAAGCTCAAGACGGGTGACGGTAGAATAAGGCACAACAATCTCTTTTGCAGGGTCACTGCCCGTTGAGCCGAAGGCTGTTTTTTTGCCCGAATTCACAGAAGTTTTGTCTTTGACCCTAAAGCCTTTAAGTATAAAAGCAGTTTGAGTTATGCTTACCTTTTCCTTAAGCGAAGGAATAAAAACAAGAAGGAAAAGCACAGCAAAAACAATAACAGCATAGCGAAAAACTCTACTCTCACCGCTGCCGGGAGCAAAGTAATAAATGACACCGAGTGTAAAACCAACAAGCACAACCGATACAAGTGCCGAAAGCAGTGTCAGCGGCAGATTTCTTTTATATGTTTTCAATTCCATCATCTCCCTGCAGTATTGTACAATTTTAAGTTAAAGTTGTCAAATGCGGCGAGTCGCCGCCAAACTGTAATTTTATAAATCAATATAACAACGCAAAAAGTGCACCAACCGAAAGACTGATACACTTGAGTGTTCTTGCGGATTTCAGGTCTTTCAAAAGCTGCAAAAAACGCACAAGATGACGGAATGGTTGCCCCGAATCTGTATCAAGATAATGCGAACGGGCAACCAAACATCAAATGAAAAAAGCACTGCTTTTGTGAAGCAGTGCTTTTGAATACTATTGCGTGGTTTTTTCGCAGCTTTTCGCTTATGCAAGCTCTGCAAAGTACTTGATTGTACGAACCATCTGGCTTGTGTAGCTGTTCTCGTTGTCGTACCAAGAAACAACCTGTACCTGGTATGTGTCATCGTCGATCTTTGCAACCATTGTCTGTGTTGCATCGAAGAGTGAACCGTAACGCATGCCGATAACGTCTGAAGAAACGATCTGCTCCTCGTTGTAGCCGAAGGAATCGTTTGCAGCAGCCTTCATAGCAGCATTGATGCCGTCAACAGTAACATCCTTGCCCTTAACAACAGCAACAAGAATTGTTGTTGAGCCTGTGGGTGTGGGAACGCGCTGTGCGGAACCGATGAGCTTGCCGTTGAGTTCGGGGATAACAAGGCCGATAGCCTTTGCAGCACCTGTTGAGTTGGGAACGATGTTTGCAGCGCCTGCACGTGCACGGCGGAAGTCACCCTTTCTGTGGGGACCGTCAAGGATCATCTGATCGCCTGTGTAAGCATGAACAGTTGTCATGATACCGCTCTGGATAGCTGCGTAATCGTTAAGAGCCTTTGCCATGGGAGCAAGGCAGTTTGTTGTGCAGGAAGCAGCGGAGATGATTGTATCATCTGCTGTGAGTGTATTCTCGTTTACGCTGTAAACGATTGTGGGAAGATCGTTGCCTGCGGGAGCAGAGATAACAACCTTCTTAGCACCTGCATCGATGTGAGCCTGTGCCTTTGCCTTGGAGCAGTAGAAACCTGTGCACTCGAGAACAACATCAACGCCGATCTCGCCCCAGGGAAGCTCTGCTGCGTTAGCCATAGCATAAATCTTAAGAGTCTTGCCGTCTACTGTGAGAGTACCTGCTTCGTCATCAGCAGAAACTGTGTGAGCGTTCTCACCGATGTAACCGCAGTAACCGCCCTGAGCTGTGTCGTACTTGAGAAGAGTAGCGAGCATTGAGGGCTTTGTGAGGTCGTTGATAGCAACAACTTCATAACCTTCTGCGCCGAACATCTGGCGGAATGCGAGACGGCCGATACGACCGAAACCGTTAATAGCAACTTTAACTGACATTTTACATACCTCCGAAAAAGTTATAATTTGGATTTTTTATACCTTTGCTATTTTATCCGTTTTTTTGATGATATGCAAGCATTTTCCAAACTTTTGTAACATAGCACAAATTAACCAAAAACAGCAAAGAATTTTTTGATATTCTGCCCCTAATCAAAGCTTATTTTGACAGATTGACCAGCGCCTGAGCAGCCTGATCAAAAGTATATCCGCCGGGTGTGCATTCAAAATTCTTCGGCACTGAACTCCATCGTTTAACAAGATCTGCCGCTCTTTCCTCAGAGATCACGATGTCCGAACAGTCTGCAAGCGATTTGAGTGTGTGAACAATATTTTCTTTGCTGTCAGCGAGAAGTGCAATCAGGGACTGTGCTCTGTCGGGTGCATAAGCTTCTGCTTTCTCAAGCAAGCGGTCAAAGAAAGCGGCACAAGCTCTACCGTGAGGGACACCGTAATGCTCGGTAAGAATATATCCAACAGGATGCGGAAAAAGAGTACCGCAATAGTTAAGAGTAAAGCCTGCGCTGAGAGATGCATGATACAGCACTCTTCTGCCCTCATCGTCGGGCAGCTCACCGTCGGCAAGGAATTTTTTCAGATAACCGTATATCTTCGGCAGACACTCTGCCGCAAAAGCTGCTGCAGCCTCGTTGCACTTCGGACCGAGCCACCCCTCTGCCACATGCATAAACGCATCAAGTGCAGTTGAAACCGTGACATTCATCGGGCACGAGCAGGTGTAACGCCAATCGGCAAAAACAAGATTGAAATAGCCAAAATCGCCCTTGATACTACGCTTTACGCCCTTAGTGTCAGTCAGCACACTCACAGCGGAAATCTCGCTTCCGGTACCTGAAGTTGTGCCAATGCCGACCGTAGGCAGCGGTGCGTTTTTATACTGCATAAGATAAACTTCTTCCGCCTCAAGATAGGGATTTGCAGCAAAAACAGCAGCCGCCTTCACAGCATCAAGCGCAGAACCGCCGCCGATACCGACAAGGAAATCCGCACCGAAATCAGCCGCAACAAGTCCTGCCTCACGGCAGGATGTGACAAGCGGATTTTCACCGATTTTATTATAAATTTTATACTGAATATTTTCTTTTTCAAATGCTGTGACAAGGTCATTGAGTGCACCGCTTTTAAGTGCGCCAGTGCCACCTGTTACAACAACGCATTTCTTACCGTATTTCTTAAGCATAGCTGACTGCTTAAGCACAATACCCTCTCCGCCGACAACTCTGGCAGGCATATAAAAATCATAAGCCATTTAAAATCACTCCTTTGTTATATGATATTGTATCACAACCACTGATACAAAAACAATACAAAAGCACTATATTTAGGTTAAAATCACTATATTTTACTCTTGATTTATATATTCGTTTATTATATAATACAATACTGATAAGGAATGCGCTGAACGGAGGGCTGCAGCAAATGAAAAAAAAGGCGATTGTAATTTTAGCTGTATGCATGGTACTGCTTGCTGCAATTCTTGTTTCAGATTATCTTTTCAGCAGAAATTTCACAACCAACTTCATTGCAATGAACACCTCTGTCAGCCTTGACATTACCGGCTTTCATTCAAAAAAAGCTGCAGAAAAAATCAAGGAAGAAATAATCCGTCTTGACAGCCGATTGCTTTCAAGGACAAACGGAAATTCCGAGATACATGCTGTCAACGGTGGCAAAACCGATGTTTCGGATGAGCTTGCAAAAATTCTCAGAGCTCTCAAACAGATCGAAAAAGACAGCGACGGAGCATTCTGCATAGGTCTTGGCGCTCTTTCTGAGTTGTGGGGTATAGGAACGGATAACCCAAAAGTACCTTCGCAGGAAGAAATTGATGCCGCACTTAAAAATGCAGACAAATGGAGCATTGAGGGCAACACTGTAATTCTGCCCGAAGGCGTAAAGCTTGACATGGGCGCTGTCGGCAAGGGTATTGCCTGCGACTATGCTTACAATACCATTTCAGAGCTTGAATGTACAGAAGCTACCGTTTCTGTAGGCGGCAGTGTAATGCTTGACGGTGCGGGTCCGAAAGCAGCTTTTAATGTAGGAATCAGAAATCCGCTCGGTGAAGCAAATGAATACTGCGCAATATTAAAAGCCTCTACTCGCTGCATTTCAACATCGGGAAACTACGAAAGATTTTTCGAGGATGAAAACGGCAAGCGTTACCACCATATTTTCGACCCGTCAACAGGCTACCCTGCTGACAGCGGACTGCTGAGCGTTACGGTAGAGGCGCAGCACGGCTATATAAGCGATGCACTCTCAACCGCATGCTTTGTTCTCGGAATTGAAAAGAGTCTCCCGCTTCTCAAAAAGCACAATGCACATGCTGTATTTATAACGGAAGATAAAAAAATTATCACAACCTACGGTGAATTTCAGAATCAATTTATCACCGTAACAAATGATGAATTCAAACTTGGTGAACTCAAATGAAAAAGCTCATCAGACCGCTTGATATTATACTGATTGCCATTTTACTGCTTGGCGGTATCGGCTTTCACCTTTACTCAAAGCACACCACAAAAGGTGCAACAGCAGTGATATACATTGACGGTGAGATTTTCCAGAGCATAGAACTTGAAAAAGTCAAAGAAAGCTACGAGCTTAATCTCCCCTGCTCACCGCAAGCAACATTATTGGTTGAAAACGGATGTATATCCTTTGTTAAAGCTGATTGTCCTGACAGACTTTGTGTGAGCACAGGCAAGCTCAGACACAGGGGCGACACTGCGGCATGTCTGCCTGCAAAGACAGTACTCACAATAGAAAACACCGAAGAGAGTGAAATAGATGTCCTCGTCTACTGACAAAAAAAATGTTGCTCGCAGAGTTGCGGTTGCCGGAATATTCGGTGCTCAGGCATTGGCACTCGCCTGGCTTGAATCGCTTCTGCCGGCATTTCCGTTTTTGCCGCCCGGTGCAAAGCCGGGACTTTCAAACATCGTTACAATGTTTGCCGTATGCTCACTCAAGATAACAGATGCACTTTTTATAGTTGTTATAAAAGCTTTTTTTTCAGGCATCACAAGAGGAATTACCGCTTTCTTTATGAGCCTTTGCGGCGGACTTATGAGTCTTGTGGCAATGGTGCTTATTTTCAGGGTTTTTAAGAAAAGCCGGCTTGGCCTTATAGGTACGGGGGTTTGCTGTGCACTTGCACACAACCTTGGTCAGCTTTTTGCTGCGGCGGTTATAACCGACACCGTGACAATTGCAGGCTACGCCCCTGCTCTTCTTATTTTCGGCGTATGTACAGGTATTGTAACGGGCTGTGTTTTCAAAGCAGTCAGTCCGTTATTAATAAAAATAACTTTTGTTTCCAACTCAAAATCCACCACGGAAACAAATTAACAGGAGATGATATTATGAAGGGATACTCCGCAGGCGGCGTGCTCTCTGCAGTCGTCAAAGGCAGAGGCGGTGTAAGTGTTTCGCACAGCAAAAACACTCAGGACTGCAAAATTGTCCGTATGCCTCCTCCCGAAAAAGTTGTGCTCCCTATGCAGCAGCATATAGGTGCACCGTGTGACCCCATTGTCAAAATCGGCGACGAAGTCAAGGTTGGCCAAGTTATTGCCGACACTGACAAATTTGTCAGCACACCTATTCACTCGTCCGTTTCGGGCAAGGTAGTTGCCATTGGCGATGTAAAGCTTGCAAACGGCTCTGTTGCAAAAGCTGTTACAATTGAATCTGACGGCGAAATGACCGTTTACGAAGGTATCAAGCCACCGGTAATTGAAACAGCTGCAGACCTTACAAAAGCTGTAAGAGAATCGGGTCTTGTCGGTCTTGGCGGCGCAGGCTTTCCCACACATGTAAAGCTTGCACTTATGCCCAACGAAAACATTGACACACTTATTATTAATGCGGCAGAATGCGAGCCGTATATTACGGTTGACTATCGCGAATGTATGGAAAACAGTGCAAATGTCATCAAGGGCGTTATGACAATGATTAAATATCTCGGCTTCAAGCAGGCAATCATTGCCGTTGAAGATAACAAGCCCAAGGCAATTGACCTGCTCAGTCAGAAGGTAAAAGAGCTTGCAGGCGAAAACAGCAAAATCAGAATTATGGCTCTCAAATCGAAATATCCGCAGGGCGCTGAAAAGATGATGGTGCAATCCGCAACAGGCAGAAAGATTCCGCCCGGAAAGCTGCCTTCTGATGTCGGCTGTGTGCTTATCAATGTTGCCAGTGTCGCCTTCATTCAGCGCTATATTGAAACAGGAAAGCCGCTCGTAAGCCGCTCAGTTACAGTTGACGGCTCTGCGATTCACACACCGAAAAATGTGCGTGTACCCATCGGTACAAGCATCAGCGATATTATCGAATTCTGCGGCGGCTTCAAAGCTGAGCCGTTCAAAATTCTTTCAGGCGGTCCCATGATGGGTGCCGCAATTATCGGTACAGACCTTCCCCTTCTCAAGCAGAACAACGCAATTCTTGCATTTGCCGAGGGCACTTTCAAAGTCAAGCCCGAACGCGACTGCATCCGCTGCGGACGCTGCGCACAAGTCTGCCCGATGAGCCTTATGCCCACACTTATTGCACGCTATGCAAAATCAAAGGAAGCTGACAAGCTTACCGATTCAGGCGTTATGGTATGTATGGAATGCGGCAGCTGCGCCTATGTTTGTCCCGCAGGTCTTCCGCTCGTACAGCACATGCGTCTTGCAAAATCCGTAGTCAGAGAGGCAGGTGCAAAGAAATGAGTGTAAATAAAAAGCTTACCGTCAGCGCTTCACCTCATGTGCGTGCACCGCACACAGTCACAGGCATTATGCTTGATGTTATTATCGCCCTTATCCCCTCACTTATTGCGGCGGTTGTTATTTTCGGCTACAGAGTGCTTATGGTCACACTTGTGTGCGTGGGAAGCGCTGTACTTTCCGAATATATCAGCCGTATCGTAATGAAGCGCCACCAGACAATATCAGACCTCAGCGCTGTTGTTACAGGCTTACTGCTTGCTTTCAACCTTCCGGCTTCAATTCCGCTGTGGATTGCAGCTCTTGGCAGTGTTATAGCAATTGTAGTTGTAAAGCAGATGTTCGGCGGCATAGGTCAGAACTTTGTAAACCCTGCACTTGCCAGCCGTATCATTCTTCTTATGTCCTTCCCCTCACAGATGGCAAACTGGGCAACAGATTCAAAATTTGTTACAACAACAGCTACACCTCTTGCCGTTCTTTCAAAACCTACTGAAGTAATGACATCCTTTACAGGTGCTTCGGTTACTAACGAACCTGAGCTTCCCTCATTACTTAACATGTTCCTCGGTCTTCACGGCGGAAGCTTCGGCGAGGTTTGCTCGGTTGCACTTATTATAGGCGGCATTTACCTTGTTGTAAGAAAGGTTATCTCTCCTGTCATTCCGCTTTGCTATATCGGCACTGTTGCAGTGCTTATGCTTATTGCAGGCAAAGGCAATTTTGAATTTGTTGCATATCAGCTTCTCGGCGGCGGTCTGCTCCTCGGTGCAATCTTTATGGCAACAGACTACACAACAAGCCCCGTCAGCTTCAAGGGTAAAATTATTTTTGCTGTCGGCTGTGGTGTTATAACAACCGTTATCCGTCTTTTCGGCAGTCTTCCCGAAGGTGTATCCTTCTCAATTATCCTTATGAATCTCCTCGTTCCTCACATTGAAAAGCTCACAACAGCAAAGCCCTTCGGAACACCTAAGAAAGACAGAAAGGCTGAAAAGGAAGCTAAGAAGGCAGAAAAGGAGGCGGCTAAGGCATGAAGAAATTCAGTATAGGCGACATCCTTAAGCCTGTAATTGTTCTCACTGCTATATGTATTGTTACCTCCGCACTCCTTGCTTATACAAATTCGCTCACAAAGCCCGTAATTGAAGAGCTTGCTGTCCAGACAGAGATTAACACCAGAAAGCTTGTTCTTGCAGATGCAGATTCCTTTGTTGACGAAACCTTCGGCGATGTTGCATACTGCTCAGGCAAAGATGCAAGCGGTGCAACAATAGGCTATGTTTTCACAACATCGGCAAAGGGCTACGGCGGTGATGTCAAAATCATGGTAGGTATCAATACAGACGGCACTGTTTCGGGTGTTCAGACACTTGAGCTCAGCGAAACTCCGGGTCTTGGCATGAATGCTCAGAAGCCTTCTTTCCTCGAACAGTTTATCGGCAAGACACTCGGTGTTGCGGTAAATAAAAATGCACCCGGCGAAAACGAAATCAAAGCCCTCACAGGCGCAACAATTACATCCAAGGCAGTTACAACAGCTGTAAACACAGCGCTTGACTACTATACACAGATTACAGGAGGTGCAAACAATGGCTGATAAAAAACCGCTCAGCAAAGAATTCACCAAAGGTCTTATAGCCGAAAACCCGGTTCTCCGCCTTGTTCTCGGCACCTGCCCGACACTTGCCGTTTCAACATCGGTTACAGGTGCTATCGGCATGGGTCTTGCCGCTTCGGTAGTTCTCATTTGCTCCAACATTGCTATTTCCGCACTTCGTAAGGTTATCCCCGGTAAAGTTAGAATCCCTGCATATATTGTTATTATCGCATCATTTGTTACTATTGTTCAGATGATAGTCAAAGCTTTTGCTCCGGCAATTGACGAAAGCCTCGGTGTTTATCTGCCGCTTATCGTTGTTAACTGCATCATTCTCGGCAGAGCTGAAGCATTTGCAGGCAAGAACGGTGTTATTGCCTCTGCTGTTGACGGCATGGGCATGGGTGTCGGATTTACAGGTGCGCTCGTCGCTATGGCTGCAATCCGCGAATTCCTCGGTGCAGGCTCAATTGCAGGTTACCAGATTATTCAGGAAAGCTGGCCGATTGACCCGATGATCATCTTCATTCTGCCTCCCGGCGGCTTCTTCGTTTTCGGTATGCTTATGGCAGTTGCAAACAAAATTGCAGAAAGCAAGGGCAAACCCAAGGCAGAGCTCCACGGCTGCGAAAGCTGCCCGATGGCGGCAAACTGTTCACTCATCGGAACAGACAACAGCTGTGATGTAAAGGAGGCGACTGTAAGATGACAAAAACATTTTTATCAATTCTTATAACCGCTATCCTTACAGAAAACTTCCTGCTGAGCAAGTTCCTCGGTATCTGTCCGTTCCTCGGTGTTTCAAAGAAGCTCAATACAGCTTCCGGTATGTCGCTTGCAGTTATTTTCGTTATGCTTCTTTCAACGGCAGTTACCTACCCCATCAATACACTGCTTGTAAAGAACGACATGGAATACCTGCAGACAATTGTTTTCATTCTTGTCATTGCAGCTCTCGTTCAGCTTGTTGAAATTGTACTGAGAAAGTACATTCCCTCACTTTACAGCGCGCTCGGTATTTATCTGCCGCTTATCACAACAAACTGTGCCGTTCTCGGTGTTGTTATTCTTAATGTTGATAAGGGCTACGGCTTTGCAGAGTCAATGATGAATTCTCTCGGTGCAGGTCTTGGCTTCATGCTTGCAATGATTATTTTCGCAGGTGTGCGCGAAAGACTTGAAAGCTGTGACATTCCAAAATTCATGCAGGGCTTGCCGATAACACTTGTTGCGGCTTCTCTCACATCCATCTCATTCCTCGGTTTTACGGGAATTGTTGACGGAATATTCGGTTAAGAAAGGCGGAAATAAATTATGAATCCTATCGTAATTGCAATCATAGTTGTATCCGCCATAGGCATCA
This sequence comes from Acutalibacteraceae bacterium, assembly GCA_045539895.1. Classification (GTDB taxonomy): domain Bacteria; phylum Bacillota; class Clostridia; order Oscillospirales; family Acutalibacteraceae; genus UBA8612. Next base: position 35,115 of record JAZQGE010000043.1, read on the forward strand.
TCGCCGCGCTTATGCTTGCAGTAGCTTCTATTGTTATGGCAGTGCCGGTTGATGAAAAGGCGGAAAAAATCAGAGAAGAGCTTCCCGGTGCAAACTGCGGTGCTTGTGGTTTTTCAGGCTGTGACGGTTATGCTGCCGCTCTTTCAAAGGGCGAAACAACCTGCACCACACTATGCGCCCCCGGCGGCTCAGAAACGAGCAAAAAAATTGCTGCAATAGCAGGCCTTGAAGCAGGCACAGTTGCCCCTCAGGCAGCTGTCGTACTCTGCCAGGGCAATGCTCACAACGCAGGCACAAAGCTTGTTTACAGCGGTGTTAAGAGCTGTAAAATGGCAACTCAGCTTTTCGGCGGTCCTAAAGACTGTGTTTACGGTTGTATCGGCTTTGGCGACTGTATTGAAGCTTGTCCCTACGATGCAATTCACATCTGTGACGGTGTTGCAAGAATCAATCCTCTTGCCTGCCGCGCTTGCAAGGCTTGTATCAAAACCTGCCCTAAGGGCCTTATTGAGCTTATGCCTCTGCACCAGGCAAAGGCGGCTGTGCTTTGTGTAAACCATGACAAGGGTGCACTTACACGCAAAGAGTGCAAGGCAGGCTGTATCGGCTGTATGAAGTGCGTCAAAGCCTGCGAGTACGATGCAGTCAAGGTTGAAAACTTCTGTGCAAAGGTTGACTACGACAAATGTATCGGCTGCGGCAAGTGCCACGAAGCCTGTCCGGTAAAAGCAATTGATGTTATTGAGCTTGGTAAAATAGCACTCAAGAGCATCAACAGAATTTAAAACAAGCAAGAACAAAGGCTATCATAGGTTATTCCTATGATAGCCTTATTTTTATTGTCCGATATTCTCATCAATTTCATTTGCTTTGTCGACAATGCTCTGCCGTCTTTCCGCAAGCTCACGGTACATGCGTTCCTTCTTTTCTCCCGAAAGGTCGTAGAAGAATTTGGGTATAAGACCAAACACACTTGTAACCGTAGGAAGCAGTGTGCACATCATAAAGAGAAGATACTCTGTTTTTTCAGACTGATTTCCATAACCTGCACCCTCGACATAACCGATTTTGCTGAGAATAAATGACTTGATTGTATTTCCGAGTGTACCTACAAGCTTTCTTGCAAGGTCCTTTGCAACACCCGTCATACCCTCTGTTCTGTAGCCGTTTTTCCACTCACCGTAATCAATGGTTTCATTGCGCATTTCTTCCGGTATAACATTCATAAGACCCCAGCAGCTCATCCATATTGTTTCTCTTATCATAAATGCGGGAATCATAACTGCAAGCTTCTTGTAGTTTTTATTGACCGCTCCTACAAGATAAACAAAAATCATAAGAAAATCGCCAAGATGCGAGCTTGTAATCCACAGTGTTCTTGTTGAGAATCTTTCACGAGCTTTTGTAACAAAAGCATAGCTTGTGGGCGAAACAAATGCGCCGGGAATGCCGACGATTGTTGTCATTGAAGCCAGGCCAAGAACATTTATGTAATAATAATTTGTACCTGAGTTCATACCGAATGCCTGAAGGAATTCCGTAAGTGTGAGAATAAGCAACGGCTTATTGTTAAGAATTGATTTTACACCTTGCCATATGCTCGGCTTTTCAGTATTCTGAACAACGCGTTCTTTAGCAGTAAACACAAAGAACAGACCCATAATGCTCACAACGGTTGATGTAAAGACACCAGCTGAAACATAAAGCGCCTTCATCGGTATTTTTAGTGTTCCGTGGTTGATAAGGTCAATAAGCAAACCCATAAAAATTTCAGGCCATTTTTCGATAAAGCCTGAAAAAAGGCTTGCCTGAGTTATCAGCCTCGTTCGCTCAATAACATTGGGGGTTATGGTTGAAAGCATACCCGTTCTTGAAATTGCCGCAAGTGAACCGTTAAGGTTACTTATAAGCTGAAAAAACATGTAAAAAGCAAGCTTGCCTGCGTGATGCGGATCTGTGCCCGCAAAAATTATCGGCAGCAACCAATAAACAAGTGACAGCAGATAGCCCGGACCGGAACACACGAAAAGCCACGGTCGGAATTTGCCGAAGCGCGTCCTCGTCTTATCAACAACGGCAGCAAGGAAAACATCGTTTATAACATCCCATATACCGATAACAAAATTAACAACTGTCTGAAAGCTGAGAGCTATCTGTACAATATCAGTTATGAAAACATCCTGATACTTGTTTATGTTATAGCTTTGCGAAATATCATAAACAACATAGGCAAGTGTTTCCTTTGAACCAACATATCGCCTGTTATAAGAGGCAACCTGTTTATTTTCTGCATTAGTTTTTTCGCGGACTGCATTTTTATCCATAATACCGCCCCTTTGCTTCATATTGTTTTTATTTTAACATACACAGCGGTAAAAAGCAAACAAAAAACAGAGCTGACTTTCACCTCTGAAAATCAGCTCTGTTTTTTTAAAATTATTTTGCAAGTGCGATTTCTATATCATACTTAGGAAGATATGTGCCCTTAGCAAAATCTCTTGCTCTGAACACAACCTTACCTGAATAGACCTCTACCATATAGCCTGTGCCTGCATCGTTGTACTCACCGTCTTTATTGACAATGCTTGTTGAGGGCACATTGATACTGTCAAAGTTACCGATCTTTTCATAATTATACTGACCAAAGCCTGTGTGAAGATGACCGCTTATCATGATGACATTCTTGTACTTATTCATAGTTTCCTTGAGTGCATCGCTCTGCTCACCTACATGACCGGCTTTTTTGTTTGTGCCGTTACCCCATGTGAGAGGCAGACCGTGTGTAAGTGCAAGAGGCTGATGAATAATTACAAATACAGGCTTGCCGTCTTTAGTCTTTGCAGCAAGTGTTTCATCAAGCCATTTCATCTGTTCTTCGCCGAAATAGGATTCTTCAAACTCTGTACGGTCCGTACCCATAACGATGAATGTATAGCCGTTGATTTCGTATGTATAGTTGAGCTTGTCGATTACAAGATCGCTGTTTGCATTATCGTTCAGATTATTCTGAAACTCTGTAAAGCGGTTTACAACCTGCTTGTAAAGACGAAGTCTGACATCGTGATTACCGACAGCAAAGATATAATTCTCAACTCCGCTGTTAATAAGGTGATTTGTAACAACTTCATACTCACACTCAAGACCGTTTTCTGCAATATCGCCTACAAGCACAAGCGCATCAATATCAGCCTTAGCATTACCGAGGTCTTCGGCAGCAGCGCGAAGACGGGGCTCTCTTTCAAAAAGATAGTTCGAAATCTGAGGGTCTGCCCACAGTGCGTATGTAAGCTTTACATCATTGTTCAGCACTTCAATCGGCTCAGCTGTTGAAGGTGCAACATATGGTGTGATCATATAATAGATCGACAGAAAAAGTGCAAAAAGTTTTGAAAACATGTTCATTTCCCTTTCGTATAATAATATGGATTTATTATATCACCTTAGTACAAATTGTCAATTGTGAATTATTTTTTTACAACAGAAATTTGTTCTATTCTATAATGTTTAAAAATATCGATATGATTTTTTGTTATTATTTCACCGCTGACCGCTATAGGAATTGCAGGCGGACACGAAACGGAGGGCGCAGCACACACTCTGCCTGCAGCTTCAGAAGCAGATATTACCTCGCTTTCGGAAAAAACAGCATCGCGCACCGACATTACCGATTCGCCTTTTTCAAAAGCAATCTCCTCCTTTGTACATTTGGTCAGCTTTATATTTTCAAAAGCCGATTCAAGCCGCTGAAAATCATTTTCAGTATTAAACGGCGAAGCCATAAACACAACAAAATCGTTATCTGCATATTCAGGCTCAATATCACACTGCCTGAAATATTCACCGATACTGTCATAACCGTCTATTCCGTTATTTCTGAAGTCTGCTGTTATCTTAAGCGGCTCGCAGGATATATCATTTATACCGTTTTTCTTCATTATCTTACGCACATGCTCAACACGCTTGGTACAATCATTTATATCTGCACGGATTTTTTCGCTCATATATCTGTTACACATATCAAGCGACTGCATTATAAGGTAAGACGGACTTGTTGAGCCAAAAACCGCCATCGCCCTAACTGCATCCTGAGCAAAACCGAAGCGGTCATCCGCCGAAATGTGCAAATAACCTCCTCCTGTGAGCACAGGCAGGGTTTTGTGTGCCGAATCACAACACATATCAGCACCAAGGCTTATAGGATGCATATTACTTTCGCAAAACTTGAGATATGCACCGTGTGCATTATCAACAAGAAGCGGAACACCGTAAGCCTTGCACACCTTTGAAAGAGCTTCAACATCCGTTATTCCGCCAAGATAGTCCGGACTTGTGACATAAACCGCAAACGGCAGATATTCACTTTCATCCAACTTTTTTTTCAGCTCGTCTGCAGTTATAATACAGCTGCAAATGCCAATTGAGCTTTGCGGATAAAGCCACTTTATTTCAAAATCAAGCTTTGCTGCAGCATAAATAAAAGCCTTGTGTGCATTTCTGCCTGCAAGCACATAGGGTCTTTTGCTTTTGTTCGCCTTTAAAAAACTTAAAAGCAACATTGCCTGTATGCTCTGTGTTGAGCCGCCTGCGGAATAAACCGTGCGAGATGTGCCGAAAAGCGAAGCCGCATTGCGTTCACTTTCAAGAATTATACCGTCGGGCACATAAAGTTCATCTGCACCCTTTATTTCAGTTATATCAAGCTCTTCACCGATAAAAAAAGACACACCCTTATGACCCGGCATATGAAACCGGGCCCTGCCGCTTTGTGCATAAGCTTTCACAAAATCAACAATGGGTGTGTTCATAAAAATTTAAACCTCGTCTGCAACCTGAAGCATTACGGCGCATTCGATTCGCTTTTTGAAAAGCTCACAGCCGTATTCATAAATGCCTGTAATCCTGCCTGTTGCGTGATATGAATTAGCGGCACAACCGCCTGAACAGTAGAGCTTTGCCCAACAGTCCTCACACTCTTTGCGTGCATAGGCATTGCAGAGCTTGAACTCGTTCTGCACCTCGGTATTTGAAATACCGTCATAAATGTTACCGAGCAGATATTTACTGTCACCGACGAACTGGTGGCAGGGATAAATATCGCCCGTAGGTGTTACCGCAACATACTCCGTACCTGAGCCGCAGCCTGAAATTCGCTTATAAATACAAGGACCGTGCTTCAGGTCGAGCATATAGTGATAAAAAGTGAAGGGTCTGCCCTCACGCTTGCGCTTGATCATCTCTTTTGCAAGTATCTCATACTGCTCAAAAAGAACAGGCAGATCAGCTTCGGTTAATGCGCTCGCATCATCGGGTGAGCAAACAACAGGCTCCATGCTCAGCTCTGTAAAGCCCATATCCGCCATGTGGAAAATATCGTTTGTAAAATCTGTGTTTGCGTGGGTGAATGTGCCTCGCATATAATAACTCTTGTTGCCTCTGCGCTTAACGAACTCCTTAAATTTCGGCAAAATAATATCGTAGCTGCCCTTGCCCGTGTAATCTTTGCGAAGGCGGTCATGAACCTCTCTTCTGCCGTCAAGGCTGAGAACAACATTGCTCATTTCTTTGTTACTAAAGTCGATAACATCGTCATCTATCAGCATACCGTTTGTGGTGAGTGTAAATCGGAAATTTTTATTGTGAATTTTCTCCTGCTCGCGTGCATAGGCAACAAGCTGTTTGACAACATCCCAATTCATAAGCGGCTCGCCGCCGAAGAAGTCAACCTCAAGATTATGGCGTGTGCCGGAATTTTCAATCAGAAAATCAAGTGCGCGTTTACCGACCTCAAAGCTCATGAGAGCGCGTTCGCCGTGATATTTACCCTGGCTTGCAAAGCAGTATTCACAGTTAAGGTTGCAGGTGTGTGCAACATGAAGGCACATTGCCTTGAGAACCGTGTTTCTGTTCTTAAAATCAAAAGCCATATCCGCATAAGTGTCGGGAGTATAGAGTTTGTGCATTTTTTCAAGGCTTTTTACATCCTCTATACAGTCGATGCAATCCTGCTTTGTAACACCGTCTGCAGAATATTTTGCACTTATCTCATCCGCTATTTCCTCTGCGCTTTTCTCTTTATAAAGCGCAATTATATCGTAAGCAACATCGTCAACAACATGAACAGAACCGCTGCATGTATCAAGAACAATGTTGTAACCGTTTAATTTGTACTGGTGTACCATTTATACCACTCCAAAAGTAACACTACATAAAAACAGGTAATACAGCAAACTGTATTACCTGTCTGATAGCTGATTATTTAAATCGCTGATTAGTTTTCCTGTGTGTTTTCGCACTGCTGGTTAGCAACGCCGCAGGATGTCTTGCAAGCTGACTGGCAGGAAGTCTGGCACTCACCGCAACCACCGTTCTCACAGCTCTTTACAAGGTCTTTTGTTTCGATAGTCTTAATTCTCTCCATTTTAATTTTCTCCAATCGTTTATTATTTGGAAGGGCACAAATACCCTCAATATTACTCATAAAGTATAGCACACAACCCTCTGCACTGTCAAGCATTAAAGCAGAGGAAGTATTGCGTCTTTAAGATATGCAATCTGCTCATCGTTAAGCGAACCGAAGGGCTTGCGGCAGACACCGAAATCAAAGCCAAGGAGGTTAAGCACTTCCTTTTCACCAGCCATAACGCCGACCTTGCACAGCGCCGTAATAATCTTGTTTGCCTGCCACTGAATTTCCTGCGCGCCCTTGATGTCGCCGTTTTCCCAAAGCTGCTGAATCTTAATAAACTTGTCAGCCATGAAGTTGTATGTAGAGCCGATACCGCCGTCAGCACCCATTGCAAGACCCGAAATCATCATTTCGTCAAAGCCGTTATAGATGATTGCATCCGGGCAACGCTCTCTTATCTGCTGAAGCTTGAAATAATCGTTTGATGTATATTTAACACCGAGAATATTTTCATGTGAAAGAAGGTCTGCAATTTCATCAAGAGTAAGCTCAACACCTGAAAAAGAAGGAATGTTGTAGATGATAAGAGGAATTTTCACACTGTCTGCAATTGTCTTATAGTGTTCAACAACCTGAGCATTGCTGAATTTGTAATAAAAAGGTGCAACAGCTGAAACAGCATCATAACCGATGCTTTCAACATACTTTGCATATTCTACAGCCTGCTTTGTTGAAACAGTGCCGACATGTGCAATAAGTGTAACTCTGTCGCCCGCAGCTTCTTTTACGGTTGAGTAAACCAATCTGCGCTCTTCTTCGGAAAGAAGGAATGCTTCGCCCGTGCTGCCTGCTACATAAAAGCCGTTGACACCCTGCTCAATATTGCGCTCAACAAGCTTTTTAAGCTCAGCAGTGTTAACATTGTCATTTTTATCAAACGGAGTTAGAAGTGCCGGGAAAATACCCTTGAAAGTTTTCATGTATTAATTTCCTTTCTTTTATCGGATTATAGTTTTATATTTTACACCAATCTAATAATAATTTCCATAGTTTTTTTAATTATTTTTAAGCTAAAATTTAGTAGAGACAATTCAAGAATCTTAAAAGGTATCTGAAAGATCCTTCACTTCGTTCAGGATGACAGTTTATGTGTTGACTGTAAAATCGGTTGTTGTCCAGGTGTAGCCGAGCTTGGTTGCGAGGGTATAGGTTGTGTTTTGGGGGAGCTTGCGCGTTACAACCCAATGGCGCATACCGTCCTCAGCAATATAGCTGTAGCCCTGTGAGTAAGTAAGAGTACACCCGTTGCTGACAAGGAAACGGACTTTAATTATTGACGGGTCGGTTACGACCTCAAATGTGCCGATTGAGTTTTCATATTCAAAGTCAAGCGAATGAAGTCGGAGGCCAAGCGGGTCTTAGGAAGACAAATTGGCAACTCAACTCCTTGCCTCACAGAACGACATGGCTACGATCCGACTTAGCCTGATCATCTTCCCGGCGCTCGGCGCGATGAAGATCTGCCGCAGCTTTCACAGCGTGGTGATCTGCGCGGCGGTGATCTCGGTCTTGTGCTTCCTTTTCGGCATGATGGCATCCTATGTTTTCGAAACGCCGAGCGGCGCGAGCGTCGTTATCGCAGACCTCATCGCGTTCGGTTTCTGTTCGCTTTTTGCAGATCGAAAATAAAAACAAACCAAAATATCCGGGGCAAAGCGTCCGCTTT
>JAZQGE010000044.1:0-40827 GCA_045539895.1 Acutalibacteraceae bacterium
CCTCTTGAAGCTCCTGAGAATCTTCCGTCTGTGATAAGTGCTACAGACTCTCCGAGACCCATTCCGGCAATAGCAGATGTAGGATTGAGCATTTCTCTCATTCCGGGACCGCCCTTAGGTCCCTCATATCTTATTACAACAACATCTCCCGGATTGATCTTTCCGCCAAGAATAGCTGAAATTGCATCTTCCTCAGAATCAAATACTCTTGCAGGTCCTTCATGCACCATCATCTCAGGTGCTACAGCTGAACGCTTAACAATTCCCGTATCCGGTGCGATATTTCCCTTAAGTACTGCGATACCGCCCTCTGCCATATAAGGATTATCAATCGGTCTGATCGTCTCAGGATCCATATTTACAGCATTTTTAATGTTCTCTCCTACTGTCTTTCCTGTAACTGTCATGCAGTCAAGATTTAAGAGATTCTTTTTATTGAGCTCATTCATTACCGCATAAACGCCGCCGGCCTCATTGAGGTCTTCCATATATGTACGGCCTGCAGGAGCAAGATGACAGAGGTTAGGTGTAACCTCGCTGATTTCGTTTGCCATATCGAGATTGAACTCTACGCCGCACTCGTTAGCGATTGCGGGAAGATGAAGCATGCTGTTAGTTGAACAGCCCAAAGCCATATCGGCTGTGAGTGCATTGTGGAATGCATCTGCCGTCATAATGTCAAGAGGACGGATATTCTTTCTGACAAGCTCCATAACCTGCATACCTGCGTGCTTTGCAAGCTCAATTCTTGCCGAATAAACAGCGGGAATTGTACCGTTGCCCTTAAGGCCCATACCGAGAACTTCTGTCAGACAGTTCATTGAGTTCGCAGTGTACATACCTGAGCAGGAGCCGCATGTGGGGCAGGTTTTAAGCTCGTATTCATACAGCTTTTCAGCATCAATCTTACCTGCGGTGTATGAGCCGACAGCCTCAAACATGCTTGAAAGGCTGGTCTTTTTACCATCAATTCTGCCTGCGAGCATAGGACCGCCGCTGACAAAAACGGTTGGAATATTAAGTCTTGCCGCCGCCATAAGCAAACCGGGCACATTCTTGTCACAGTTGGGAATCATAACAAGACCGTCAAATCCGTGAGCAAGTACCATTGATTCGGTGGAATCGGCAATAAGGTCACGGGTTACAAGAGAGTATTTCATTCCTGTATGACCCATTGCAATACCGTCGCAGACTGCGATTGCTGGGAACACAATAGGTGTACCGCCTGCCATTGCAACACCGAGCTTTACAGCTTCGGTAATTTTGTCAAGATTCATATGACCCGGTACAATTTCATTGTATGAGCTTACAATACCGATAAGAGGTCTGTCAAGCTCCTCTTTTGTAAGACCGAGTGCATGATAAAGTGAGCGGTGCGGCGCATTGCCGAAACCGTCAACTACTGTTTCTTTAATCATTTCGCCAATTCCTCCGTTATATATTGAAAAGTGCACCGCCTCCCTCGTTATGAGGGAGGCTTTGTTACAGTTTTTTTAATTAGTTGTTTATAAGCTTATCCTCGTCGCTCCAGCTGTAGAGCTTACGGATGTCCTTACCTACAACCTCTGAGGGATGCTCTGCAGCAATCTTTCTCATTGCGTTGAAGTGTACCTGTGAACCTGCATCGGACATATCAAGAAGGAAGTCCTTAGCAAATGTACCGTCCTGAATGTCGGAAAGTACTTTCTTCATAGCCTTCTTTGTATCCTCTGTGATGATCTTGGGACCTGTGATATAGTCGCCGTATTCTGCTGTGTTGGAGATTGAATATCTCATACCTTCAAAACCGCTCTGGTAAATAAGGTCAACAATGAGCTTCATCTCGTGGATACACTCAAAGTATGCGTTTCTGGGGTCATAGCCAGCCTCAACAAGAGTTTCGAAACCTGCCTGCATAAGTGCACATACACCGCCGCAAAGAACAGCCTGCTCACCGAAGAGGTCAGTTTCTGTTTCTGTACGGAATGTTGTTTCCAGAACACCTGCACGAGCGCCGCCGATACCGAGTGCATATGCAAGACCGATTTCAAGAGCATCGCCTGTAGCATCCTGCTCAATAGCAATAAGACAGGGAACACCCTTACCTGCCTGGTACTCACTGCGTACAGTGTGACCGGGGCCCTTGGGAGCAACCATAATTACGTTTACATTCTTGGGGGGCTTGATGCAGCCGAAGTGGATATTGAAGCCGTGTGCAAATGCAAGAGTCTTGCCCTCTGTGAGGTTAGGCTCAATGCTCTCTTTGTAGAGCTTTGCCTGCTTTTCATCGTTAATAAGAATCATAATGAGGTCTGCTGCTGCAGCTGCGTCTGCTGCTGTCATAACCTTAAGGCCTGCTGCCTCTGCCTTTGCCCAGCTCTTTGAGCCTTCGTAAAGACCGACGATAACATCAACACCGGACTCCTTGAGGTTGAGAGCGTGTGCGTGACCCTGTGAGCCGTAGCCGATAATAGCAACGGTCTTGCCGCTGAGTCTGTTAAGATCACAATCCTGCTGATAGTAAATTTTTGCCATTTTGATTATCTCCTTTTGATTAAATATCTTAATTAATTTGGATTTTATTTCAACAATCCTTAAGAAAAGGGTTGCTTACTTTTCTAACATCGAACCGCTGCCGCGCTCCAGAGCAACGATACCTGTACGGCACATCTCAATGATGTCAAACGGCTTCATAATCTCAATAAACGCTGTGATTTTTGACGGCTCACCTGTAATTTCGATTGAAAGTGCCTCCAGTGAGTAGTCAATAATTTTGCAACGGAAAACACTGACTGCGGACATAATATCCTGTCTTGTTTCGGGGTTGTTGCGAACCTTTATGAGCATAAGCTCACGGTTGATTGAGTTATCTGCCTCAAGCTCCTCAACCTTTTTGACATTGTGAAGCTTGCGGAGCTGATTTATCATCTGCCTTTTTGCATAGCCGTCACCGCTCATTGTAAGGGTGATACGGGAATACTCAGGGCTTTCTGTTTCGCCAACGGTAAGGGCATCAATATTGAAGCCGCGGCGGGTGAACATACTTGTTACACGGGTAAGAACGCCAAATTTATTCTCAACATAAACAGCAATTACAAATCTGTTGCTCATTTGATTGCTCCTTTCTCCGCAATGAGGTCATCCATACTGCCTCCGGGCGGAATCATCGGAAGAACAAATTCATCCTTGTCAATTCGGCAATCAATGACCGTCGGGCCGTCCTGAGCAAAAGCTTCTTTCATAACAGCTTCAAACTCTTCTGCATTTTCAGCGCGGTAACCCTTTGCGCCGAAAGCTTCTGCAAGCTTTACAAAATCAGTCCTGCGTTCAAGGACAGTGTTTGAGTAGTGCTTGTTGAAAAAGAGTGTCTGCCACTGACGCACCATACCGAGAACACCGTTGTTGAAAATAACAACTGTTACGGGGGCATTTGTTGAAACGGCAGTCGCAAGCTCGTTAAGATTCATTCCGAAGCTTCCGTCACCCGTGATAAGCACAGTGCGCTCCCCGCTGCCGACTGCGGCACCGATTGCTGCACCAAGACCGAAGCCCATTGTGCCAAGGCCGCCGCTCGAAACGAACTTGCGAGGCTTTGCAAAGTTGCAATACTGAGCCGCCCACATCTGATGCTGACCGACATCCGTTGCAATAACGGTATCGGGTGTGATAACGGAGTTAATAATCTGAACAGCTCTCTTGGGAGTGAGCGTATCCGTCGGCATATCGACAGCCGCTTCCTTCTTTTTGAGCTTGTCAACAAAAGCCATCCAGTCGGGACGTTTCTTTTCTTCAACCTTTGCGACAATTCTGCGGAATGCATCGGCTATATCGCCGTAGATACCGACCTGAACGGGAATATTCTTGTTGATTTCAGCAAAATCAATATCAAGCTGAATAATCTGTGAATTTACCGCAAACTTTTTCTTGTTGCCGGTTGTTCTGTCGCTGAAGCGGACACCGATTGCAAGAATTGCATCTGCATTATTCTGCGCCATTGACGAAGCATAGTGACCGTGCATACCCTGCATACCGAGGAAGCGTTCGTTATCAGTCGGGATTGCAGAGATGCCCATAAGAGAACAACCTATTACAGCATCAATTTTATCGGCAAAAGCGGCAATCTCTTCCGTAATACCTGCGCCGAGTGAACCTCCGCCTATGTAAATATAAGGACGCTTGCAATTTGCAAGAATTTCTGCAGCCTTTTCAATCTGCTCTTCTTTTGCAAGCTTATTTGTAAACAGCTCGCGCGGCTGCTCCGGCTCATACTCGCAAAGCGCCTGCTGAACATCCTTGGGCACATCAATAAGCACGGGACCCGGTCTGCCTGAGCGGGCAATCTGGAACGCTTCGCGGACAGTGTCCGCAAGCTGAGTTATATCGTTTACAAAATAGTTGTGCTTTGTAATGGGAAGAGTTACACCCGTAATGTCAATTTCCTGGAAGCTGTCCCTGCCGATAAGGTCGCAGGGAACATTACCTGTAATTGCAACCAGCGGAACGGAATCAAGCATTGCGGTTGCAATACCTGTTACAAGGTTTGTTGCGCCGGGACCTGATGTTGCAATAACTACACCGACCTTGCCCGTTGCACGGAAATATCCGTCTGCAGCATGTGCCGCTCCTTGCTCGTGAGCTGTGAGAACATGGCGGATACGGTCGCTGTTAAGATAAAGTGCATCGTAAAGATTAATTATCTGACCGCCGGGGTAGCCAAAAACGGTATCTACACCCTGCTCAACGAGTGTTTCTATAATAATCTGTGAACCTGTAATTTTCATAGTGAATTGTCCTTTTCCATAATTATGCGTTAAGCATACGGTTTACGGCGCTTACGAGAGCCTTGACCGAAGAAATGATAATATCGCTGTCGATACCTACACCCCAGAACGTCTTACCGCTTTCTGTGTGCTTGATTGCAACATAAGATGCAGCGCGTGAGGTTGAGCCGTCTTCAAGAGCATGTTCTGTGTATGATTCAAGCGAATACTTGTCGCCGACAATTGTTTTGATTGCATTTGAAACAGCATCAAGTGAGCCGTTACCCTTTGCAACAACATACTGCTCGCCGCCGTCAATGTGGAATGTGACAGCAGCCTTGACACCCTCACCCTTGATGAAGTGAACATCCGGCACAGCAAGCTTATCCTCAATGTTGACATAGTTCTTCATGAAAATGTCATATACCTCGCAGGGCTGAAGCTCCTTGTGTGCATGGTCGGAAATGCTCTTGACATGATAGCCGAACACCTCGCGCATTTTGGGCGGAAGGATAAGCGAATAAGCGGTTTCCATAAGATAACCGATACCGCCCTTGCCCGACTGAGAGTTAATTCGGATAACATCTGCCTCATACTCTCTGCCGACATCCTTGGGGTCGATGGGAAGATAGGGAACATTCCAGATTTCTTTTCCGTTTTCCTCTCTGAAATGCATACCCTTCGCAATTGCATCCTGATGTGAGCCGCTGAATGCAGCAAAAACGAGTGAGCCGCTGTAGGGCTGACGCTCGTAGACACGCATGCGTGTTACTTTTTCATAGAGAGCACTGATTTCCGGAATATTGGAAAAATCAAGCTCAGGGTCAACACCCTGTGAGAACATATTCATTGCAAGTGTGATTATATCAACATTGCCTGTACGCTCACCGTTGCCAAAAAGAGTTCCTTCAATACGGTCACCGCCTGCAAGCAGACCCATTTCACTGTCTGCAACCGCACAGCCGCGGTCGTTATGCGGATGAAGGGAAATAATGATGTTCTCACGGCAGTTGAGGTTTTTGTGCATATACTCAACCTGATTTGCATAGACGTGAGGCATCGAGTGCGACACGGTTACAGGCAGGTTAATAATAACCTTATCGTCTGCTGTGGGCTGCCAGATGTCAATAACCCTGTTGCAGATTTCAGCCGCAAACTCAGGCTCAGTGCCGGTAAAGCTTTCGGGCGAATATTCAAAAGTGAAGTGACCGGGAGTTTTCTCGCGGTATTCCTTACAAAGCTTAGCACCGAAAACAGCAATATCTATAATCTCCTCCTTGCTCTTGCGGAAAACCTGTTCGCGCTGAGCAACGGAAGTTGAATTGTAAAGATGAACAACCGCATGCTTTGCACCCTTGAGTGCTTCAAATGTCTTTGCAATAATATGTTCACGCGACTGTGTAAGAACCTGAATTGTTACATCATCGGGAATAAGGTCATTTTCAATAAGTGTACGGCAGAATTCATACTCTGTTTCGCTTGCTGCAGGAAAACCGATTTCAATTTCCTTGAAGCCGACTTTAACAAGAAGCTTGAAGAATTCAAGCTTTTCCTCAAGGCTCATAGGAATGATAAGTGCCTGGTTGCCATCGCGAAGGTCAACACTGCACCAAACAGGAGCCTTGTCAATATATGTTTTATTTACCCAATCCGAAGTGGCGGAAGGTGCAGGGAAAAACTGCTTTTCATATTTCTGGTAGCCTTTCATAACTGTTCCTTTCTTACTGCGCATCGTGCTTTTTAAAATAAAAAAGCTCTAATGCACAATCATCACATAATTGTAATTGTGCAAAAGAGACGAAGACAAAATATTCTCCGCGGTACCACTCTTTTTTGGCGATAATTCACCCGCTCTGCTCGCATCTGACAATGCGACTCTCTGTAACGGGAGAACCCGGTCTAACCTATACAACACAAATCGTGCCTTTGAGCCGACAGCTCTGGGGAGGAGCTATATCACTGAACGGTTACTGCCTTACACCATACGACAGCTCTCTGAAAAACCGAGGCAGGACTTTTTTCCCCGTCATAGCCTTTATTTTTGATTATTTTAACCCTTTTCGCTAACTATGTCAAGTAAAATGTAGATATAAAATCTGAAATGTAAGAAATTACAAAAACCGCATATATTTTAACGCTTTACTCTGCAAAAATCAACAAAATATTCAGCATCAAAACCAGCAAAATATTATTCCTAAAAACAAATATAACACACAAGCACTTCCGAATGTTAACAGAATGTTATTATTCTGACCTTGACACACGAACATTTGTTCGATAAAATTGATAACAGAGCGAGTTACCGAGCAGGTCCGTGCGGTAAAACCGCTCAAATCTTTAAAACCACGGAGGGAAAAATTGCAAATCAACACCGGTAACAACCCCGCAATTCACGAAGGTGACTGCATTGAAAACGAGTGGTCACAAATTTCTTACGAGCATTGGTGCCGCAGAAAAGATGCACCGTACACCACCGTTGCAGGAATGAGAATCGTAAACCTGTATGAAGTTGTAAATTCAGTGATTGAACAAGATCTTACAGAAACGGAAAGGAAAGCCGTAAAGCTGTTTTATTTTGAAAACTGCAGCAAATCACAAATCGCGTCACAGCTTGGCACAACCTGTCCGAATGTTCATTCTGCACTAAGCCGCGCAGAAAAAAAGCTCCACAGTGTGCTGAAACACCTCATTGATTGTGAGGTCTACAAAAAGGAAGAAGAAACATTTTAACAACAAAAGGAAAGGAAGTAAAAATGGAAGAAAAAAATCTTAATCAGCTTGCTGATGAATATGCCAGGTGTATCGAAAACACCAACATAAAAATTGCCGAAGTTCTTGAAGCACTCTCCTCAGCGCACAAACAGCGCAGATACATGCTTGTTTCCAAGCTTAATTCAAATCTTGCTACGCTTTACAGACAGCGAACCGAGCTTATTGAAATTGAAAAATATCTGCGAAGTTATTATGAGGATTCGGAGGTGGATAAGGCCGGATGAGAGATTGTAATGTAACACTGTCAGGTAACAGCGCAGAGGTTTCACAAGTAACCGAATACATAAACGAGCATAGTGCCACAAGACTTCTTATATCGCTCAACGATGAGCTTAAAGCATCGGAAATAAGCTATTATACACTTTGCTTCAAGCCGGGTGCGGCACTGAAAAATCCGCCTAACATTAAAGTTACAACCGATATGCTCGTTGCAGAAAACGGCACTATCGCCTACCCTCTGCCTCAGGCGCTAACCCAATTCGGCTCACTTGATGCACAGGTCCAGGCATACATAACTGATGAAAACAATGCGCTTGTTTCTCTTATTAAATCACCTGTTTTCAGGCTGAATTTTGAGCCCTCAATAACAGGCGAAGAGGATTTTATAATCACCGATGCAAACGGATTTATTGCCGAATTACACAAAGCTCTTGAAGAGCTTAATCTGACTGTAGATGCCGCCGAAGAGCTTTGCGATAAAATTAACGAAGCTTATGAAAACGGTGAATTCAAAGGCGACAAAGGCGAGAACGGCGACAAGGGAGATACAGGTCCGAAGGGTGACAAGGGCGAAAAAGGCGAAAAGGGTGCGGATGCGCTTATCAACGGATACAACGCGGTCACACTGAAATCAGGAAACAACATAAGGCTTACACAACAGGGCAACGAAATCACACTTGACCTTGAAAGGATTCCGGTTTGCTTTGACCTGCCCGAAAATGCAGAATACGGCGATGTCTGCCTTTATGCCAAGCCCGGTATCATCACAAAAAAACAAAGCGGAAAATATGTTGCGGTTGACTGGGATGGACTGAGAAACGCAATCGCACCCAACACGGTATTGGAAATTATCATTTACAAGGACGGTGAACAAGCAGGCTATATCTGCGCAACCTTCGGCAGTGCTGACGAAACAACGGTTTACGAACAGGTTATTATGTTTGAATTCACCGATGAAAAATGGTACATCACGCTCAACGAATCCGGAATTGACAGCAAAAACAGCTATCACGAAAAGGACGGAGAAAAAAAGCATCTGACCGAGCTGCCTAAAATTTTCAGATTACCTGAATTTGACCGAATTGAAAGCACCGTTGAAAATGTAAAAGACACCATTCTGTGCACTTCACTTGTACCGATGTATTACTGCGGCAAGTGGCAAAAATTTGAAAACGAAAGCTGCATCCCTGCGGTGCACACTCTGCCGACAGATGCAGCCGACGGCGATATGTGTCTTTACTCCCCTATGAACATCATGGAAAGCGGCAAGAGGATTTATTTCGATTGGGAAGAGTTTGCAAAGCCCGTTGACGGTTATTATTATGAAATAGGTGGTCAGGCTCAATACTATGATGACAGTTCTTATGAAGCAAATGGCGGTAATGCTCCTTTTGATTTTGATTCAGCCAGAGGCGCGGGCAGTGCGTTTTTTCAGATAAACATTAATACACCTGGTTATTCAGAGAGCTATAATGTTTCGTTTGATGAAAACGGCAGTCTTATGGAAGGTTTATATAGTAAACAAAATTCTGACGGTACATTCGAAGAAACATATTACACAAATATTGATGAGCTTCCGAGATATATTGATGTGCCTGTTTATGACTATTTTCCAGAAGGTTGGAACCAAGAAGCTCCTGTTCCGTTTTTCTACGCGCCCTACCGTCTTATGTTTTACCGCGCAGGCGAGTGGCAGAGCATCGAAACACTGTTAAATATCCCTCAGGGTGTAACACAGACGGAAATGCAGGAATATGTCGCCGCCGCAATCAACGGCTCACTTGACGAAGTTGAAACAATGATTGACGAATCGGGGGTGCTTGAATGAGCCTTGAAAGATTAAAAAGCAAGGTCAATCAGCTGATTACCCTTTGCCGTACCCTGAACGAAGCTCGGATTATTACTTTTGAAGGCAATCAGACCGTGAAAACCGTTACATTAAACTGCAAGAATTTCACTTCGCTTAACAACTGCTTTATACGGTGCTATGAAATAGAAACGATTTATTTGTCAAACACGCAGAATGTCGTAAATTGGAACTATACTTTTCAGGGCACTCGCAAGCTGATCGGAATTTACGGCGATATTGACTTTTCTTCAGCAACAAGTGCGGCCAACATTTTCTATGTAAGTCCGAGCCTCAGGGACATTTCTTTTGTTCCGGAAACTATCAGAATTTCAATCGCAATTCCGTCCGCTGTGCTAAGCAGCGAAAGCATACAAAGCATAATTGACGGACTTGCAAGGGTTGAAACGGCGCAGACATTAACACTCGATGCTTCGATAGATTTGACAGACGAACAAAAAACAGCCATATCGGATAAGGGCTGGACACTTGTACAGTAAAGGGGTGATTTTATGAAAATTACAGATGAAAAAACAATCACAGCCGATAAGGGAATGAAGCTGA
The DNA here is from genome assembly GCA_045539895.1 of Acutalibacteraceae bacterium. GTDB lineage: Bacteria > Bacillota > Clostridia > Oscillospirales > Acutalibacteraceae > UBA8612. The sequence continues at coordinate 10,141 of JAZQGE010000044.1, forward strand.
CAAACGGCACAGCCTTTGGCGACACAGTTTTCATCGGCAGAAACGATGCAGTTGACAATTGGCATGAAATCACCGAGGAAGAAGCCGAGAGGCTGCAGAGTGAAGGAGCACCGACAAACGAAGCAACCGAAGCCGACTACATAACCGCACTTGAGGATTTGGGGGTGAGCTTCGGTGAATAAAGACACATTGAATGAAGCTGTTGAAGCCTGCAAAGAAGAAACAAAAAACGCTTTGCAGACTGTGTATGACACCCTTAATCACGGACAACAGCAGAAGATTATCAAAGATGAAGCTGTAAAGGCTTTATTTGAAAGGTATGGGGTAGTTATATGATACACGCATTTTTGACAAAGTTCGGACTGTACATAGCGGCATTGCTGCATTATTCGCCTGCAGAGCTTCTGCAGATTATTGTTGAGGTGACGTTCTCATGACCTACCGTTCACCCTTCCGGGCAATATCCCGACAGACAACAGCCTTCAAAAAGAAAGGCAGTTGGAAGCTTGGTTATCACACGGGCATTGACAGAGTTTGTGACACGGACCGCATTCTTGTTGCCTGCGCAGACGGTACAGTCACCCGCGTGAACAGATGCGGCGATAGCTACGGCAACCACATTGTGTTCCGCACCAATGATAATCGCTCTGTGCTTTATGCTCACATGGCGGACAAGCCTGCCGTAAAGGTCGGCGACAGAATTGTCAGCGGTCAGATTCTCGGCAGAATGGGCAACACCGGCAACAGCTACGGCGCACACCTGCATATTGAAGTGCAAAACTCCAAAGCATGGGGCTACGGCAAGAATCTCATAAACCCCAACAGTGTTATTAACTGGGAAAAATTCAGCGATAAAGAAGGTGAGTTTATGGCTAAGCCGTGGAAAAACGGCAGCACACCCGAAAAGGTATACCAGACCGTTGCAGACTGCAAGGCAAAAGAAAACAGTATAGGTTATCTCAGTGCAAGAGAGAGCGCAATCTGCGTTGCGATTGTTGACGGCTGCTACCTTGTTACATACACCGCAGGCAGTACAACCAAATGCGGCTTTGTGGCTTACGCAGGGGGTGTGAAATAGTGCCGACAGAAATTGTAACCGCCCTGATTGCACTCATAGGCTCTCTGGGTGGAACATTCGGCGGAATAGTTGTCAGCTCAAAGCTCACCAACTACCGCATCGAGCAGCTTGAGAAAAAAGTCGAGAAACACAATTCTGTTATTGACCGTGTATACAGGCTTGAGCGTGCCGATGAAGTGGAAGACGAAAAAATAAAGGTTATCAACCATAGAATTGATGACCTTGAGCAATATCACAAATAAGAAAGGAGAATTTTTATGAAAATTAACTGGAAGGTCCGTATCAAACAGCCTGCGTTCTGGATTGCAACAATCCCCGTGATGATTACATTCATTTATTCGGTGCTTGCGTTTGCAGGCATTACACCCTCAATCACTGAGGACATTGCTCAGAACCTGTTCATTGCCGTCGTCGCCCTGCTCGCACAGTTCGGTATAATCGTTGACCCCACAACAAAGGGTGTCAGCGACTCCGACAGAGCTATGAATTACGATAATCCGAATTAAAATTAAATATCCCAACATAACCAAAGCCGCTAATTTTTAAAAAATGCGTTACTTTTTCTGTTTTTTGCTATTAATACTATATAAGGATTTTTTTATACTCCGACAAGTATATTTATGGAAGTGACATACCGCCTGATGCATCGTTTATTATTTAAACTTTTACTGTTCATATAAAAGCAGGGAGTAAAACCATGTTAACGGAAATTTCATTTGAAAAAGAAAGCTATATGTACACGGCGGTATTATCAAACGGCGACAGAATAATTGCATTTGAAGATGGCACCGCACGCGGTGACAGCGGAAACAGATATAAAATTGTTTCACATCTTAACGAAGACGAAGAGGTTATTATTGACGGTTGGGAAATGATAAGTTAATAAGGAATAAGCTGTTTCACTAAAAAGTGAAACAGCTTATTTATTTTACCGTATTTCAAAACTTTATTACTTCATTCTTTTCGGCAGATTCAAAAACCGCTTCAATAAGCTTAATGAGCTTTCTCTGCTGATCGTGAGTTACATTAGGTGTTCTGCCGTTTTTTAATGCATCGCAAATGTCAAGATAATAAGCATCCCAATCATCTTTGCCTTCAGGCAACGGAAAATGTTTTATGCTCTCATCCGTTCTCGGTGCCATCGTTTTTGTAAGACCTACACCTGCTTTGATCGGCACTGAATCACGGTTTTCCCAATCGGAAACCATTACAATCTCGCCGTTGCCGTCCCAGTCACGGATTATTGCCGTACCGTTTTCGCCACAAACATACCACAGCGGCATTTCAATAAAGTTGTTGGTGAGAACCTCAATCTGCCAGCTGACATTATCTTCGAACTTAATTATTGCTTTAAAGCCATCGTCACATTCGAAGTTTGTTATGTGAGTACACTCAGCATAAACTGACAGCATTTTTTTGTCCGCCATAAGAGTCAGCATCTGATCAAGAAGGTGAACACCCCAGTCAAGCACCATACCGCCGCCGTGCTCCTTTTCGCAGCGCCAACCGCTAGGAATGCCACGCGAACCGTGAACGCGGTGCTCAAAGCAGTGAATTTTCCCAAGGGTATTGTCTTCATAGAGCTTCTTTATGCATCGATAGTCTCCATCCCATCTTCTGTTCTGGTGAACAGTGAACATTTTGCCTGTTTCATTCGCAACTGAAATCATTTCCTCAAGGTCTTCACTTGACATTGTAACAGGCTTTTCGCAAATAACATTCTTACCTGCACGAAGTGCATCAATTACAATTTCCTTGTGAACATCGTTGGGTGTTGCAACCGTAACAAGCTCTATCCTATCGTCGGCTAAAAGCTCAGCGCGGCTTGAATAGCTGTGCGCGCCCTCTTCAACACCTTTTTTCTGTACCTCAGGGTCAATATCATAAAAACCGAGAAATTCAAGCGAATCAATACTCTGACAGCGTCTGCCGTGGAAATGGCCCATACCGCCGTAGCCGATAACGGCATGACCTATTTTTTTACTCATAATATAAACCTTCTTTAATTTAAGAGAAACTAAATAACCGATTTTTTTAAAACAAAAAGCAATTATCAGACAATACGAGATATGATTAGCGGCGAAATATTTTTTCGTCAGGCTAAGTGAAAAACGCAATCAATACTTTGTGTATTACTGAGTATTTTCACAAAGTATTACGAACAAAGATGAGTCGATAATTAAATCGCAGTGTTGTCTGATGATTGCCCGCTCACACCCACCACATTGTACAGGGTTCTTCTTTGATAACTGCACGCTTAAGCATATCAATCGCCTTTGTGAAGCCCTCATTTTGGCTCATAAGCGAATCCTCGTGCTCAATGCTGATTGCATAGTCATAACCGACCATGCGGAGATTTGAGATAATATCCTTCCAGTAGGTTTCGTCATTACCGTAGCCGACAGAACGGAACACCCACGAGCGATTGATTTCATCGCCGTAGGGCTTTGTATCGAGCACACCGTTGACAGCAGTATTGTACTTGTCAACCTTTGTATCCTTTGCGTGGAAATGGAAGATCGCACCCTTAAGTGCACGGATTGCAGCAACAGGCTCAATACCCTGCCAGATAAGGTGGCTGGGGTCAAAGTTTGCGCCTATTTCAGGACCTACCGCCGCGCGGAGCTTAAGCAGGGTTTCGGGATTGTAAACGCAGAAGCCGGGATGCATTTCAAGAGCAATCTTATCCACACCGTGCTCCTTAGCAAATGCAACAAACTCTTTCCAGTAAGGGATAAGCACCTCGTTCCACTGCCATTCGAGCATTTCGCCGAATTCGTTGGGCCAGGGACAGGTTACCCAGTTGGGATATTTGGCATTCTCACTGTCGCCGGGACAGCCGGAGAAGGTATTGATCTGATGGATGCCGAGCTTTTCGGCAAGAAGAACTGTCTTGCGCATTGCCGCATCAAACTCTTTTGCAACAGCCTTGTCGGGATGCACAGGGTTTGCGTGGCAGCTGAGCGCGCTGATTTCAACATTGTATTTTTTGATAAGGGCCTTGAATTCCTCAAGCTTTGCTTCGTCATTCAGGAGAACATCAGGATTGGCATGAGCATCGCCGGGGTAGCCGCCACAACCGATTTCTACCATTTCGATACCCTTTGAAACAAAGTATTCGAGAGCTTCTTCAAGCGGAAGATTACCGAGAAGATTTGTAATTACACCGATTTTCATTTTACACTTCCTCCGTCAGTCAATAAGTGTTTTAAGATAGTTTATGCTGCGCTTAACATCTTCCAGTCCGTTGGGCACGGGATCGTCATTCTCAACAACAAGCCATTCAATACCGGCATCTTTTGCAGCCTTTACAACCTTAGCTACATCACAGTCGCCATCGCCAAGAGAAAGAGGCTTACGGTCAAGTCCGTCCTTGACATGAAGCAGACAGATGCTGTCTTTATTTTCCGTAATATAACTATAGTTTTCAACACCTGCGCAGTGACTCCAGTATGTATCAACCTCAAGCTTTGTGTGCTCAGCAAAAATCTGCATACCGATTTTACCGTTTTCAAGAGGGGTGAATTCCTCTGTATGATTGTGATAATATGTAGGCACACCAAGCTTTTCTGCACCGTATGCAAGAGCCTTTGCAGCATACTCGCACTCTTCAACAGTGTCGTGTGCCGCTCCGCCTACACCGCAGTAAAGGCAGCCGAGAACCTTATTATATTCAACAGTTTTATCAATGTTTTCAGGAAGGAAGTCATCAATACCGAGATGTGTGCCTACGGGAACAAGACCGAGCTCATCTAGCTTTGCTCTGAGTGTTGCCGCGTCAACACCGTGATAGCCAGCAAACTCAACGCCGTCATAACCCATTGCCTTGACTTCTTCAAGAACATGCATAAAATCTTCTGCGCTGTTTATACAATCGCGCACGCTGTAAAGCTGAACTGCTATTTTCATATTCAAATCACCTTTTAAAATATCAATCGTTGTTAATGTATACCGGTTCACCTGTCTTTGCAGACTCGTAAATAGCTTCAAGAATCTGCGTTACAACAAGTGCCTGCTCAGGCTTGGTCTTAACCTCTGTATCGTTAATAACAGCGTCATACCACAAGCGGCACTCTATATCCTTCGGGTCGGGGTGTCTGTCACCCTCATAAAAAGCAACACCGCCTGCATCAAAATTAGGTCTTTCGATAACCTGTCTGCCGTATTTGACATAGTTAAACTGAAGACTCTCGTCAGGACCGTTGAAATCCGCACCTGCCTTGTCGCCGCAAAGCATACATACAGCTTCTCTCGGATCGGCAACATTGAGCGCCCATGAAGATTCCAGTGTGATTGTTGCGCCGTTTTCCATTACTATAAAGCCAAATGCCGAATCTTCAACTGTGAACTTTTCAGGGTCCCAATCACCCCATGAGTTTGCAGATCGCTTCTGCTGACCAAGCTTTTTGAAGGTTGTACCGACAACCATCTTAGGCTTGTAGTTATTCATCATAAACAGAGTAAGGTCGAGCGCATGTGTACCAATGTCGATAAGCGGACCGCCGCCCTGCTCATATTCATTAAGAAAAACGCCCCATGTCGGAACTGCGCGGCGGCGGAGTGCTATTGCCTTGGCATAGTAAATTTCGCCGAGGTCACCGTTGTCACATGCTTCCTTGAGGTAGATAGAATCATCTCTCCAACGCTGCTGATAACCGATTGTAAGCTTTTTGCCCGTACGCTGTGCCGCCTCACACATAGCCTTTGCTTCGGCATAGGTCTTAGCCATTGGCTTTTCGCACATAACATGCTTGCCTGCTTCAAGCGAATCTATAGTAATAAAGCTGTGTGAACGGTTGGGGGTGCACACATGAACAACATCTATGCTCTCATCCTTGAGAAGCTCCTTGTAATCCTCATAAACCTTTGCGCCTTCAACACCGTACTTTTCAGCAGCCTTTTCTGCTCTTTCAAGAACGATGTCACAGAAGGCAACCATTTCTGCCTCCTTAATTTTTGCAATTGAGGGCATATGCTTGCCGTTGGCAATACCACCGCATCCGATAATACCTACTCTTAGTTTTTTATCCATAATTCATTCCTTTCCGCCGCAGTTTATGCGACAATAGCTTCTGACATAATTATATAATCTAATAAATTAAAATCAACACTTTATATATAAAAAATCATATTGATTTATTGGTTATTTTTCACATAACTTAAGTTCTGTTTTTCTTTCGGTCAAGGCGGAGCATACCAATAACAATTGAAGCCAGCACAAACAGCTCCGTTGCTATACCTGAAAAAGAGCGGTTGGGAATATTGTAAATTAACCAGCACGCAGAAGTGGGCATTGAAAAAATGCGATTGATTTTCGGCGAATCAATCCACAGCACAACAGAGGACATAACCATGGCAATAATAGGGAAAACAGAAAAAATATTATCCCATGTCATAATGCCCGAAGCAGTAAAAACAAGGCTGAAAACAACGGGCCAGAGCTTAAAATCCGTGAATTTGTTTTTACCCCGGTTGGCATAAATAAGTGATCGCAACGCACCAATTAAATTTGATATACAGCCTGTGTATGCGCCGATAAGAAGAAAATGCAAGGTGAAAAGCAGACCCGACACCATCTGAAAAGTGAGAATATTTTTATGCGATTTCTGCTGATATGAAAAAACAATAATTGCCATTGCAACAAAGCCTATAATCTGCCCGATTGTTTCTGCCATTTTTTTGCTCCGTTCTTCTTATATTTACTTAATTATATATTTTTTGCAGATAATAACAACAGTCAATTTGCTTAAAGTTACATGAAAATTTTTGGAATAAATCACTAAAGTTTTTTTCAGAACCGAAATTCCTTTACGGATAATATTTTTTTGATTGAAAAATATTTTAACGCGTGCTATACTTTTTTAAATTACACTATCAAATGTTTTACTAAAAGCATTTTACTATATTCACAAGGAGAGTGCATATTATGGAAAGAACAAAACCTGCAAGAGGTTCAACGCCTCAACCTGACCATATAATGATAAGCATTTACGGTGATGCCAAAACTTCAATGGCTGTTACATGGCGAACAAGCACAGATGTAGAATACGGCTATGCGGAATACCGTGAAGAAGGAAGCGACAAGGTTTTCCGCACAGAAGCACAGACAGAGGTTTTTGAAAGCGACATTGACATAAGCAATATGTTCTGGGCACACCTTGAAGGACTAAAGCCAGGCACAAAATATTACTACACCTGCGGCGATAAAACAAACCGCAGCGAGGAATATTTCTTCACCACTCAGCCTGAAGGACTGACAAAGTTCAAATTTCTCTGCGTATCAGACCAGCAGAAGGGCGACCCGTTTGAAACACCCGATTATTCTCATTTCAATGCCCTGCTCAAGCAGTATCTCAAAGAACACCCTGATACCGCCTTTATTCTTACTGCAGGCGACAACACAGACTGCGGTCAGCATGAGCAGCAGTGGAACGGTGCATTCTTAGGCTGGAAGGGCATTGCCGAATACATACCGGTTATGTTCACCGAGGGCAACCACGACACACGCGGTTTCAAGGATTACAGAAACGGCATAGGCAGATACTATTCAGAGCCTGCCGAATTTTTCTGCAGACAGCTCAAGGGCAGTTATCCCTATAACGGTCCCGAAGGCTGGAAAACAGAAAACTATGCGTTTGATTACGGCAATGTTCACTTTACCGTGCTTGGTGTAAACGGTCCGGAGGATGTAAACGAGTGGCTCAAGGCAGACCTCGAAAAAAGCAAGGCAGACTGGAAAATCGGAACATACCACTTCCCCGTATGCTACACGGGCAGCGACTGTCAGAATTACGACTGCTATCCCGTTATGACAGAAAGCATGGAAATGCTCGACCTACTCTTCTCAGGTCACGAGCACAGCTTTGGCAGAAGCTTTCCGCGCAAAAATGAAGAACTTTTTGAAAACCCGTCAAAGGGAATGATAAACTATGTGCTTGGCAACTCAAATCAAAATCCCCCCGGAACACGCTCGCTCAGCAAGGTATGGCACAGCGCATTCTACACAATGGAGGACAGAACCTCTATGGTTGCTGTTGCAGAGGTTGACGGCAAAAAGCTTACAATCACCGCTTCGCTTGAAGACGGAAGAATTGCTGACCGCTGTGTAATTGACAAGGAACGCGATGTGATTGAGCCCTACGCACTTGCTCCCTACTTTAACCGCACAAGAATGATGTATAAAGGTGCCGACCTTGGTCTTTGCCAGTATCAGACAACCTGCGAAAACATTGACGGAGTATGGTACGGCTGCCTTTCAGTGCTCTTCTCATACTTTGGAGGTAAGGTGGAAAAAACTAAAAATCAGCTTTACCTCGAAGGCTATGGTCACTGGGCAAGATTTACGCAAGACAGCAGAACCGTCGAAACAGACCGCGGCACAGTTGAGCTTGAAAATAATGTTTACCGTAACGAAGAAAAGAAAAATCAGCTTTATATCCCTATGGATGCAGTAAAGCTGTTTGATATGCGCTGGGCTTATGCAAAACGCAACAACTTTATTCTTGTAGAGCACGAGAGCGAAGACAAACCTATTACTGATCAGCCTTAAAATAAAAGTCAGTTTCCGAAGATGTATCTTCACGGAAACTGACTTTTTCCATATTTATTAAACTTTTTCGCTGAGCTTATTGACAAGCGACTGATTTCTTGTAGCAGATATATTGTTTATAAAGATCACATCGTCAATGTCGTTTTCTGTTACAAACTCTGTTACGCTGCCTTTCCAGTAGCGGTAGTCGATAACATGGACCTGAGCATAGTTGAGTGTGAGGAAAGGTACAAAGGCATTGCCGAACGATTCCTTTATAACAAGACAGGTTGAGCCGTCAGTTATATCTTCATTTACAATATAAGTGTAAGGATTGTCACCGCCTATAAAGGTGCTGTATTTTGCTGTTGCATTCCAGTCGGAAACATCCGAAACGACATTCCATTTGACCTGATTGCCTTTTCTGTCGGTAAAAGTGAGTTTCACATTACCCTTGGGGTCGTAAGCATGAATAACATCGGGATTCTTTTCAAGAGCGGCATTCTTTTTTGTATCGTTATAGAATGCACCAAGGAAGCCGTCATACTGCTTTTCTTCAAAATCAGTGAGTGCGGCAGGTGTTTTGCCGGCAGCTTTTGCAAATTCACAGTAGGCATAATATGCACCGAGCGCCGTCCAGTGGTGGTCCGTACGGAAGTAGATATACTCATCTCTGTGTGCGTATAGCGAATCAAATGTGTTCACCTTTTTCGCATCAGACGCAAGAAGTGAATAGATATAGTTAATAGCTTCTTTCTGATCACTTGTGTTCATGCTCTTACGCACTGAGGAAGGCAGAGTTATATCTGTGCTTGTGGGCACAACAATATCGTAGACATTTGCTTTACCGCTGAGCGCAATTGCAACAGTGTTTACCGTTGCGGCATATTTATCAGCTACGGTTTTGATGAAATTATAATATTCATAGCCTGCATCGTCAACAACAATAACCGCACCGAATTTCTGTATAAGAGAATCGTCCACAGGCTCATCTTCAGGGGCGGAGGTTACTTCATTTTCCGTCTTATCTTCAACCGGGAGGGTAACGGGCGGAACATTTTCATTTATGTCCGGAATGTCATCTGACACTCCGTCCGAAAACCCGCTGATGCTGTCACCTATACCATAGAAGGATTTGATTTTAGAGCTTGCGTTTATAAAAATCTCACGCATGGGAAAGGTATCGGCATACCATGTGCTTACACCGTCAAAGAAACTTCCGTCTGCAAGTGAGGAAAAGCTGAACTTGGGAAATTTTGTAAGCTCTCGCTTTTCAGATTCCGAATATGTCGGACGAAGCGGAAGTATTACCGCAACCGCAGCACCCAGAAAAAGCAGAACCGAAAAGCTGATTATAAGAGCTTTTGCGCCTTTAAATTTTTTATTTTTTTCTTTATTCATCACTTTGTTCCTTTTTAAATCAGAATTGGAAATACAGGAATGGATTATAGCTGTTGCCCACAAGAAGAGCAGTTGAAAGAAGCAGCATTACGCAGGGGTAAGCAACTCTTGCTGCCGTGCACACTTTACCAAGCAAGCCGTCCTGAGCCGAATGATAAGCAACAAAGCCCTTTATAAGCTTTGTAAGCGGCAGACAAGCAATTACCGCAGCAAGCAGCAAAAATATATTACTGCTGAACATTATACCCGTTTCATAGTTAGAAAATCCATTTGAATTCATACCGAACATACCGGCAAGCACTGTGCCGATGAGAGGCATTCGCTCAAACTTGAACAGAATCCAACCGAAGAATACAATGACAACCGTATATATGTGTGATACAGCACGCGGAAGCTTTTCAAGCTTTTTGCCGAGAAACAGCTTTTCAAGCGCAATGAAAACAAAGTAATAGAATCCCCACAGCACATAATTCCAGCTTGCACCGTGCCAGAATCCGGTAAGCAGCCAGGTAATAAACAGATTGATTATTGTACGCACAGCACCCTTGCGGTTGCCACCGAGCGGAATGTAAACATAATCGCGGAAGAATGAACCGAGCGAAATGTGCCATCTGCGCCAGAATTCGCTGATTGAACGCGAACAGTAGGGATAATCAAAGTTTTCTTTATAATGAAAGCCAGTCATTTTGCCCATGCCGATAGCCATATCGGAATAAGCCGAAAAATCAAGATAAATCTGCAAAGCATAGAACAGCATACCGAGCCAAAGTGCAGCAGCCGGGCGGGAAGAAAGCACCTGCATGTTGGTACTCAGCTGGGAAGCATCGCCTGCTACAGCATCGCTGAGAAGGAGCATATCCGCCATTGAACCGCAGCTGTTTGCAAGCAGAGACTTTTTTGCCAATCCTGCAGAAAAACGCATAATACCCGAAGCCACTTCCGATTGATTGATGCTGCGGCACTTGATTTCCGCCGCAATGTCTTTGTAGCGAACAATCGGACCGGCAACACACTGATGGAAAAGACTTGCATAAAGCAGGACATTAAAGAAGCTGTCCTCTGCCTCAACATCGCCGCGGTAAACATCCACAACATAGGACAATAGCTGGAATGTATAGAAAGAAATACCTATTGGCAGAGCAATCTGCGTTATTACTGAAGGTTGACCGGTCAGTGCCTGCATATTTTCCTGAAAAAATGTACCGTATTTAAAAACGCCGAGAAGTCCAAGGTCAACAGCACACGCACCGAAAACCGCAAGCTTTGCCGCAGATGTGCCGCGCTTTTTCCCTGCTGCGCGGGCAAACAGCCAGTCCGCAAGCGCCATTACCACAAGCAGAAGTACATATTTTGGCTCACCCCATGCATAGAAGACAAGCGAAAATACAAGCATTATTGCATTTCTGACAGAGATACTTTTTGCCTTGTAATAAAACAAAAGGTTAAGCGGCAAAAAGAAAAACACAAAAAACAGACTTGAAAATACCATAAGTTTCTTTTTCTACTCCACAATCTAATTTGCAGTTACAGATAATAATACAAAAAAGGACAAAGTTCAAGCAAAATAACAAAGATGTAACCATCTGTCATTATTTTGTAAACTTTGTCCTTGAAATATGTAGATATTACTTAATTATTTGAGAGGTGTAAGTGTCTGCTCCTGAATATTGTTCTGCAGGAACTGCGGATAATCAGGATTAGAATGAACGTTGAGAATTTCGGGATTGTTGTCATTCTCGAAGAACCAGTTGTAAAGCTTACCGTGTCCGTCATGGGTTGTGCAGTGAAGCATATCCTTGATAAACCATGTATTTTCCGGAAGCGCGCAGGTTGAGGCATCAATTCTGTTATCTGCAGAAATGTGATTGTGTCCTGTGTCAACCTTCTGTTTGTAGCCATCACCAAGTGTTGTACCAAGCTCTGCGACAGTTGCACCTACAGATGCATACTTTGTATCGACTGTTTCGTCAGAATCGTTCTTCCATGTTTCAACAATGGGTGTGCGCTGACAGTCGTAAGCTGCAACAATCATAATCGGCACACCTGCCTCAAGTGTTTCATTGAGAATTTCGTCTGCCTTGCACTGTACATTGTAATGATAGTAGTCGATGCGTTTTACAAGCTCTGCATTCGCACCGTCCTTAAACATAAACTTCTTTGCATCTTCATAATATTCATCGGGCACGAATGACCATACGCCGCAGTTTGCCTTGAATACGGGGATGAGCATTTCATTATAAACTCTGTCAAGGCAGTTGTCAAGAAGATTATTCACAACGCCGATAAGTGCACCGAGCACACCCGTGCGGTAAAGAACCTCAACAAGGCCGACAAGAATATCACCGCCGAAACCGGGAACAAGAAGAGGCAGATCATACTTGCCGTATCTGTAAAGAGCCTCTGTTTCAATAAGGAAATTACCTGCATAGAGGTCGCCTGCAAGAGCAGTTCCCTTTATGGGACAACACTGGAAAATAAGAGATTTGATTTTATCTGAGCCGTACTTTTCAAGGTATGCCATCGTCATTACGCCACCCATTGAAGAAGCGCGGATTCTTACCTTATCATGACCTGTGAGCTCAAGAACAGCATTAATGTATTCATCAAGGTCTTCCGCAATATCCATCGGGTCTGCACGGAAATCGTAGCCAAAATAGTAGCTGTAATCAAGACCGTGCTGAGGGTCTGTGGGAAGCTCTTCTTTTGTTGTAATGTCTTCTGTAGAGTCACCGTTATCTTTATTTGCAAGAGCACCAAAAATATCCATTGCAGCAGGGATAAGTGCATCTGCAAACGAATCATAATTCTTTGTAAGAATTAATGAAACAAGCGGAACAATAAGCTTTGCAATGAGTTTTATGTACGCATCTGTTTCGGGACGGAAAACAACCTTTTCATCGGCTGTGCCTGCATTCTGGTATAGTGTCGCACTGCCCAAAGCTGCAACATAAATTATAGGCTCCTGTCCACAGTTGCACTTCTGTGAAGCAGCAGCAGGCTGAAGCATTACACTGAAGCTGAGCACGAGAACAAGAACGATACTTACCGATGCTTTGATGAATTTTTTCAAAACAATCTCTCCTGTCTTTTTTACATTGGAATTTGCTTTTTCAATTGTAGCACACGAAAGCTTCAATTTCAATCACCAGTTATAAAATTCAAGTGCGTTTTTTCATAAAACAATTAAAATTGTAAAAACTGCTTGTATTATTTCGTTTTTTATAGTAGAATAATTTTTATCTATTCCAAAAAGGAGTTGTCACAATGGATCCCATTAAAGTTGATTTTTCAAGCAGCGGCTCTAAAAACAGCAAATCCGTTGTTATTCCGCCCAACAGGGCAGGTCTGAAAATCGCAATCAATCTCATAGGTACTGTTCTTGTAGCAGCACTCGGCTATTATTTTTACCTCCCTGCCTTTAACTTCAAGGCAATTGAGATGTACATCTACTTCGGTATGATAATTGCTGCCTACTGTGTATTTGCATTTATCACTTCGGGCGCTCTTATGTCTCCCGAATACACACCCTATGCACGCAAGAGAACAAAAATCCCGTTAATTATCGGTCTTGTTATCGCTCTCGTTGTCGGTATCGGCTTTGCTGCATCAAGTGTTTTCTTCCGCGCAAAGGATTACAGTCAGATTCTTTCCGTTGAAAATGCAGACTTCGGCAACGATGTTTCCGAGGCTGATTTCGCAAGTGTTCCCCTTCTTGATAAAGATTCTGCTGCAACACTTGCAACAAAGGCTCTGAGTGACCTTGTTGACGAAAACCTTGTTTCACAGTTTACCGTCAACTCTTCCGACACACAGATTAACCTCAACAACCGTCCCGTTCGTATTGCAACGCTCAAATACAACGACATCATCAAGTGGTTAACAAACCGCTCAGAGGGTCTTCCCGGCTATCTTGTCATTGATATGACAACACAGAAGGTTGAGCTTCAGAAGGTTGAAGACGGTATCGTTTACTCCGATGTTGACCATTTCAATCAGCTTCTCAAGCGCCACCTTCGCTTCAACTATCCCACGAAGCTTCTCGGTGAATCCGTATTTGAGGTTGACGAAAACGGCAATCCCTACTGGGTATGCCCGATTATGGACAACACAATCGGTCTTTTCGGCGGTCGCGATGTTATAGGTGCAATTCTTGTTAACCCCTCAACAGGCGAATGTGTCGACTACACAATCGAACAGATTAAGTCAGAGGAATCACTCAACTGGCTTGACCGCGTTTATGACCCCGACCTGCTTGTAGAGCAGTATGACTTCTTCGGTAAATATCAGGGCGGCTTCTGGAACTCAATTCTCGGCCAGAAGGATGTTGTTGTCACAACAGACGGCTACAACTACATCGCTCTCAACGATGACGTTTACATGTACACAGGTGTTACATCAATCACAACGGGCGATAACTCAATCACAGGCTTCACACTTATCAACCAGCGTACAAAGGAAGCTAAGTTCTACCGTGTCAGCGGTGCAACAGAGAATGCCGCTCAGGAAGCTGCACAGGGTAAGGTTCAGCAGTACAACTACACTGCCACATTCCCCCTGCTTCTCAACATCGGTAACGAGCCCACCTATTTTATGGCACTTAAAGACAAGAGCAATATTGTTCAGCAGTATGCACTTGTAAATGTCAACCAGTTCACAACAATCATTGCTACAGGCACATCAATCCAGAGCTGCCTTGAAAGCTATATCAAGATTCTTGCAGAAAACAATATCAAGACAGACATTGATGTTGACTCTGTCGTAGACCAGAATCCAACAGGCGGCGATACCCCTGCTGTCAACACGGTTGCAGGCACAATTGCAGACATCCGCACCGCTGTTATCAACGGCGACAGCTGCTACTATCTCAAGCTTGAAGGCGGCAACACATACTACGCAGTATTTGCTTCCGACTTTGAAGAGGTTGTCATTGCAAACAAGGGTAACAGTGTAGAGATTACACACAAAGAAAGTTCAGACGCAATAATCAAGGCAGAAAACTTTAAACTTAAATAAAAATCAAACCGCCGCATTCTTCGAGGATGCGGCGGTTTTAAGAGATTTTAAGGGATAAGGAGCAAATAATATGGAAACAATTGAAACAACAGCCGACATACTCACAAACGATGTTTCTGCAGTGGCAAAATGGTTTGAAGAGCTGCCGACAAAGCTGCTTGACTCAATGCCGAAAATCATTGGCGCGGTCGTAATCATTATAATCGGCTGGTTTTTCAGCAAGCTCTGCGGCAAGCTTCTTATTAAGATAATGCAGAAAAACAATGTCGACGAATCCGTTCATCACTTCCTCAAAAGCATGTTAGTGATTTCAATGCGCATTGTATTTGTGCTTTTTGCACTGTCAGTGCTCGGATTTGACATTAGCAGCTTTGCCGCTGCAATCGGTGCTGCAGGTATTACAGCCGGTCTTGGTCTGCAAGGTCTTATTTCACAATTTGCAAGCGGAATTGAAATAATGTTCAACAAACCTTTCAAAGCAGGCGATTTCATTGAGCTTGAAAGTGTCGCAGGAAAAGTTGAAGAAATTCATTTCATGAACACAACCCTGCTTACCGTTGACAACAAGCGCATTGTTATACCCAATTCACACATAACGTCAAACAATCTTATCAATTATACAGCGCAGAAAACACGACGAATTGATTTCAAGTTCAGCATCGGATATGGCGATGATATAGCAAAAGCCAAGGAAATTGTCAGCAAAGCAGTTGAAGATTGTCCCTATACATTAAATGAACCTGCGCCGAGAATTGCAGTAGGCGGTCACGGCGAAAGCAGTGTGATAATCGACACCCTCGTATGGTGCAACAGTGAAGACTACTGGTCAGCCTTCTACGATATGCAGGAGAGAGTAAAGCTCGACTTTGACAAAGCGGGCATTAACATCCCTTATAACCAGCTTGATGTTCACATTACAAATAAATAAACATACCTCTTACCCATGCATCAAATTCTGATGTATGGGTATTTTTTTGCCCGTTTTTACCGAAATTTATGAACTTTTAATTAACATTCGGCAAAAACAGGCATTTTTTTAACCTGTTTGCATTAAAAAATGCGGTTTTTCAGCCTTTGAGTGAGAGGGATAATCAACACCGCCAAAAATTCTTCCTCTCAGAAAACGCAAGGAAGGTGAAAACATAGCAAAAAAATCACTAAGCAAAAAAGAGAAGCTGTTTTGTCTGAACTATGCTTTTACGCCAAACGGCCGTGACGCAGCCAAAAAATCAGGCTACAGCATAAATCCTCAGGCAGCGGCGGCAAAGCTGCTCAGCCGAAGGGACATTTCAGATGAAATAGCCGCTCTTACAAAGGCAAACAGACCCTGCCGCAACGAGGCAGCGGCAGGCTACCGCAGGCTTGCTTTCGGCAGTATTGCCGACGCACTCAGCCTCATATTCTGCGAGGACCCTCCGTCAAGAGAACAGCTCGAAGAAATGGACCTTTTTAACATTTGTGAAATCAAACGCCCGAAAGGCGGCGGTCTTGAAATCAAATTCTTCGACAGGCTGAAGCCTCTTGAACGGTTGGCAGAAATGAGTGCTGATGAAGAAACAGACTGTGCGCTCGGATTTTATCAGGCACTTGAAAACTCTGCACAGGCAATAAAGGAAAGCATTACAGATGAGTAGAAAAGCAAAAAAGCAAACTGCCTTTCAATCTTTTTCGCCAAAACAGCTCAAGGTGCTCACATGGTGGTGTCCCTCATCGCCGTATTCAATGAAGGATGCAATAATTTGTGACGGTGCTGTGCGTTCAGGCAAAACGGTATGCATGTCGCTTTCATTCATCTCCTGGGCAATGGCAGGCTTTGAAAACACTTCGTTTGCAATCTGCGGCAAAACAATCGCTTCGCTCAGGCGAAATGTTATAAGGCCTATGCTTCCAACACTTGCCGCATTAGGCTTTGAATGCAAGGAAAAAGTATCACGCAACGAGATAGAGATAAGCTTTGCAGGCAAAACCAACAGCTTCTGGCTTTTCGGTGGCAAAGACGAAAGCTCAGCCTCACTCATTCAGGGTATGACACTTGGCGGAGTTCTGCTTGACGAGGTTGCTCTTATGCCCCGTTCATTTGTTGAACAGGCACTTGCCCGTTGCTCACTTGACGGCTCAAAATTCTGGTTCAACTGTAACCCGGACCATCCGCTGCACTGGTTTTATGAAGAATGGATAAAGAAAGCTGATAATAAAAACTGTCTTTATCTGCATTTTCAAATGGAGGATAACCCATCCCTCACACCGAAAATAATCAACCGGTACCGCAGTTTATACAGCGGTACTTTTTACGAGCGGTTCGTAGAGGGAAAATGGGTTGCTGCTCAGGGACTGGTGTATCCGTTTTTCAATGCAGACAGACATGTTTGCACACCGCCGCAAGGTGATTTTGAAAGCTTTTGCATCTCCTGCGACTATGGCACGGTAAATCCAAGTTCATTCGGATTATGGGGTCTTCTTGACGGTGTATGGTACAGAGTGGATGAGTATTATCACGATTCACGCGCACTTGGTGTACAGCGCACTGATGAAGAGCATTATGCGGCACTTGAAGCTCTGGCAGGCGGCAGAGAAATAAGTGCGGTTGCGGTAGACCCTTCGGCCGCAAGCTTCATCGAATGTATCCGAAGGCACGGAAAGTTCAAGGTGATACCTGCAAAAAACGATGTTATTGACGGCATAAGAAAGGTTTCCGAAGCACTGAAAAGTGAAAGAATAAAAATCTGTTCACCGTGTAAAGACATACTACGCGAATTTTCTCTTTACCGTTGGGAAGACAACTGTGCCAAAGACTTACCATGCAAAACAAACGATCACGCAATGGATGACCTGCGCTATTTTGTCACAACACTTATGACACGCAGCGACACAGGCTTTTTTGCCATTGCGGCAGAAAGGAAGGAGTAAATGAAAAAGAAAAAAGACTCAGCCGCTTCACCTGAGGTATGCGCCGTACAGACACTGAACAATTCAAACCCTTTTTCTTTGTTTGACACAGTAAGCTTCGGCAGACACGACCTTCAGCTTTATGCGGCACTCCGCGAGGCTGTACCCATAATTGATGCAGCGGTTACCAAGCTTGTGCGGCTGACAGGCGGCTTTGAGGTAAAATGTAGCGACAGCAGGGCACAGCGCCTGCTTGACCGATTCGTTTCACAGGTCTGTGTAAATGGAAATCAGACGGGTCTTGAAGCATTTGTATCAAGCTATTTTGAACAGCTTCTGACTTACGGCACTGCTATAGGCGAAATTGTAACAGACAGCACGGGCACACCCTACGCACTGTTCAATGCACCGCTTGAAAACATTGAGCTTAAAAGAAGCCAAAACGGACTGAACATTGATATTTATTCTCTTGCCTCAGGCAAACCCGAAAAAATCCCCTACCCGGAGCTGACGGTTATGAGTGTGCTCAACCCCGATGCAGGCGCACTCACAGGCAATTCGCTCCTTAAGGGATTGCCGTTTGTTGCAGGTGTGCTGATGAAAATATTCCGCACAACGGGCATCAACTGGGACAGACTTGGCAATGTGCGCTTTGCCGTCACCTACAAGCCGCAAAATGATACGCTCGACAAAGCTTATGCCAGAGAAAGAGCAATGCAGGTAGCTCAGGAATGGAGCAATGCGATGAGCAGCAGCAGCGTGAAGGATTTTGTAGCCGTGGGCGATGTTCAGATTAAAGTAATCGGCTCGGAAGCACAGATTCCCGACAGCGAAGTACCCGTAAGACAGCTGCTTGAACAAATTGTATCAAAAACAGGTCTCCCGCCGTTTCTGCTCGGACTCTCGTGGTCCAGCACGGAGAGAATGTCATCGCAGCAGGCAGATGCTCTGACAAGCGAGCTTGAAGCATACCGCAGAATCATCACACCTGCAATTGAAAAAATTTGCTTAACCGTACTCAGACTCAACGGGATCAATTCGGATATTGATATAATCTGGGACGATATTATGCTCCAGGACATGGTTGAAGCGGCACATGCCGAGCTTTATTCCGCTCAGGCACTTAAGCTTGCAAACGAAACCTGAAAGGAGAAAAGATGAAAACTGTTTACAAAAACATTTCAGGCAGCATAACTTCGGACGGTCAGGCTGCCGATGAGCTTGAGCTCATAAACCGCCACACAATAAAACCGATGACAGAGGAGGAGGTTTTCCGCTTCACGCTCACCCTCTGTGACAACGAGGTTGACCGCGACGGTGAACGCTTCAGCATTCCTGCGCTGATTAAGCTTGCAGCTATGTTTGATGGCAAAACAGGCATCACCGACCACAACATGAAAAGTGAATGCCAGACAGCGCGCATTTTCAAAACATGGATTGAAGAAAGCGAAACCGAAACCACCTCGGCAGGCGAAAAATACACATGTCTTAAGGCGCGCGCCTATATGCCGCTCACACCTAAAAATGAAGAGCTTGTTAAACAGATTGAGGCAGGTATCAGAAAAGAAACAAGCATCAGCTGTGCTGTTTCAAAAACACTTTGCTCAGTATGCGGTGCTGACCTGCGAAAAAAAGGCTGCAAGCACCGCAAGGGAGAGGAATATTCGGGCAAAATCTGCCACACAGTACTCAGCGAACCTGAGGATGCATACGAATGGAGCTTTGTTGCAGTGCCTGCTCAACCGAGAGCGGGTGTAACAAAAGCATTTGAAGCCGAAGACGGTATGACAATCGCACAGCTCAAAGAAAAATCAAGCGGATATGACACAATAACACTGAGCCTGAACACATTCGAAAAGCTCACGGACGAAATGAGCAGGCTTGAAACGCTTGCAAAAGATGCCGCTCTTTACCGCAAAGGACTTGAACAGCAGGTCATACGACTTGCGACAATGGCTGTACCGGCTCTCGGCACGCAGGAATTCAGTGACATATGCAGTTCACTTTCTGCCGAACAGCTTACAACACTTGAAAAAGCTTTTGCACAAAGTGCATCC
Source organism: Acutalibacteraceae bacterium (assembly GCA_045539895.1). Classification (GTDB taxonomy): domain Bacteria; phylum Bacillota; class Clostridia; order Oscillospirales; family Acutalibacteraceae; genus UBA8612. Next base: position 30,104 of record JAZQGE010000044.1, read on the forward strand.
AAGCTTTACCCTGTCCGCCCACAGCTCAGCGGCACGGTAAAAACCGAAAAAGACAACAACAGTGAATTCAAAATTTAAGGAGGAAAAACAAATATGTCAATTTCATTTAAAGGTTTTAACGAACAAGTACTTACATTCAGAACTCAGGGCAAAATCGAAAAAGGTTCACTTGTAAAAATAGTTGAAAGTGCAACAGTTACCCCCTGCACAAGCGGTGACGATTTTATCGGCATTGCAGTGCATGTACACGGTGACATTGCCGCTGTACAGGTCGGCGGCTATGCTTCACTGCCTTATTCGGGCAATGCACCCGCACTCGGTAAAGCTGCAATCAGCGCAGCTGACTCAACTCAGATTAAATCGGGCGGCGAGAAAACCGTTACGGTTATTGAGCTTGACGAATCAAATTCAACAGCAGGAATTCTGCTCTGATAAAAGAAAGGAGCAAAAATAACAATGGCAAACTTTGACACAATCAGACTTGAAAAAGGTCTTTACTGCGGAGGTTCATTTACCTCCGCACTTGAAAGCATCGACCCTTCAGAAAACTACAAAGGCAGTCCCCTTGAAGGTCTTGACGCATATCAGCGACAGCTCAAGCGCTTTGACATCAAGGTAAGCGGCGCAGGCAGCGATGTGGTTGAGAAATTCTTCAAGACTTCCGACAGCGCAACACTCTTCCCCGAATATGTTGCAAGAGCAGTGCGTCAGGGTATGGAAGAAGCAAATTCACTGCCCAAGCTTATCGCTTCGGTGACAAACATCGATTCACTTGACTACCGTTCAATCACAAGCATTCCCACAGATGATGACAAAGCACTCAAGGAGGTTGCAGAGGGCGCAGTCATTCCGCAGACAACGGTAAAGACACGCGAAAACCTTGTAAAGCTGCGCAAGCGCGGCAGAATGCTTGTAGCTTCCTACGAGGCAATCCGTTTCCAGCGCCTTGACCTCTTCACCGTAACTCTCCGCCAGATTGGTGCTTATATTGCAAAGGCACAGCTTGCCGATGCAATTGACCCCATTACCAACGGCGACGGCAACGACAATGCAGCGCTTTCAACAGCCGCCGCTTCAGACTCACTCAGCTATGCGGACATTGTCAACCTCTGGAAAGACCTTGACCCCTATGAGATGAATGTGCTTATTGCAAACAATGCAGATGCAGTTAATATGCTCAACCTTGCCGAATTCAAAGATTCAGCGGCCGGACTCAATTTCCATGCAACAGGCAAGATGATTACACCCATCGGCGCAGAGCTTGTGCGCTCTTCCGCTGTACCTTCAGGCACAATCATCGGTCTTGATAAAAATTGCGCACTTGAGATGGTTAAGGCAGGCGATGTCATGACCGAATATGACAAGCTTATTGACAGACAGCTTGAGCGCGCGGCAATCACATCAATTGCCGGCTTTGCAAAAATCTTTACAGATGCTTCACGCACACTCACCGTCTGATAAAAAAGGAGGGGTAACATAATGATAACCGCTCAGACCGTTCTTTTCAGACTCAGACAGCTTGTTACCCTCGACAGCGAAGGGGCAGAAAATGCCCTGCCCCTTTGCGCTCTCTGCCTTGAAGAAACTATGTCAAAGTTAAGACCCGATGCAGATAAGGAGGATATGCGAATTGCTCAGGCGGCAGCGGGGCTTGCATATTACCGCACCATTCTTAGAAATGTCGCAGACTGCGAAGGCACTACAAGCTTCAAAGCAGGTGATGTCACCGTAACACGCACACCTGCGGCAATGCTTGAAATTGCCTCCCAGATACGCGACGATGCATTTTTACAAGCGGCAGACCTTTTGGTTGACCGCAACTTTATTTTCAGGCAGGTGAATGTATGACAGCTGAAATGATTTTTGCCACTCAGGGACGCAGAATCACTTTTTGTGACAAGGGAAAAGAACATACCATCAAAGCACTTATTCAGCCGCTCAGGTACAAAAACAAAATGTATCTTGACGGCATTTATACCGAAATCGGATTTAACAGCCAGGGACATTATCTTTATATAGGTCCGCCTGACCCCGACCTTACACAGGCGAGTGAAAACAGTTACCTTGTCGCAGACGGGACAAGCTACCAGATTGACCGCGCAGAAAGAGTCTACAACGGCGAAAATATATTTTATATATGGGCTATTATACGCACCATTGTGGAGGTGACTTGAAATAGCAGACTCTATAGGCGCTATGCCCAAGGAAATTGCCCAGTGGCTTTCAAAACAGACGAGTGTTTTCGGACCAATTAAGTTTCTCACTGAGTTTCCGCCGATTCCGAAAGCAACACCGCTGAGAAATGCCATAGTTTCAGTAGGTCTTGAAAGTGTTAAAATAACAGACTCTTTCGTTGAAAACAGCAGCGGTGAGCTTGTTGCTGAAGAATATTGCAGACACGCTGACATCAAGGTTCGTTTTTCAATTTATGTCCCTTATTCCGCAGGCGGCACAGCCTGCCACGAGGCATTCACAAAAATTGTTGACTGCTTGAATTTTAAAAGCGACCTCAACCTTAAAGAATCCGGCTGCGATGCAATAACAGCAGACAGGGACACCGATGCCTTCGTTATGAAAAGCTGGGTTATTATCGAAGCTGAATTCTGTCCTGCAGAGTCAAGCTCGGTCCAATATGAAGCCTTTATGCCGAAAACTTTGTTCTGCAACTCACATATGAATGATAAAAGCATTCATGTAACACCGGAAGACAAGGAATCCTGGGGCGCTCAGACAGTTTCGGGAACATTCTTTGGCACAGGCGCTTCAGAACAAAGCATAAACCTTGGCTTCAGACCTAAATTCGTTTTTGTCAGCATTGCGGTTTATCCGATGTTTTCGACCGATGAAGACGGCACATCACACTGCTGTGCCGCAGCTGCCGCACAAAGCTACGGCAGTGCCGGTTTGAAAATCACATCAAACGGCTTTAAAGTTATAAAAAGCAGTTCGATAAACGAAGGAACCACGGTCGTTGAGATGAACAGGATTGCCGAAGAATATGTATATATAGCTTTCAAATGATTAAAATTTAATACTAAAAAAGCCCTCATGTTATTGATTTTTCTTTTTCAGTGCGGTATACTGTAAAAAAAATCAGAACCGAGGGCTTTTTTATGTCAACAAAAGAATTTAACAACCGTGGCGTTTATTCACTACTCCTCACCCCCTTTAATGAAGACCGTTCAATCGACTTCAACACATACGAAAAATATGTTGAATGGCAGTCACGCCAGGGCGCACAGCATCTTTTTGCTTGCTGCGGAAGCTCAGAAATGACTCTTCTTTCACTCAAAGAAAGAGAAAAGCTTGCAAAGACTGCAGTTGAAAGAGCAGGCGGCATGTCCGTTGTTGCAACCGCTAATCTTGAGCCCACATGGCATGCTCAGGTTGACGAAATCAAACGCATGGAGCAGACCGGTGTTGACGGTCTTGTTTTCGTTACAAAGGGTTACTGTGCAGACGAGGAGCAGCTGTTTACATATCTTGCTGAGCTCAGCACACAGACAACTCTTCCCATCGTCCTCTATGAATTCCCCGGCATGCAGCCTCACCTTATGCCAGCATCCGTTTACGGCAGACTTGTTGAAACAGGCAGATTTGTAGGCATCAAGGACACAACCTGTAAGATAGAAAAGATTAAAGAAAAAATAGATGTTCAGGGTGACTCTGCCGTTCTCCAGGCAAACATCCCCTATCTTATGGAAGCATATGAAGCAGGTGCACGCGGCGTTGTTGCAACACCCACAAGCTGCGGTGCATATCTGTTTGCAAAGATGTATGACGAATTTTTTGTACAGAACGACCGTGAAGCAGCAAATCTCACACATCAGCAGATCTGCATGCTCGACAATGCAATTGATTCCGGCTTCTGCGCTTCAGCAAAATATCTTGTCAGCCTTTGCGGTGTAAGCACATTCAACTGGTACACAAGAGGCTCTCACGACCTTGGTCCTGCCCGTCTTAAATCGCTGCGCGTATTCCACGAGTGGGCAAAGGCAACAGGTCTTAAATACTACAACGACTGATAAAGGCAGGTTTTTACAATGGCCGACAATAAAAGCTTTTCTGTCTCGCGCAAGGGCTACAACTGCGCAGAGGTTGACGAATACATAGCCTCCTGCGACAGAAATGAAGCGGAGCTGCGCGAAAGCTATGCATCGCTTCAGACGAAATACGACTCACTTTTCGAAGAAAACGGTGCACTTATAAAAGAGCGCGAACAGCTCAGACAAGAGTGCATCACACTTGCAGCTGCACTTCAGCAGCTGCGCGAAAACACCGATGCAGACTACAAAGCAAAATATGAAGAAGCCATTGCACAGCTTGAAGAACTCAAAGAAAATCAAAATGAGCAATCTGAAGCACAGTCATCCGCTTCCGCTACACAGATGATTGAAGAGGTTGCGCAGGTAGTAAAGCGCGTAGAGAGTGATGCCCGACGCAAGGCAGAGGCTATCACATCGGCAGCAAAGCTTGAGCAAACTCAGGCACAGCTTATCCGCTCAAGAGTCAATGATGAGGTAAAAAGCCTTATTCAGATGCTTGAAGGTTTTCTTGAGGAGAATAAAGAAAGCGAAGAATAAAAATGACAGGCGTACTTTGTACGCCTGTTTTTATGAAGGAAAAAGCCAATGAAACACACATTGATTTCAAAAGACAAAAAACAGTATATTGCCAATCTTCACTGCCACACAACTCTCTCCGACGGCAGACGGTCTCCCGAAGAAATACGCGACGCATACAAGGCACAAGGCTACAGCATTGTTGCATTTTCAGACCACGATAATTATTTTGACCACAGCGATTTCTGCACGGATGATTTTGTTGCACTGAACTCATTTGAAGCAGACATCAGCGACAATATTGTTAAAAGCGGTCAGTTCCGCCGCTGTTACCATCTGAATGCTTTTAATATTGATGGCGACAAAAAGGTACATTTGCCCGAAACGCCAGATTACCGCGACAAAAAGGCAATAAATGAATACATAGCAAAGCTCAGAGAGCTGGGCTTCATTGTAATGTATAATCATCCCTACTGGTCAATGCAGGCAAAAGAAGATTACATTGACCTTGAGGGCTGCAGTATTGTTGAAGTGTACAACAACTCCGTATTTATTGAGGGCGGCGACAGCGGTCAGGAAAGAGTGTATGACGAAATGCTCCGCACAGGCAAAAAGCTATTTTGTGCAATGGCAGATGATAACCATAACGAATTCCCCTTCGGTGATGTCAGATGTGACAGCTTCGGTGGAAAAACCGTATTTCTTGCCGATTCACTCAGCTACAAAAGCATAATGACCGCAATGCAGAATGGTGATTTTTACTGCACGATGCGCCCCGAAATATACGAGCTGACTCTTGAAGACGGCAAGGTGCACATTGAATGCTCCGATGCTTCAAGAATTGCACTTTCCACTGCAGGCAGACGCACAAAATGCATTCATGCAAAGCCGGATGAAAGTGTAAATCAAGCAAATTTTTTTCTCGAAGATGAGGATATATATTTCAGAATAGAAGTGCTCGGTCACGACGGAAAGCGCGCCGACACAAACGCATATTTCATAGCTGACTACGAATAAGGTGAACTGACATGAGAATGAGAAAGAAAAAATATCTTGAAGAACGACTTGCAGAGTGCGACAACATAATTAAGCTTTTCAGTGATGACCGCAATTTTCTTACAGCAATCGAAAAGAAAGAATATATTGACACCGCGTCACTTTTCGGCAATAACAACCCTGTTGTGCTTGAGATAGGCTGCGGTAAGGGAAAATTTGCCTGTGAACTTGCAAAGCAAAACCCGAACATAAATATACTTGCAATGGAAAAGGTTGCAAATGTAATTGTTGCAGCAAGCGAAAATGCCAAACGCGAAAACCTGCAGAATGTTATATTTCTCCATGGCGGCGCAGAATATCTTGAAAAATTCATAAAGCCCGAATCAATTGAACGCATTTATCTCAACTTTTCCTGCCCCTATCCAAAAAAATCATATGCAAATCACAGACTTACCAACGCGCGTTTTTTGAAGAGCTATGAAGTAATTCTCAAAAAGGGTGCAGAGATTCATCAAAAGACAGATAATATGCACTTTTTTGAATACTCCATAGAGCAGTTTACCGGCTGCGGCTTCAGCCTGAAAAATGTTTCGTTAGATTTGCATAACAGCGATTTTGAGGGCAACATTGAAACTGAGTATGAACACAGGTTCGCTTCACAGGGTATGCCAATATACAGACTTGAAGCTTACAAGAAATAACACAACGAAAGGCGGCGCTAATAAATGAAAAGATGCTATATTGTCGGTGGGGGCAATTTTTTTGCTGATGCATTCTGCCCCGATAAAGACAGTATAATAATCGCCGCCGATGCAGGCTACAAAGCATTGACGCAAATCGGAATAGCACCGCACATGGTTGTGGGTGATTTCGATTCACTCGGCTACACTCCCGACCACCCAAAAACAGAAGTTCACTCCCCTATCAAGGATGATACAGACACAATGCTTGCCGTTGAAAAAGGAATTGAACTTGGCTGTGATGAGTTTTATATATTCGGCGCAACAGGCGGAAGGCTTGCACACACACTCGGCAACCTGCAGGTGCTCTGTTATCTTGCCGAAAAAGGATTTAGCGGATATATATTTGATCGTGACACCGTAATTACAGCCGCGCAAAACCGTACGCTTGTTTTTGACGAAAGCGCAAGCGGATATATTTCGCTGCTGCCGTTTGGCTGCAGCAAAGCAAACATAACACTCAAGGGACTTGAATATGAACTTGATAATGCTAACCTGCCATGCAACAGACCTCTTGGAATCAGCAATGGATTCACAGGCGAAAAGGCAACAATAACAGTTAACAGCGGCACTGTTATTGCCGTCTGGGAAAAAACCTCTGTAATGCCAATAACAGTAAAATAAAAAATTTTCAAAAAAGACTTGCATTTTTATTTTATTTGTGCTAATATACTTGAGCGGTCAAAAAACCGCACTTTTGCGCTGGTAGCTCAGCTGGATAGAGTGTTTGGCTACGAACCAAAAGGTCAGGGGTTCGAGTCCCTTCCAGCGCGCCAGAATAAGCAGTACATCGTCAGATGTGCTGCTTGTTTTTTTGTGTAATTAAAGGACTCGAAGGACGAGCGGCACAGAGCAACAGTCCTGTGGACTGTTGTGACCGCGAGCGACCAAGCGACCGCAGTCGCGCGAGTCGAGTCCCTTCCAGCGCGCCAAAATAAGCAGTACATCTTTAGATGTGCTGCTTGTTTTTTTGTGTGATTAAAGGACTCGAAGGACGAGCGGCACAGAGCAACAGTCCTGTGGACTGTTGTGACCGCGAGCGACCAAGCCGCCGTAGCGGCGGCGCGAATCGAGTCCCTTCCAGCGCGCCAATTAAAATCGTTGAAATCCCAAGGGTTTCAGCGATTTTTGTTTTTGTTGCAAACAATAATACAAACAGGTGCAACGGGGATTAACTCCGGTTGCACCTGTTTGTATTTTGGGTTTATTAATTTTTAACAGCTGAAATAAGCATATCCGGGTCTGCAGGCACGGCAAACACATTATCACCTTTATAGAGCACATCTGTGTCAGTTTCGCTTATTTGTTTGATTTCACCGTTTTTAAGGCTGAATACGCACAGAATCATCTGACGGTCTTCCGTTTCGCTTTCTTCGCTGAACACATAAAGGAAGCTGTCACCGTCTGCGGTTTTGACATAATACGGATTCAGGTCATAGGAAAACCAATCCACCTCATAGCTTGAGCTTTCCGAATTTATTTCGAGCGTATAATAATATCTGCCGTCAGGGTCATAGTTGCCCGAAACGGTAAGCTCCTCTGAATGTTTGTCACCCGTGATGTCGGTAAAGAACGGTGACGATAAGGGTAGGCTTACAACATAGGCATCAGGCACGGCAGAATATTTTTCTTTGAACAAATCGGGATATTCCGCAAAGGTCACCGTTGCAGTCTGGATACCGAAATTTGTGGGAGCAACAGCACCCGGCTCGAAATAAAAGGTTATGCCGTTATATTCAAGCACCCATGTGATATCTTCTTCCGGAGTGTTTTTGAAATAATCGGGAATGGCAGTTTCAATGTCCGATTCTCCTTGCCATATACGGCTTGTAACTTCTTTTTCAACAATTGACGGAAGCTTTGAAACATCCGTTACAACATCGGAAAGAGCAAGCTGTTTTCCGCTTTCCGTGTCGTAATTAAGGCAGTTGAATGCTCTGTAAGTTTCCGAATTGTAATCTTCAACAATACTGACTGCAACGCTGTCGGCACGGCGTACCTGAACATCAAGAGTAGAAACATAAGTTGAAAAAGCTTCGCTGTCATTCAAAAATTCTTCGGTAGCAGTAACTATAAAATTATCCTTTTCTTCTTCCATTGTTCTTTTTCTCATAGCGGAGGTTTCCGTGAGAGCTTTGGCAAGAAGAGGATATTTTTTCTCCATTGATCTATCAAGGGTAACATCCGTATATTCGCTTCTCACGAGCATTTCGGGATGATCCTCGTACCATTCATAATGGGAGATATATTCTTTGTTGAGCGAAAGAACGGTTATTTCTTCGCTTATTTCATTTCCGGCAATCTGTGTTGTTTCATTTGGAGCAACCTCCTGCGGAGAATCTTCTCCGCAAGAGGTAAAATTAACCGTGAAACACAAAACCAGTAATATGCCGATAATTCTTTTTAACTTACCCATTAACATCAGAATCCTTTGACGATGAACGAAACAACCTCTGTTGCCGAACGGTCTTCGCGTTCATCTGTCATAATTGTAATAATGCTTCCGTCGTCAAGAACTGCGGAATCGCAGAACCACGGATAATTTGTACTGAACAGCTCACCGTCAGAAACTTCTGCAATAAATGTGCCGTTGTTATCCCACAGAAGAACATCCCTCATATTGCCGTCAAAGGCTATATATCCGTTTGCAGTTTGAGTAACAAATGTTACACTTCCGAGGCCTTCACCTTCGGCATCACAGAGAGTTTTCTGGAGAACACCGTCTTTGTTGTAAACAAATACCTTATGTCCGCTGTCATCTACAGCATTTGCACAGACATAAATATTGTTTTCATCAACACAGAGCTGCATTATTGTATCCGCTTCTTTGAAGGTTACGGGAGTTGAAGAGTAAGTACTGCCGTTGAAGGTAACGATTGCGCATTCGTTGGAAGTGAAGAAATTCACACCCCAGGCACCTGACGGATGAATCGCAAGGTTGTCAATGTCTTCGTATGTTGCAACTGTTTTGCCGTCTTTTATGCAGAGAATGTCATTCATACCGCCGCTGACCCAAAGTGTACCGTCGGCCGTTGCTTCAATTCTGTCGTAATCGTCTTCGGGAAGCTCAATTTTGTTAACAAAGGCAAGAGCTGTACCGTCATAGTGGCATTCGCTGAGTTCGCCGTCAACAAGAACATAAACTCTGTCACCGATTGCGGCAACTGAATGGTCAAAGGTTTCAAAGGTTGTAACGGGTGCTTCAAAGGGAACAAATGCTGATGTAACGGTAGATGAGCCGGCATTAACGCTTGCGGGATCTGCCGAGAATCTTTCGCCTTCCCATTCCCAAGGGCCGTCTTCGTTTCCTATATCCTCAAGAGTAAAGTTTATACCGTCAAGGAGAGCCTGAATACGGCTGTCGCCGGTGTCGGTTGCATCAAATTCAACATAAACCGATGCGTTTGCGTTTTCAACACGGTTGAGATAAACGAGTGTGTCATCGCCGTCGTCATACTTGAGAAGGTCAACACCGCCGACCTTTACGGTTTCATAAGCATTGTTTTTCTTGTATTCATACTGATTGAAGCCGTAGTAAACAAGGTCCTCACGGAAATCGTATGGCTCATCAATCTCAACGCTGATTGTTGCTTCGACTAAGTAATACTCGTTATCTTCGGGGTCAAGAATCTGAAGAACAGCCTTGGAGTATCCTTCTTCATTCTTAAAGTCATCTTCAATGTTTATCCAGTCGCCGCCAAAATCAACGGTAAAGAGCGATGCTTCAATGGCTGCATCGGAATTGGCAGACGGCTGTTTTGTGTTATCGGGCTTTTCGGGAATATCTTCACCGCAGGCGGCAAAGGAAAACAACATTGCAAGTGCGAGAAGAACTGCAAGTAATTTTTTCATAGTAATATCTCCTTTGTTTTATTTATGCCCAGGGGTTTTCCTCTACGGGCACACGGATATCCTCAAGGCACTGGATTTCAACCAAAAACCACTGGCCTGTTGAGGGCTTTCTGCGAAGCTTCACAGGTCTGGGGTTATCTGCACCGCCGCTCTGAACATAGAGTGTTGCCCAATCTTCATTATCAAAGGAATATGGGTTTTCGATAACGGTAATTTTATAGGGCACATTGGGCTTATAGCTGTTCTGCGGTGTTGCGCCTTCGAAATACGAGCGTGCCTTATAGCCTTCCGAGCCGAGATGCTCTTTGATAAACTGCTTTTCAAAGCCGCTGACTTCACCGGGTCCTTTTAAGAAGTTGAGCATTTCAATTGTCGCGTCGGGGTTGTGCTCATAGTTGCACAAAGCCGCAAGAGTGAGCGCCGTTGTTTTGAAGGCAGAATCGAGGCTTGCTTCGGGCAGAGCTTTAAGCTCGGCAACGTTTGTCGGAAGTGAAGCAAAGGTAAAGGTTTCGGTGTGGTTTCTGCCCTTGCCTACTGACTGCACGGCATTGTTTACCGCCTTGTTAATCCCTTG
>JAZQGE010000045.1:0-26954 GCA_045539895.1 Acutalibacteraceae bacterium
AACAAGCGAGGTCATTACCCTCTGCCCATACATAGAGAGTAATTGTCTTGGGCTGGTTAGCTGTAAGAGATACTGTAAGAGCATCTGCTGTTGCGCTTACAGCAGCCTGACCGAGACCTGTGTATGTTGTTGATGAACCGTCAGCAAGTGTATCGTTGGCATCCATGATAGCATTACCGTTTGTATCAACACCTGCAATAGCAGAAACAACGGGTGTGTAACCACGGCTGCTTGTCTTGTTGTAAACCTTGTAGTTACCTTCTGAATCAAAGAGAGCAGAATAGATAAAGTCGTATGTTGAGCCTGTCATGTTGGGAGTAATAGCAACATTACAGTCGATGTCGGACTTAAGGTAAACATTAAGCATTACATAGTAGCTGGAACCGTCGGAAACAGCACTGGGTGTGAAAACAAACTTGCCAAGTGTTGCGCTGCCTTCTGAATCGTCCTGCTTGATGGAACCTGCAATGAAGCTCTTACCGGAAGGATTGAAGGATACGGGTGAGAAGTTTGCGGGTCTGAAGTTACCTGCAACACCATCGAAATCTGAATAATCGAGAGCTGTGCTGTAATCAGTACCGTTTGCGGAAATCTGGATGTTACCCTGTGTGTTAGCAACTTTAGCTGAGATGTTTGAAACCTTAGCTGTTGTACCTGTTGCGAACCATGCATAAGTGGATGATGTGAGAACAATTGCGGACACTACAAGCATCGCAAGTGCTGCCACGAGTGAACGTTTTTTCATAATTATTGCCTCCATGTTTAGAGTTGTGTTTTTTGAACACTTTATATCCGTAAAGTGTCTTTGATATTTGCGGGAAATAGAAATCAAACCGTGAAAGACATATTTACTGCCTTGAAAAGTCTCCCCCAACTTACTCGGCATCCGGTCTTTCAAGAACCTCAAGGTTCATCTTGAGCTTGACTTCACCTCCCATAATATCGTTGACACATTCAGGATCTTCGCCTTCGAGCCAGACGACAACCGTATATCGGTCAACATCGCCTACCTCGAAATTGCTGCGGACATATTCCATAACCGTTGTATCGGAAACGAAGTTCTTGTCAACAGCAAAGAGCTCCCTTATGTTTTCGGTGCCCACACGGGGTTTTGCGTAAACTGTGGGTTCACCGTTTATGAATACCATGACTCGTATCGCTTCGTCTGCACCCTTGTAGGCTGTGACTACCTCAAGACTTGCCATGTAATCAACTATTGCATCGTCACCGTCTGCCGCTTGGCCGCCGTTACGAACAGCGAAAGTATAGGCGAGATAATTTGTGCCGTTATGATCACCGTAAACCTTGTCAATGTCGGCATAGGTCTTATAAACAGGGTCATCACCAAGCTCGTTATTGTGGTTAAGAAGCCAGTGCTTTGTGATGTTGTCCATATTTTCAACCGCTGAGCCGTAAAGCTGAAGCGTGGGATTTTCAAAATTCTCGTTATCTGCAAGCTGAATACCGTAGAGATTACCTGCCATGCTGACTGTGAAGCGGCCTGCGCTGTTGATAACTGCCGTACAGGCATAACCTATACTGAGCAGTAGCAGAAGCACACCGACAATGATTGCTACAATTCTAAGCAACCAGTTGCGCTTATAAACCTTTTCGGCTGATGTGTTAACATCGTACTTGCCCATAGGGTCGTCAAGCGCGGGTATGTAAGAGCCTGTTGCGCCCGGTACAAAGCCGCCAGTTGTCGGCTGAGTAATTTCAGGCTCGGCTGATTTTTTCTTTCTTGCCAACTCAAATCATCTCCGATTCATAGTGAGAGTTTTATGTGTAACTTACTTGATTTTCTTTTCGTCCCAAAGCTCTGTGCAATAGAACCTGCCATGCATCTGATCAGCACCCATCTTTGTAAGAAGAAGCGAAAGCTCTTCTGTATCTATACCGCCGACCTTTGTTTTGACACCGATTTTCTTTGCAAAATCGATAAGTGCCTGAACCACTGTTCTGGGTTTGTCTTCGTCCTCGTAAAGGTCGGGCTGAATCGGCTCAATAAGCTTTTTGTTGATGCCTATGTAATCGACCTCGTACTGTGAAAGGTTTGACATTGAAGTGTACTCGACACCGACATCGTCAATTGAGAAGAGGAAGCCGAAATCGCGAAGCTCGCGGATATTTTTGAGCACCTGTGCGCTGACCGCCTCGTAGATATTCTCAGTGATGTTGAAGCAGAACTTGTCAGGCTCAACACCGTGTTTCTCAAGAATCTTTTTGACCTGCGTTGCAAAGTAGGGCTTTGAGAGATAACGCACCGAGATATTCATAATCAGGCGGTTGATGCTTGCATCTCTTGCGTCTGCCCTGTTGATAACCTCGCAGCCTTCTTCAATTGCCCAGCGGTTAATCTCACAGATACGGTTGCTCTTTTCAGCAACAGGCACATAATATTCAGGAAGCATAACACCCATTTTCGGGTCAAGGATGCGAACTGTTGCCTCATAGTCGAGAGCCATATTAAGATGAACATCGAAAACAGGCTCAAACATAAGCTCCATTGAGCGCTGACGTCTTCCGCCCTTCTTTACGGGCTGTGCGCTGTCCTGCTGTGCGGCAAGCTGCTTGTTATCATCCATTGTGCCTAACCCCTTATACTGAGAATTTCTAATAATTACTTCTCTATATTATAATACTTAAAAATAGAGATATAAATACACGATGTAATTCTATCACTTCGTAACAAAAAAGTCAACAACTTCTGCTTTATTATAAAAATATAAAAAATAATTTGTGAATAAGTGTGAATTTTTATTAGAATACTTTAGCTATTTTGCATAAAAAGAAAAAACATCTGAAGAGTATAATGCTCTCAGATGTTTCGATTATTGTCAGTAATTTTCAATTAGTGTTTCAAGTAAATTTTCATCTGTTCCCCAATCCTGAATGCAATGGGAAACCATGTCGGGGTTGGTAGATATTATACCGTCTGCGCCGTAATATATAGCCTTAACAGTAGCATAAATATCTGCTTCACATTCGACCCAAACTGACAGACCTGATTCCTTAGCCAATCTGATAAGTGAAGGTGAAGCATCTGTATAATAACAGATTATACCGTTGGCACCGTTTTCTTTCAGCTGTTCAATGCTGCTGACAGTATCGGAAGAATAGCTGCACAAAACGGGAATATTTCTGAAATATCTGCTTATTACAGAAAGCGAATTCTCATCAATGCCCTTTATAAATGAACGCTTCTCAAGCTCAAGAGCTTCTAAAGTTGAGGCAAATGTTGCAACATCGCTGTACTCACAAAGGTTAAACAGAAAGCCCTTATACAAATCATTCTTTTCATGGACAAAGCCAAGAACCCGTTCAAGTTTTACAGAATTCTCATTCACACTGTCAAATGAATCTGCAAGACAGGCCGTACCGTCACTTCCAAATGCAATATTCAGCTCAATATGTGAAGCAATGCTGTCATATCTGTTTCGAAACCATAAAAAGGAATCTTTTTCGGCAGCTTCGCTGTCATTAGCAGCAACCACATAAACCTCACGGACAGGCTCGCCCGTTTCTTCGTTATATAAAATTTTTTCGGATAAAAATCCGTCAGCCCGAATGCGCTGAGCAAGTGATATATCTCCTTTACCCTCGGTGAAAAGCACAAGACAAAGGATAACAATTGTCAAAACGCACACCGGCAAGGCAATCAACAGCTTTTTTTTCACTGCCGACACCCCTTTCGGTTATATTTATTTGATGCTGTTATAAATAGACTGTGTAACGGAAAGCATCTGGACATAGAGCTTTTCAATTTCTTCAACAAGCTTGAACTGTGTACGGCAACGGTCAAGATTATGCTCCGGACGGCTGATTCTGAAATAGACATCGCCGTTGAGATAATCCGTAAGGAAGCGTATACCGCATTCAAGTGTCATAAGCTTACACGAGAAAGGCATATAATAAATTTCCGTTTCAGTAAGGCTTTTGCCTGCTGCAGAAAGATAGCCTTCTGTATAGCTGCGGTAAATATCCATATTGAACTTTACCTTGGAAAGGTCTTTTTCATCTTCATCGGCAGTGTTACCTGCAAAACGCATACTGTCGCCGAAATCATAGAGGGAAAGACCCGGCATAACAGTGTCAAGGTCGATAACACAAATTCCCTCCCCTGTTTTCTTATCAAAAAGAACATTATTAAGCTTAGTATCGTTATGCGTAACGCGCACGGGAAGCTCGCCCTTCTCAAGTAAATCAAGAAGAACGGAGCAGTCTGCCTTTCGGCTTATAACAAAATCAATCTCCTTTTGTACACTTGCAGCTCTGCCCATTTTATCAGCTTTAAGTGCAGCCTCAAAGTCAGCATAACGGGACACCGTGTTATGGAAATTAGGTATGGTTTCAGCAAGTGTTTCTGCCGGAAAATCTGCAAGCATTTGCTGGAAATTGCCAAAGGTTTTACCTGCTCTGCGGCAAATTTCAGTGTTGTCCGGAAAATTGTAGCTTATGGTATTGATTATGTAGTTAATTACACGCCAATATCTGCCGTCCTTATCAAGATAGTACGGCTTTCCGTCATTGGTATTGTAAACTTTTATCGACTCACGCTTGGGATTTCCGCCCGCTTCGATAACCTTGCGTGTAACAAATTCCGTTACACCCACATAGTTTTTCATAAGCACATCAGGGTCTTTAAAAACAGCGGTATTGATCTGCTGAAGAACATAACATTTTTCAACACCGTCATCATCAAATTTGAGAAGATACGTATTGTTAATATGGCCGTTATTGAGTGTAGAAAAATCGTAGTATTCACCTTTGAAGGTATAATTTGCCATTATCTCGTCAATGTCAAAAAGATTTTTTATCATACAAATTTCCTTTCAGACTGTATCAAAATACAGTTTTTCAAAATATTCTGGTCTGTGAAAATCCGGCTTGGTTGAACCGACAAAAAATGCCGACGAAAAATGCGGCGAGCGAGTTTCCTCTCCGCATTTGTAAAAATTGGCACAAATGTAGCCTGTTTCCGAAAGAGAGAATTCTCTGCCAAAAACCTGAGAAACAAGCTGTTCCGAGATAAAAAGGCTAACAGCCCATCCCTTTTCCACAGGAAAAACAGTTATTTCCGGCTCAACTGTTGTAATTTCTTTTATAAATATCCTGTCACTGCGACATGTACCTATTTCGCTGAGGCAGGCTCCGTTAGGATTGATTTCAAAATTCATATATCTTGCATCATCCGAAAACGGCTGAAAGAAAAACTCCATGCAGCTGTCTTTATAAACAGGGTCATCCTTCTTTGTGTAAACAGCCTTCGGACAGGTTTCATCCGAAATCATAACAACAAAAAGACCTTTGTTTTTAACCGCGCCGACACTTGCTCTGCTGCTGAAAAAATGGGGATAATCCTCAGCCCACAAGTGATTGCTCAGCTCAATAAACCTAAGCTCGGAAAGCTCAGGTATACTGTCAAATAATGCTATTCTGTATCCCGTCATGATGCTTTAAACTCTGCCCAAAGGCGCTCAAGGCTTCTGCCTGTTTCTTCAACCCAGAATTCTTCATCATACCATGTAGTTGAAGATAGCAGCTTGTCAAGGCGGTAAGCAATGTTGATATCATATTTTGCATTAATCCATTTGAAAAAAGTAGCACAAACATCAGCATCAGTTTCATAATGACCGCCTGTATAGCCACCCGAAACCACATAGCCGTTAGCCTCAAACTCCGCACCGATATAATAATTTATACCTTGCTTAACCCATTCGGGTGCAGAATGATTGTAATCAAGGATAGTTGAAGCTATATAGTAAATCAAAACGCTTGCCTTATCAGGGTTTGCATTAAACCAGTTGATATTAATATTGATAGTATTGCCTACAACATTTGCAGGATCATCACGCAAATAGGTCGGATCAAAATTAAGAGTGACTACCGGTTCATAATATTCATCGCCGTATTTGAAATAAATTTCCGGATATTTTCTGTTAAAAATATCAATTATAGCGGAATAGACCTCGCCGTTGACCATAATTTTACTTCCGCTCACTTTGTATAACGCGCCTGACTGAGTTACATCCTCACTCGCAACCTCGCCTGCATCTGCAAGACCGTTATAATAGGACATTTTTTCTTCAAAGGACAAAGTAGTTTCTTCAGGCTGTGACGGATTTTGCGGCTTTGAACACGCGGTAAAGCCAACCGAAATCATCACACAAAAAGCCAAAAGCAAAGCTGTTTTTTTCAAAGCTTTCACCTCTTGAAATGGTTTAATTGAATCACGCATTGAGAGCTTCTTCAGGTGAAGGAGTGTGCGGACATTCAATTGAAGGCTGACGGTAAAGCGGGGCTGCCCAATAAACAGCATTTGTAATTATACGCTGAACCTCAGGAATGTAGTATGTGGGGTTGCTTTCATGACCGGGCTGGAAATAGAATACTCTGCCCAGACCCTTGTTCCAGCAACAGCCCGAACGGAAAACCTCACCGCCCTTGAACCAGCCAAGAAAAACAAGCTCGTCGGGAGTGGGAATATCAAATCTTTCACCGTACATTTCTTCTTCGGGGATTTCAAAATAATCGCCAATACCCTGTGCAATCGGATGAGAGGGCATGATATTCCACATGCGCTCTCTGTCACCTTCGCGCCAGCAAAGAGAGCAGGTTGTGCCCATAAGGCGGCGGAAGGGCTTTGAAAAGTGTGCGGAATGAAGAGCGATAAAGCCCATACCGCACATAACCTGATTGTATACACGCTCTGAAATTTCATCGGGAACCTTTTCGTGCGCACAGTGACCCCACCAAATAAGAACATCCGTTTCTCTGAGCACTTCCTCGGTAAGCTCTTCAACACTTGAAAGAGTTACCGTTCTGACATTAATATCATCGTTTTTTCCAAGAAAATCTGCAATGCAATTATGTATACCGTTGGGGTACACAGCGGCAATGCTTTGATCCTTAAGCTCGTGAACATATTCATTGTAAACTGTTACATTTATCACAAAAACACTTCCTAACTCTTATATTCTTTATTTCACTTCATTTTACTTTAAATTTTCAACCAAGTCAATAAGCAATATATTAAAAAAGAGGCAATGCGCTATGTGCACATTGCCTCTTTAAAATCATTCCGGTAATTCAGTCAGGGGCTTGAAAACATATCCCTGAGAAAGTGCGTAGTCAATTATATCGCCAAGTGCTGCCGCATTATCTGCAGAAACAGAATGAAGCAAAATTATTGCGCCCGGATGAAGTCTTGCAGTTACGGTTTTAAAGGCATAGTCAGCGCCCTTCTGCGCAGATGTATCCCAGTCTGCATAGGCAAGTGACCAAAAAACTGACTTATATCCGAGCGACTGCACAAGATCAAGTGCACTGTTACTGTATGCACCCTCAGGGAAGCGGAAATAAGGCGAAGAATAACCATATTCGGTGCGCAAATAATTTTCTACTGTCTGTATTTCTTCAGCCATTCTTGTACGGCTTATTTTGCTGAAATTCGGATGCTTATCAGAGTGATTTCCGACAATGTGGCCCTCTTTTATCATTCGGGTTATGAGCTTTGGTTCAGCTTTTATATGGTCAAGAGTACAGAAAAAAGCGGCGCTGACATTTTTCTCTTTAAGAATATCAAGAATGGTGTAGGTGTAACCGTTTTCGTAGCCGCAATCGAAAGTAAGATAGAGCACCTTTTCAGTTGATTTTGCATCATAGGTTACAGCATTAAAGCCGTTTGTTTCGAAGTATCTCTGCGAATCAACGCTAATCTGATTCGGCTTTGAATCCTTGGCAACACCAAAGCTGTGATTAATGGCAGAAGTTGCAAGTCCCCTGCTGTTTTCAGGGTCATTGACAGTGTAATTAACCGTCGGCAAAGACTTGTATCCGGTAAATGTCTTTGCAGCCGAATCAGGTGCACCGGTTATGCTCTCAGCTTTAAAGGTAGGGTTTTTATAAATAGGTTTTGCAGTTGTGACAGGCGGCTTTGCTGTAGTTGACGACAGAGTTGTCGACAGAAAAGTTGTCGGTGCAACTGTAACCGAGGTCGGTTTGTTAACCTGACCGTCGACGGTATTCTGTGCAGCGCTTGTTTCTTCGGATTTTTCGTTGCCGAGAAGCAGGTCTTTGTTACCCACAAAAACAGCCGCCGCAACCGCAAGACAAATTATACAAATAGTTATAAGAGCTGACTTTTTCATTTTCTTTCCCTCTCTATGTTCAGCGGCATTTGTGCCGCTGTGTGGTTGTATTATACTACATTTTTCTGCAAAAATAAAGCTATTTCATCATACTTTGCACGCTGTCCATCATTGTACCGACAGTTTTCATTGCCTTCATGGCATTTTTTCTGGTCTGCTTTTTAAGGGAAGGACTCATCATTGCTGTTCCGATTGCTGCCGCCGCACCGCCCGCAAGCATTCCGAGAGCTACCTTGGATGCCGTTGATTTCACTTTTATCACCTCACATATTTTCAGGATAATATTATTTTTAGCAGCAAACAAAAATTAATAGGCTGAAGTTAATGGAAGAAGTATTGATATTACGCAAAGCTTTGTGATATAATAATTTGGTAATTTTTTCAGCAGGAGATAATTCATAATGGATAAAATAAAGCGCACTCTTGCAATACATGATATATCGGGCTTTGGCAAATGCTCACTTACGGTTGCACTGCCTGTTATTTCCGCATGCGGCATTGAAACAACTGTTATGCCTACAGCTGTGCTTTCAACCCACACAGGCGGCTTTACAGGCTACACATGGCGCGACCTTACAAGCGATATGCTTCCCATGGCTGAGCACTGGAAAAGCATTGGTATAGACTTTGATTCAATATATTCAGGTTACCTCGGCTCGTTTGAACAAATTGAAATTGTCAAAAAAATTGTAAAAGATTTAAAGTCTGAAAACAGCTTTTATCTGTGCGACCCTGCAATGGCAGACTATGGCAGGATGTACTCGCTTTTCGACATGGATTTTGCAAAGAAAATGGCTGAGCTTTGCTCGCTTGCCGATATTATTGTACCCAATTTTACGGAAGCTGCGTTTATGACGGGAGAAAAATATAAAGACGGTCCATACACAAAAGAATATGTTGAAAATATTCTAACCAAGCTTTCTGCACTCGGTCCGAAAAAAATTGTGCTTACAGGTGTTTATTTTGACAGTGAGAATCTCGGCTGTGCCTGCTATGATAACGGCAGAATTGATTATATTATGATGCCGCGTCTTGATGGAATATTTCACGGCACAGGTGATGTTTTTGCAAGCGCACTTTGCGGTGCTCTTATGAAAGAAAAAAGTTTGACAAAAGCCGCAGAAATTGCCACAAAATTCACTTGTAAATGTATTGAACGCACACTTAAATACACGCCCGACGTGCGTTACGGCGTAGCATTTGAGGGTGAGCTTCCCACGCTGATGAAGGAGCTTGAGCTGATATGAAAAGAACACTGAACATTGTACTCATAGAGCCTGAAATTCCACAGAATACGGGCAACATTGCGCGCACCTGCGCGGCAACCGGTGCAAAACTTCACCTTGTTGAGCCGATGGGATTCAGGGTTGACGACAAGAAGCTCAAGCGCGCAGGACTCGATTACTGGCATCTGCTCGATATAACTTATTACAAGGATACAGCAGACTTTTTTGAAAAAAACAAGGACGGCAATTTTTTCTATTTTTCAACCAAAGCAACACACCGTCACACAGATGTTGAATATCCAGACAATACATACCTTGTGTTCGGCAAAGAAACAAAGGGTCTGCCCGAAGAATTACTTAAGGCAAACCCTGAAAAATGCGTCAGAATACCGATGATAAACGACTCAGCCGCAAGAAGCCTTAATCTTTCAAATTCCGCCGCTATAGGCGTTTATGAGGTGCTAAGGCAGTGGGATTACCCCGAACTGCTGTGCGAAGGCAAACTGACGAAATATGAGTGGTAAAAAAGAGTGAGGACAGCTTTGTCCTCACTCTTTCTTCATTTTATAAATCTTTCTCAATTATATCCTCATAGGTTTCGCGTCTTACTACAACTCTTGATTCGCCGCCGCTAACCATTACAACGGGGGGCTTGGGGATTCTGTTGTAATTGGAGGACATAGAGTAATTATATGCACCGGTTGAAAGAACAGCCATTATGTCGCCCGGCTCAACCTGCTGAACAAGTGCATCCTCCTGAATAAGGTCACCGCTTTCACAGCATCTGCCGGCAAGAGTTATTTTGAAATCCTTCGGCTTATCCGCCTTGTTTGCGCAGACAAGCTCATAGGTTGACTGATAGAGAATATAGCGCGGATTGTCGCCCATGCCGCCGTCAATTGAAACATAGGTTCTTATATCGGGAATTGTCTTGACAGCGCCGACTGTATAAAGAGTTATACCTGCATCGCCTGCAACGGAGCGACCCGGCTCAATGATGATAAACGGTGTTTTGAGCGAGTACTTTTCACAACAGCTCTTGATAACACCTGCAACCTTTGCCATATATTCGGAATATTCAAGCGGATTATCATCGGTAGAATACTTGATACCAAAGCCGCCGCCAAGGTCAAGCTCTTTACACTCGACACCTGTTTCAGCCTTAATTTGCGCCATAAAGTCAATCATAACCTCTGCCGCGCGCTCAAAAGGCTCAACATCAAAAATCTGTGAGCCTATATGGCAGTGAACACCCTTGAAATCAATATTTTCTGCGGCAATTGCAGCCTTTACACCCTGCATTGCTTCGCCCGTTTCAAGCGCAAAGCCAAACTTACTGTCAATCTGACCTGTAAGGACAAAGGAATGTGTATGAGCATCAATTCCCGGCTTTATTCTGAGCAGTACACCGACTGTCTTACCCTGCTTTTTAGCCGCTTTGCTGAGGTTTTCAAGCTCGTAAATATTGTCAACCACTACCCTGCCGACACCTGCACTTACAGCCTCATCAAGCTCAGCAAGTGTTTTGTTATTGCCGTGGAAATAAATCTTTTCTGCAGGAAAGCCTGCCTTGAGTGCAGTATAAAGCTCACCGCCCGAAACAACATCAAGGCCCATTTTTTCTTCGTTGATAATTTTACACATAGCCTTGCAATTAAATGCCTTTGAAGCATAAATTGCAAGACCGTTTCCGCCGTAATTATCTTCAATAGACCTTACATAAGCACGGCAGTTTTCTCTGATTTTATCCTCATCAACCACATAGCACGGTGTGCCGTACTTTGCAGCAAGCTCAACGGTATCAAGACCGCCGATTGTGAGGTTGCCTTTTTCATTTACCGATAAACAATCCGAAACAAACATTTTAAAAATCCACCTTTAAACTTCAGCTCAGAGCCTTTTCAAGCTCTGCCTTAACCGCTTCTATACCGTCGCCCTTGACGGATGAACACGGAATTCTGACTATATCGCTGTAATCCGCAAGCTCAGTTTCAAGCGCTTCGAGCCTTGCGTTAAACTGAGTTTTATTTAGCTTATCACACTTGGTGAGTGCAATTATAAAAGGCATACCTGTTTCTTTGAGAAAAGCAAGCATTGTCATATCGTCTGCAGTAGGCTTATGACGCATATCAATAAGCTGTACCACGAGGCGGATGTCACGCTCGGTTTTGAAATAGCCTTCCATAAGCTCTGCCCAGCGGCGCTTTTCTCCCGGTGCCGCCTTTGCATAGCCGTAACCGGGAAGGTCAACAAGTCTGACATCGCCGACAGAATAAAAATTGACGGTAATCGTCTTGCCGGGCACAGAGCTGACACGCGCAAGCGACTTGCGGTTGAAAATCTTATTGAGAATTGAAGATTTGCCGACATTTGAACGGCCTGCAAATGCAATTTCGGGCTTTGTCGACTTGGGAAGCTGACGGAGTGTACCGTATGCCGCTTCAAACTGAGCGCTGTTATAATTCATTTTCTTCACCTCATCACTGCACATAATCGTGCACCGACACACCTTTTTCTTCGATATGTGCCTTGGGCTTTTTGCGCACAGGCTCACTGCCGGGCATTCTGACAAGTGCGGTTTCAAGCACCTTCATAACATCAGTCACAGGCACAAATTCAACATTTTCTTTCACAACAGCTTCAACCTCATCAAGGTCTGAAGTGTTGCGCGCAGGAATGATAACGGTTTTAATGCCTGCAAGATAAGCTGCCATTGTCTTTTCTTTAAGTCCGCCGATGGGAAGCACTCTGCCGCGCAGAGTAACCTCTCCTGTCATTGCAACACTTGACTTTACGGGGACACCCGTAAGCGCGGAAACAAGCGCAGTTGTGATTGTTATGCCTGCAGAAGGACCGTCCTTAGGAACTGCACCCTCAGGAAAATGCAGGTGAATATCCTTTGTTTTATAGAAATCAGGCTCAACTCCAAGCTGAGAAGCACGGCTGCGGATGAAGCTTACTGCGGCATGGGCAGATTCTTTCATAACATCACCGAGCGAGCCTGTAAGCTCAAGCTTGCCTGTACCTTCAAGCACTGCGGCTTCAACATCAAGAATTTCTCCGCCGACAGCAGTCCATGCAAGGCCTCTTGCAACACCGACTTCATCCTTTGTCAGCCTATCTTCCTTGCGGTATTTGCGTGTGCCAAGAATATTTTCAAGGTCGGCAGGCTTTACACCAAAGCTCTTCGCACCGTCGGCAACCGAAACAGCCGCTTTACGGCAGACAGCCGCAATTTCTCTTTCAAGCTTACGCACACCTGCTTCGCGTGTGTAGCCTTCAATAATTTCGCATATAGCAGCATCACTAATGCGCAGTGTTCGTCCGTTAAGTCCGTGGCGCTTTGCCTGCTTGGGAATGAGATGTTTTTTGGCGATATTGAACTTCTCCTGCGCGGTATAGCTGCCAAGCTCAATAAGCTCCATTCTGTCAAGAAGCGGCTGCGGAATACCGTCACGATCATTTGCCGTTGTAACAAAAAGCACCTTACTCAGGTCAAACGGAAGCTCAACATAGTGATCACGGAATGTACCATTCTGCTCACCGTCAAGCACCTCAAGCAGCGCGGAAGAAGGGTCACCTTTATAATCCGCTCCGAGCTTATCGATTTCATCAAGCAGGATAAGCGGATTGCTGCTGCCTGCCTGAGAAACAGCATTTATAATTCTGCCCGGCATTGCACCGATGTAGGTTTTTCTGTGACCTCTTATTTCAGCCTCATCCCTTACACCGCCGAGTGAAATTCTTGCATATTTTCTGCCCATTGCCTCTGCAACAGAACGCGCAATTGAAGTTTTACCCACACCGGGAGGGCCAACAAGGCAGATAATTTGCCCCTTTATATCGGGTGAAAGCTTGCGGACGGCAAGCATTTCAATCATTCTGTCCTTTACCTTTTCGAGTCCGTAATGGTCATCATCGAGCACCTTGCGTGCTTTGGTAAGATCAAGCCTGTCCTCAGTATATACACCCCAGGGCAAGGCAAGGCAAGTTTCAAGATAGGTGCGGATCACCATCGCCTCAGGTGATGATTTATTGGTTTTATCAAGTCTTGAGCATTCTTGAAGAAGCTTTTTGCGAGCATCGTCACTGACATCAAGAGCTTCAATCTGTTCACGGAAGATTGCAGCTTCATCCGCATCCTCGCCGTCGAGCTCAACCGATATTGCTCTCATTTGCTCACGCAGATAGTACTCGCGCTGATTCTGATCAATCTGCTCCTGCACCTTATCCTGAATATCCTCTTCAATTTTCAG
This sequence comes from Acutalibacteraceae bacterium, assembly GCA_045539895.1. GTDB lineage: Bacteria > Bacillota > Clostridia > Oscillospirales > Acutalibacteraceae > UBA8612. Next base: position 13,633 of record JAZQGE010000045.1, read on the forward strand.
AATTTCAGTTTCACTGCGGAGAATTGCACAAAGCTTTTCCATTCTGCGCAGTGGGTTCAGCTCACAAAGCACCGTCTGCTTCTTTGCAGGGTCAATAGCTGTGTTACTTGCTATAAAGTCAGCAAGTTCACCAGGCTCTTCTCTTGAAAGCACATCGAGAATAAAATCGGTGGGCATATTGGGAGTGAAGATTGAATATTCCTGAAAATCGTCCTTACAAACGCGTACAAGCGCCTGGGCATAGTCCTTATCCTCGGACCTGACACGCGTTGTTGTGCGCTGCTGTACAAGGGCAACAAGGTGCGGTGATGTACGCTGAAACTCAACAACACTGCCGCGGTTGATGCCTTCAACTGCAACGCGGAGATTATCGCTGTTGGGTGCACTTAAAATCTGCTGAACATCACAGATAACACCCATTGGATAAAATTCGGAGGGCTGCGTGGGATTCTCCGTACGCAGATCGCGCTGCATAACAAGAAAAACTTCGCGGTTACCTGCCATTGCTGCTTTGAGCGCTGAAACAGATTGCTTTCTGCTCACCTCAAAGTGAAGTTGCATATTAGGGAACACAGCCATGCCTCTGATGGCGACTGTCGGAATTGAACGTATAATTAAATCTCTTGCCATTTGTCTTTTTGTTTCCTTTCGTTTTCATACGGTTAAAAATTTTGCCCGTATGTAAAACCGCTGATAGCTTGTTATTTTAACATAAAGCTTTTTTTAAGTCAACCATAATATATGGGCAGAAAAATGTCAGCTTCACCCAGTTTGTGTAAAGTTGTATATCTTTACAAAGTTGACTTGTTTTTCTTTTTCTGTAAAAGGAAGCCAAATGTTTTTATATCCTTTATTCTGCGCCGTTTCTTGATTTGAGAAAAAAGGTAAATTTACAAAAACCAGCTATCTGTAAAGCTATTGTTCTTTACAACTCGCAGAAAACAAAAAAATCCGTCTGTATATACAGACGGACAGAAATCATAAATTTTTAAGCCTTTTATATTCTTCTTCGGTAATTTCAATGACACCGCCGTGCTTAAACCCATAAGGAAAAGAGAAAAGACCGTCACATCTGACGAAGTCATTTGCACCTTCCTCTGAAGCAACAAACGGCACATAACCCATCTTTGATTTTTCACAGCCGAAGAAATCTATGAGCAGGCACCACCTGCCGTCGGGCAGAGTCAGAGTTGTGGGAGCTTCATAAGCACCGGGGCTTTCCAGCTCTGACATCAGCTTTTCAAAGCTTTCATCATGCTCAAAAGGACCATAGAGATTATCTGATACAGAATGCATATTCATAGGCGGTCTGTCTGAATTTTTATAAAACAGATGATATTTGCCGCCTGCTTTTACAATGTGTGAATCCAGAATTTCGTTATCCTTTGTAAAATAAAGCTTCGGCTCAGAGAATGTTTCAAAATCCTTCGTTGTGCAACAATATATTGACATATGAGTAAAATTATCTTCCGCAACGGTTGAACCCCAATGAATAAGATATTCTTCATTCTCTTCATCAAAAAACACTTCGGGTGCCCAAAGACAGCCAAAATCATCCCTACCAAAATAAATCAGCTTCTGTTCAGAAAAATTAACAAGATCATCCGTGCGCCACATACAAAGACATTTGCTGCCTGTGCTGTTAACCTTTTTCCAATCTACCCAATAGTTTTCATCCATTATGTTCGCAATACAAAGATCAGTTGTAAGAATCACAAAACCGCCTGTGTGAAGCCTTATAATTTCAATATCACGGCAACCGCAGGTGCTCAGAGTACTTATAAGCACAGGTTCGCCGCCGTTTACCTCCTCCCAATCAAGACCGTTTTTACTCACAGCAAAATACACTTGCTCACCATCGGGTGTAACTTTTTCTTTAAAATGAGAAAAAAGATACGGCATAGTATCAGCCTTTCCTGTAATATATTATGTTTTAATAATAACAAAGCTCTGATAAAAATGCAACATAAGATTGACTTGATGTTAAGTTAATATTATACTTAGAAAGTAAAAACAATCTGAAAAGGAATGAATTAGATGTTTGACAATCCCGAATTTAACAGCGAAGGCATCCTCACGCTTTGTGAAATTGGCGGTAAGAATGCTGAAATGCTTATGACAATAAGAGTAAAAAGGTTTAAAGAAAACGAAGAATTCAAGCTTCTTGATGCTGTTTGCGAGACCGCTTTTCTTATCCAGCGCGGAAGCGCAGAGATAAGCTGGGCTGACAGAAAAGAAAAAATGGAGCGCCGTGACCCATTTGAAAAAAAGCCGTACTGCCTGCATGTGCCGAGAAACACACAAGTAAATATTACTGCTTGCGAAGGCACTGAAATACTTATTCAGCAGACAGATAACGAGCGCGATTTCGAGCCTGTTTTCTACACCCCCGATATGTGCCTTTATCAGGAATTCGGCAAAGGTCAGTGGGGAGGCACAGGTCACAGAATCTGCTCTACCCTTTTCGACTATGACAATGCACCCTATTCAAACATGGTACTCGGCGAGGTTTTCAACCAGCCCGGAAAATGGTCAAGCTATCCCCCTCACCATCATCCGCAGCCGGAGGTTTATTACTATCAGTTTGACAAACCGCAGGGCTTTGGTGCTTGCTTTATTGGCGATAATGTATTCAAAAGCACTCACGGTTCAGTCGCCTGCATCACCGACGGCAACGACCATCAGCAGGTTGTTGCACCCGGATATGAAATGTGCTATGTGTGGATGATCCGTCACCTTGAGAATGACCCCTGGTACAAAACAACAAGATTTTATGCACCTGAGCACGAATGGCTGACAAAAGAAAATTGAGGTATTAAAATGAAAAACTGTGAAATTCATATCCGTGACCCGTTTGTGCTTGTGAACGAAGGTAAATATTATATGTACGGTACAAGAGGCAGAAATTTCGGACAAGAAGTAGGCGGTGTAGATGTTTACATCAGCACAGATCTGCAGAATTGGTCAGATCCGATACCTGTTTTTGACAGCGAAAAATACAACCTTAACAAACAGGCAAACTGGGCACCTGAGGTGCACAAATTCGGTGACAAATTCTATATGCTTGCAACATTTATGAAACCGGACGGCATGCGCGGCACTTATATTCTTGCAAGCGACAGACCTTACAGCGAGTTTAAACCTCTTACAGGCAAGGCAATCACACCCGAAGGTTGGGAATGTCTTGACGGAACACTTTATATTGAAGACGGTATCCCCTACTGCGTTTTCTGCCACGAACACACACAGATTCTTGACGGCACAGTCAACTATGTACAGCTGACATCCGACCTCAAAGATACTGTCGGTGAGGTCAAAGAACTTTTCAAAGCAAGTGAATTTCTCTGCATAGAACCGGAGGAGAATGACCATTACATAACAGACGGTCCTTTTATGTACAGAAAATCTGACGGGAAACTTCTTATGATATGGTCTACCTTTATCAACGGATATGCACAGTGTGTTGCAACATCCGATAACGGTAAAATCGGCGGCAAGTGGTCACATCTTCCGACACTGTTTGACAAAGATGGCGGTCACGGAATGATTTTCACAGACCTTGAAGGCAAGCTCAGGCTCACCCTTCACAGACCGAATAATCAGCCTGACGAAAGACCTGAATTTTTTGAAATAAGAGAAACTGAAGATTCATTGAAAATAGTAAATTAACAACCTAAAACCGCCGCTGCACTTTGACATCGGCGGTTTATTGTTTTTAAAAAGCACTCAACCCACAGTTGAATTTCATCGCTTGATATGTTATTGTTTGATCAGTGATACTATGTTATATTTCAAACAGCAAAACATGGTGGTGAAAAATATGAATATAGGAAACAAAATTAAAGCTTTGCGTAAAGCAAGAGGAATAACTCAGGAACAGCTTGCAAATGCAATAGGAATATCGTTTCAGGCAGTAAGCAAATGGGAAAACAACATTGCTTTACCTGACATAACACTTATCCCTATGCTCGCAAACTATTTCGGTGTTTCAATGGATGAGCTATTTGACTTCAGTCTTGCCGAAAAAGAAAATGCTGTAAGAAATATAGTTGACGAAGCATATGAATACAGAGAAACAGACCCCCAAAAAAGCAGGGTCATTCTTGAAGAAGGACTGAAAAAATATCCTGAAAATGACATTCTGCTAAACAATATGCTGTATGTTGTGGTTGACCCTGATGAAACAATTGATATTGCATCAAAGCTTGTTGAAAGAACACTTGATAATGAGGTTAAATATGATGCATTACGATTTTTAGCTTATGCATATAAGAAGAAAGGCGATTTAAAAAGCGCTGAAAATGCTATTGAACAGATTCCCGAAATCTATTTTACAAAGCTTACAGAAATCGCATACCTTCTTGACGGTGAACCGAAGAGAAAAGCGGCAGAAAAGCAGAAGTGGATTTCATTTGAGAATCTTATTCAGATGATGTGGAAGCTTGCAGAATGTTATGAAGCCAAAGGAGAAGCCGAAGAAGCTATTGCCGAAACAGAAAAGGCTCTTGAATTAATAAGAGTTTTAAATCATCCTAATTTCAATGATATTTATACAGATTTTTTCAACAAACAGATTAAAAGAATAAGAGAATACAAAGCATAAAAAATGCTCCGTGCTATTCTGACACGGAGCATTTTATTGTTTATTATTTTCAGCCGATAACTCTGACTCTGTATACACCTTCAACAGCAGAAAGCTTTTCTGCACAGTCGCCTGTCATATCTGCAACCGTATAGGAAACGCCCTTGCGTGAAGCTGTGTTCACATTTGCTGTGTTACCTTCCATAGCAGCAACAACATCAGCAAATGAACTTTCTGCATGAATTACGCAGACACGCTTACCTTCGGGAGCTGCAAGACGCATTGCGGGAACATTGACAGAGTTGACAATTTCGCCCTTTTCAAGGTATGCCTTAACCTCGTCAGCTGCCATAACTGCACAGTTGTCTTCTGACTCAGGTGTAGAAGCACCGAGGTGAGGCATTGCAACAACACCGTCAACACCAATCTGTTCGTCTGTCGGGAAGTCTGTTACATAAGCAGCACACTTGCCGCTTGCGAGAGCCTCAAGAACAGCTGCATTATCAACAAGCTCACCACGAGCGAAGTTAAGAACACGGATACCGTCCTTCATCTTTGCAAATGTGTCTGAATTGATCATACCTCTTGTGCTGTCATTGCAGGGAAGGTGAAGCGAAACATAATCTGCTGCAGCATAAACCTCATCAAGAGAGCTGACAACCTTAACTTCAGCTGCAAGTGCACTTGCAGCAGCATCTGTAAGGAAAGCATCAAAGCCGACAACATCCATACCGAGAGCAACAGCTGCATTAGCAACCTTTGCACCGATTGCGCCAAGACCGACCACACCGAGAGTCTTGCCCATAATTTCGGGACCGACAAACTGTGACTTGCCTTTTTCAACAAGCTTGGAAACATTTGCACCCTCGCCCTTGAGAGTTTTGCACCAGTCAAGTGCGGCAGGAATTCTTCTTGAGGAAAGGAAAAGACCGCAGAGAACAAGCTCTTTGACTGCGTTTGCATTTGCACCGGGAGTGTTAAAAACAACAATACCCTGCTCGGTACATTTATCAAGCGGGATGTTGTTAACACCTGCGCCTGCACGGGCGATTGCTACTGTCGCTGAATCAAACTCCATGTCGTGCATTGCGGCTGAACGAACCATTATCGCATCGGGTGACTGAACATCGTCAGCAACAACATAGTTTGCACCGAGTCTGTCTGTACCGCAGGCTGCGATTTTGTTGAGAGTAAGAATATTATACATTTTTATCACCTGAATCAAGTATTATCTTTTTCAAACTGAGCCATGAATGCAACAAGCTTCTCTACACCTTCATAGGGCATTGCATTATAGATAGATGCACGCATACCGCCTACAGAGCGGTGACCCTTAAGGTTTACAAGACCTGCTGCTGTTGCTTCCTTGACAAACTTTGCATCAAGGTCTGCATCACCTGTAACAAATGTTACATTCATCATTGAACGGTCTTCCTTCTTAACACCGTTCTTGAAGAGCTTGCTGTTGTCGAGGAAATCGTAAAGAAGCTTTGCCTTCGCAGTATTGCGCTCCTTCATTGCCTCAAGGCCGCCAATGCTCTTGATCCACTCAAGAACAAGCTTACAGATGTAGATTGAGTAGCAGGGAGGAGTGTTATACATCGAATCGTTATCCGCCATCTCCTTGTAGTTGAGCATTGCGGGAGTATAATCTCTTGCATTGCCGAGAAGGTCTTCGCGTACGATTACGACAGTAAGACCTGCGGGACCGATATTCTTCTGTGCGCCGCCGTATATAAGGCCGAACTTTGTGACATCCATAGGCTCTGAAAGGAAGCAGGATGAAACATCGGCAAACAGAGGAACATCACCTGTATCGGGAATATACTTGTAGGTTGTGCCGTAGATGGTGTTATTGAAGCAGACATAAACATAATCAGCTTCAGGGTCAAAATCGGACTTTTCAAGGCGCGGAATATAAGAGAATGTATCTTCCTTTGAGCTTGCAACAACGCGGCATTCACCGTACTTGCATGCTTCTTTGTATGCCTTTGTTGAGAACTGACCTGTAAGAACATAGTCAGCCTTTTTGCTGCCATTCATAAAGTTGAGAGGAATAGCTGCAAACTGTGTTGATGCACCGCCCTGGAGGAAGAGGACTTTGTAGTTTTCGGGTACACCGAGCACCTCACGGAAAAGCGCTTCTGTTTCTGCAGCGATTTCCATGAACACCTTTGAGCGGTGTGACATTTCCATTACAGACTGTCCGCTGCCCTTATAGTCAAGCATTTCTGCTGCTGCTCTGTTGAGAACAGACTCGGGAAGCATTGACGGACCTGCTGAAAAATTATAGACTCTTGCCATTGAATATACCTCCTGAATTAAGGTCAAAATATATATGAAACTATTATATGCACTTGATTTTCACAATGTCAAGGAATTATTTAAGAAATAGCAAAATCAACAAAAAAGTTGGCTTCAGCTGCCGAAAAGTGCAAACAATTATATGTTGAAAATAAGTTAAGTTTAGTATAAAATATGAAAGAAAGGTTTATAGCCTTAATTTGCCAAAAATAATTCTAATATACACACGAAAGGATGTCTTGTAAAATGAGCAGTGCACTTAACAAAAAGACCGTTGAAGATATTCAGGTCAGCGGTAAGCGCGTACTTGTACGCTGCGATTTCAACGTTCCGCTCAAGGACGGTGTCATCACAAGCGACAAGAGAATCGTATCATCACTTCCCACAATCAAGTATCTTCTTGACAACAACGCAAAGGTTATCCTTTGCTCACACCTTGGCAGACCGAAGGGTGAAGTTGTTCCCGAATTCTCCCTTGCTCCCGTAGCAGCACGTCTTTCCGAGCTTCTCGGCAAAGAAGTTAAAATGGCAACTGATGTTGTCGGCGAAAGTGCAAAAGCTCTTGCAGCTTCTCTTAACGACGGCGATGTTATGCTCCTTGAAAATGTACGTTATGAAAAGGGCGAAACAAAGGACGACCCCGAACTCAGCAAGGCTTTCGCATCTCTTGCTGACATTTTCGTAAACGATGCATTCGGTTCCGCTCACAGAGCACACTCCTCCACAACAGGTGTTGCAGACTACATCCCTGCTGTCTGCGGTTACCTCATTCAGAAGGAAATCTCCTTTATCGGCGGCGCACTTGAGAATCCTCAGCGTCCATTCGTTGCAATCCTCGGCGGTGCAAAGGTTTCTGACAAAATCGGTGTTATCACAAACCTTCTTGACAAGGTTGACACTCTTATCGTCGGCGGCGGTATGGCATACACATTCATGAAGTACCTCGGTCACAATATCGGCACATCACTTCTTGAGGCTGACAAGGTTGAGCTTGCAGGCGAAATGATGGCTAAAGCTAAGGAAAAGGGTGTTAACTTCCTTATCCCCGTAGATAACAAGGTTGGTAAGGAATACGATCCCAACACAGAGGCTATGGTTGTTGATTCTGATGATATTCCCGAAGGCTGGATGGGTCTTGACATCGGTCCCAAGTCACAGGAAATATTTGCAAACGCAATCAAGGGCGCAGGCACAGTCATCTGGAACGGTCCGATGGGTGTTTCCGAGTGGGAAAACTTCGCAGCAGGTACAGTTGCAGTTGCTAACGCAGTTGCTGAGTCCGGCGCAATCTCCATCATCGGCGGCGGCGACAGTGCAGCAGCAGTTCAGAAGCTCGGCTTCGCTGACAAGATGAGCCACATTTCCACAGGCGGCGGCGCTTCACTTGAATACATGGAAGGCAAAGAGCTTCCCGGTATCGCAGCTCTCAACGAGAAATAATTAACCAATGCTTGCCCGTGTATCACGACAATACACGGGCAATGTTATATTGAACAAACTGAAAGGATGTTTATACAATGGATAAGAATCTCCGCAAGGTAGTTATCGCAGGTAACTGGAAAATGAACAAGACTCCCGATGAGGCAACAGCTCTCATCAACGAAATCAAGCCCCTCGTTGCAGATGCAGACTGTGATGTTGTTGCTTGTGTCCCCTATATTGACCTTTTTGCTGCTATGGAAGCTGCAAAGGGTTCCAACATCAAAATCGGCGCTGAGAACTGCCACTGGGCAGAAAGCGGTGCTTTCACAGGCGAAGTTTCCGCACCCATGCTTAAGAGCATCGGTGTTGAGTATGTTGTTATCGGTCACAGCGAGCGCAGACAGTACTTCGGCGAAACAGATGTTACTGTTCAGAAGCGCGTAAGAGCTGCTCTCAACAGCGGTCTTAAGGTTATCCTCTGCGTAGGTGAGCTTAAGGAAGAACGCGAACAGAACATAACAATGGAAATCGTCCGCATGCAGACCAAGGTTGCTCTTCTCGGTGTAACAGAGGCAGAGCTTGAAAACATCATCATCGCTTATGAGCCTGTTTGGGCAATCGGCACAGGTCTTACAGCAACCGCTGAGCAGGCAAACGAAGTTAACGGTGCAATCCGTGCTCTTGTCGGTGAGCTTTACGGCAAGGCAGCAGCAGACAAGATTGTTGTTCAGTACGGCGGCAGCATGAACGCAGGCAACGCAGACGAGCTCCTTGCTCAGTACGATGTTGACGGCGGTCTTATCGGCGGCGCATCACTCAAGGCAGCAGATTTTGCAGCTATCGTAAAGGCAGCAAGCAAGTAATTTAAAGAAATATCTCAAAGAGGTTACAGAATATGAAAAAGCCTATTCTTCTTTGCATTATGGACGGCTTCGGCAAGAATCCGAGTGATTACGGCAACGCAATTGTTTCCGCAAAAACACCCAATCTTGACAAGCTTTTTGCAAACAATCCCCTCACCTATATCGGTGCTTCAGGTCTTGATGTCGGTCTGCCCGACGGTCAGATGGGTAACAGCGAAGTCGGTCACACAAATATCGGCGCAGGCAGAGTTGTTTACCAGGAGCTGACAAGAATTTCAAAGTCAATTGCAGACGGCGATTTTTTTGAAAACCCCGAATTCACAAAAGCAGTTGAAAACTGCAAAAAGAACGGCTCTGCACTTCACCTTATGGGTCTTGTATCTGACGGCGGTGTTCACAGCCACAATACACACCTTTATGCTCTTCTTGAGCTTGCAAAGCGCAACGGTCTTGAAAAGGTTTTCGTTCACTGCTTTATGGACGGACGCGATGTTCCCCCCACAAGCGGCAAGGATTTCCTTATTGAGCTTTACAAGAAGTGCGGCGAAATCGGTGTGGGCACAATTGCAACTGTCATGGGCAGATACTATGTAATGGACCGTGAAAAGAAATGGGACCGTGTTGAAAAAGCATACCGTGCAATGACAGCGCTCGATGCTCCCAAGTTCACATGCGCAAAGGAAATGATGGAAGAATCCTACGCAAACGGTGTAACTGATGAATTCATTGTTCCCTGTGTCAACGAAAAAGCAGAGGCAGTCAAGAGCGGCGACAGTGTTATTTTCTTCAACTTCCGCCCTGACCGCGCAAGAGAAATCACACGCGCATTTGTTGATGCTGAATTCGACGGCTTCAATCGCGATGAAATGCTTGACCTTTGCTACATCTGCATGACTCAGTATGACGAAACAATGCCAAATGTTGAGGTTGCTTACAAACCTGAGCGTATCACAATGCCACTTGGCGAGGTTATCAGCAACGCAGGCATGAAACAGCTCAGAATTGCAGAATACACAAAGTATGCGCATGTCACCTTCTTCCTCAACGGCGGCGAAGAAACCGTTTATGAGGGTGAAGACAGAAGTCTTACAGATTCTCCCAATGTTGCAACATATGACCTTCAGCCCGAAATGAGTGCATACATCGTTGCAGACAAGGTTGTAAAGGCTGTTGAAGAAGATAAGTACGATGCTATTATGCTCAACTTTGCAAACTGCGACATGGTTGGCCACACAGGTATTTTTGATGCTGCTGTTGCCGCTGTTGAAGCAGTTGATGAGTGTGTAGGCAAGGTCGTTGATGCTGTTATGGCTAAGGACGGTATTGCTCTTATCACAGCTGACCACGGCAATGCAGACAAGATGTATGAGGATGACGGCTCACCCTTCACCGCTCACACAACCTACCCTGTCCCCTTCTGCGTAGTCGGCTACGACTGCGAGCTTAAAGAGGGCGGCAAGCTCTGCGACATTGCTCCAACAATGCTTCAGATTATGGGTCTTGAGCAGCCTGCACAGATGACAGGCACAAGCCTTATTAAATAAGCTTATATAATACACAACACCGCCGCAAGGGCCAAGACCTCTTGCAGCGGTGTTTTTATTTTGTCAGAACACAAATCTTTGTTAACTTTATCCGACTATGTTTTGCGTTTCCTTCGGCAAGCTTATTTCCAAGTAGCATTTTGCCTAAAGATAACGATTATAATATCATAGATTATTTAAGATTAATAATGAGCTTCTCCGCATTCACATACAGGGCTGATTCCGAAAAGGCTGTGAATAAAGTTTGCTATTGTCCAGATAAAATTAAAGAACCAATGGTCGCTGTGGCAAATATGTTCACACTCTTCATCATAAATTATTTTTTCACCGCAAAGATCACAAATATCATTCCAGTCATCATCAATATGATAGCTCTCGTCAAGAGGTAATTCTTCATGACCGTAAATGAATGCTTCACATTCGTTACAGTAAAGTCCGTCGGTATATCCGTGTTCCGTGCAGTTTGAATATGTGCATTCAACTAACTCAAGATCATGCTCAATGCCGTCTTCTGAGCTGTGAATTATGCGGTTAAGATTAACACTGAAAGAACCTACGGTATAATAATTATACACATTGAAATAATAGTTTTCTCCTGCTTCAAAGTAATACATAAGTTCAAAATCCAAACCGTTTTCATCAAATCTGTCGACAAGCCATTCGCCGTCTGCATAATAAAGAGAACAGTCAGGGTCAGCATTTTCCGATACTGATTTGAATAAATAAAAGCCACTTGTTTCGGGTGTAAATCTGAACCAGAAAACATCATCATTAGATTCTGTTCCAAGCTCATATTCATCACCATCATTTATATCTTTTCCAAGGAAGTTTTCACCGCAGAAACAGTAACCGAGAAAACTGATTTCACTGTGATCACAGACTTCGCCGCAGATAATGCAACTGCCGTTTTCAAAGCTGTGCCCGCATTCGATAATAAGGTCAAAGGTTTCTGCACCTTCGGAATATGTAAAAACATTCAGATAATATTCTTTGCCCGCTTCAAACTCATATTCAAGCCTGAAATCTAAAGCTTCTTCGGTGTCATCCCAATATTCGCCAAAAATCTCTTCGCCATTTAAATCATAAAGGTAAGCTCCGGTATCAATGCCGTCGGATTCGGTTTTGAAAATATATTTACCTGATTTTTCGGGAACAAACTTAACAAAAGCCCCTTCAGAGGATTCTGTTATAATTGTCAATGTATCTCCGTATTCAATTTCATAATCACAATCGGGAGCATTGGGACTCTTAGCGATAATTGTGATTCTGCCGTCTCCGTTGGGGCTGCCGTATTTTTCGGCAGTTATTTTTCCGCCGAGAGTTTCCGTGAAATATTTAATAAGCATTTCGGAATCGCAGGGAAGTCCTTCCTGCTGAAGAACTCTTACACCATCCAGCATTGTAAGTCCGTCGCCGCCCTGAAGAAGCACATAAGTGCTACCCGTTAGTGTATACTTCTTGTCAAGGTCTACAGGTTCGCCGCCAATGCAGACATTCTGAACACGGCGTTCCATCGTTTCGTCAACTTCAATAAAATCACCAAGCTGATCGGTAATAACGGGAGATTCTCTGTATATGTGGATTTCATATGTCATACCCGAAACCTGGAAAAAGCTGCCGAGTTCTTCGGGGCACTTGCGTGCACCGTGCTCAAGTATGTCAATAATCTGCTGACCGGTAACCTCAAGAACGCACATATTGTTGTTGAACGCATTCACATCCATAAGGCTTTTTCTTGTTACACTTCCTACCTCAACCTCTGCACGAATGCCGCCGCCGTTGGCTATTGCTACATCAGAACCGGTTACCGCACGGTAAGCATCAGCAACAAAATCACCCGCATTGGTTTCTCTCTTCCTTACAGCTCTGCTCAAATCAGGATCATGTATAATAAGATTTGCTTCGGATGTACCAATTTCTTCAAAAAGATATGCTATATCCTCGTTGTAACCGTCGATTTTTTCCTTAACAGCAGTGTAAGCCGATTTTGCTTCTGACGACATCGTTTCAACATCAATATTATCGGGATTTATAAGTTCAAAGCTTTTGTTATCACCGCTGATTGTGAGCACACCGAAGTTTGCAAACTTTTCACCAGTTGATGTAAGGAAAACATCTTCGTTATCTTTGTTTTTGTAAACTGCCTTTTCTGTTGTTTCATGGGAATGAGCATCAATGAAACAGTCTATACCATCGGTATTTGCAATGATATCGCTTGATTTCCAACCGTCATTCGAACCGATAATTCCAGCATGACCCACCGCAACAACACAATCCGCACCGTCATTAATAGCATTGTCAACGCTTTCCTGAATGTTGTTATAAAGGTCTTCATTTGTTAATTCTCCGGGATAAACAGGAAATCCGTAAATAAAATTACCGTTTTCATCCTTGAAATATTCAGGAGTTGTTGAAGTGACTGTATCCGGAGTTGAAATACCCACAAAAGCAATCTGATAATCTCCGAAATCTTCAATAGCATAAGGCTTAAGCACAGGGGAATTGGAGGTCAGATCACAGAAATTTGAGCTGATATAATCATATTCCGCCTTGTTTTGTGCAAGGTCAAGGAATACCTCCATGCCGTAGTCAAATTCATGGTTGCCG
>JAZQGE010000046.1:0-3195 GCA_045539895.1 Acutalibacteraceae bacterium
TCAATCGTTGTTTAATTTTCAAGGTGCGTTTCGTGTTGCGCTTTTTGCCGCAACATTTATGAATTATATCACAAACATTTTAGCTTGTCAACACTTTTTTTCAACTTTTTTGAACTTTTTTCAGTTCGCTATTCTGTTGACCGCGCTCCTCACGAGCGCCTTGCTATAATAACACAACAACGCTACAATGTCAACACATTTTTCAAATTTTTTTGCCATTTTTAACTTCTTATTAATTTTATCCATATTTTAAAAGTTTAGTCAAATACTCTTGTATATTTTTATGGTTTCTGTTATTATATTATAAGTTTTATAATAATAAGTAACATTATTTATTTGTCGGAGAACATAAAATGCCTATTAAAATCGATGCGAATTTACCTGCAAAAAACATACTTGAAGATGAGAACATATTTGTAATGACAAATGAGCGAGCTGTCACACAGGACATACGCCCGCTTAAAATACTTATACTCAACCTTATGCCTACTAAGATTGAAACCGAGACTCAGCTGTTAAGACTTCTCGGAAACTCCCCTATTCAGGTTGAGATTGAGCTTCTTCAAACTGCAACACACAAATCAACTCACACATCAGCTGAACACATGCTTGCTTTTTACAAGACATTTGACCAGATTAAGCACAACAAATACGACGGTATGGTTGTTACGGGTGCACCTGTCGAAAAGATGGAATTTGAAGAGGTTGATTACTGGGAAGAGCTTTGCACAATATTTGACTGGGCGGACAAAAATGTTTATTCATCATTTCATATCTGCTGGGGTGCTCAAGCGGGGCTTTACCACAGATACGGTATTCCGAAGCACAAGCTTGAAAAAAAGATGTTCGGTGTATTCAAGCACAGATCGCTTGACCTTTTTCATCCATTACTCAGAGGTTTTGACGAAGAGTTTTATGTGCCACACTCAAGGCACACGGAAGTTAGCGTAGACGACATTGTAAATGTCAGAGATTTGCAGATACTTGCATACTCAACTAAAGCCGGTGTTCATCTGCTCTCTGACACTCAGTGCCGTAACTTCTATGCCTGCGGACACGCAGAATACGACCGCGACACACTTGCAAGGGAATATTTCAGAGATGTTAAGGCAGGTCTTGAAATTGATGTACCCGAAAACTATTTCCCGAACAATGACCCGGAAAAGGTTCCCGTTATCAAATGGCGCGGTGCAGGCAGCCTGCTTTTCAGCAACTGGCTGAACTATTTCGTTTATCAGCGGACACCATATGACCTGTCAACAATGTAATTTAATTATTATAATAAAGAACACCGATGTTTTCCGTTAGGAAAGCATCGGTGTTGTAATATGATTTTTTCAATCCTCAGTCAAAATCGCAAGCGATTTCGACAGCTCCTTTCAAAAGGAGCTATTGACAAAGTAGTAAAAATGTTATTCAAATTTTGACAGAGATATAAAAATGTCATTCTGAACGACGATGAAGCTTCTTCGCTTGGCTCAGAATGACATATTTTTAATGAGCTGTTCTTTTTTTCTTTGATTTATCTACAGAAAAGTTCTGCACGGTGGTGAGTTTATGCTCTGTGCGGGTTTCGTCGCGCTCAACCTTAGGAGATGCGCTGTTATTGACACAGTCGGCTGTGATGATAACCTTTGAGATTGTAGGCTCGGAGGGTACCTTGAACATAATCGGGATGAGGGTCTGCTCCATAATAGAGCGCAGACCTCTTGCGCCCGTTTTCTTTTCAAGGGTTTTATCAGCTATAGCTTCAAGTGCCTCCTGCTCAAATACAAGCTCAACATCATCCATACCGACAAGCTGTGTATACTGCTTTACAATTGAATTCTTGGGTTCACTAAGGATTTTGACCAGTGCATCACGGTCAAGCTCATGCAGAGCTGTGAGGACGGGCATACGGCCGACAAGTTCGGGAATAAGGCCGAATTTGACAAGGTCCTGATGAATAGCCTGACCCATTATATAATCCGTGTCAAGCTGACTCTTATCTCTTATTTCAGCTTCAAAGCCGAGGGCAGAGCCGCCGATACGCTTTTCGATTATTTTTTCAATACCGTCAAAAGCACCGGCACAGATAAAGAGGATATTCTCTGTGTTTATCTGGATAAACTCCTGCTGAGGATGCTTTCTGCCGCCTCCGGGAGGAACATTTGAAACTGTACCTTCTATAATCTTTAAAAGAGCCTGCTGTACACCCTCGCCGCTGACATCGCGTGTGATGGAAGTACTTTCGGACTTGCGGGCAATTTTGTCAATTTCATCGACATAGATAATGCCGCGCTCTGCACGCTCAATATCAAAATCTGCCGCTTGAATCAAGCGGAGAAGGATATTTTCAACATCTTCGCCTACATATCCCGCCTCGGTAAGTGTTGTTGCGTCTGCAATTGCAAAAGGAACATCGAGCGTTTTTGCAAGAGTCTGCGCAAGCATTGTTTTACCGACACCTGTAGGACCGAGCATGAGGATATTTGACTTCTGGATTTCGGCATCGGAATCGGCACCGAAAAAGATACGCTTATAATGATTATATACGGCAACACTGAGGACTACCTTTGCCTCTTCCTGACCGATAACATATTCATCAAGCTTCTGCTTGATTTCCATGGGTTTCGGAAGAGTAAAGCCACCTCTATCGGAAGGCTTAACCTTCTGGACAGCCTGCTCCTGCTCATCTATAATGCTGCTGCACAGTTCAACACATTCGTTACATATAAAAACACCCGGACCTGCGATAAGCTTATCGACCTGACTCTGGAGTTTATTGCAAAACGAACAGCGAACCGGTTTTTCTCTCATTTCACCGTCTCTGGACATTTCAAGTCTCCTAATAATAAATTATCTCTTGTAAAGAACCTTATCAACAAGACCGTAAGCTGCAGCTTCTTCTGCGCTCATCCAGTTGTTTCTGTCGGTATCAACGGCAATTGTATCAACAGACTTGCCTGTATTTTCAGCAAGGATGCGGTTGAGATTGTTCTTGATTTTTATGATATGCTCAGCTTCAATCTGAATATCGGATGCCTGACCCTTGGTGCCGCCAAGAGGCTGATGAATCATAATCTCGCTGTTGGGGAGAGCAAAGCGCTTGCCCTTTGCACCGGATGAGAGCAGGAACGCACCCATGCTTGCTGCCATACCCATACAAATAGTCGAAACATCGCACTTGATATACTGCATTGTGTCATAGATAGC
>JAZQGE010000047.1:0-226975 GCA_045539895.1 Acutalibacteraceae bacterium
AGTCTGATATAAAAACTGCTGTCATCTCGAACCGGTTATGGGTACGAGGATATAATGACATCAACGCGACGGGCTAAAAACTCTCCACAGGAGAGTTTTTTTAACGCCCTTTCGAATCCCTAACTCATATCAAAACAAAAAGAAGTAAAGTAACTTTCGTTACCTTACTTCTTTTTTTGGCGGAGAGTTAGGGATTCGAACCCTAGGTGAGTTTCCCCACACAGCATTTCGAGTGCTGCACCTTCGACCTCTCGGACAACTCTCCGTACAACAAACGATATTTTATCAAAATACTCGTACTTTGTCAATATGTTTGAAACAGCTTTTCGCCTGCAAGTTCAGCCTCTTTGTGCGCCGCTTCGTCAGGTATGCGGGTATCAGTACCATCAAAAAAACAGGTTGAAACAAGGGTGGTATTCAGCACTGTAAACTGGCGCACAAACATCGATTTTATTTCGTCCTTGCCTTCGCCTTTGCTTCCTGCCGCAATTACAAGTGCTGCTTTTTTAGGCTTTTTTACAGGCGGTTTTACACCGTGCTCAAACCGCAGAGCATAGTAGCGCTGAAACCTGTCAACAACAGCCTTCAGGGGTGAAGGTACACTGCTGTTGTAAACGGGAGTTGAGATGACGAAATAATCTGCTTGCTCGAAATCCGACATAAATTCATCAAGGTCATCAAAACAGCAGCCGACCTTTCTGCCACACATCCCGCAGCCGATGCACGGCTTTGAGTTGAGCTTATATGCATTGTATATTTTGATTTCAGCTTCACCTGCTGCCTTGATAAGTGAATCGCAAAGAGCGGTTGAAACCGAAGCTTTGCGCGGTGAGCCGTTGATTACAAGTACTTTTTTCATATTAATCACCGTTAATCAGATTCTTTGACCAATTGAACAGCATGTCTGACATCCTTTCAAAATCAATCGGTCCGTCATCTTTAAGTTCAATAAAAGTTTCTGTAATAAGTTTGTTTTCGGCTGAAGCTTCTTTCAGTAAATCTTTTTGAAGGCGGACATATTTCCCTGTTTGTCTGAAGTGTTCTGCCTGAACAACAAATGAAGCGGATTTGTACAGCCCTCTCAGAATTTCACTGCTTTTTTCGTACAGCATATTGTGCACACAGCCGTGATAAATGTTGCAAGCTCCGTTTTTTATCGCTGTGTCAATTGAGGTATTGTCAATAAGCGGCAAAAGCTCATCAAGACTGCCGTATAACGGCTTGGTGTCATAATAAAACTGAAAAAGCTCGGAGGTTTCCCAGTTCATAATTTCTTTCTTGCCTGATAGAAAGCCGCAGATGAGCTCTCTGTGCGGCAGAGTATCAAGCATTGAGTTGTATAAGGGTATATCTGATGAGTTAAGCTCATCCAGAACTACAACAAAGTCAATGTCACTTGTGGCGGTTGCTTCGCCGCGCGCATAGCTGCCCTGCAATCCGACAAACCAAATTCTGCCGTCAAAATTATATTTCAGTGCATTCAGAAACTTTTCAGTAAATACTGTTATGTCAGGTGTTTCAATTTTATTGGCGGTTTTCTTTTTAACTTTTCTGCGTTTATATTTGAACACAGCATTGCTTTTTATCGCTTTGAAAGCGGATTTTTCCTTTTTGTCTGAAATCAGAACACTTGTCAGTCCGTCTTCGCTGCTTATTATTCCAATATCCATAGGAGCACCTCCAAGTGGGTAAAGATAAAAAGCACGCCGAAGCGTGCTCTTTTCGTGGTGCCGGTGGCGGGGGTCGAACCCGCACGGTATCGCTACCAACGGATTTTGAGTCCGTCACGTCTGCCAATTCCATCACACCGGCAAATATCAGTATTAGCTATTGTATAACAAAATTTCAAAAAAATCAATAGCAATATAAAAATTCAGCAAGGGAACCTCACGGGTAACCCTTGCTTTTGAATTTTTCGGTTACTTAATTATATCTGCTATATCTTCAACAAGCTTTTTTATGTCTTTATCCGTTGTGTTGATTAAAAAATCATAGTTGAGCGGGTCATCCCATTTTTTGCCTGTGTAAAACTGATAATACTTTGCACGGGCTTTATCAATTTCATTTATTTTCTGCTTGATTTCTCTGTCGGTGTATTTTTCGTTTTCGTTTGCTCTGCGTCTGCAACGCTCAATTCTTGCTTCAAGCTCTGCGTAAAGTCTTATTTTTACAGGGTTAAATTCTTTTAGCGTGTAATCGGCACAGCGGCCTACAATTACGCAATCGGATTTTTCGGCAAGCTCCTTGAGAAGGTTGCTTTGTTCAACAAAGAGATTTGTTTGCTGCTCCCATGCTGTACTGAATACAGGTGAAAATGTGTGGCCTACTGTAATGGGCATCAGTTGAACCGGATTCTTTTCATTGAGTGAGCTGATATATTCCTCTGCAAGATTTGTGCGCTTTGCAAGCTCGGTAATAATCTCGCTGTCATAATATGCAAAGTTGAGTCTGTCTGCAAGACGGCGCGCAAATTCGCGTCCGCCGCTTCCGAACTGACGGCTTATTGTAATAACTTTATTCATAGCATAACCTCCTTTTTCTATATATATTATACATTTCAGATATATATAATTGTCAAGGTTTTTTTGAAATTTGCGATATAAATCAGTTTCAGCGGCACATACTAACTCAAAGCCACAACAGAAGGTGTGATAGAAATAAAAACGCTGGTAACAATGAAGAATGTTACGAAAAAATTTCCCGGTGTAACAGCGCTTGATTCAATCTCCTTTGATATTCTTGCAGGAGAGGTGCATGTACTCCTTGGTGAAAACGGTGCAGGCAAATCAACACTTATGAAAATTCTCAGCGGTGTACACAAGCCGACATCCGGCACAATAACCATTAACGGAAAAGAATTTGCAAGCCTTACTCCGAGAGATTCAAGGGAATGCGGAATCAGTGTAATATATCAGGAGCTGAGTGTTATCAATGAGCTTTCCATTCAGGAGAATTTGTTTGTCGGGCATCTTCCGACAGCAAATTTCGGACCGCTTAAAACAGTAGATTACCGTAAAATGCGCGAAACGGCATATGAACTGATTAAAAAAGTCGGACTAAAGCGTGACCCTGAAACTCCGGTGGAGGAGCTCAGCATATCCGAAAAGCAGCAGGTTGAAATTGCAAAAGCGCTTGCGGCAGACAGTACTGTTCTTATAATGGATGAACCGACAACCTCACTCACTTCAAGTGAAGTGAGCCATTTGTTCGCAGTGGTAAGACAGCTGAAAAAAGAAGGCAAGGGAATAGTTTTTATTTCGCATAAGCTCGGCGAAATAATGGAAATCGGCGACAGGGTAACTGTTCTTAAAGACGGTACCTATGTGGGCACAAAAAATGTCAGTGATGTCACGCAGGATGACCTTGTGACAATGATGGTCGGCAGACAGATAAGCAAAAATTATCAGCACGAAGGTGCAGACTTTACCAATGCCGAAACCATATTTGAGGTGAAAAATCTTTCGCGCCGTGACGGTAAGGTCAGGAATGTTTCTTTCAGACTCAGACGCGGTGAAATACTCGGTTTTTCGGGTCTTGTCGGTTCGGGCAGGAGTGAAATGATGAATTCCGTGTTCGGTGCAGAGCCGCTGCTGACGGGCGAAATTTATATTAACGGTGAGCTTGTAAACAATTCTACTCCCTATCGCTCAATCAAAAACGGCATGGCAATGGTGACGGAGAACAGGCGTGAAACAGGTTTTTTTCACAATTTCAATATCAAAAAAAATATTTCCGTTCTTCCCTTTATAAAGCATTCTTCTGGCGGCGGCACAGTTGGACTGACAAACAAAGCCGAAGAGGAAAAATGGGCGGATGAGCAACGGTCAAACCTAAACATCAAGTGCTACTCAACCTCACAGGGTATAACGGAGCTTTCGGGTGGCAATCAGCAAAAGGTGATACTTGGAAAGTGGCTTGCGGCAGATTCGCATATAATAATTTTTGATGAACCGACAAAAGGTATTGATGTAGGCTCAAAGGGAGAGATTTATACTCTTATGCGCCGTCTTGCAGATGAAGGTAAAGGTGTGTTGGTTGTAAGCTCTGAGCTGCCTGAATTGCTTGCGGTGTGTGATACGGTTGCAGTTTTCAGAGAGGGCGAAATTACAGCAGTGTTTGATATAAAAGAGGCAACGGAAGAAAAAATTATAGCGGCATCAACCGCGCAGAAGGGAGAACTGACCTGAATGACAGCTTACAGAAAAAAACCGTCATTTAAACAGATATGGCAGAGATACGGTACACTCGGTATACTTGTAATTTTGCTTTTAATTCTTGCGGCGCTCAAGCCCGCATACTTTTTTCAGACTTCAAGCATAACTCAGATTCTGTCACAGAGTGCGGTAAATATTCTGATTGCACTCGGCGAATTTTTCGCAATTCTTATAGCCGGTATCGACCTGTCTGTAGGCTCGGTGGTTGCGCTTTCGGGAATGTTTATGGCAAAGCTTATGGTCGGCGGAACACCTGAAATTGTTGCAGTGCTTCTCGGAATTTTTATGGGTGCAATGTTAGGATTTATCAACGGTGTGCTCATAAACGGAACGGGTCTGCATCCGTTTATTATCACACTTGGTACACAGGCAATATTCAGAGGTGTTACACTTATTGTTTCCGATTCAAGTGCGGTTTTCGGCTTTCCTGCAGGGTTTACAAAATTTATGGCACAGCGGATTTTCTATGTGCCCGTATCGGCAATAATTGCGCTTGCGGTAGCGCTTGTGCTTGCTTTTTTGACTAAAAAAACAAAGCTCGGCAGGAATATTTATGCGCTCGGCGGCAACAAAGAGAGCGCGTGGTATTCGGGTATAAATGTAAAACTTCATACCCTTATTGTTTTTGTAATTTCGGGCATTTGTGCAGGTATTGCAGGTGTTGTGCTTCTGGGACGCGTGGGCTCGGCAGAGCCTGCAGCTGCTACAGGATTTGAAACCTATGCGATTGCTGCGGCGATTATCGGCGGCACAAGCTTTTTTGGCGGTAAGGGCAAAATATTCGGTGTTGTAATGGGCGGTCTTATTATAGGCGTAATCAACTTCGGTATGAATCTGCTCTCTGTTTCAAGCACGCTTCAGCAGGTTGTAATGGGTGCGCTGATTATCGGCTCTGTTACACTTGACCGTTTTGTTGCAGGTAAAAAGTAGGAGGGGAAAAAATGAAACCGCTTTTCAGTCCGTCACTCATGTGTATGGATTTTCTTGATATAAAAAATCAGATAAATGTACTCAACGGTAAGTGTGATTTTTATCATATAGACATTATGGACGGTCACTATGTGCCCAACCTCACACTTTCGCCTGACTTTGTGCGTGCGGTGTCCTCTGTTGCAAAAAAACCGCTTGACTGTCATCTTATGGTGACAAATCCTTCCGATTATATTGCACCGCTGAAGGCGGCGGGAGCCGACTGTATCTGCGTGCAGGTTGAAACGGTAAATGCAAGCGCATTCCGTGTGATTAACACAATTAAAAATTGCGGCTGTAAGGTCGGCGCGGTTTTTAACCCTGCTACGCCTCTTTCAGATGCACGGTACTATCTTCATCTGGTTGACAAAATCACAATAATGACGGTTGATCCGGGGTTTGCAGGTCAGCCGTTTATAAAAGAAATGCTGTGTAAAATCGAACAGGCACGCACGCTGAAAGAAAAAAACGGCTATAGCTATATAATTGAAATTGACGGCTCGTGCAATGAAAAAACCTTCGGTGAGCTTTACCGTGCAGGGGCGGAATGTTTTGTTGTAGGCTCATCGGGTTTGTTTTCACTTTCAACTGACCTTGATAAGGCTTGGGATAAAATGACGGAAAACTTCGACGATGCGATAAGGAGGTTGAAAAATTGAGCGATATTTTTGCCCTTGGTATTGATATAGGCGGAACAAATTTCCGTATGGGCATTGTTGGCGGTGACGGGAAAATATATGAATTTGCGCGAAAGCCGAGCAGTATTTTTTCGGGCGCAGATGCCCTCGGAATTCTTGAAAAAGAGATTAAAAGCTATCTTTCTCAAAACGGATACAAAGGAAAAATCAAGGCGGCTGCTATTGGTCTGCCTGCAATTGTAAGCAAGGATAAAAAGACGGTTTATTCTTCGCCTAATCTTAAGGGTTTTGACGGCATAAGCTTTACTCCTGAGTTTGAAGAGAAGCTCGGTTTCCCTGTATATGTTGATAGAGATGTTAATTTTCTGCTTCAGAACGACATTGCAAAGCTCGGTCTTTCGGGCGAAACGACAGTGCTTGGCTTTTATATAGGCACAGGCTTCGGCAACGCAATATCAATTGGCGGAAGGTTTCATTCGGGCAGCAACGGTGTTGCAGGTGAGCTTGGGCACATACCGATTCTTGACAGCACGGAAAAATGCACCTGCGGCAATATCGGCTGTATTGAAACACGGTGCTCAGGTAAAGCGCTTGAAGCATTGGCGGCAAAGCATTTTCCTCAGACGGATATAAAAAAGATTTTTGTTAAGCATTCGGATGACCCGATAATAAAGAAATTTGTCAGCGACCTTGCCGTGCCGATTGCAACTCAGATTAATATTCTTGACCCCGACTGCTGTGTGATAGGCGGCGGAGTTATTGATATGACAGGCTTTCCGAAAGAAATCCTGACCGACAGCATCAGATTTTATGCACGCAAGCCGTACCCCGAAAAAAACCTGAGCATAATATTTACCAAGCATGACCATAAAAGCGGTGTTTTCGGCAGCGGCGATTTTGCGCTGAATGAATATCTGAAAGAAATAGGGAATAATATTACAAAACAATGAAAAGAGGTAAAAAGATGAAAACAAAAAAGTTAGTGGCATCGCTTGTAGTGCTTGCCGTTTTGTGCTGTACACTTGCTGCTTGCGGCGGTAAGGATAACAATGACAAAACCAATCCCAACAGCGGCGGTGTGTCTGACCTTGCTTCAGGAGGCGCAGACTACGCGGTTATTCTTAAAACACTTTCAAACGATTTCTGGGCAAAAATGAAAACGGGAATTGAAGATGAGGCAAAAAAGCTTGGAGTAAAGGTTGACATTTTTGCCGCACAGAGTGAAGATGACACCGCAGGTCAGCTTACAATTCTTGAAAACTGTCTTACGAAGAATTATAAGTCAATCGGTGTTGCGCCGCTTTCGCCTACAAATCTTATAAACGGCATTGTTCAGGCAAATGAAAAAGGCATTTATGTGATGAACATTGATGAGAAAATTGACATTGACACATTGCGAAATGCAGGCGGCAGTGTTATTGCTTTTGCCACAACGGATAATGAAGCTGTAGGTAAAAAAGGCGCAGAGTTTATTATGAATAAGCTTGGCAACAGCGGCGATGTTGCAATTATTGAAGGTAAGGCCGGCAATGCTTCTGGTGAAGCGAGAAAAGCAGGCGCAACAAAAGCTTTTAAAGATGCTGAAAAAATTAAACTTGTAGCTTCACAGCCTGCTGATTGGGACAGACAGAAGGCACTTGACACAGCCACGAGCTATATTCAGATGTATCCGAACCTCAAAGCGATTTACTGCTGTAACGACACAATGGCGCTTGGTGCTCTTCAGGCAGTTATTAATGCAGACAAGCTCGGCGAAATTATTGTTGTGGGTACAGACGGCTCAGCTGAGGCACTTGAGTCAATAAGAGCAGGACAGCTTGATGCAACGGTTGCACAGGACCCTGCAGAGATTGGTGCAACATCATTGCGACAGATGGTAGAAGCCGCAAAGAATAAGCCGAAGATTGACCCGAAGACAGATCCCAAAACAATTCCGGTTGATTCCAATATTGTTACAAAGGAAAATATAAAATGAGCCTGATTGCAATAGGCTGTGACCATGTGGGTTTTGAACTGAAAAATCATGTTATTGAGCATTTGAAGAAAAACGGGCACAGCATAAAGGACTTTGGTACGCACAGCAACGAAAGGACGGATTACCCTGTTTTCGGTCATGCGGTTGCTAATTCTGTTGCCTGCGGCGAATGTGAAAAAGGCATTGTAATATGCGGCACGGGTGTCGGCATTTCAATTGCGGCTAATAAAGTGGCGGGGATTCGAGCGGTTGTGTGCAGTGAGCCTTATTCTGCACTGCTTTCCCGTCAGCACAATGATACGAATGTACTTGCATTCGGCTCAAGAGTTGTCGGTCGTGATCTTGCACTTATGATTGTCGATGCATGGCTCAGCGGTGAATTTGAGGGCGGCAGACACAAAAACAGAATAGACAGAATTGAAAATGTGAAATAATCTTTGTGAAAAACAGTTGCACCTTTTAGTGTAACTGTTTTTTGATGTTTAGCCTTGATAAAAATAACATTTCATAAAGGGGCGTTTTGTATGTCAACAGTGATTTCGGCAAATGATTAACGCGTTTTTATTGTTGTGCCGGAATCATGCACAAAGGTGGGCGGTCGGGGACTATATGACCGCCTTTTTTGTATTTTTTGACAGAGTCGGTGCGTCTGACTGTGCATGATGTTGAGCTTTTGGGCGGCTTTGAACGACAATTAAAGGCTGCTTTTAGTGAAAAGGTAAATATGAACAAATTGTTAAGCTGAATTGTTATTCAAAAAATATTAATAATTTTGTTCTTTTGGTGCATAATTGCTCCAGGAAAGCTGTAAATTTATACAATTTTGGTTATTTTTGGCACAAATAAATATTTTTTCGGCGAAATGTGAAAATTTTTATGTCAAAATGACGGCGCGTTTTTGCACTGCAGTACACTTTTTTGAAATCTTACCAGCGCTCGGATTGCTCAAAGCCTTGATTTTAAGCGAAAAAATAAACAAAAATTTATTTGTGCAATACCTACAAAAAATTTCGCAAACGAAAAATTGGCCCTGTTGACGAAATGAAATCGTGATGCTAAGATGAAGTCGAGGCAAGGGAAAACCCCCAACTTCAGCAAAACACAAACGGAGGTGAGAACCTGTGACGGACATCCTCTACGGCGGTGCTCTCGGCTCACTTGCAGCGCTGGCATTTAACCGGATAGCGCTTTTTCAGATAACCCGAAGAACCGATGAAAACTCAAAAATTGAAGCCATTAAAAACACGGCTACGGTAGTTGCCTGGATGCTAATTTCGGCGGCACTGTTTGCGGCGGTCTTCGCAAGAAATGAAGATACGGCACTGAGAATTGAATCAATAGCTTACATATCAGTTGCAATCTCAATCGGAATTGTAGACTTAGACATAAAGAAAATTCCGAACTCGTCAGTTCTGGCGCTGCTGATAATCAGAACAGCGGCTCTCATCTACGCGATAGCAACGGGAGTACCGATAAAGGAATCTCTCATCCCTTCGCTGATTGGTCTTGCGGCAGGCTTCATACTATATCAGCTGCCGATGCTCATCAGAATCCCGATAGGCGCAGGCGATGTAAAATACAGCGCAGCAATAGGCTACTGTCTCGGAGCATTCGGATACATACAGGCGGCACTTTTCATGGCTTTAGGTCTGGCAGTGTATCTGGTTTATCTGTTGGTTACAAAAAAAGGTTCGCTTAAAACAGCAGTTCCGATGGGCCCGTTCCTTTCGCTCGGTGTTGTAGCTACGGTGATTTATCCGATATTCGGTGATCTTTCAAAAGCAGTTTTCACATCACTGTTCAACTGAAAAATAACCCTTGTAAGAGGGAAAAAATAAATGGAGGTTTTAAAAATGTTAAGAAAATGGTTTAAGGACGAAGAAGGTCAGGGCATGGTTGAGTACGGTCTCATCATCGGTCTTATCGCAGTTGTTGTAATCGTGGCACTCGTAGCACTCGGCCCGAAGATCCGCGATATGTTCAACGAAGTCAACGATCAGATTGACGCAATCGGTACAACGGCAGCAGGAACATAAGGCTTCAAAAAAGCTTTATTGAATAAATCCCATTCGTAAAAACAAATCCCATTCACAAAACAAACTTTATTAAAATGAACGGAGGGTTCGAAATGTTAAGAAAATGGTTTAAGGACGAAGAAGGTCAGGGCATGGTTGAGTACGGTCTCATCATCGGTCTTATTGCGGTTGTTGTAATCGTGGCACTTGTAGCACTCGGACCGAAGATCCGCGATATGTTCAACGAAGTCAACGATCAGATTGACGCAATCGGAACAACGGCAGCAGGAACATAAAACAAGACAAGCTTAAAACACTATATAAATCCTTGCAATAACCGTTGGGGTAAGTTCGCTCGCTGAGCGAGCTTACCCCTTCGGAGTTTAAATGAAAAATACACTGTGTAAAGTGAGGTGGCGGTATAAATGAAAAAGTATTTTAATTTGTGGCGGCAAGGCGAAGACGGTCAGGCAATGGTTGAGTTCGCGCTGATTCTGCCGATTTTTCTTCTGATTCTGTGCGGTATTATTGATTTCGGATGGCTGTTTTACAATCAGCTTTCACTCAACAATGCCTGCCGTGAAGGTGCAAGATACGCTGTTGTTAATACCGCCGACAACGCAGACACGCAGGCTATTATAAATCACATTGAAAATTCTCAGCATCATGTTTTTGCAAACGACGGTGTGGAAATAACGGTGACTTACAGCTCACCCGGTGATCCCACCGCGGGAGACATAACGGTAAATATGTCGGCGGATATATCGTTCTTTACTCCGGTGCTCAGCACTATAATGGGCAAAGAAAAAACAATTACCTCAACGGTTGTTATGAAAGTTGAGTCATAGAGAGGTAACGCAGTATGAAAAAAATTTATCTGATAGCGGCTGTAGTTGCAATTCTTGCAGGCTTCGCAACCTACTTTTTTGCCAATGAATTAAAGTCAAGCAAAATAGTAACAGGTGTTGATGAGGCAACAGTGCTAATTGCAATTGAAGATATAGACAAAAACACGGTTCTTACAAAAGAGATGTTTCAGGCGGTCAAGCTCCCCGTAAATGCTGTTTCCTACGGAACACTCTGCGATATTAAAGATGTTATAGGCTGTATGGCAACAGAAAACATCTATATGGGCGAACAGCTTATGGCAAGAAAGATTGAGCCCGTGGGAGATGAAATGGCAGACGGGAGACTTTCTTACGAGCTTGCAAACGGAATGTATGCCTACACAATTTCAGTTGAAATTGAAAACGGTGTCGCATTCTTTATAAAAGAGAATGATTGTATCAATATTTATGATAAGGCTTTGGGAGGCGCAGAGCCTGCACTCAAAAACATTCCTGTTATAAAGCTCAGCGATTACACTGCTAATATCCAGCAAAACAGCGGAACGGAAATCACAAGCTATGCGGTGCTCACACTTGCGCTCACAAAAGACCAGATTCCGAAGATTATGTCGGTAAGTAATCCGAGAGTGGTTCTTGTTTCTCATATTGAGTCACACAGCCTTGCTGATGATATTGCGGCGGCAGATGTTCCCGAAGAGAGAACAGGTGAGCCGAAAACAAACTACGGTATGGGTGAAATCACAACCGCGCCGCCCAAAGAAGCGGAACAATAACAATTATAATTTTACTGAGGAGAAACGGCTATGGAAAAAATAAATCTGCTTGTTTTATCCGATGACCTGGATTTAAGAATAGAAGTCAAAAACCTGATAACCGATGAAGAATTTGCAATCAGCGGCTATGCAGGATTTACTGCTGAAGGTAAAACGAAAATTGTTAACAAATTTCCTGAGGTTGTGCTTTGCGCAGTGAGAGGAAATGTGCCGGATTCGTTTTTTGGCTTTGTGCAGGATTTGCTTACGGCGGCACGAGGCACAATTGTTGTGCTCGCTAACGATAACATTACGGTTGAGCTTGTCAACAAGGCTGCACAGTACGGCATACGCAAGGTACTTGAGCTTGAGGGTATGGAGCCGAAAGATTTTTCACAGAATATCAGCACCGTATACAAGCTTGAACAGCAGCGAATCCTTGATACTAACGAGGGTAAAAAAGTAAGGTGCAAGGCGCTCGGCTTCTTTGGCGGAAAGGGCGGCACAGGTAAAACCACACTTGCAATCGGTGTTGCTGCACAGCTTGCAAAGGCAGGTAAAAGGGTAATGCTGCTTGACCTCGATTTGCAGTTCGGCGATGTTGCAATGGCTCTTGACCTTGATACTAAAAATTCAATTGTTGACCTTGTTCAGGACAGAGGCGGCATTACAATAGAAAACATCAACTGCTTTGCGGTTGAACACGGATCGGGTATGAGCGTACTTTGCGCACCTAAAAGCTCTGAGTTTGCAGAGTTTGTAACACCAAACCATGTTGAACGGATAATCGACATTATGCGCCCCTACTATGAGTACATAATTGTTGACCTGCCCGCCTCATTTAATGATGCAACAATCACAGCACTTGAAAACTGTGAAGAGATATTTATGGTATATAACAATGAAATTCTCTCGCTCAATAATGCAAAGGTATGCTATCTGATTCTCGAACAGCTTCATCAGCGCGAAAAGCTCAGATTTGTTATCAACAGATTTGAAAAAGGTCTTATAGGTGTCGGGGATTTTGAAGAGATGTTCGGAATGAAGGTTTTTGCAACGGTGCCTGCCGATTATACAGCGGCAATTTCAAGCATTAACAAGGGGGTTGCCGTTACGGTGGCACAGCCGAAATCAGAGCTTTCAAAAGGCATTGTTTCAATAACTGACAAAATAATTGAAGAACACACCGGTGTTGTACCAATAAAAGCAAAGGAAGAGAAAAAAGGAGTTTTCTCAAAGTTTAAGAAATAAGTGAGGCTTGAGCTATGGGACTTTTAGACAGAATAGACGGCCAGAAAAAATTACAGCAGACGGCAGCCGAAGCCCAGCCTGAAGATTTTAAGGCGGCAACGGTTGACACTGAAGAAATAAAGGATGACCCTTATCTTGAGGTCAAACGGCTTATACACGGCGCCATAATCGAAGAGATGAACAGAAGCGGTCAGGTCATAACCGACCGAGAGGCGATGTATAAAATCGTTGATGACAAGGTAAATGAAGATGAATTTATGATTCCCCGCATTGACAGAGAAAAGGTTGCTACGGATCTTTTTAATGACATTATGGGATACGGTCCGATTGAAGAGCTTGTTCAAGACCCTCAATACAGCGAAATTATGGTAAACGGACCTGAGCAGATATATGTTGAGGACCATGGTAAGCTTGTGCTCACACCGCTGAAGTTCAGGGATGAAGAACATTTGATGAACATAATCAACCGTATTGTTTCAAACGTCGGCCGTCATGTTGACGAAGCAAGCCCTATGGTTGATGCCAGACTTTCAGACGGTTCGCGTGTCAATGCAATAATTCCGCCGCTTTCACTTATCGGTCCGGTACTTACAATCCGTAAGTTCGGTAAAAAGCCGATTACCGCGCAGCAGCTTTTAAAGTTCGGCTCGCTGACTCCCAATATGCTCCGCTTCCTTGAAGCATGCGTAAAGGGCAAGCTGAATATTGTTGTTGCCGGTGGTACGGGCAGCGGTAAAACAACTCTTCTGAATGTTCTTTCTTCTTATATTCCTGAGGATGAAAGAATCGTGACAATTGAAGACGCAGCTGAGGTTCAGCTTAAGCAGGATCATGTAATCACACTTGAGGCAAGACCTGCTAACCTTGAAGGTAAGGGTGCGGTCACGATACGAAACCTTGTAAAGAATGCGCTTCGTATGCGACCTGACAGAATTATCGTTGGTGAGGTCCGTTCAGAAGAAACACTTGACATGCTTCAGGCAATGAATACCGGTCACGACGGCTCACTTACTACAACCCACGCAAATTCGCCGCGTGATACGGTTGCAAGACTTGAAACAATGGTGCTGATGAGCGGCATGGAGTTACCGCTAAGGGCAATAAGAGATCAGATTTCGTCGGCAATTGATCTGATTGTTCAGCAAAGCCGACTGCGTGACGGCACAAGAAAAATAACCTCCATAACCGAGGTTGTCGGTATGGAAGGAGATGTCGTAAGTATGCAGGATATTTTTGTATATGAAACTGACGGTACAGTTGACGCATCCGGTAAGTTCGTCGGAAAGTTTAAAGCAACGGGCGTGCGGCCAAACTGTCTTGAAAAAATCAGAGGAAACGGAGTGGCGGTAAACAATGAATGGTTTGCAGAGTAGTATAATTATTCTTTCCGTTGCCTTCGGTCTGTTCGGCTTCTTCCTCTGGGTAAGCATTGCAGGATCGGTTACGCAGGACAAACGGAAGGTTGAAAAAAGAGTCAATAAAATTTCAGATAAAAAAAGCGGTCTTACACTTCAGATAAGAGAGAGAAAAAAGGAACGCAAATCAAGTCTTATCAAACGGGCTGTTGACGGTGTCGGCAAAGGCTCTGTGCAGAAGAAAAAGCTTATGGATACAATTTTTAATGAGCTTATTTTAGCTGACATAATGCTCCGCCCCGAAGAATTCTGCTTGATATGGATTGTGCTTACATTTGTTCCGGCAGGTCTTGCGGCACTGTTTCAGATGGGGCTTATGCCGGCGGCAACACTCGCGGTAATAGGCGCTTTTCTTCCGATAGTTTTTATAAAAATCAAAAAGGGAAACCGTATAAAAGCATTTGAAGCACAGCTTGGCGACACACTTATTATGATGTGCAACGGTCTGCGCTCAGGCTTTTCATTTCAGCAGACAATGGAAAATGTTGCAACGGATATGCCGGCACCGATAGGTATGGAGTTCGGCAAGGTCTGCAATGAGATAAGATACGGTGCAACAATGGAAGAGGCTCTGAACAATATGGTTGACAGAGTTAAAAGCCCCGACCTGATGCTTGTTGTATCGGCTGTACTTATTCAGCGCACGACAGGCGGTAATCTTTCAGAAATTCTCACTACGATTTCACAGACTATAAGGGACAGAATCAAGATAAAGGGTGAAATAAGTTCAATTACCGCGCAGGGCAGAATGTCCGGTCTTATTATCGGCGCGCTGCCGATTTGTATAGCGGCGGTGCTTATGGTTGTTAATCCCGAATATATGTCAACATTCTTCTCTACAAGTGTAGGTAACATAATGCTTGCGGTTTCAATTGTTATGGAAGTTTTAGGATTCTTTGCGATAAGGAAAGTAGTTACGATAGAGTACTGATACGGAGGTGAGCTTTTTGGAGTTTTTAGTTATTGCTTATTCGTTTCTGGCATTTATAGGTTTTGTTGTTCTTGCCTCACACTGGGGCAGAAAAATGGACAGCAAGCAAAGCCGCATTGAAAAAATCAGCAATACTGCAGGTATGCCTGCGTTTGAGGAGCTGCAGCTTCCTTTTTTTGAAAGAGTTTTCGGCAAAGGTATAAAAACGGTTTCCGAAAAGCTCAGCAAGTTTATGCCGAAAAAGAAGAATGTAAACAAAAACAAAACTCTTGAAGCAATCAGGAAACAGCTCAGATATGCAGGTATGTTTATGGACCCTGCAGATTTTCAGTATATAAAATATGCGTTTCTTATTGGTGCGGTTTTTGTAACACTGATAATAATTATTATTGTTAAAACTGACCTTGCAATCAAGTTTCTTATTCTGGTTTGCGGAATTCTTCTTGGTGTTATGGGTCCGACAATGTACCTTAAATCAAGAGTCACAAGCCACCAGACGGGAATCAAAAAACAACTGCCGGATGCAATGGATTTGCTGTGTGTATGTATTGAAGCAGGTCTGAGCTTTGATGCAGCGCTTCTCAAGGTTTCACAAAAGCTTAAGGGCCCGTTTATAGATGAGCTTCTCATAGTTTACCGCGAAATTCAGATGGGTCGCACGCGAAGAGAGGCACTTCAGAATCTGTGTGATGCAACAAACCTTGATGAGCTTAAAACCTTTGCATCGGCTCTTGTTCAGGCTGAACAGCTTGGTATTCCGATAAACAATGTTATGCGCGCACAGTCTGAACAGCTCAGAATTGAGCGAAGCCAGCAGGCAAAAGAAAAGGGAATGAAGGCATCAATTAAAATGCTCGTGCCGATGCTTCTGTTCATCTTCCCAGTTGTTTTCATAATTCTTATGGGCCCGACGGTGCTCAACATAATTGAAACATTTTAGGGAGAGCCGTAATGAAAAAAATTCAGATAAAAAAACAGGGTATAGTTCTTACATCAAATTCCGAGGCGGCATATTCGTTTATCAGCCGCTTCAGAGGGTTGATGTTCCGCAAGGCAATAGCCGATGATTATGCCCTTCACATAAAACCCTGCAACCAGATTCACATGCTGAATATGAAATTTGCAATTGATGTTATTTATCTTGATAAAAAGCTTAATGTTGTAAAAATTGATGAGAATGTTCAGCCCGGTGTAATCTGCAAAACAGTTAAAGCTGCACACAGCGTAATTGAAATGAAGAGTGGAGCGGCAGCAAGGCTGGGCATAGTGCAGGGTGACACACTTGAAATCGAAGAGAGGTAACGGATATGAAAAAGGCTAAGAACGAAACCGTCAAGAATAATGCAAAGGATATTGCGGTTGATATTGTACGCGATAAAGAGGATGCAGCAGTCGACCTCGGTTTCAAAAAGGTTTTTCACGGCTATGATCCCGATGAGGTTGCAGCTTACATAAAAGAGCTCAGACAGAGTGCAGAATCATCTTCGCGCATGCACGAATCAAAGCTCTCTTCGCTCAAGGAGGAGCTTGTGCTCTCAAACCGTGAGCGCGACTCCTATGCGGAAAAATACCGTATGTGTATGGCAGGCTATGCCGAGGCAGAGCAGGAAAAGCAGAAGGAAAAGGAAGACAAAACAGCTGAATACGAGGCTGTTATTGCACAGCTTAAGGAGCGTAACGAGCGGCTTGAGCAGGATAATATACAGCTAAGAGAAACAGCTGAAAAGGGCGGCAGAATGCTGACCGAAGAATATCTCGGCAGAATTTCCTCACTTGAAAACGAGAATAAACAGCTTGCCGTAAGGCTCGATTTCTTGAAGCGCGAGAGCGATGAAATGGGCGCTGTTTCGCAGAAATATGACGAGCTGTTTGTTCAGTTCAATACAATTTCCGCACAGCAGGAGCTGGTTAAAGCAGAGGTGCAGGCAAAGGATAACGAGGCAAAGCTGCTGCGTGATGAGCTTGAGCGCAAGGCAACCGAGCTTAACGAAAATATAAACGAAACAGAAAAGGTGAAGCGTGCACT
This sequence comes from Acutalibacteraceae bacterium, assembly GCA_045539895.1. GTDB lineage: Bacteria > Bacillota > Clostridia > Oscillospirales > Acutalibacteraceae > UBA8612. The sequence continues at coordinate 17,035 of JAZQGE010000047.1, forward strand.
TGCACAGCTTGAAATTGAAAGTAACGTGCTCAGACAGCGCCTCGAAGAAAACGAAGCCGAAATCACAAGGCTCAGAGATGCAAATCAGGCGCAGGCTGTTGAATATGCGGAAAAGATAAGTGCACTTGAAAGCGAAATAGCGGCAGAGCGACTTGCCGCAGAGAAACAGCGCAAGCTCCGCGATTATTATGTTGAGCAGGCACAGCTAACACTCACCGAGCTTTCAAAGCAGATGGAGCAGATAAAAACGTCAATGGGCGAGTAAAGAACAAAATGCAACCGAATTGGAGGGAAATATATCTTTATGGAAAAGTTTAAATACAAAGATATAGATAAACAAATTACTGATGCATTAAAAAATCACGTTAAGAAATTCGGTTACAAGAAAATTGACTTTTATGCCTACAGAAAATATAAGGATTATTTTATTTCAATATGCTTTGACAGCGGTGATTCGGCAGTTACTGCCTGTGCTTATATCAAACCGTTTTTTATTGACGATGTTTTCTGGGATGTATTTGATATAAGCTCAAATAAAGAAAGACCTATGAGCCTCAGGGCAAACGGTGCATTTACTATACACGGTATTGTTCCCGTTGAAAAAAGCGGCGAGATAAAAGAATCTCTGGATGAAATAGACTCGATTGTGCAGAATTTGCTTGAGGAAATAGATGCAGAATGTATCAGATTTATTGATGACTTGGGCGATGATGTTGATAACTATATTGCCGTTGCTCAAAAGCTTGAACGGGATATAAGTCTGCAAAAGATGCTGTTTCATATAAAAAATAACCGCCTTGAAGAAGCACTGATATTAGCAAAAGAGGAATTAGAAAAAGGTCACCACGGCGGATACGGCACAGGTGACAAGAATATATACGAGTTTGTTGTTGATTATTGCAATAAACGGCTTGCGCCACAGCCGCCAAAGGTGAAAGCAATTACGACAACCGATGAAAGACTCAAAACATACAGGTTTAACAACAGCTGGTTTATAGATATTCCGTATTCGTGGTCAGGCGGGATCGACGAGGATGATGAAGGCTATCTTTTTTACCCTCCGGGAAGCGACCTGACAATAAGAATAACCGATTTTTATACAAATGGAACGGCTGATGTTTTAAAAGCATCATATTATGAAAGCATACCCGAAGGCTCAAAGCCGTATGAGCTCGGATTCAGCTTGGATTCTTTTGATTCATTCGCATACGAAACCGATCATTATGAAGATGGATTTAAGGTTCATCGGCTTATGATAGGCTGCTGTAAAGACGGATTACTCATTTCAGTCAATATTTATGCACTTAACCGTGACGAATGCATAGACGTACTAAAATATATTAAAACCATAAAATCAACCGAAAAACCGAAAAAAAGAAAGTTCAGTTTGTTAGGTAAGATAATAGGGAGAACATAAAATGAGTTCAATGCCAAACGGTTGCATTGCATCAAACAATCTGTTATCGGGAAAAGGTAAACTTAAATGGTGCTTCAGAGAATCTTCTGTAAATAATATGGACTGCGGTTGGAGATTTTTATCCGATGCGGATACAGATGAATACCTTGCCGATCCAAACAATTCTTCAGTTTGTGTATTGGATACCGTAGTGCAAATAGAGCCTGCAATTCTTGCAGTTATCAATTTGCCTGTCGGAACAGATGTGGAACTCACAGTTGTTGACGGAAAAAAGTATTTGTTGATGCCAATTCGAAGGAACCGTTATAAAAATAATAAATAAAAAAGAGGTGAAGAGCGGTGTCGATAATAAATCTGTTTAAAAAATTCAGAGAATCAGAAAAAGACGATTCACCTCGCCTGTGTTACAGAGAATCCCCCTCGGATACGCTGAATTTTGCAATATGGCATAAGTTTGACGGATCGTACGAAGCGTGGGAGCGATGGGTTGAAGGCGCAAGAGAAATTTTTGCTCTTATAAACGTTGAGCCTACCAATTGCAGCGTCGGCACTGTAAGAAAAGAGGCGAGCTTACTTAAATACAAAAGCCTTGAGAGAAGAATTGAGCGTGCCAAGAGGGAAGAGGATTCAATAAATTACATTCATTTTTACGCTTTACCGCCCGATTATACAACGCTTATTTTCGACGTCGTCGTAGATATGGCAACTATGATGTGGGAAGACCAGCATGACATTACTTGGTTGCGCTTTAACAAAAGCTATATATCCATTGATAATCTGGATGCGGATAAAATAATTGAAATTCTCAGAAAAATGGTTCCCGAAGGCAACGGTGAAATATTTTTAATGGATAACGAAGAATGTCCGATGATGTATCCGTCAGGGGGTAACGCACCGGATTTTTATAAAACACTTGAAATTGTAAGGTACTTTTAAATGCAAAACGAAAGGAGCGGCAAGGATGAAAAGACTCAGACGGTTTTACAAATCGGAGGATGGTGCGGCAATGGTAATTGCGGCATTCGGTCTTGTCGCTTTTCTTTCGGTTGTTTCACTTGTTACGGATATGGGTCTTAAGTACTATCAGGAGAGCAGCCTGCAGAATGCAATGGATGCGGCGGCACTTGCGGCTGTAAGATATATGCCTGATGAAACGAAGGCAAGGGAAGTTGCGCTTGAGTATGTTGAGAAAAACGGCTTCACAACAGAAAATGTTGTTGTCGAATTTCCGACAAATGAAATAGTCCGCGTTTCCGATTCAAGAGAGAGCAAAACAATTTTTGCGAGCCTTTTTAATGTCAGCTCCGTACAGCTCAACGCAAAGGCGGCGGCAAGATTTGTAGACAAAAAAATGGCTGTCAATTTTGATTATCTTATGTTCCACGGTGACAATTCGCAGTTTACGCTGAACGGTCACTATAATCTCGGCGGCAGCATTTTCGGCAACGGCAACGTTCACGCCGACGGCGGCGCAGGCAGCTCGGTTTCCGGTACGGTCTTCTCGGCGCACAATGCAACCTGTAATCAGTACAGTGTTTCTGTCGGCACGCTTGAAAGCGAGGTTTCTTCGCAGACAATGCCCGATTTTGATGAAACGATTATGGCTGTTGCACCTACAGCTGATGAGGATATGTTCAAAAAGAATTATGAACCCATAAGCAAAAATGCTTTTTATCTCAACCGATATTCCGCAGGTACAACACTCAATTCAATAATATCCATTAACGGTAATACCTACTGTGCAGGAACTCTTTCAACCGGTTACCATTCAGACCTGCTTATTATTTACGGTGACTTATATGTTGAGGGCGATTTCAATCCGCAGTGTCCCGTTTATGTTAAAGGCAATCTTTACTGCGGCGGCAGCCTCACGACAACATGGGGTAAGTCGCTTAAGGTCGGCGGAAATGTTTATATCGAAGGTGACACAACTCTGCAGGGTGACACTGATTTTTACGGCGATTATTTTTACACCGGCGGCAACCTCAGCCGAGGCTCAAACTACAGTCTTAACTGCGAATGCGAAACCTATGTTGGCGGAGATGTACAGCTCAACGGAAAAAGCACCTTCAAGGGCTCTGTTTACTGCAACGGAAATTTTGATAAACAGGGCAGTGTTTACATGAAAGTTAACGGCAATCTGTATGCTTACAAAACTCTCAAGCTTCAAAGCGGCGGCACGGTTATAAACGGCGATGTTTTTGTTTGGGGCAAAGGTACGCTTCTTGATGAAGATGTTGTTACCGATATTGCCGGACCGTTTAATCTTGTCGGTGACCTTTACAGCAGAAAAGGAGTTCTTTCTCTGTCGGGTCAGGGCAATTACGACATTAAAGGTGTTGTTTACAGCGGCGGCTCACTTTCGACAAATCAGGGTTCGAGCGGCATTACGCTCAACGGCTGTATGATTGCTGAGAATGATATAAAAATAGGCGGCAGCACACACACCTATAACGAAGCGGGAGCTACACTTTCAATTTATTCGCGTAAGGGAGATATAACACTTTATTCACAACAGGGAGGCTTTGATTTGTGGGGCATTATTTATGCACCCAAAGGCAATGTCAACCTTGCCTCCGGTGATTTTGATATTCACGGAAGCATTATCGGTGACACAATAACCTGCAACCCCGGCGGACTCAATATGGGTTACAATGACAGAGAGCTGCCTTATGCAAAGAATGTAAAGGTTGCAGTTCTTATTGAGTGATGAATAATTATTTCTTGACTTGAATATCTTTGATTGATATTATAATGTTAGCTTTTTCTTTAAAAGCAAATACATTTTTCGGAGGTATTATTATGAGTTCAATCAAAAAGTATGTTGCTGAATTTATAGGCACATTCGTTCTTGTGCTTTTTGCTTGCGGCACAGCTGCTGTTGTCGGCTGTTCAGCAGAAAACGGCACAGGCTATCTTCTTACAGCTCTTGCATTCGGTCTTGTAATTGTTGCAATGGCTTATTCAATCGGCAATGTTTCCGGCTGCCATATCAACCCGGCCGTGTCAATTGCAATGCTTGTCAGCGGTAAGCTTTCTGTTAAGGATTTCATCGGCTATGTAGTTGCTCAGTTTGCAGGTGCTACAGCAGGCGCAGCGGTGCTTATGGCGCTTGTCGGCAAAGAGAGCGGTCTTGGTGCAAATGCTCTTTATAACGACAGCATCGGTCTGTCAATCCTTGTTGAAATTATCCTTACTTTTGTTTTTGTTATTGCAATTCTCGGTGTTACATCAAAGGTTGAAAACGGTGCTGTTGCAGGCATTGTAATCGGTCTTACACTTACTCTTGTACATATCCTCGGCATATCTTTTACAGGCACATCCGTCAACCCTGCAAGAAGCTTCGGTCCCGCACTCCTTGTCGGCGGCGATGCACTTTCCTGTGTCTGGGTATTTATTGTGGCTCCTCTCGTAGGCGGTGTTCTTGCAGCACTTGTTTATAAATTCCTTGATTCAAATAAAGCATAAGCTTTTGTATAAAAATCAAAAACAGGCAGTGTCACTTTTAACGGTGACACTGCCTGATTAATTATTCATGATTTCTTATTTTCAGCAGTGCGCCTTTTTCGAGTCTGCTCACCTGTGCCTGGGAGATGCCTATTTCGCTTGCAACCTCAATTTGTGTAAGCCCCTTCATAAACCGCAGTGAAAGTATTCTTTTTTCTCTCGGAGATAAATCCTCAATTGACTGGCGCATGAGTATTTCGTCAATCCAGCCTTCGTCGCTGCCGCCGTCCCCGATCTGGTCCATGACATAAATGGTGTCGCCGCCGTCATTGTATACGGGTTCGTAAAGTGAAACGGGGTCAACAATTGCTTCAAGTGCAATTACAACCTCTTCTTTTTTTAACTTCATCTCATCGGCAATTTCAGTTATCGAAGGCTCTCTTCCCAATTCATTTACAAGCTTTTCCTTTGCCTGAATTGCGTGGTAGGCAGTGTCGCGCATTGAGCGGCTCACCCTTACAGGATTGTTGTCGCGAAGATAACGGCGAATCTCACCTGCAATCATTGGCACGGCATAGGTTGAAAAACGCACCTGCTGGCTAATGTCAAAATTATCAATGGATTTTATAAGTCCGATACAGCCGACCTGAAATAAATCGTCCATATTTTCGTTTCGGTTTGCAAAGCGCTGTATAACACTCAGCACAAGCCTCAGGTTACCGTTTACAAGCTCTTCACGAGCAGTCTTATCACCGTTTCTTGCTTTTTCAAGAAGCGCTCGTTTTTCGCTTTCCTTGAGTACTTTAAGCTTTGAGGTGTTAACTCCGCAGATTTCAACCTTATTAAATTGCATTTCCCTGTGTACACTCCCTTTTATTTTATAAAGAGAGTATGGGATATACAGTAGGTTATAATACCGTAAGCGCAATGGAAAAATTTATAAAACCGATTGACTGCCAACAGTATAAATATTATAATCATTAATATATTTGAATACTATAAAGGCTGGTGCATAATTGTGCTTTATATAGGTGTTGATCTTGGCACCTCCGCCGTAAAGCTTCTGCTTGTGAATGAGAGGGGAGACATACTCGGCGAGGTTTCAAAAGACTATCCCGTTTACTATCCTCGGTCAGGTTGGTCGGAGCAAAATCCTGCTGACTGGTGGACCGCTGTTAAAGCAGGTGTGGCAGAGCTTACAGCAGGATTTGATAAAGATGAAATCGCCGGAATAGGTGCAGGCGGTCAGATGCACGGTCTTGTTGTGCTTGATGAAAATGACGAGGTTATCCGCCCTGCAATTCTTTGGAATGACGGCAGAACACAAAAACAGGTTGATTATCTCAACGGTGTTATCGGTAAGGATGTGCTCAGCGATAACACTGCAAACATAGCTTTTGCAGGCTTTACCGCACCGAAAATTCTGTGGATGAAAGATAATGAACCTGAGCTTTTTGCAAGAATCCGTAAAATTATGCTTCCGAAGGATTACATAAATTATAAGTTTACGGGTGTTCATTCCTGTGATTATTCGGATGCTTCGGGTATGCTGTTGCTTGATGTCGAGAATAAGTGCTGGTCAGATAAAATGCTCGGTATATGTTCTGTCACAAAAGAGCAGATGCCTTCCCTTTTTGAAAGCAGTGATGTTATCGGCACTGTAAAAGCGGATGTTGCAGCTGAGCTTGGACTGAGTGAGAAAGTGAAGGTTGTTGCAGGTGCAGGCGATAATGCCGCTGCGGCAATCGGTACAGGCACTGTAGGCAACGGCAAATGTAATATCTCACTCGGCACTTCGGGCACAATATTTATTTCAAGCAGTAATTTCGGTGTTGACCCGAATAATGCGCTTCATGCCTTTGCACATGCAGACGGCTGTTACCATCTTATGGGCTGTATGCTCTCTGCCGCTTCGTGCAACAAGTGGTTTATGGAAGACATTCTGCACGATACAGATTACAGTTCAAATCAGTCACCTATAACTGATGAAAAGCTTGGAAAAAACAATGTTTTCTTCCTGCCTTATCTTATGGGTGAACGCAGCCCGATTAACGATACGAATGCGCGAGGCACCTTCCTTGGTATGAGCATGGATACTTCTCGTGCCGATATGCTTCAGGCTGTGTTTGAGGGTGTTGCCTTTGCAATACGCGACAGCTTTGAGGTTGCAAAATCGCTTGGCATTCAGATTGACCGCAGTAATATTTGCGGCGGCGGTGCAAAGAGTGAGCTGTGGAAAAAGATTATGGCAAATGTGCTCGCTATACCGCTTGATACTGTTAAAACAGAGCAGGGCCCCGGCTACGGCGGTGCAATTCTTGCAATGGTCGGCTGCGGTGAATATGAGTCGGTCAATGCGGCTTGTGACAGCCTTGTAAAAATATCCGATACGGTTTACCCCGATGAAGATATAAGTGCACTTTACAACAAAAAATATGAAACCTTCAAAGAAATCTATCCGTCTCTTAAAGCGGTATTTAATAAGGAGAAATAAAAATGAGCGAAATTTTTTCTAATATTTCCAAAATAAAGTATGAGGGTGCAAAGAGCACAAATCCTCTTGCTTTTAAATTCTATGATGCCGAAAGAAAAGTTATGGGAAAGCCGATGAAAGATTACCTTCCCTTTGCTATGGCATGGTGGCACAACCTCTGCGCGGCAGGCACAGACATGTTCGGAAGAGATACAGCTGATAAAGCTTTCGGTGCGGATGAAAAGGGTACAATGGAACACGCAAAGGCAAAGGTTGACGCAGGCTTTGAGTTTATGCAGAAACTGGGTGTTGAATATTTTTGCTTTCACGATGTTGACCTTGTTCCCGAAGCAGATGACATCAATGTAACCAATGCAAGACTTGACGAAATCACAGACTATATGCTTGAAAAAATGAAGGAAACGGGTATTAAGTGTCTGTGGGGTACGGCAAATATGTTCTCAAATCCCCGCTTTATGAACGGTGCAGGCAGCACAAACTCCGCAGAGGTTTACTGCTTTGCAGCTGCACAGATTAAAAAGGCACTTGAGCTTACAGTCAAGCTTGGCGGCAAGGGCTATGTTTTCTGGGGCGGCAGAGAGGGCTATGAAACTCTTCTCAACACTGATGTTAAGTTTGAGCAGGAAAACATTGCAAGACTTATGAAAATGGCAGTTGAGTACGGCAGAAAAATCGGCTTCACAGGCGATTTCTATATTGAGCCCAAGCCGAAGGAGCCTATGAAGCATCAGTACGATTTCGATGCTGCAACAGCAATCGGCTTCCTTCGTCAGTACGGTCTTGATAAGGACTTCAAGATGAATATAGAGGCTAATCACGCAACACTTGCAGGCCATACCTTCCAGCACGAGCTTCGCATCAGCGCAATCAACGGCATGCTCGGCAGCATTGATGCAAATCAGGGCGATTATCTCCTCGGTTGGGATACAGATGAATTCCCCTTCGATGTTTACGAGGCTACAATGTGTATGTATGAGGTGATCAAGGCAGGCGGTCTTACCGGCGGCTTCAACTTTGATGCGAAGTGCCGCAGACCCAGCAACACATATGAGGATATGTTTGAAAGCTACATCCTCGGCATGGATACATTTGCGCTCGGTCTTATCAAGGCGGCTGAACTTATTGAGGACGGCAGACTTGACAGCTTTGTAAAAGATAAGTATTCAAGCTTCAACAGCGGCATCGGTGCAAAGATTGTTGCAGGCGAAACCTCGCTTGAAGAGCTTGCAGACTATGCAGCAAGCCTCGGAAACACACCGGCACCCGGTTCAGGCAAGCAGGAAAGACTTGAGGGCATTGTTAACAGCGTCCTTTTCGGTTAATTGCATAAAAATAAATCAAGAGCAGGTATCGGCTGATACCTGCTCTTTTTCTGCGTTTCTTCTTATTTTATTTCAAGTCCCATTGCATAGCCACGCACAAAATTCATCAGCTTTTTGAAGCCGTTGCGTTCATAGAAACGGATAGCTTTTTTGTTCTGTGCATCAACACAAAGCTGAACACCTTTTATCCCTTGAGATTTAAGGTGAGAAATGAGTGCTTGCATAAGCTGTGTGCCCGTGCCGTTTCCTCTGTACTCTTTGAGAATATCTATGTGCAGATGCGCGGGGTATTTTTTCATAAACATGCTGTGTGCAATTATCTCGCCTATTGCGTTCAAGCGATCGCCGAATTTGCGGTGCTTAATCTTCGGGTAGTACTCTGCCATGAAAATCTTACGCCACTTTTTAACATCCGTCGAGCATATAATATAGCCTACCGCGTTGTTATTTTCGTCCGTGCAGACAAAGCAGTTTTCAGGTTCACATTCAGTATAGTAATCGTTGTAGAGCGGCAGAAAAAAGTCTGCGTTAATTCTGTCAAGTCCTTCGAAAACAACATTATCATCAAGTGTCTGCAAACAGACACGCTGAACAAAGTATTTGTCAGTTTCGCGGTAAGGTCTTATATCAGCCATAGCTTTCTCCTGTGTGAATTTTTATATCTTCTGCGTTTTTATTTTTTCCGCGGTGACTGCGATTGTTGCGCAGTATACGGCTGCAGCACCCGATTTTAATAAAGCCTTTCGACATTCATTAAGAGTTGCGCCCGTTGTTTTTATATCGTCACAAAGCAGAATAGTTTTGCCTTTTATTGAATCGGGTTTGGCTATTGAAAACGCATTTTTCAGGTTTTGTATTCGTGCTTTTCCGGACAGCTTGTGCTGGTCTGCAGTGTTGCGTGTTTTGATAAGCAGCTTGTCAAAGGGCAGCGAAAGCTGTTTTGCAACCTCTTTTGCAAGAAGTGCCGATTGATTGTAGCCTCTTTCGCGGTGTTTGCGCTTCGTTTGCGGCACACAGGTTACAACATCAAAAACCGTATCGCTGAATTCTTCTTTTACACTTTGTGCAACCTCTTTGGCAAAATACTTTGCAAGATAGGTTTCACCGCTGAATTTAAAACGGTGTATGGCACCCTGCAGTTTTCCCTCATAAAGAAAAGGGGAAGCAAGACAGAGCGAAAACGAATTTTTATGACAGGCGCAGGAGCTTTTCGGGCGGCCGCAACCTGTACAACGGTCGGTTATTTTTTGTAATTCTTTTTTGCAACTGTCGCATAAACACAGCTGCCGCTGTTCGATTTCGTTGCAAACCGGACAGCGGGCAGGGTAAATCAGATTTATTATTTGTTCGATTACAGGACGCATCAGTGAGTGCCGTCGCCCATACATTTGACCATAACAGCTTTCTGAGCATGAAGTCGGTTTTCAGCCTCGTCAAAAATTTCGTTAGCGTGCTCTTCGAATACCTTTGCGGTAATTTCTTCCTCACGGTGTGCGGGAAGACAGTGAAGAACCATTGCACCGTCAGCGGCAAGAGCCATAACCTCATCGTTAATCTGGAAGTTTTTGAATATTTTCTTTCTTTCTTCGGCTTCACCTTCCTGACCCATGGAAGCCCATACGTCAGTGTAAAGAACATCTGCATCCTTAACGGCTGCGGCAATATCGCTTGTGCAGCAGAATTCGCCGTTTTCGCTAGCCCATTTCATAAGCTCTGCATCAGGCTGATACTCGTCCGGGCAGGCAATACTTACCTTCATGCCGACCTTGATACAGCCTGCAATGAGGGAGTTTGCCATATTGTTACCGTCGCCGACATAGCAAAGCTTGAGACCTTCAAGTGAACCCTTGTGCTCACGGATTGTCATAAGGTCTGCAAGAACCTGACAGGGGTGACAATAGTCTGTAAGGCCGTTGATAATCGGAATTGAACCGACCTTAGCAAGAGTTTCAACCTCTTCCTGGTCAAAGGTGCGGATCATGATACCGTCAAGGTAGCGGGAAAGAACGCGTGCAGTGTCTTCTACAGGCTCGCCTCTGCCAATCTGAAGGTCGCGCGAGCTGAGAAAGAGAGCGCTGCCGCCGAGATCGTAAATACCGACCTCGAAGGATACGCGTGTTCTTGTTGATGATTTCTGGAAAATCATGCCGAGAGTTTTACCTGCAAGATACTTGTGCTCAATACCGTTTTTCTTTGCGTATTTGAGCTGGTCTGCAAGGTCAAGAATATCAATAATTTCCTGCTTTGAAAGATCCGAAAGCTTAAGTAAATGCTTCATCTGAGGTTCTCCTTTTGAAAATAGAAATTCATATATAAAGAATTATAATTAAGTTGAAGCCTTTTGTCAATATGTTTAATTGTCGGCTTTGCCGTTAATGATAAGGTTCAGCAGGTCTGCTACACAGCCTTTGTTGCAGTGGCATGCAACATATTTGCATATTTCGTGTATAGGCTTCGGTGCCTGACCTGCGCAGGCAGGAAAACCGACAGTTTTCAGCATATCCCAATCGTTATAATAGTCACCGATTGCCGCTGTATGCTCTTTTTTTACACCGAGATTTTCTGCGAGCTTCATCACGGCAGTGCCTTTATGTACACCTGTGTCAAGCATTTCAAACGAAACGGGTGAGGATGACATAAAGTTTCCCTTATCAGCTTCTCTATTGGCTTCTGCTTTGATTTTTTTGATTATCAGCGGATTGCCCCAGAAAATAACCTTGAACCAATCATCTTCGGGCACAGAATTGATATCGGTTATTATGTATGGCACACGGTCGAAAAACATCTGACCAAGTGAGAAAAGACCTTTGCTTGTGATATAGACCTTATCAATTCCGAATATGCCTACCTCAATCCTGTTGAGTCCTTTTGAATATTTTCGGCTGATATATTTTACAAATTCTCTGCCATTTTTATTAATAGTCTGCTTCCATACGAGGCTTTTTTTGCTGTAATCATAAATGCCTGAGCCGTTGAGAATAACGGCAGGGCAGTTTGGATTTACAGAGTTATAGGCGCGTTCAAGAGAGCACACAGGTCTGCCGGAGGCAAGAGTGAAATTGCCTCCGAGTGACATGAACTTATCAATCGTCTTTTTATTTATTGCAGGCAGTGTGCGCAGCTTTGAATATAATGTGCCGTCAATATCTGAAGCAACGAGCCAATCGGACAGATTATTTTTCATCAGACTCTTCTTTCTTCTTCTTTTTGTCATTTGTGAAACGCTTGATTTTTCTTGAAGTAGTTTTTTCAAACTCTGTGTCGCGAATTTTAACCTTTGAAATCTGCTTGTAAATCGGAAGCTCTCTGCAAACTTCGCGGATGCTCTTGAGAACCTCTGCGGCAGGCTTCATTTCGTTCAGGAAAACCTCTGCGATAAGTGCGCTTGCATTGCCGCTGTCGCTCTTTTCGCCGCTTACAACAACTTCGCTTACAAAATCGAGATTCTGAATGTAACTCTCAATTTCTTCGGGATAGATATTTTTACCGTTGTCAAGGACAATGATGTTCTTCTTTCTTCCGCAGATTATAAGCTGGTCTTTATCATTGATTCTGCCGTAGTCGCCTGTGTAGAACCAACCGTCCTTGATGACTTCCTCTGTGAGGTCGGGGCGATTATAGTAGCCGAGCATGACGGTATCGCCCTTGATGCAGATTTCGCCGATGCCTTCCTCGTTCGGGTCATCAATACGCCAGTCAATGCAGCGAAGCTTGATACCGGCTGTGTGATAATCGTTTGCATCGTCGTGGTTAGCGCATACAAGCGGTGAACACTCTGTAATACCGTAACCGTTAATAAGACTAAGACCAATATTGTCAAAAAATTCGCCTACTTCGGGACGAATTGCAGCACCGCCGCAGACAATCTTCTTAAGCTTGCCGCCGAAGTTTTCGTGAATAAATGAGAAAATCTTTCTGCGCTTGTCAATACCGATTTTACGAAGTCCGTTGCTCATCTTTACAAGCGCGTTGAAAAGACCTGTTTTACCCTTGTTTTCAATCTCTCTTGTAATTCTGCTTACAAGCATTTCTGCAATTGCGGGAACAATATAAACATATTCGGGTTGATAAATCTTGAAGTTCTTTACAATAGCCTTAAGATTTTCGTTTATACAAAGTGTTGAGTGTTTGTGGAATGAAACGAGCAGATCAGCTACACTTTCGTATGTGTGGCTGTAGGGGAGGAGAGAAAGACCTACATCGTAAACCGTTGAAACCTGAAGCCCGTAGCAAACGCAGGAAACAAGATTCTTTTCGCTGAGCATTACACCTTTTGACATGCCTGTTGTGCCTGATGTATAGACAAGCATTTTCATTGCATTGGGGTCGCTTTTGCAGGCAAGATATTCGCTGCTGTCCATTTGTGCGCCAAGCTCAAGTGCGCTGTTAAATGAAATGAAATCGCCTTCTGTTTCTTCACGGTCAAAGCCGATAAAAAGCTTTATACCGTTAAGCTTCTCACGGTTTTCCATAAGCATTTTTTCGAATTTCTTATCATAGAAAATTACACTTGATTTACTGTCACAGAGAAGATGGAGTATATCTCTTTCGGGCAGCTGTGCATCAAGCGGAACATATACACCGCTGCTTCGGAGTGCGGTGAAATAAGCGGTAATCCAGTTGATGCTGTTTGAACCAAGACATGCAATGTGACCTGCGCTTTCACCGTGAGATGTAAGATATGAACCGAGGGCATAAACACGGTTTACAAATGCTTCGTATGTCATGCTGCGTATTTCGTCGCCGACCTTGTATTTGTAAACGATTTTGTTTGCAGCCTCTTTGAGTGCAAGGTTTATCATTTCTTCAATTGAAGAAACCATGGGTACTTCATAGTAATTGTATCTGACCTTTGCCATTGATTTTTACCTTCCGTTTTTGTTCCATTTTTTCGGCAGTTTTCATTTTGCGCCGATATTAGAATGATACCCAAATATCGCTGTTTTGTCACCCTATTATTATATGTGGAGCTTCTACTGCGAATTCTTGCTTGAGTAGAGTTGTGGAAAAGTACTCTACTCACAGTAGAAAGCACGCAGTTTCAACGAAAATAGGCTTGACTTTTATTGTGCGTGTGTAGTATAATGCGAAATAGTAAAAAGTAAGGGACGGTGATTTTTTTGACCGAAGAACAGCTCAGAGCAAACATTGCAAAGAACCTAACTGAGCTAAGAAAAGCTTCTGATATTACTCAGGCTGACCTTGCGGAAAAGCTTAACTATTCAGATAAATCTGTTTCAAAATGGGAACGCGGAGATGGTGTTCCTGATGTTATAGTGCTTCAGAAAATTGCCGAGCTTTTCGGTGTAACACTAAATGATCTTGTCAGCGATGAAAAACCGAAGCTGCCGAAAAAGAAACCGTATATGACCAACAGAATCATAATTCCGCTGCTGAGTGCAGGTCTTGTTTTTCTTGTTGCTTCAATCGCCTTTTTTGTGTTCAGACTCGTGAATTTTTGGGACGATTCGTGGCTCTTGTTTGCATATGCCGTGCCTGTTTCGCTGATTGTTATTCTTGTTTTCAGCGAGCTATGGTGGAATCTCACAACAAGGCTTCTTACTCTTAGCGGACTAATATGGTCCTTTGTGGTTTGTCTGCGTCTTACCTTTGCTGTTGATGACCTTAATTTCATTTTTATCACTGCCGCAATTCTTCAGGTGCTTGCAATCCTCTGGTTTGTAATGCGCTACCGTGCAAAAAAACGCAGGGAAGAAAGTAACAGCAAAAAAACCGAATAACAAATGTATCTCGGAAGAGGCAGTAAAAATTATTTCAGCTTTTACTGTCTCTTTTTTCATTATTTTTGCTGTCATAGCAAGATTTTTTCTGCTGCGGTTTTGTGCAGACGGACAATTTATTGAAATAAGTATTAAAAAATCTTGACTATAAAAAACGCGGGTGTTATCATATATGAGTATTTCTATAAGTAAAATAGGAGAAATTGCTTATGTTTGAAAAGGTAGATGCACAGTATAATTTTACTGCAAGCGAAAAAGAAGTACGCGAATTCTGGAAAGAAAACAGCGTCTTCGAAAAAAGTGTTGAAAAGAACGAGGGTAAGCCTGAGTTCACATTTTATGACGGTCCGCCTACGGCTAACGGTGTGCCTCATGTCGGTCACATCCTTACCCGTTCAATTAAGGACCTTATTCCTCGTTACCGCACAATGAAGGGCTATCATGTTGAGCGCAAGGCAGGTTGGGATACACACGGTCTGCCCGTTGAGCTTGAGGTTGAAAAAGAGCTTGGCTTCAGCGGCAAGGCAGATATTGAAGGCTACGGTATTGTTCCCTTCATTGATAAGTGCCGCAAGAGTGTCTGGAAGTATAAGGACCTCTGGGAGGATATGAGCGAGCGTATCGGCTTCTGGGCAGATTTCGAAAAGCCGTACATTACTTATGACAACAAGTATATTGAGTCTGTATGGTGGGCATTCAAACAGATTGATGCAAAAGAGCTTCTTTACCACGGACACAAGATTGTTCCCTACTGCCCCCGTTGCGGTACAGCACTTTCATCACATGAGGTTGCACAGGGCTACAAGACAATCAAAACCCGTTCAATCTATGTCCGTTTCAAGCTTGTCGATGAAGCAGACACCTGCTTCCTTGCCTGGACAACAACTCCCTGGACTCTGCCCTCGAATGTCGGTCTTTGCGTTAATCCTGATGCAGACTATGTAAAAATCAAGGCAGAGGACGGTAACTATATCCTTGCCGAAGCACTTGTTCCCACACTGTTTGAAGAGGGTAAGTACGAGGTCGTTGAAAAATATAAGGGCACAGACCTTGAATACAAAAAGTACGAGCCGATTTTTCCGTATGTAAAGGACAATTATGCTGACAAGGCATGGTTTGTCACATGTGACGGCTATGTAACACTTGACAGCGGTACAGGTGTTGTTCACATCGCTCCCGCATTTGGTGAAGATGACTCACGCGTAGGTAAGAAGTACAAGCTTCCCTTTGTCAGACTTGCTGACGAGCGCGGTTGCTTCCCCGAAATTGTTACAGATTACGCAGGCAGATTCGTTATCGACTGCGACCCCGATATTATCACAAAGCTCAGCAACGAAGGTCCTCTTTTTAAGGTTCTTCCCATGGAGCATCAGTATCCCTACTGCTGGCGCTGCGACAGTCCGCTGCTCTATTTCGGTAAGCCCTCATGGTTTATTGCAATGAGCTCACTTCGCGACGAGCTTACAGCTGACAATGCATCCGTCAACTGGCTTCCCGAAACATATCGTGACGGCCGTATGGGCAACTTTGTAAGTAATGTTATCGACTGGGCAATTTCCCGTGACCGTTACTGGGGCACTCCTCTTCCCGTATGGGTTTGTGATAAGTGCGAAAAGCACCATGTAATCGGCAGTGTTGAAGAGCTTTGCTCTCTTACAGGCGCGTCACCCGACATTGACCTTCACAAGCCCAGTGTAGATCCGCTCACCTTCACCTGCGAGTGCGGCGGCACAATGCGCAGAGTTCCTGAGGTTATCGACTGTTGGTTTGACTCAGGTGCGATGCCTTTTGCACAGCACCACTATCCCTTCGAAAACAAGGATCTGTTTGATAAGCAGTTCCCCGCAGATTTCATCAGCGAGGGCAGTGACCAGACAAGAGGCTGGTTTTACTCTCTTCAGGCTATTTCGACAGCTATTTTTGGCAAATCACCCTATAAAAACTGCGTAGCTCTCGGCCTTGTCAATGACAAGGACGGTATAAAGATGTCCAAGCACAAGGGTAATGTCGTTGACCCGTGGGAGGTTATGGACAAGCACGGTGCAGATGCTATCCGTTGGTATTTTTATGTTTCATCCGCACCCTGGATTTCCACAAACTTCGACGGTGATGCAATCAACGAGCATCAGCGCAGATTCATGGGCACAATGTGGAACACCTTCCACTTCTATAATCTCTACTCAGGTATTGATAATTTCAATGCTGCAGAGTATAAGCTTGCAGACTGCAAGCTGACAATGATGGACAGATGGATTCTCGGCGCTCTCAACTCTCTCATCAAGAAGGTTGACACAGAGCTTGAGGGTTACCACATTACAGAGGCTGCAAGAGAGCTTGTTGACTTTGTCGACATCATGTCCAACTGGTATGTCCGCCGCTGCCGCCGCCGTTTCTGGATGAGCGAGCTTACAGAGGACAAGATTGCAGCTTATGTTACACTCTACACAGTTCTTGACAGTCTTATCAGACTTGCTGCTCCGTTTGTACCGTTTGTAACAGAAACTATCTACCAGTCACTTGTACGCAAGAACAATCCCGATGCTCCTATCAGTATTCATATGTGTGACTTCCCCGTTTGCGACGAAAGCTACATTGACGAAGCACTTGAGCACGATATGCAGCTTGTTTATAATTCAGTCGGTATTGCAAGAAACGCAAGAAACCTTGCAAACCTCAAAATCCGTCAGCCTCTTTCACGCCTTCTTGTCTGTGTTGACGGTGACGATGCTAAGTTCGATGCAGAAATGCTCTCAATCATTGCAGAAGAGCTTAATGTCGAATGTGCAGAGCAGGTTGAGTCCACAAAGGGCTTCATCTCACACGACATCAAGCCCCAGCTCAAGACACTCGGTCCGAAGTACGGCAAGGTGCTTAACGCTATTCGTGAGTATCTCAGCTCTGTTGACGGCGACAGTGTGCTTGCAGATATTGAAAGCACAGGTGTGCACAAGGTAAATCTCGGCGGTACAGATGTTGAGTTTACAGCAGATGACCTGCTTGTAAGCACAGGTCAGAAGGAAGGCTTCGTAAGCGCATCCGACAGAAACATCACAGTTATCCTTGATACAGTTCTCACACCTGAGCTTATTCAGAAGGGCTATGCGCGCGAGTTTGTATCAAAGGTTCAGAATATGCGTAAGTCCTCAGGCTTTGAGGTTATGGACAGAATTGTTATCACTTACTCAAGCGATGATGAGTTTGAAGCTCTGCTTAATCCGAGTGTTGAGTCCGTTTCCAAGGAGCTTCTTGCCGATGAAATCACTCGCGTTGAATCCGCGGAGGGTGAAGCGCTTGACATCAACGGCAAGGATGTTGTTATCGCAGTAAGGAAGGTGCAGAAATAATGCTCGAAAAGAAGTATGACTTTAAAACGGCTGAAAAAGCCATGCAGAAGCTTTGGGCAGATCAGGATGTTTACCGTTTTGATCCTGAAAGCCCCAATCAGATTTATTCAATAGATACTCCGCCCCCGACGGTCAGCGGTTCACTTCACATCGGTCACATCTTCTCCTACACACAGGCAGAGATGGTCGCCCGTTACCGCAAGTTTATGGGCTACAATGTTTTCTATCCCTTCGGCTTTGACGATAACGGTCTTCCGACCGAGCGCCTTGTTGAAAAGGAAGAGGGCATTAAAGCAAAGGATCTTTCACGCGAAGAGCTTTATGACAAGTGCATGAAGACAACCGCAAAATATGTTGAGGAGTTTACAGAGCTGTGGAAGTCACTCGGCTTTTCCGTTGACTGGAATCTCCGCTACGAAACAATCAACGAGCGCAGCCGCCGCATTTCACAGAAGTCCTTTATCCGCCTTGCAAAGGACGGCAAGGCTTATGTTAAGGAGTCACCTGTTCTCTGGTGTACAGAGTGTCAGACTTCAATTGCTCAGGCTGAGCTTGACAGTGCAGACATCAAGTCAACCTTCAACTATATCTACTTTATGGTTGACGGTGAGCCTCTCACTGTTGCAACAACCCGTCCTGAGCTTCTTTACGGTGTAGTTTGCCTCTTTGTTAACCCTGAAGATGAGCGCTACAAGAAGTATGTCGGCAAAAAGGCTGTTGTTCCCGTATTCGGCTATGAAGTTCCGATTCTTACCGATGAAATTGTAAGCCTTGAAAAGGGTACAGGCGTTGTTATGTGCGCTACCTACGGTGACCAGACTGACGTTGACTGGTGCGAGAAGCACAACCTTCCCTACCGCAAGGTTATCACAACAGAGGGCAGAATGGACGAAAGCGTACCCTATGTTGCAGGTATGAGCGTTTACGGCGCACGCAAAGAGCTTGTTAAAATGATGGAGGAGCAGGGTCTTCTTGAAAAGGTAGAGGACATTGTTCACCCTGTTCAGACTCACGAGCGCTGCGGCAAGCCGATTGAAATTCTTCCCTCCCGTCAGTGGTATATCGACATTCTTTCACATAAGGACCTCTTTGTTGAGGCAGGTAAGAAAATCAACTGGTATCCCACCTTTATGAAGAGCCGCTACGATGTATGGGTTGAAAATCTCAAGTGGGACTGGTGTATTTCCCGTCAGCGCTACTTCGGTGTTCCGTTCCCGGTATGGTACTGTAAGAAGTGCGGCAAGCCGATGTTTGCAGACGAGAGCATTCTTCCTGTAAATCCGCTTGAGTTCACACCTGAAGCAACCTGCGAATGCGGCTGCAGCGAGTGGATTCCTGAATCATCTGTTCTTGACACATGGGCAACATCCTCAATGACACCACAGATTAACGCGCACTGGGAAGAGCCCGACGGCACAGACATTTCCGATAAGCTTGCACCCATGACAATGCGTACACAGGCGCACGAAATTATCAGAACATGGGCTTTCTATACAATCGCAAAGAGCATGTATCACACAGGCAACATTCCGTGGCAGGATATTATGGTCTGCGGCTTCGTTCTTGCAAAGAAGGGCGAAAAAATAAGCAAGTCCAAGGGCAATGCCGTCAAGTCACCTGCACAGCTTGTCGAAGAGTTCGGTGCAGACTGCATCCGTTATTGGGCGGCCAATACTAAGCTTGGCACAGACACATATTTCTCTGATGACGAGCTTAAGATTGCAAACCGCTTCCTTACAAAGCTCTGGAATGCTTCAAAGTTCACACTCACTCACCTTGAAGATTTCAACAAGGACGATGCTCCCGCAGAGCTTCTGCCGGTTGATAAGTGGATTGTTGAGCGCTGCAAGCAGACGATGCGCCGCTGCATCAAGCTGCTTGATGAGTATGAAATCGGTTCTGCAAGACACGAGATTGATGACTTCTTCTGGAAGGATTTCTGCGACTACTATGTAGAAATCAGCAAGGAAAGACTCTATCAGCCTGAGGTTCACGGCTATGAGGCACGCAGAAGCGGTCAGGCAGCTATCTACTACTGCCTGCTCAACATTCTCAAAATGTATGGCATTTTTGTTCCCCACATGACAGAGTTTATTTATCAGGATGCTTTCAAGGATAAGGAAGGCATTGACTGCCTGCACATGAACTTCTGGAAGGTTGACGGTGAGGATGATGCCGAAAGCCTTGAGTTCGGTGAGCTCGTCAAGGAATGTGTATCCGAAGTCAGAAAGTATAAGAGCGAAAACAACATTTCAATGAAGGCAGACATCGAAACAATGAAGATTGTCACACCCGAAAAGTATAAGGGTATGTTTGATGCAACAATGGGCGACCTTATCGCTTGCTGCCACGCACAGAATGTTGAATTTGAAATTCAGTAAGTAAAAAATATAGACGAGCTGAATCGCAAACTGATGTTTGCGATTCAGCTTTTTTCTGTGTAAATACATATTAATAGTTGCATTTTTGTCGTAAAATCATACATTTTTGTAATATTGATTTAAAATTTCAAACAGATGAATTATATTACTTGTAGAAATTACTTTAGAAACAAGGAGGATTTCCAATGGTTTGTGTATATAAACAGTGATAGAATTTTACCTATTATATGCAATGGGATTATAAGGAAAGCAAACATAATTAGCTTACGAATTTACAAATGCAAAATATCGTATAAATCAATATAAAAACTTTTATTGCGAAATGACATAGTGCTTTTAACAATAAAAATAAGAAAATTTTTAAATTTTAAGTACATATCTTATTGAGTGGAGGTAAATTAATGAGGAAGTTTGTTTCGTTTCTTTTGGTATTTGTTATTGTTTTTTCTGGTTCTTCAATTGTTATGGCTTTTTCGGAAAGTGAAGAAATAACACTTTCTGAATATGCAGAACAACTTAGTGAACTAACACAGATGTATGATATTTCTAACATAGGTGGAATAAATGGCGGAAATATAGAGTTGGTAGATATACCGCTCAATAGATTAATAATTAGAACAAATAATAATCAAAAATTTATTGAGGATTGCAATGCAATAGCAAAAATTGAAGGATACAATGGAATTCACATTATGCAATATGCAAGTGAATATATGGCTGAACAAGCTTACAACTATTATAGTGGATTATCAAATGTTGAGAGTGTGGAATATGATTTTTGCTTTAATGTTACAGAACCGGTGCCAGAACCAGTAGAGTATGAGTTTGATAAAGAGTATTTATCATGGGGGTCAAACGCAATAAAAATTGATGATGCTCTTACATATGCAACATATCTTGGGGAGACGGCTCCAGAAATAGTAGTTGCTATAATTGATACTGGAATTGATTATGATCACGATTTTCTGAAAGACAGAATAGTTGATAGTGGTGTCGATTTGGTAGAATATGATGGTGTGCCTGATGATGACAATAATCATGGGACACACGTTGCAGGAATTATTGTCGATAATACTGCAGAAAATGTAAAAGTAAGCGCTTATAAAGTATTGAATAGTAATGGACGCGGTTTTTATTCGACAATTTGTGCCGCTGTAGAACTGTCAATAGAGAATAAAGTTGATATTATAAATATGAGTTTAAGTGGTTCAAAAAGTTTAAATGCTTTTAAATTATTCGAGGAATGTATAAATAAAGCTATTTCGAATGATATTCCTGTTATTGTATCTGCCGGAAATGATGAGTGCGATGCTGCAAATGTTTGCCCTGCAAGCAATACGAATGTAATAACGGTTGCTTCATCAACAGATTATAATTATCCTTCGAACTTCTCTAATTTTGGAGAATGTGTTGATGTTGCTGCTCCCGGTTCAAGAATAACAAGTTGTATAAAAGACAATTTATATGGTTCAATGAGTGGTACCTCAATGGCAGCACCGTTTGTATCGGCTGCAGTTGCTTTTTTAAAAACACTTAATCCATCTTGCTCTCCAGAAACTATAGAAAGAATAATCAAAGAAAATGTATTTGTGAGTAATAAATGGGATATAAAATATGGTACGGGCATTCTTGATTTTTCTAAAATTGTAAAAGAGTGTATCGCAGAAAAGCCTAAAATATTTATTAATGAAAATAAAAAAGTAGAAATACATACTGATGTTGAAAACGCAGATA
This sequence comes from Acutalibacteraceae bacterium, assembly GCA_045539895.1. GTDB lineage: Bacteria > Bacillota > Clostridia > Oscillospirales > Acutalibacteraceae > UBA8612. Next base: position 38,915 of record JAZQGE010000047.1, read on the forward strand.
TATATTATACAACGGATGGTAGCAAACCAATTGTTGGCATTTCTGCTATTTACAAAGAACCTATCGATATCAGCGATGCTGTAAGTATAAATGCTATTGTTTGTGAAAAGGATAAATCTCCAAGTATATTATCTACATTGAGAATAAATTGGCAAGAAAGAATAAGTATAAGATATAAAGGTACTAAAAAAATGAGTCTATCTTCAAAGGCTGTAATTACATCTTGCTACTCCAGCAACCAAAATGTTGCTTTTGCTGATAAAAACCAAAAAACTATTTATGGAGCTTCGGAAGGCGAAGCTATAATAGTTGTGAATTTAGAAACCGGTCAAAAAGTTACATATATTGTTACGGTTGAATATGAATTATGGCAACTCATTATTATTTATTTCCTTTTTGGATTTTGGTGGTATATCTAAAATTTTTGTGTATTTACTTTGCTTTAATATTGCGATATAATACAATATAAGAATTATTCTGATAAATCGGAGAAAATACAGCTGGTTTGTTTTAGCTGATTATTAACAAATAATACTAATTTAGGGGGTCCATAAAATGATTTTTAAGAAAATGTTATCAGTATGTCTTGTTGTTTTAATGGCTTTTGGAATATGTTGTACTGCTTTTGCTACCGATAATTATACGGCTGTTTATACAGCAGAGGATTTTGATAATATACGCAAAAATCTTTCGGGTGAATATGTTCTTATGAATGACATAGATTTGTCATCATATGAGGCTTGGGAACAAATAGGAAGTGAAAAGGCTCCTTTTACGGGAAAAATAAACGGTAACGGCTATAAGATTGTTAATCTCAATGCTGAAGTCGGTGTTTTTGGTTGGCTGTCAAATGCTGTTATTGAAAATTTCGGAGTTTGTGCCAGTCTGACAGATAGGTATGTATTCCCAGTAAATGCAGGTGTTTTAGCTGATGCGGCAATCAAAACAACTTTCAAGAACTGTTACACATCCGGAACCGTTGCAGGAACAACTGGGGACGGGATGCTTGCTTTGGAATATGAGTTTTATGTCGGCGGAATTGCGGGCTATTCAGAAACATCAAGCTTTGAAAACTGTTACAGTCTTATCAATATTTTTCTTGAATATAAGTCTATGAATCCTTATGCAGCGGGAGGCATTGTCGGTCAATCGAAGAATTGTGAATATTCCTGCTGCTATGCTGTTACGGATTTTGAAGAAAGCTATATAGGATACGGTAACACGGAAGGGAAAAATCTTTATAGAGGCGGTTTGGTAGGCAACAGCATTTCGGGCGATACCTTTGATAAATGCTATTTTTCCGACAATTCAGAGTATGCCGTTGGTTTGCCGCAAGAAAATCCGCAATCAGCTAAAGCACTGACAGATGAAGAACTGAAATTACAGTCATCCTATGAAGGCTTTGATTTTGAAAATATATGGATTATGGATGAAAACGGATATGCGGTTTTGGATTACGAGAAAATTACGAACACCGAATCCGATACATTAAGTGTTTATCTGACTGAAGCTGCAATAATCAAGGTTCCGCTATTTAAACGCATTGTTTTTGAAGCATATCCTCAATCCCCGAAGGGAATTACTGTTGAACTGAAATACAGTGACGGTACGACCGTTACGGATAAGATTAAGAGCACCGAAAACGGATTTTATGTAAACGGTGAGCTTGTAGAAAAGTCAGATTCTGTAACGGGATACGGTATCGTAACTGAAGTTCTATTTATTAACGGAGAAGAAATATCTGTTTCGTATGAGTATTTATTGCTTCCGTCAATATTGACTTTGATAAAAATGCTTTTCTGATTAAAAGGGATTTGTTCCCCGTCTGGATGCTCCGAAAAATGCACATAAGATATAACAAAATCCAACACACAACTTAACTGTCTGAAATTGTACTGTTACAACAATTTTGGGCAGTTGATTTTTTAGGTGAACAGTTTTGTGTTTGAATCCTTACAAAACTAATCTTTACTTGAATATATCAGAAAGCAGTCACACTTGAGCGACAAGAGTGTTATCGTTTTTCGGTGAAATCAATAAATGCAGTTTTTATAGATGCCGCATGAGTTCATTTTTAATATACTTTTTAAGCAGCAATCAAACATGTCTGAAATCCAGTATCTTACGCACATTCGGACATTTTTCTCTTTGCCATAGAAGCTATTGCAAAGATTTTTAACAAGGCTTCCTTTTAAAACCATATCTAATAGCTATTGACACTCTTTAATAATAATACTAAAATAAAAATGAGGTTTTATAAACTTGAAGGTGAAGGAGGACTATTTGTGACAATAAATGATGTTTTTTCATTTACCGTGTTAATGAGCAGATATTTGCTTGCAGGTCTGGCGCTGCTTATTATAGGCAGTTGCGTGGTTTCGCTTATAACAAGGCGCTTCGGCTCAAGAGTAGGCTCATATCTTGTTGAAACAAAAACAAACAAAAAGCTTCCTCTTACACGGTGGGAAAATTCAATCGGCAAAAGTCCTACATGTGATGTTATTCTCAATTTTACATCTGTCGCAAGGTTTCATGCTGTTATATCCAAACGCAGGGCTGGATGGGTTGTTTACGACACAAATTCGCGTACAGGTGTTTTTGTAAACGGAAAGAAGATTGAAAAAACAGCAAAGCTGTTGCACGGAGATAAGGTTGCGTTCGGTACGGCAGAATATAGTTTTTTCGATGTTGATGTTGATGATAACGAGCGCGCACAGGAAAAGGAACGCAGAAAAAGGGCGAAGCAAGCGGCGCGTGCATCAAATAAAGCGCTTTCCCGCAGTGCAGTGAGAACGGGAAATGAAAATGTTGAATTTATACCTGCGATTATTGACGAGGCAGCGGACAAGGCTTATGTAATCGGTTGCGAAAGCTGCGTTATAGGCAGCTCGCCCGATGCTGATATAAGACTCAGGGGAGCTACTGTTTCTCCGGAGCATGCCAAGGTATACAGAGTCGGAAATGCCTGGTTTATTGAAGATCTTGGTTCAAGCGGCGGCACAAGAGTCAACGCGCGCTCCTTTGCAGGCAGGCGCAGACTTAAAAACGGCGATATAATAGGTCTTGCCGGAAGGATATTTGTATTTAATGAGCACTATAAGGTGCGAAGAAAATAAAAACAAAATTTTTTTGCAGGAGGTGGAAAAGTTGGACGCAAATACACAGACTCCTAAAAAAGTCAGAAAACAGAAGCAGCCGTTTAATTGGCTGAGTATGCTTCTTTTTTCAACGATGTTTCAGATAATATCTATGATGCCCGTTATTTTCTCAAGTGAGGAAATTGACAAGGAGGTTATTACAACCTTCGGCGCATTTATACTTACACAGTGGCTCTATTTTATATGTGCGCGAAATCTTGCGAATCAGCGCGCGACTGAGCTTGAAATAATTGCTTTTACTCTTTCGGGAATCGGCCTTGTTACAGTTGCAAGCATCTATCCCGAATATACCTTCAAGCAGTTTATAGCAATTCTTCTGGGCCTTGCGGCTTTTATAATTCTGCTTGCAATAATGAGAAACCCGGAGGTTATTTCATTTCTTCGAATACCGGTTGCAATCGGTGCGGTCGGCTTGCTTGGTGTAAACCTTATTATGGCGGAAACGGTCAATGGTGCGCTCAATTGGATAAACCTCGGCTCGTTTTCAATTCAGCCTTCAGAGCTTGTAAAGGTTGCGTTTATATTTGTCGGTGCGGCAACACTTGAAAAGCTGCAGTCAACACGAAGCCTTACTCGCTACCTTATATTTGCGCTCGGCTGTGTGGGTGCGCTGTTTTTAATGCGTGACTTCGGAACAGCTCTTATATTCTTTTCAACCTTTATTGTAATTGCCTTTATGCGTTCAGGCGATATTAAAACAATCGGTCTTATCAGCACTGCGGCTGTGCTTGGTGCAGGACTTATAATTTACTTTAAGCCCTATGTCGCTTCCCGTTTTGCAGCTTACAGGCATGTGTGGGAGTATGCGTATGACAAAGGCTTTCAGCAGACAAGAGTTCTCAGCTACTCCGCGAGCGGCGGTCTTTTCGGACTTGGTATAGGCGAAGGCAAGCTCAGAAATGTTTTTGCCTCAACAACCGATCTTATTTTCGGTGTTATCTGCGAAGAATGGGGTCTGATTGTCGGCTTCTGCGTTGTTCTTTGCTTTGCTTTTGTTGCGGTTTATGCGCTTCGTCTTGCAACGCATGCCCGTTCAACCGTTTATTCAATTGCGGCTGTTGCTGCAGCGGCAATGCTTCTTGTGCAGCTGAGTCTGAATGTTTTCGGTATTACCGACCTGCTTCCGCTGACAGGTGTTACTCTTCCCTTTGTCAGTAGGGGCGGTACGAGTATGATTTGCTCGTGGGCGCTTTTTGCGTTCATTAAAAGTTCGGATGTAAAAACATATCCTAAGCTTGAAAAGCAGATGGAAGATGCAAAATAAATTTTACTTAAGGCAGGTGGTTGTCGGGTGAATACTGTTACAAAGCGTGCTTACATTCTCCTTGCAGTCATAATTGCGTTTATTGCGGGTGTCGGAATACTCGGTGCAAGCTATATTATTGATGGCGGCACCTGGGCGACCAGCCGTGTGAACTCTCACCTTTATTCAAACGGTGAAATTAAAAACGCGGGCAGAATTCTTGACCGCAACGGTGTGGTTCTTGCAGAAAGCAAAAACGGCAAGCGTATATATAATTCTGATAAAAATATACGAAAGGCTACACTTCACGCAGTTGGCGATACATACGGCTATATTGCAACCGGAGCACACAAACTGTGTCGTGATAAGCTTACAGGCTACAGCTTTGTTGACGGCATTTATAAGCTCATCAACACAGGTGAGGGCAGTGATGTTACGCTTACCGTAGATGCTGAACTTTGCAGCTATGCATATAAGACGCTGAACGGAAAAAAGGGTGCAATAGGTGTATATAACTATAAAACAGGTGAAATTGTTTGTATGGTTTCTGCACCGACTTATGACCCTGCAAACAAGCCGGATGATATTGAAACAAATGAAAAATACGATGCGGTTTATCTCAATCGACTAATCAACGGTCTTTTTACACCCGGCTCAACCTTCAAGACGGTTACTACGGTTGCCGCAATTGAAAATATTCCGGACCTCGGTACGAGAGAGTTTGAATGTACTGGTGCGCTTGACACTGTTCAGGGCGGTCAGATTATATGTAACAATACACATAAAGAGCTGGGCATAGGCAAGGCGTTCACCAAATCCTGCAACAGTGTTTATGCTGAGCTTGGAATTGAGCTTGGTAAAGAGATGCTCACGAAGACGGCAAAGTCAATGGGCTTTGGCAAGAGCTATAATATAAGCGGCTTCAGCAGCGCAAAAAGTATATTTGACCTCAAGGATGCGGTTGAAATTGACATTGGCTGGGCCTCAATCGGTCAGCACACAACACTTGTAAACCCTCTTCATATGATGATGATTGCAGGCAGTATCGCCTCAGGCGGCTCAACACCTATACCGTATTATATAAGCGACACTCTTAAAGATACGGTGGGTAATATCTCTGCCGAAAGATTTGTTCAGCAGGAAACAGCCGAACAAGTGAAAAAGATGATGTGCGACAATGTTACCAACAATTACGGTGAAAAGCGTTTCCCTGAGATGAAATTTGGCGGCAAGACGGGTACGGCTCAGGTGAAGGATAAAACCTCTCACGCGTGGTTTATGGGCTTTTCATCCGTTGAGGATTTCCCGTATGCAATTATTGTGGTGGTTGAAAACGGCGGAGGCGGCAGTGAAGTTGCCGTTCCGGTAGCGAGTAAGATTATGAAGGAATTGTGGAACAAAACAAATGGCTAATCAAAATAGAAAAAGAAACAAATCAAAAAAGAATAAAAAACTGATAATAGTGTTAGTCTGTATTGCCGTGATAGGCTTTATTGCATTTTCATATTGGCAGATGGGCGGATTTAATCTGAGGGGTGAACCGAAAATTTGTCTTGATGCAGGGCATGGGGGAAGTGACACGGGCGCGATTAATGACGGCAGATATGAAAAGGATGACAATCTGCGCCTTACTCTTGCTGTTGGTGGAATCCTTGAGGAGAACGGTATAGATGTAATTTATACCCGAAAAAAGGATGAGTTTGTGTCGCTTGAGGACAGAGCGGCTTTTGCAAACAAAAAGAAGGCGACTTATTTTGTTTCGATTCACCGTAACAGTGCGGATGCTGATGTGAGCGGCGTAGAAGCATGGATTAATAACAGCGCTGCTTATTTTGAAGAAAAACTTGCAAAAAATATTCTTGATGAAATAGAAAATGTAGGCTACGGCAAAAACAGGGGAGTGAAGCGCGGCTATCAGGGTAATTCATCGGCAAATTACCTTGTCAACTCTGCAACCGAAATGCCGAGTTGTCTGCTCGAAATGGGTTTTATTACAACAGAAAAGGACAATGCTCTTTTTGACGAAAAGCTTGAGGAGTATGCTCAGGCAATTGCACTGGGTATAATGGAAGGGATAGGTGCGGAGGTAACGGAAAATGGAATATCAGAAGCTGAGTAAAAACGCAAGAAATCTTATGTTTATGACTGCTGTTATGCAAAGTCTTATACTGCTTGTTGCCTGTATGGTGACTGTCGTTGCCGCAAATCTCTACGGTAAAGCAAAACTTGCGGTTATGATTACGGGTGCGGTGGTTGCCGTGCTGTGGGCGGTTATCATTCCCATTGTCCGCTTTAAAAGGTATAAATATCTTATTCAGCCTGACAGGGTTGAGATAATTGAAGGCGTTTTCTGGGTGTCGCGTACGGTTGTGCCCGTTGACAGAATTCATCAGATAAATGTATCGCGCGGTCCGCTCGATACAGCCTTCGGTGTAGCTAAGGTTTCTGTCATAACTGCAGGCTCAACTGCTGTTTTTCGTTTCCTTGATGAAGATAAGGCGAATCAGCTTGCACTTTTCCTGAATGAAAAGGTTCAGCAGAAGCTCGGAGGCAATTCGGATGTTCAGTAAGCCTTCAAGAAACCATATAACTGTAATCTTCGAACAGATTGGCGCGGTTGGATTTGTGCTTGTTACCGGTGTGCTTTCGCTTGCGTATGAATTTCTGGGAGAAATCGGGAACGGCATTCGGCTGTCATATATAATCAGCAGAATAAAGCTTGGTGAAACGGAGCTTCTTGTTTTTTCAGGCGCAGTATTGCTCTGTACGGTTCTCGTGCTGTGGCTGATTCACCGTTGGTATAAAACGGTGTTTTATATTGAGGGTGAATATCTTGTTACCGAAAAAAACACACTCATGCACCGCTCATCGCGTCTGCCGCTTAACAGCATTGCAACAGTCAATCTTGAAAGAAATGTTTTTGAGCGCATTGTCGGTACGGCGAAAATAAAGCTCGATATAAATTCTGCCGCAACGGCAAACCGAACGGATTTTACTTTTGTGCTTTCTCTTGAAAAAGCAAAAGCTTTTGAAGCGGAATTGATTGCAGGCAAATCTTCCGTTCAGGTGAAGGAGGACAGACCCTTGCGCGAAACAGTCTGTTCATTCACTGCTTTGCAGGCTCTGCGTGATACTGTGCTTGGCGGACTGCATATGTTGCTTATGTTTGCCGCCGCTGTCGGCTTTGCTGCGCTTGTTTCAGAAAAAACAGGTTTCCCGTTTGAAGAATCACTTCCTGCTTTGGTATTGCTGGCTTTAAGTTGGGTTTTCAGTGCGGTTATGAAATTCTTTTCCTGTTGCGGATTTACAGTAGAAAAAGACAGCAGCAGTTTTTATATTTCTTCTGGTCTGCTTCGTAAGAAAAATTATTCGTTTGAAAAAAATAAGGTGAATGCACTGTTTGTGCGCCAACCGTTGTTTGCGCGCTTGTTCGGCTATTACCGTGCAGAGGTGGCAGTTGTCGGTCTTGGTAACGATAAAAACGAAACTCCGCAGATTTGTCTGCTTGTAAAAAAGCAGGAGCTGGAAAGAATTCTTTCCGTGTGTGCTCCCGATTTCAGCTGCAGCGGTGAAATTTTGCATTCGCACAAAGCGGGGCTTGCGGATTCCGTTATCAGATACGGTTTTGTTTCTGCTGTGCTTGGTGCTGCAGTGTGGAATTTTTCCTCGGTTATGAGTATTGCTGTAATTGCGGTAGGTCTGTCTTTTGCGGTGCTTAGCTTCCGCAGTAAAACACTTTGTGCTGATGATTGTGTTTTTTCTTATTCAAAGGGTGTGCTTTCAAAGAGCTATGCCTGTTTTAAATACAGCGCAGTACAGACGGCACAGCTACGCACGAATCTTATTTTAAGAAAATCAGATGCAGGCAGAATCCGTATATCAATTCTTTCTTCAAGCGCTGTCAGTGTTCACACAACAGGCTGGTTTGGTAAAGCACATTTTAAGTCGCTTACAGATAAAATGGGTTGTTAATATATTGTTAACAATTGTATGGTAAACTTATCCTAATTATGTGTGCCTTTTTTGTGGCAAAAGCTTCGGGAGGTTATCGGGCGGCATGAAAATTTCCGTTCTTATTGCTGTTTATAACGGTGAAAAATATATTTCCCGTCAGCTTACTTCTGTTCTGGAACAGCTTGGCGATAACGATGAGGTTATTATCTCAGATGACAATCCGTCGGGCGGTACATTTGATGTTGTTGAGCCGTTTTTGTCGGATTCGAGGATTGAATATGTTCACGGTCCGCAAAAGGGAGTGGATGCTAACAAAGAGTTTCTGCTCCGTCAGTGTACGGGTGATGTGGCTTTTCTTTGTGATCAGGACGATGTCTGGCTTCCGGACAAGGTTTCGTGTGTTATGCGGGCGATAGAGGGCGGAGCGTGCTGCGTGCTTCATAACGCATATATAACAGACGATAAGCTCAGAAAATCCGGCAAAACTCTTTTTGAGGACAGGGGCGCAAAAACAGGTCTGTTTCACAATATTATAAGAAATTGCTACACGGGCGCATGCATGGCGCTGACCCGTCAGGCATTTGAGGCTGCATTGCCTTTCCCGGATGATCTTCCGATGCACGACCAGTGGCTCGGACTTGTGAGCGAAAAAGTCGGCAGAGTTGAGCTTATTGAAAAGCCGCTTCTGCTTTATCGCCGCAACGAGGGTAGTATGACAGGCGGCAGGACAAGCCTTATGCAGAAAATAAAATGGCGCATTAGTATTGTAAGAAGCATTCTTGCATATCACTGAAAGGAATGGTATATATAAATACCTGTGTAACAGGCTGTATTGTTACCCATAACAATATGAGCAGTATAGATATGACGGTTTCAACTCTGCTTGAACACACCAAGGGTGTTGATTTCAGGCTGACGGTTGTTGATAATATGTCAGGCGATTCCACCCCCGACCATATCAGGAAAACCTATCCAGGTGTAAAGGTTATAGAGCCGCACACAAACAACGGCTTCGGCAGCGGTCACAATGTGGTGCTCGGTGAGCTGGATTCAAAATATCACTGTGTAATTAATCCCGATATTTCAATCGGCGATGATGTTATTTCAAAAATGGCGGCGTATATGGATGAGCACCCGGAAATAGGTTTGCTTTCACCTAAAATCTGTTTTCCGGACGGAAGAATGCAGGTTCTCGGTAAGCGCAATCCTAAAATAAAGTATCTTGTTGCAAGCCGATTAAGAGGTGATGGCGAGCCTCAAGGACTTCTGCGTGAATATGCAATGCTTGACGAAGACCTGAGTGTGCCCTGTGAAATAGAAAATGCAACAGGCTGTTTTATGATGTTCAGAACAGAGCTATTCAAACAGATCGGCGGCTTTGATGAACGCTACTTCATGTATTTTGAAGACTGCGACATCACGCGTGAGGTGCGCCGCAGAGCGAAGGCAGTTTTCTACCCCGATGCAGTTGTTTACCACGAATGGGGCAGGGAGAGCAAAAAGAATTTCAGGCTTATGCTTGTTCAGATTTCATCAATGTTCAAGTACTTTGCAAAATGGTGTAAAGGCTGATACAGGAGTAAATCAAAATGAAAAAAATCAACTTCTCATCTTATTTTAAAAATTTCATCAAATACCGTTATCTGCTTCAGGAAATTGTCCGCAAGAACGTTAAGCTTCAGTACCGCAACTCGGTTCTCGGTATGTTCTGGACCTTCCTTCAGCCGCTTTTGACAACGATTGTTCTTGCTCTTGTTTTCGGCGGCATTTTCGGCAAGAACGATCCGACGGTCGGCTGCTATATGGTTTATCTGCTTTGCGGCCGTCTGCTGTATGAATTTTTCACTCAGTCCACAAAGCGCGCAATGCGCTCTATAAGACTCAGCGCAAGTGTTATAAAAAAGGTTTATGTACCTAAATACATCTATCCGCTTTCAAATGTGCTTGCTAACTTCGTAACCTTTGCAATGTCCCTTCTCGTCCTTGTTGTAATGGTCATTTATTTCAAGTGCTTTACGGATGAGGTAATCAACATCACGCCCTATGTGTTCCTTGCAATAGTGCCGATACTTATTTTGCTTCTGCTTTCACTTGGTGTGGGTATGATTCTTGCTACACTAAATGTTTTCTTCAAGGATATTGAATATATCTACGAAGTTTTCTGTATGCTTCTGTTCTATCTCACACCCATTTTCTACACCGTAAAATCACTCGGCGCAATTAAAATTGTTCAGTACGGTCTTATGGCGAATCCGCTTTATTCAATCGTTTCAATGTTCCGCGACTGTGTGCTTTACGGAGTTATGTGGAACTGGAATCACTTTGCTTATTCACTTGGCGTTAGCCTTGTTACACTTATTATCGGCTTCTGGGTGTTCTACCGCAAGCAGGATAAGTTTATTCTTCACATCTGAGGTGACAGGTTTTGGCGAAAGATGCAGTAAGGGTTGAAAATGTAAGTGTTCTTTTCAACCTCAGTAAAGAAAAAGTAGACAATATAAAAGAATATTTCATTAAGCTCGTCACACGCAAGCTTCACTACAACGAGTTCTGGGCGCTGACTGATGTTTCTTTCAGTGTCGGCAAGGGTGAAAGGCTTGGCATACTCGGCTTCAACGGTGCGGGTAAGAGCACTATGCTCAAGGTAATTGCAGGTGTTCTCAAGCCTACGAAGGGCAAGGTCAGTGTTGAAGGAGTAATTGCACCGCTGCTTGAGCTTGGCGCAGGCTTTGACCTGAACTACACCGGTGCGGAAAATATCTATCTATACGGTGCTACAATGGGCTATTCCAGAAAGTACATCGAAGAGAGATACAACGAAATTGTTGAGTTTTCGGAGCTTGGAGAATTTATAGATGTACCTGTTAAAAACTATTCATCCGGTATGAGAGCAAGGCTCGGCTTTGCAATTGCAACGGCGGTTGACCCGGAAGTTCTTATTCTTGACGAAGTTCTTTCTGTAGGTGATGCAAAATTCCGCATAAAGAGTGAAAACAAAATCAAGAGCATGTTTGACAAGGGTGTTACCGTGCTTTTCGTTTCGCACAACACCGCACAGGTGCGCCGCCTTTGCACAAAGGCCATTTTGCTTGACCACGGTAAGATTATCGCAAACGGTGATGTGAACGAGGTCTGCGATATTTATGATGAAAAAGTAAAAGGTAAATAATAAAAACTACTGTTATAAAGGAATGATATTATGGTTTTCGGCGTTGTTCTCGCAGGCGGTAAGGGCAGCAGAATGGGCAATACGGATATGCCAAAGCAGTTTCTCAAGCTTGGCACAAAACCGATTCTTATTCACACTATCGAGAAATTCTTCGTTAACTCCCGTTTTGAAAAAATAATTGTGCCCACCCACAAATCATGGGTTGAGCACGCACGCAATCTTGTTGAAAAAAATCTCGGCAATACTGACAGAGTTGTTGTTATCGACGGCGGCGAAACCCGCAACGATACAATTATGAATGCTATTGCTTATATAGAAGAAAACTACGGTCTTGATGATGACACAATTGTTGTCACGCACGATTCGGTTCGTCCCTTCGTCACACACAGAATTATTGATGAAAACATTGACTTTGCCGCAAAGTATGGCGCATGTGACACAATGGTACCTGCTGCGGATACAATTGTTGAAAGCTGTGACGGTGAGGCAATCACATCAATCCCGATTCGCGACCATATGTATCAGGGTCAGACTCCGCAGTCCTTCAAGGCAAAGCGCCTTAAGGAGATTTTTGAATCGCTCAGTGAAGAAGAGAAGAACATTCTTACCGATGCCTGTAAGATGTATGTGCTCAAGGGTGAGCATGTCCATGTGCTTAAGGGCGAGGTGTTCAATATAAAAATTACCTATCCGTTTGATATGAAGGTTGCACAGTCACTTATCGGTGCAACAGATGAGCTTGAGGGCAAATAAAGATGATTAATGCAGTTTATCAGCTTGTATCCCCCAGAATGATTGAGGTTGCATACAAAGAAATTGACCTTGCCGCAGGTGAGGTTATCATGCGACCCTATAAGGTTTCGGTCTGCAAGGCTGACCAGCGATATTATCAGGGCATGCGCTCGCAGGAGGCACTGAAGGCAAAGCTTCCCATGGCGCTCACTCACGAGTGTGTTGCACAGGTGGTTTATGACCCCACAGGTACATATTCCGTGGGTGATTTTGTTGTGCCCGTGCCCAACACTCCCACGGAAAAGGACAGTATTGTTGCGGAGAATTATCTGCGTTCAAGCTATTTCCGCTCCAGCGGTTACGATGGCTTTTTGCAGGACTTTATTACAGCCGCACCTGACAGAGTGGTAAAGCTTCCGAAGGACATGAATATGAATGTCGCTTCTTTCACAGAACTTGTGAGTGTAAGTGTTCACGCAATATCCCGTTTTGATAAAATAGCTCATTCGCGCCGCAGTAAAATCGGCATCTGGGGCGACGGAAATGTCGGCTATATAACAGCACTTATTATGCACTACCTCTACCCTGAAACGGAGCTTTATGTTTTTGGCACTGTTGAAGAAAAGCTGTCATATTTTTCGTTTGCAAAAGCAGCTTATCATGTTGATCATGTTCCTCAGGGCATAACGGTTGACCATGCATTTGAATGTGTCGGAGGCGGCGGATGCCAGCCTGCGATCAATCAGATGATTGACCTTGTTAATCCTGAGGGTACGCTCTCTCTTATGGGAGTAAGTGAAAACAATGTTGGAATAAACACACGCATGGTGCTTGAAAAGGGTTTGAGGCTTTTTGGCTCATCGCGCAGCGGTGTTGAAGATTTTGCCAAGGCGGTTGAGATGTATGAAAAATATCCGCGCCTTGTCAACTATCTTGATAACCTTGTCGGCGATGTTGTAAGAGTTGAGAGCATTAACGACATTCACCGCGCATTTGACCTTGATTATCATCGCAGCTTCGGCAAGACGGTTATTGATTGGGCTAAGTAAATGAAGATTTTGTTTTATCGTTTGTTCGCACTTTCTTTTAATATTTTCCGCACCCTGTTCCGCATAAAGCAGAACAGGGTTGTGTTGCTTTCGCCGCACAATGCCTCGTTTAACGATAGTCTTGGCTGTATTAAATCAGAACTTGAAAAACGCGGCGGATATGAAATTTGTTGCATTTCCCATGCGGACCTTGCCTCTGTACCGAAGGCGGCAGTGTTCTTTACAAAAAAAGCATATCAGCTTGCAACTGCAAAATATATTTTTATGAACGATAATTTTATGCCGCTGGGTTATCTGAATTTTCGCAAAGAAGCGGTTATTGTTCAGCTCTGGCATGCAGAGGGTGCCTTCAAAAAATTCGGTCTTGATATTGAGCAGCCTGCCGACATACGCGCAAGGGAAAGGGCGGCAAACGGTAAGCTGAGCTTTGTTGTCTGCTCTTCTGAGGGCGTTGCAGATATTTATGCAAGCGCTTTTGGTATTGACCGCAAAAAGGTTATGCCGTTTGGCTCACCGCGCGCGGATGTTCTTCTGAAGGCTGACAACGCTGCAGAGCTTCGCTCTGCATTTGAGAAGAAATATCCACAGAGTAAGGGCAAAAAAATTGTGCTTTATGCTCCCACATTCCGCGATGACCCTGAGCTTGACAAAGAGTTTCTGTCTCACTTTGACTATTCACTTTTTGAAAAAGAGCTTGGTGATACTCACTTTCTTCTCGTCAGGCTTCATCCGCAGATTCACGGTGAAGCAAGAATTGAAGGTGCAGTTGATGTCACTGATTATAAAAGTGTTAACGAGCTTACACTTATAAGCGATGTGCTTATAACCGATTATTCATCAATCTGTATGGATTTTGTGTTGCTTGACAAGCCTTGTGTTTTCTTTGCGCCGGATCTTGATGAATATACTGCACGAAGACCTTTTTATAAGGATTACCGCACTTATGTGCCGGGTGAAATTGCACAGGATACAGCTTCACTTGCAGAGATTCTGAAAAAACCGAATTGTTCTGAACGCGCAGAAGCTTTCAAAAAAATTAATCTCGGTATGGTTGACGGCAACTCGGTTGACCGTTTGGTGGAATTTATTTTAAGTTGATTTTTTGTTTAATTTGTATATTTTAAGTCGCGATATGGTTCTGTATTCTGCAAAATGGAAAAAATTTTAATAATATTTATTTTTTTGATAGACAAACCTTTTCAAAGGTGTTATTATTAAGTTAAATTTAAAGGTGGAGGAGGTGCAACAATAATGGATTACGTATCAATCATCGTAGACGCTATCGTAGCATTCGTAAAGAACTTCAACATTAACGAGGTAGTTACAGCTTTCAGCAAGATTGACTGGAATGGTGTTAAAGGCGCACTCGTTTCTGTAGTTGAGGCTATGGAGAAGCTTTTCTGATTTAAACCCTAACAAATCCAAAAGCAGAGCTTCGGCATTTTAGCCGGAGCTTTTCTTTTTGTTGCAATAAACCTTAATTTAATGCTTGAAATATTTTTATTTTTATTATATTATAAAGGATAAGAAATGAGGTGCTGTAGATGCCTGTATTATTTGACAGCGAAAATAAAATTTTTAAGCTGGACACAAAAACATCCAGCTATATTTTTCAGGTGTTTGAGGAAAATTATCTGATTCACCTTTACTACGGTGCTTACATACCGGACAACAATGTTGCCGACCTTGCAATGCGCAACTGCAATGCTTCGTTCAGCCCTGCAAATGCAGTTATTGGTGAGCATGGCTTCAGCTGTGATTCATGGCCTATGGAATATCCCTGCAACGGTACAGGCGATATGCGTATTTCGGCACTTGCAATACGCAACCGTCACGGTAACGCATCAACCGATGTGCGTTATGTAAGCCATCGCATAATCAGCGGTAAACCCGCTCTTGAAGGTCTGCCGTCACTATACACTCTTAC
Source organism: Acutalibacteraceae bacterium (assembly GCA_045539895.1). Lineage (GTDB taxonomy): Bacteria > Bacillota > Clostridia > Oscillospirales > Acutalibacteraceae > UBA8612. Next base: position 54,147 of record JAZQGE010000047.1, read on the forward strand.
CGATGACGATGCAACCACTCTTGAGGTTGAAACACTTGATAAGGTTACGGGTGCAAAGGTATATCTTTATTACACTGTTTTTGAAAATTACGGTGCAATGACACGCTGGGTGCGTGTTGAAAACTCGTCTGAATATCCTATGGATATTCAGCGCGCATACAGCGCTTGTATTGATTTGCCGACAATGAATTATAATATGATGCATCTGTACGGCTCATGGTGTAAGGAGCGCACACTCACATCGCATCACCTTGCACACGGCATTCAGTCCGTTGCGAGCAAGCGCGGTTCTTCAAGCCACACACACAATCCATTCGTTGCTCTTGCGGATGACACTGCAACAGAGGATTACGGTGATGTTTACGGATTCAACCTTGTTTACAGCGGTAACTTTGCAATTGATGTTGAAGTTGACTTTAATTCGGCAACAAGAATTATTATGGGCATAAATCCAACGGATTTCTGTTGGCGTCTTGAACCCGGCGAAAGCTTTACTTCTCCTGAGCTTGTTATGGTTTTCACAGACAGCGGCATAGGTGAAATGAGCCGTATTTTCCACAGGCTTTACAGCAATCACCTTATCAGAGGTGAATGGAAAAACAAAAAGCGTCCCTTGCTTATCAACAGCTGGGAGGCAGCTTTCTTTGATTTTGACGATGAGAAGCTTGTTGCATTTGCTGAGCGAGCAAAAGAAATCGGCATTGAAATGCTTGTTATGGATGACGGTTGGTTTGGCAAGCGCAATGATGACCGTAGCTCTCTTGGAGATTGGTATGTTAACGAAAATAAACTCAAGGGTGGTCTTTCAAGTCTTATTGAGCGCGTAAATAAACTCGGACTCAAATTTGGTATATGGTTTGAGCCTGAAATGATTTCGCCCGATTCCGATCTTTACCGTGCTCACCCTGATTGGTGTATCCATGTGTCCGAAAGAGTGAATTCGATCGGTAGAAATCAGTACATACTCGATATGACACGCAAGGATGTTCGCGACAATATCTATGAGCAGATGTGCGCAATCCTCAGTAACAACAAAATTGATTATGTAAAGTGGGATTTCAACCGTAACATTTCTGAAGCCGGTTCTGCGCTTCTTCCTGTCGAGCGTCAGCAGGAGTTTTTCCACAGATTTGTTCTTGGCACATACGAGCTTATGGGCAGAATTGTTGACAGCTTCCCGCACATCCTGCTTGAAAACTGTTCGGGCGGCGGCGGTCGTTTTGACCCCGGTATGCTGTATTTCTCACCGCAGATATGGTGCAGCGATAATACAGACCCGATTGAGCGTCTTTCAATCCAGTTTGGTACATCAATGTGCTACCCCGTTTCCTGTGTCGGCGCTCACGTATCTGCTTGCAGCCGTACGGGCTACGAAACAAAGGGCAATGTTGCTATGAGCGGCACATTCGGTTATGAGCTTGATCCGATTAAGCTTAATGAAAACGAGCTTCGCATCATCCGTCAGCAGGTAAAGGATTACCATAAGTATTATGATGTAATTCACAACGGTGACCTTTACAGACTCATTCATCCGACTGAAAATAACCACCGCTGCGCATGGGGTTATGTTTCACAGGATAAGAATGAGGCACTGTTCACATTCGTTACAATGCTCAGATGTCAGAACACAACCTTCTATGTGCGTCTTAAGGGCCTTGATCCCGAAAAGTATTATTATGATGACGAAACCTGTGAGGTTCATTCAGGTGCGTTGCTTATGAAAGCAGGTCTTAACCTCAAAAACTGTCCCGCAAGTGATGGTTCAAGCTTCGTTATTCATCTTAAAGCAGTTGATAAAAAATAAATATAAAAAAGGAGATTAGTCAATGAAAAACTTTAAAAGAGGTTTATGCGTTCTTCTTTGCGTATGTATGCTTGCGTTAACAACAGCAGGTTTTGCAGGCGCAGAGGGTTCTGCAACAGGCAAAAACCCCACACGAGTATCCGTTACGGTAAACGGTGACACATCAGCTTCACGCGGTCTTTGCTGGTATACAGCAGAGCAGACAGACACAAAGGTTGAACTTCAGGGTGTTGCTGCTTCTGAATACAAGGTTGAGGATGTAGAGTGCGAGGAGTGGGAAGGTAACTTCATGCACAAGCTTGTAGTATCAGGTCTTAAGGCAGGCACTACATACACCTACCGCGTAGGCGATGGTGCACAGTGGAGCGATTGGGGCACATTCACAACCGATAACGGTGACGATGCTGTCAGCTTCATTAACATCGCTGATGTTCAGGCAAGCGATTATGAAGGCTTTATGAAAGGTGCAAAAACTCTTGAGGCAGCTTTTGCTCTTATGCCCGGCGCAGACTTCGTTTCAAACTGCGGTGACTTCACAAACGACAGCACAAACGAAGAGTGGGATGCTTATGACCAGGCTTTCGGCGCAATGAACAAGGGCTACACACTTGTTCCTGTTTCCGGTAACCACGACGGTCTCGGTGTTGAATACTGGTTCAACAATATGTTCAATCTCGATAATTCCGAGAGTGTTCAGATTAAGGACGGCGTAAACTATTCCTTTGATTACGGCAATGCTCATTTTGCTGTTCTCAACACAAACGATCTTCTTTCAATTTCGAATGCACAGCTTGACTGGCTGAGAAACGATATGAATTCGACCGATAAGGATTGGAAAATCGTTTTCTTCCACAAGTCACCCTATACACTCGGTAAAGACGGTAAATGGCCGGATGCTCTCTATCTCCAGAAGGTTCTCACAAAGGTTCTTGACGAGTGCAATGTAGACTTTGCTTTCTCAGGTCACGATCATCAGTATATCAGAACAAAGCCCCTTACAGGTAATGCTCTTGCTAAGGACGGCACAACTTATGTTCTCTCCGGTACAGCAGGCGGTAAGAGATACGAAGTCCGTCCCTTCCTCAAGGGTCACTTCATGAATACTGATTTCATTGATAAACTTGTTGTTCAGCGTGAGGGTGTAGGCTTTGAAACAGAGAAATATGTCGGCGGTTGCTTTGAGACAATTCAGATTGAGGGCGACAAGCTCTTCCTCAAGACTTACATTGTCAATGACAAAACAGGCGAAACAGTTCTTGTTGACGAGTATGGTATTCAGAAGAATCTTGGTGAAAACAAAATTACATTTACAGGTGACAACACAACTTCGGAAATGGATTATATTATGGGTGTTGTTCCCTCGTTCCTTGGTCTTGCAACTTATGCAATTACTGAGTGGCTTCCCAAGTTTCTCATTATGCTTCCTGAGCTTCTTTACTCTGTAATTGAGTACGATGTATTTTAATTAAATACAATAATATAGCAAAATATAGCAAAATACAGCGGTGCAGAGATGCATCGCTGTTTTTGTGTGCGTTAATAAAACATTTAAAAATATTGGTAAAAAACACTTGACATTATTGGAAATCGGATATATTATAATGATAGTTTAGCACTCGAAAGAAAAGAGTGCTAAAATTAGCACAAAGAAAAACGGAAGGGGGAAGAGATGTGGAAATGACACCGCGCAAGCAGAAAATTCTTGCGGCAGTTGTTGAAAGCTACATCCGTACGGGTGAGCCTGTAGGCTCAAAGAACCTTATGGGCGAGCTTGATTTTTCCGTTTCTTCCGCAACTATCCGAAACGAAATGGCAGACCTTGCCGAGCTTGGCTATCTTGAACAGCCGCACACTTCGGCAGGCAGAGTGCCCACAACACTCGGTTACCGCTACTATATTGATAAGCTCATGAATAAAAAGGAGCTTAACGAGGCAGATTGTAAGAGCATTACAAAAACTGTTTCATCCGGCAGCGGCGACCCGGAGCAGCTGCTTGAAAAAGCAGGTGAAGTTATTGCAAAGCTCACAAACTGTGCGGCAATAACAACAATGCCGGCAGGGGATAAGGCGACGGTTCGCAGGGCGGAAATAGTTCCTGTCAGCAACCGCACTGCAATGATTGTGCTTCTAACTTCAGCGGGCACACTCAAAAGCAAGGCTTGCCGCAGCGATATGCCAATCACACCGCAGACGGTGGAGAGGTTTTACAGTGTCTGTGCTTCAAACTTTATCGGCAAACCGCTTGAAGAAATCGGTACGGTAATGCTTCAGACACTGGTTGCTTCGCTGGGTGAATATGCGCTTGAAATGTCACCGTTTTTTGTAGCGCTTGCTGACCTTGCAAACGATGCGCTCAGTTCAGATGTTCTTCTCGAAGGTCAGTCTAATCTTTTTAACCATCGTGAGCTTGGCTCAAATGTGCTTGAAATTATGGAGCTTCTCCGCAAGGGAGATCCTCTTGCAAAGCTTATCTCAAAGGGCACGCAGGATGTTGATATTAAAATCGGCACCGAAAATGAATACAAACAGCTTTCAAACTCAAGTGTCATCATCTCTCATTATGATATAAACGGTGAGCGGTCAGGTGCACTGGGAATAATCGGTCCGACAAGGCTTGATTATGCAAGGCTGATTCCGTATATGCAGTTTGTTTCGGGGCTTGTAGGTAAAATACTTACCGAAACGCTGGAAGAATAAAAAGAAAGGAAGGTTAAAAAAGATGTCAGAGAAAGAGAACGCAGCTGCACAGGCAGCAGAAGAAAAGGAAGAGAAGAAAGAAAAGAAGGCAAAGAAAAAGGACAAAACAGCTGAGCTTCAGGCGGAGCTTGAGGAGCAGAAGAATCAGTATCTTCGCCTTGCTGCAGAGTATGACAACTACCGCAAACGCACACAGCGCGAAAAGGATGCTCTCAACGGCGATATAAAGGCTTATATCATCGGAGAAATTCTTCCCGTAATAGATAATTACGAGCGCGCCTGTACAATCACTTCGTCAGATTACGAAACCTATAAAAAGGGTATCGACATGATATTTACTCAGCTTTCTGATATTTTCAAGAAGCTCGGTGTTGAACCCTTCGGTGAAGCGGGCGAAGTATTCAATCCCACAATGCACAACGCAGTAATGCATATCGACAGCGAAGACCTTGGCGAAAGTGTTGTAGCTCAGGTTTTTGCAAAGGGCTACAAAATCGGAGATAAGATTATCCGCTGCGCAACAGTTCAGGTTGCAAACTGAAGCAGTCACTAAATTAAGTTAAAAATTCACTTTAAATAAAAGGAGTAATTCATTATGGCAAAAGTAATAGGTATTGACCTTGGTACAACAAACTCATGCGTAGCAGTTATCGAAGGCGGCGAGCCCGTAGTTATTGCTAACGCAGAAGGTGCACGCACAACTCCCTCTGTTGTTGCTTTCAGCAAGGACGGCGAAAGAATGGTTGGTCAGGTTGCAAAGCGCCAGGCTATCACAAACCCCGACCGCACAATCGCATCAATCAAAAGACAGATGGGTACAGATTTCGGTGTAAAGATTGATGACAAGCGCTACACACCCCAGGAAATTTCCGCAATGATTCTTCAGAAGCTCAAGGCTGATGCAGAGGCTTATCTCGGCGACAAGGTAACAGAGGCTGTTATCACTGTTCCCGCATACTTCACAGACGCACAGCGCCAGGCAACAAAGGACGCAGGTCACATTGCAGGTCTTGAAGTAAAGAGAATCATCAACGAGCCCACAGCTGCTGCCCTTGCTTACGGTATTGACAAGGAAAACGATCAGAAGGTTATGGTTTACGACCTTGGCGGCGGCACATTCGATGTTTCGATCATTGAGATGGGCGACGGTGTTCAGGAGGTTCTTGCAACAGCAGGTAACAACCGTCTTGGCGGTGATGATTTCGACCAGAGAATTATCGACTGGCTTGCAGACGGCTTCAAGGCAGAGCAGGGTATTGATCTTCGCGGTGATAAGATGGCTATGCAGCGCCTTAAGGAAGCTGCAGAAAAGGCAAAGATTGAGCTTTCAGGTGTTACAACATCTGCAATAAGCCTTCCCTTCATCACAGCGGATGCAACAGGCCCCAAGCACCTTGAAACAACACTCACACGCGCAAAGTTCAACGAAATGACAGCTGACCTTGTTGAAGCAACAATGACCCCTGTTCGTCAGGCTATTTCTGATTCAGGTCTTAATGTCAGCGAAATTGATAAGGTTCTCATGGTTGGCGGTTCTTCAAGAATCCCCGCTGTTCAGGAAGCAGTTCAGAAGTATCTCGGTAAAGAGCCCTTCAAGGGTATTAACCCTGACGAGTGCGTTGCAATTGGTGCAGCTCTTCAGGCAGGTGTTCTCGGCGGCGAAGTCAAGGGTATGCTTCTTCTTGATGTTACACCCCTTTCACTCGGTATCGAAACAATGGGCGGTATCAATACAAGAATTATAGAGCGCAACACAACAATCCCTGTAAAGAAGAGCCAGATTTTCTCAACAGCTGCAGACAATCAGCCTTCAGTTGAGGTTCATGTTCTCCAGGGCGAAAGAGAATTTGCAAGAGATAACAAGACTCTCGGTGTTTTCCACCTTGACGGTATCATGCCCGCACCCCGCGGCATTCCTCAGATTGAGGTCACATTCGACATCGATGCTAACGGCATTGTTCATGTTTCCGCTAAGGACCTTGGCACAAACAAGGAGCAGTCAATTTCAATTACAGCTTCCTCCAATATGTCAAAGGACGATATTGAGAAGGCTGTAAATGAGGCAGCACGCTTTGCTGAGGAAGACAAGAAGCGCCGCGAAGAGGTTGACACACGCAACAACGCGGATCAGATGGTTTACCAGAGCGAAAAGCTTCTCAACGAAAACGGCGACAAGTTCTCCGATTCAGAGAAGACAGAGCTTACAGGCAAAATTGATGCCCTTAAGGAAGCTCTCAAGGGTGAGGACATCAATCTCATCAAGTCCCGTCAGGAAGAGCTTACAAAGCAGTTTAACGACATTTCAGTAAGACTTTATCAGGAGGCTGCAGCTGCACAGCAGGCTGCACAGGGTGCAGACCCCTCACAGGCAGCCCCCGGTGCAGATGCTAACGGCTATTACGATGCACCCTTCACAGATGTAACTGACGAAAATAACTAATCAATTAATCAAACAGCAATGAGGGGCGGACATTTATTCGTCCCTCATTGAGCGGTTTATGAAAGAGGAAATACCTTGGCAGATAAACGAGATTATTATGAAGTGCTCGGTGTAAGCAAAACAGCGAGCGATGATGAAATTAAAAAAGCATATCGCAAGAAGGCGAAGGAGTTTCATCCGGACCTTCATCCCGGTGATAAAGAGGCTGAGGATAAATTCAAGGAAGCCAACGAAGCATATGAGGTGCTTTCAGACCCTGATAAGAAGTCAAAGTATGACCGCTTCGGTCATGCAGGTGTAGACCCCAACTACGGTGCAGGAGGTCCCGGTGGCGGCTTTGGCGGAGGCTTCGGCGGAATGGATTTTGACCTCGGCGACATATTCGGCAGCTTTTTCGGCGGCGGCTTTGGCGGCGGAAGACAGGCTAATCCAAATGCGCCGCGCAAAGGCAGCGATACACAGGCGCGCGTTACACTTTCTTTTGAAGAGGCTGCAAAGGGCTGCAAGCGCAAGGTCGATTTCACACGCGTTGAGCTTTGTCCCGATTGTAAGGGCAGCGGTGCCGCATCCGGCACAAGCGCAGAAACCTGTCCCGATTGCCACGGCAGAGGTCAGGTCAATGTTCAGCAGCGCACACCATTCGGCGTTATTCAGACCTCAAAATCCTGTTCGCGTTGCGGTGGTAAGGGTCAGATAATCAAAACACCCTGCTCAAAATGTCACGGTAAGGGAGCAATAAGCAAAAAAGTTACGCTTGAGGTTGATATTCCTGCAGGTATTGATGACCGTCAGGTGCTCAATGTAGGCGGTCAGGGTAACAGCGGCATAAACGGAGGCCCTGCAGGTAACCTGCATGTTACTGTTTTTGTCCGTCCGCATCCTTTCTTTGAGCGCGACGGCTATGATGTCTGGTGTGAGGTTACAATCAGCTTTGCTCAGGCTGCGCTTGGTGATACTCTTGAAGTGCCCACACTTGACGGTAAGGTGCGCTATGATGTGCCTGCAGGCACACAGCCGGGCACAGTGTTTAAACTCAAAGGCAAAGGTATACAGTCGCTGAACGGCAGAGGCAGAGGTGATCAGCTTGTGCGTCTTGTTGTAAATGTTCCCAAGAATCTGTCTGCCCGTCAGAAAGAACTGCTCAGAGAGTTTGATGCTGAGTTTGGCTCAAAAACACCTTCGGGCGACGGCGGTAACAACAAAGGCTTCTTCGGTAAAAAGAAAAAATGATTGATACAGTAATTTTTGACCTTGACGGTACATTGGTTAATACCCTTGATGACCTGACCGACAGTGTTAACTTTGCTCTTGGCAAAATGGGTTATCCGCTTCACACGGCGGACGAAGTGCGTTTGATGGTTGGCAACAGTGTGATTTATCTTATTGAAAAAGCTCTGCCGGAAGGTGCGGATAAGCAGACCTTTGACAAGACGCTTTCACTTTTTGAGTCACACTATCAGACTAATATGCGCAATAAAACCGTACCTTATGACGGTATAATCAATATGCTTGAAGCTGTTAAGAAACAAGGCTATAAAACAGCGGTTGTGTCAAATAAACCGGATGCTTTTACAAAGCAGCTTGTAAACGAGCTTTTTGGTGAATATATCAGTGTTGCAATCGGCAGAAGCGATTCTATGCCGCGTAAGCCTGCGCCTGATACTGTGTGGTATGCACTTGATTTGCTTTCGTCTGAGAAAGAGTGCGCGGTTTATGTAGGCGACAGTGAGGTCGATATGCTGACTGCCAAAAATGCAGGTCTGCCCTGTGTTGGCTGTCTGTGGGGTTTCCGTGACAGAGAAACTCTTGAAGAGGCAGACGCAGAGTATCTTATTTCTTCACCCGATGAGCTTGTTGATTTGATTAAAACAATATAAAATTCTTTTAGTTTGTTTTATAAAAAATTAATGTTTAAAAATCATCAAAAGACAATGGCGAACGGTTGAAAATATTGAGTATCTGTGGTGTAATTTAACACAAAATAAAATGTAAAATCTGAGGTGTGTATAATGTCAAAGTGGATTGATAATAAGACAGTAATCATCACAGGCGCATCAAGCGGTATCGGTAAAATGCTTGCAGAAAGGCTTATGAAAGAGCATAACTGCAAGGTTATCGGTGTTGCAAGAAGCGAAAAGAAAATGGTTGCCTTTGTTGAAGAGCTTGGCGATTATGCAAAGCTGTTTTCTTATAAGCTCTTCGATGTTTCAAGCTATGACAACTGGCAGAGCTTCCATGACTGGCTTGTTGAAAACAATATCGCTCCCGATGTTCTTATCAACAATGCAGGTGTTCTTCCTCGCTTTGACAGACTTATGAACTATACCAAAGAAGAAATTGATGAATCAATCAATATTGACTTCTATTCGGCAGCTTATTCATCAAAGATTATGCTTCCTCTCCTTCTCAAGAGTGAAACTCCTGCAATTATAAATGTTGCATCATCTGCGGCACTTATGGCTCTGGGCGGCACATCAATGTACTCTGCAAGTAAAGCAGCTGTTAAAGGTCTTACAGAGGCTATGAGAGAGGAACTCAGAGGTGAAGCTTACATAGGTCTTGTTTGTCCGGGCTTCACAAAGACTGATATTTTCAGAAATCAGGGCGAAACAAACGGCATGGATCTTATCAATATGGTTTCAACTCCCTGCAATAAGGCAGTCAACAAAATTCTTAAGGGAATCCTTGGTAAGAAATCTTATATCGTTGTTGGCTTTGACGGCAACGCAATGGGCAGATTTAACCGTCTTATGCCGGTTCAGGGTTCAAGACTTTTCAGCTCAGTTATCAAGGCATTCAAGATTGACCTTTTCGCTTCGACCTTCGGTTACGAAAAGAAAGGCGATAAAAAGAGCAAATAAAGCTTAATAAATCAAAAAAGTCCTTTCGTTAAAAACGAAAGGACTTTTTTCATACTGTTATATAATTTTTGATTCGCTCGAATATTTTCTCGCTTATTCCGTCAACACGCATTATATCTTCGGCGGTGACAAATTTGCCGTGAACCGTGCGGAACTTGATAATGTCATCCGCTCTCTTTTTACCGATGCCGTAAAGGCTTTCAAGCTCATTGGCATCTGCTGTGTTAATATTGACAAGGGAATTATCACTTTGTGCAAAGCTGACAGGTTCAACAGTTTTTATCTCAGGAGTGTCTGCAATTTCTTTCAATGTTGAGAAAAGAACAGCGCTGCCAAGAGTAATCAGACAAAGGAAGATGAGTGTGCGTACACCGGAATTTTTCATTTAAACAGTTTCAATCTCGATTGTGTTGATAACAACATCCTCTACGGGCTTGTCGCCGCGTGCTGTTTTAACACAGGCAATAGCATCAACAACATCCATGCCTTCGTAAACCTGGCCGAAAACAGTGTGCTTGAAATCAAGCCAGGGTGTTCCGCCGACTGCTTTGTAGTTTTCAACGGACTCGGTGGGGAAGCCTCTGTCCGAAAGCTGTTCCATCTGTGAAATAAAGCCGGGATCGCAGCTGTTTGCCTGAACGATAAAGAACTGGCTGCCGTTTGTGCAGGGACCGGAGTTTGCCATTGAAAGAGCACCGCGAAGGTTGTGAAGGTCAACGCAGAATTCGTCTTCAAATGCCTTACCCCAGATGCTTTCGCCGCCGCAGCCGGTTGCTGTGGGGTCTCCGCCCTGAATCATAAAGTCCTTAATAACGCGATGGAAAACAAGACCGTTATAGTAACCGTTTTTTGCGTGTGTTGTAAAATTTTCAACTGTCTTGGGTGCAAGGTCTGCGAAAAGGCGGATTTTAATATCGCCCATATTCGTTTTCATTATTGCAACGGTTTCGCCGCTGAGAGGTCTGTCAAGCTGATTAATCATTTTTATGTCTCCTTATTTCAGTTAAGTTTGAATGCATTGTATGTGTAGAAGGTGAGTCTTACATTGTTGTCCTTAGGCAGATTGTTCTTTTCATAGTATTCATCGCCGTACCATTGTGCGGAAATGTAAAGACCGCGTCTTTTGCCAAGCCAGGAAGCATTGAAAGTGCCTTCTTCAAGCTCTTCGGGCAGTACATCCTCGGTGTCTGTAATGTCAAGACCTGTCACATCGTAGAATTCAAATCCAGCCTTTTCAAGCTCGGCAATATACGCACAGAAGCCTTTGTAGTCAACACCGTCAGAGCCGAAAGCATAGGTGTAGCCCTTATCGTTCTGATTTTCTCTGTAAAAGCCTATAGTACCGCTGACGGCAGGCACATCCTTGAACAGTGCTGTGTCAGGCCAGCTGTAAACAGAGGGTGCTTTTGTTTCGACAACAATGTTGTTTTCCGGCTCTTTTGAACAAGCTGCCAGTGAAACAATGCTGAGGATTGCAAGGGTAATGCAAAGCAATTTTTTCATTTTCATCCAACCTTTTATTTATAATTAATTAGTATTATAAAGCTATATTAGATTATTTTCAAGAGATAAGTGCTCTTTTTTAAAAAAAGACTTGAAAAAATAATATGTTTTTATTATAATATACTTCGTTATGTTAATATTTTGCTGGAATAGCTCAGTTGGTAGAGCAGCTCATTCGTAATGAGCAGGTCGCGTGTTCGAGTCACGTTTCCAGCTCCAAGCAAAAAGCCTTTTGTCGAAAAGACAAAAGGCTTTTTGCAATATAGGTTGTTATTTCTCGTTTTTGTAATCTTCTATGATCTTGCCGTCCTGAATGCGGATAACTCTTTCGGCTTCATCGGCAATGCCGTTATCGTGGGTGATAAGTATAACCGTTCTGCCCTCCTCGTGAAGCTCGTGCAGAATACGCATTACTTCTTTGCCGGAGCTTGTGTCAAGGTTACCTGTTGGCTCGTCGGCAAGAATTACGGGAGGCTTTGCTGCAACGGCACGGGCGATTGCAACACGCTGCTGCTGACCGCCCGACATCTGGTTCGGAAGGTGATGCATTCTTTTTTCAAGACCGACTCTTTTCAACGCGCTTGTGCTCAAAGCTTTTCTTTCCGCGGCCTTTATTCCTCTGTAAACAAGCGGCAGCTCAACATTTGCCTGAGCGGTAAGGCTGGGTATAAGGTTAAAGCCCTGAAAAATAAAGCCTATTTCCTTGTTGCGGATTTCGGAAAGCTCGTCGTCGCTCATCGTTGAAACATCTGTGCCGTTGAGAATATATGTGCCGCTTGTGCACACATCAAGCAAACCGAGCATATTCATAAGTGTTGATTTTCCCGAACCGGACTGACCGACAATTGCAATAAATTCGCCGCGGTCAATTGTCAGCGAAACACCGTCAAGCGCATGCACCTCGTTTTCGCCGGGGTTGTAGATTTTATATACATCTTTAATTTCAATCAGGTGTGACATGGCAGAAATCTCCTTTTGTTCTTTTTGTGCAAATGCTTGTCAATGTGAGCAGTAGCAAAGAATCTGATATTATTTTAATATTATACTCATTTTTAGTCAAGCAAGATGTGTTGAATTTGAATATAAAATATGTTACAATTATTAAACCAAAAAATGATTGAGAAAAGGTGACGAAAAATGAAAAAAAGTTTTATTTTTAAAATTTTTGTCGTTGTGCTTGCAATGGCTATGGGTATCTGTGCTTTTACAGCTTGCTCAGGCGATGAAAAAGATTCTGAGAATGAGAGGGAAGTTGAGCTTCAGGATCCGCCTTCAGGTGAGCACACAAAGGTTAAGTTCGAAATAGAAATTGCCGGCAAGGATGCAGGCAGCTTCACAATGGAGCTTTATCCCGAATATGCTCCCATTACGGTCGACAATTTTATCAAGCTTGTTAAGGATGAGTTTTATAACGGTCTTACATTCCACCGTATTGCCGAGGGCGGATACGGTCCATTCGTTGCTCAGGGCGGTGACCCCAAGGGCAACGGCACCGGCGGCTCAACACCGATTAAGGGCGAATTTGCCGCTAACGGTGTGAACAACACCCTTTCACACACAAGAGGTGTTGTTTCAATGGCACGCCGCGGTGATAGCTATGATTCCGGCAGCTGTCAGTTCTTTATCTGCTATAACGACAGCTATATCAGTGCTCTTGACGGTCAGTATGCCGCATTCGGCAAGGTTATTGAGGGCATGGAGGTTGTCGATTCCTTCCTTGAGGTTGAGCGTGATTACAACGATAAACCCGTTAAAGATATTGTAATCGCATCGGCTTATGTTGTGGGATAAGGTGAAAGAATATGGATGAAAACCGTGAGATAGTTAAGGCCGAACAGCCTGCAGCACTGCCAATGAAGTGGTATGACTTCAGGGTTAAGTTTTTAATGGTTTTTGGTGGTGCTTCAAATATTATTTTAGGTTTGATTTCGGTAACAACACTTATGTATACTATTCCGCCGGATATGGGCTTAATCGAATTTGAAGAATATCTGTACACCGGCAACATGGTGTTTGATATTGTTTTCGGCATTGCTTTTGTCTTGCTTGGTGTTGCCGATTTTTATGTGCGCTCGCGTATGAAAAAATTCACTGCCGATGCACTGAAAAAGTATTATGCACTGATTATTGCTGAACAGTCACTTTTCTATGTCTACGATATTGCTTTTGCGTTTGTTACAAACACAAAGCTTGACATTGCTGATACAGTTGTGTTCAGTCTTGCAACAGCGGTTGTGTGGGTTGTGCTTGAAATTTATTATTTCAATAAGCGTAAACCTCTTTTTGTGAATTAAATTTATTGTCATTCTGAATGTAGTGAAGAATCTTAAAACTATACTTAAGATTCTTCGTCGCTCTGCTCCTCAGAATGACAAGTATAAAACAAACAAGGCTGTGAGCAAAATGCTCACAGCCTTACTTTTTTATCTGTTTGCGTATTTTCTCAATGCATTGCGGTAGTTTTCTTTCTGTAAATCAGACGGTGTGTAGGGGCGGGAATTGCAGGGGATATTTGGTTGTGTGCCGTCTGAAAGGGGAATGGGCAGCTCATGATCATTCTCAAACTTTACTCTGTCCTCTTCCTTGCGAAAATCGGGAATGTCATACGGCTGATTACCGTTTAAAATGCTGCGGTGTGCAAGTATTGCAACCGATGCCATTGTTGTTGCGAAATATACATCAAACGGTGGCTTTTTGCCTGTGCGGATACATTCGAGGAATTCGCGTGCCGTAAAGAAATCGCCGCCGCCATGACCGGCTTTTTCAAGTGTTTCTTTATCAACACCAATCAGCTCAGGGTCATAACAGTTCACTTCCTGCATTCCTTCCGGAATCTGCCAGCCGTTATAGCGGAGCATAACCTTTTCACCCATGCCGCGTATGTTTTCAATCTGTCCGTTTGTGCAGCACAGACGGTATGAATTGCTGTGTGCACCGAATCCTGAACAACCGGTAACCTTGAAAACAGAGTCGTCATTGTTGAGAGTGGTGATAATTGCGGCTGAATCGCTGACTCCTCTTGCTGTATAACAGTCATCGGGTATGCTTCCTGCTACAGGCATTGCAGTAACTCTTACCGGGAATGAGCCTGTGGCATACATAATAGGCGCGAGGGAGTGTGTTATGTAGTAGGTTCGGGGCAGGAAATTGCGCCAATGGTTTTCTGAGGGCGCAAGTGTTGCTGACAGCTCGGCATCATACATGTTGAACGGGTGGTTATATTCACCTTCTGCATACAGAATTTTGCCGAGGGTGCCGCCTTCATAAACTCTTTTCATTTCCTGATTGAACAGCATGAACGGATAGTTTTCCGCAAGCATATATATAGCCTTGCTCTTTTCTGCCGCTCTTACAAGTGCAACACCGTCAGCCATTGTGGCGTTTGATGTGCATTCGCTGAGCACGTGAAGGTTCTTTTCAAGGCAGCGGATTGCATACTTTGCGTGTTCGGCAAAATAATTGGCAAGCACAACTGCATCCATATCATGCTCAATAAATTCGTCAAAGCTGTGATAGACAGCGGCATTTTTTATTGATTCTTTTTGTTGGTCAATAAGTTTTTTGCTTTGTTCACAAACGGCAACAATCTCAGCGCCGTTTGCCTCAAGGTTTTCAATAAAGTTTTCGCCGCGACAGAGCCCGAATATACCTATATGAATTTTATCCATATTTATCACCTTTAAAAAATGCCCAATCTCTGATCTGAAATTACAGAGATTGAGCAAAATACTATAAAACTCAGTTCTTTACTTTGTCAAGCCAACCCTTTTTGTACATGAACAGTGCACCGCCGACGGATGCAACAATACCGACAAAGAGCAGAGTGCTTGCGCCCATAGTAGGAGCAAATACAAGCACGATAATCATAACAATAATCGGGAAGAATGAAATTCTCCAGTGCTTGATGAAATAACCTGCGCCGAGAGCACCGAAAAGTGCAGGAAGCACCTGAGCGAATGCAGGCTTGAGCAGTGCATTATCTGTGAAAGCCTGAAGGAAGGGAGCGAAAGCAATAATGCCGATTGCAAGAACAACTGTTGTAACAATTGAGCTTGTTGCAATGGCGATTGTTGAAATAACTTCGCCTTCCTCAGAGTTTGCTTTAACATCTGCACCCTCCATTGCGTTGATTGCGCAGGGGAGCTTTAGGTTTGCAATGTTACCTGTAACGAATGAAAGGTATGTACCGCCTGCACCGAGCATAGGTGTGTAAACGATAACTTCTACAACAGCAACAGTCCAGTATGTCGGAATGAGCTTGAGAAGACCCTGAAGAATGCCGTTTATGGGCGGGAAAACATTGAGGTAAAGGCAGATGCCTATGGGGAACATAAGAAGAGCGCAAAGTGCTGTTATTGAAGAAATTCGGCCCCATGAATGAACGCGGTCAATATATGATTTTTCAGTCTTTTTCTTAGCCATCTCTTAACCCCTCCATTCAAGCATTGCAATGTTTTCGGGAAGAACATTGAAGAATACAATTGCGGCAACCATCGCAACTATCATACCGATAGGCATTACAAACGGTTCAAGCCAAGTGAGCTTGAGCTTCTTTGCAAGAATTTCAAGCGCAATTGAAAATACAACTGCAACAACAAGTGTGATGATTGAAAGCACACCTGCGCCGTCGCCGAAGGTTTCGGGCTTACCGCCGCCGATAATTGCGCGGGCGATGAATGCGCCTATAAGACCGATGAAGATTGCAGGAGTAGCAAAGCTGTTAATGAAGCCGCCGAGACCTCTTTTTTTCTTTTTGGTTTCTGTTGAGGGGGTTTCTGCTGCTTGCTCTGCAGGCTCAGCATCTTTTTTGCCTGCCGCAAGGAACTTCTTGTGAAGCGGCTTTGCAAGGAAGGGGAGAAGTACGAGTGAGAAGCAGATGCCGAGTGTCATAACCCAGGCAACACCTGCGTAAACCTCAGGGTCTGTAACAGGAACAGCCATACCGCCCTGATGGCCGAAGGCTTCCATTGCAGCTTCTGCTGCGGTTGTTTCATACATCAGGTTACCGAGAACGGAAAGACGCACCCACGGAATGACAAGACCGAGCGCAGGCGCAAGAGCGATAACCGTTGCGAGAACGGAAAGCGCCGAGGGAACCGTGAAAAGTGCACTTGATGTTACTGCGTTACGCAGCTTTGATTTACTCAGACCAAGCTTTTTGCCCTGCTTCCATGCTTTAACAAGGAAAAAGACGGACTGAACGAGAACAAAGAGGATAACTGCTCCGGCTATAAGGTATAAGCCGAGACTGCTGTTATTAAACTCCATTCAGTTTCACCAACCTTATTTTTTAATTCATTTTATAATATATTAAAATCATAAATATGTCAATAATTATCAATTAACAAAGTCCTTATATTGATAGCATTTTACATAGTCAACGACAAATTCTGCGGGCCAGTTTTCTGCCGGCGTTTTGTCAATTTCGCCTGTACCATGTCTGTCGGACCACTGAACACCGTTTTTGCCTGCGAACTCACAGGAGAGAATGAGATATTCAGGGTTTTGTGAAACACCGCCCGTCGAAAGTCTGCCCGTTTCCACACCGTTGATATAAAAAATGTATTCTGTCGGGCTCCATTCAAGACCGTAGGTGTTGAACTCGTTGTAGGGATCGCCTTCGACATAAATCCTGCCTATGGAGTCACCCTTTTTGTGTTCACCGTAACCGTCATAAACAATTCCGCTTATAACTGAATCGTTGCCCCACCAATAGTCTTTGTAGTACATTGATTCGAAAATATCAACTTCTGTGCCGTCCTTGCCCGTGCCGTCAACATTTACAACCTTGTCATTCATCATCCAGAATGCGCTCCACATTCCCGTTGCGGCAGGAAGCTTACAACGCACCTCAAAATAGCCGTAGCACTGCTCGTATTTTCCGGCTGTTCTCAGACAGGCAGTGTACCAGCCGCGTTTGTAATCTTTGAAGTCAATTTCGTCTTTCCAAGCTTCGTAATATCTGTTTTCTAACGGCTCATCAAGGTGCTGTGCTGAGATTATAAGGTTACCGTCCCTGACATAAGCCATGTCTTCGTGCCAGTAGCCGCCCTTGCGCTCTGTTTCCCACCATGGATACCCCCATTTTGTTGTGTCAATTTGAGTTCCGTTGAAATTGTCTTCCCAAACGGGTTTATCGGTGAATTTGCTCATATCAAGCATCTGTCCGTCAGGAACCTTGCCAAGGTCAAGTGTGCCGAGCAGGGAAGAACTTAAAAGTGTTACAATAGCAATAAGGAATCTTACACCTTTTTTCAGGATGTTTCTCAGCATTTTAATTACCTCCTAAACTGAATGTGTGTGTGCCAGCTTCAATCGGCTGAGCATAGTCTTTTATAATTACGGTAGCCTTTTGTGGCACGGTTACAGTCAGCCTTTCTTTTGTCCACTCAACCTTAATATCCTTGTGTGTTGCTTTTGCCCAGTCGAGCACAGACAGGAAATTCGGCTCAATCACAATTCCGTTTTCATCAATCTTAATACCTGCAATGTGACGGTAAAACCAATGGTCAACCTCACTGTACATGTGGTGATTGAGTGAATTTTTCATTTCCCAGTCTTCGCACAGTGTAGTCATGCCGCTGTTTATCCAGTGTGCATAGCTTGGGTAGGTCGGCTCGGTTACCATTTTATAAAGCACATCTGCATAGCCGTTATCGTCAAGAGCGGAGAAGATGTATTTTGCGCCGAGGATTCCGCAGTCAATATGCCAGCCGTTTTCTTCAACAAGCTTTGCAAGCTTGGCTGCCTTCTGCGGAATTTCATCAGGCTCGTACATACTAAAATAAATGCCGCACGCAAGGCAGGTCTGCTTCTTTTCAAGCTCTTCGTCGCCTAAATATTTGTTTCGCCACGCAAGCCTGATGTTTTTCGAAAGCTCTTTGTAAGGTGCGGGGTCATCGCCCATAATTATGGCACATTTTGACATCGTCAGCGCAAGCGATGAATAGTCTGCTGTGCTTGTAACATCGTTAGGACATCTCTCAGTGTGAGCAGGTGCACACCAGTCGGTAAGACCAATGTATAGTATGTAATCATCCTGCACTGTGTCGAGATACGAGAGATAAAGCTTCATGTTTTCCCACATCTGCTTTATTGCGCTGTCGTCACCTGTCAGTTGATAAATCTGCCACGGAATGTTGATAATCGCACCGTCCCACGCGGGACCAATGTACCAATCATACCAGCTTGCAGTGGGAATAATTCCCGGCAGTGAGCCGTCGGACCGCTGTGCATCCTTGAAATCGTTAAGCCATTTTTTATATGCCTTTACCATATCAAAGTTATGCAGTGCCTGTTGACAGGAGAGCTGAGCATCGCCTGTCCAGCCGTTCTGCTCTCTGTGCGGACAGTCGGTGGGAAGTCCCATAAAGTTTGTGAGCGTTGCAAGCTGAGAAGCTTTGTGAATTTTGTTGAGCATTTCGTCTGAGCATTCAAACGAGCCTATGCTCTTTAAATCTGTGTGAACAACACAAGCCTCAATTTTAAATTCTTTAGGTGCATTTACAGCTTTTACGTAGCGGAAACCGTGATAAACAAATCTCGGCTCCCATTCCTCTGTGCCTTCTCCCTTGAGAATATATTTGTCGGTGTGGCGCTGATAATCTGTGAATGAGTTTATATTTTCGTTATCAATTTCATTTCCGTCTGGTTTAAGTTGTTCGGCATAGATAAGCTCAATTTCGGTATCTCTTGTACCGCTTACTTTAATTTTTACCCAGCCTGAAACATTTTCGCCGAAATCGTAAATTCCGTTACCGATGTATCGGCTTTTAAGTGTGCGGATTTTTCTTATCGGTACCCAGTCGGCAGGCTCAATAATTCCGCCGGGACCTGCACAAACATTTGCGTTTGCCCATTCTGCATCGTCAAATCCGGGCTTGTTCCAACCGGAAATTTCAAGTCTTGCGTCATAGGTTTCACCTTCGCGGATGTGGTTATAGGTAACGGGACCGTTTTCTGTTTTCCAGCTGCTGTCGGATACAACACAGTCAGAAGTGCCGTCGGCATATTCAATGTCAAGCTGCATTATCATTTTTATGTTGTTGCGCCAGGTTGCCGCCTGATAATGCCAGGTCTTGCCCACATCGTTATACCAGCCGTTGCCGGCAAAAACACCAAGTATGTTTTCACCCTGTGTTATGAAATTTGTCACATCATAGGTGAGATATAAGGTGCGCGAGTCAAACTTGGTAAACGGAGTTGAAAGCACCTCGTCGGTAATGCTTTTGCCGTTTACCGTGTATTCACCGTATCCGAGCGCGACGGTGTGCATAACAGCCTTTTTTATGGGCTTTTCAATATTTATGCTTTTGCGGAAAAGTCTGCTGCCGTCATCACGCTTTGTGCCTTTGGAAATCCATTTTGCTTTTTCAAACATAGAGCAAAATCTCCTTTTGCTTTTATAAATACAGTTTAGCAACCGATACATAAAAAAGCAATAAAAAAGCAAAAAACGATGTGACAAAAATCACACCGTTTTTTTGTTGAATTTGAAATTTATCTCTGTACTCTGCCGGACGCATTGCCGCCTGCAAGTTTTTCAACCTCGTCAACCGTTACGAAGTTGTAGTCACCTTCAATGGAGTGCTTGAGTGCGGAAGCTGCAACAGCAAACTCAACAGCAGCCTGAGTGTCCTTACCGCTGAGAAGTGCATAAATTAGGCCGCCGCCGAAGCTGTCGCCGCCGCCTACGCGGTCAATGATGTGCAGGTGGTAAACCTTTGAGAAGCAGTATTCGTCGCTTGCGACATCGTAAAGCATTGCGCTCCAGTCGTTGTCAAATGCGCTCTTGCTTTCGCGCAGTGTAATAGCAACCTTTTCAAAGCCGAATTTGTCGGCAAGCTGACGGGCAACGGACTTGTAGCCCTCTTTGTTGAGCTCACCTGCTGTGATGTCCGTGTTTTCTGCCTCAATGCCGAAAACGTCCTTTGCATCCTCTTCGTTGGAGATGCAGACATCAACATATTTGCAAAGCTCAGTCATTGCTGTCCTTGCTTCGTCGCGTGTCCAGAGCTTGCCTCGGTAGTTGAGGTCACAGCTTACTTTTACGCCGTGAGCCTTTGCTGCAATGCAAGCCTGCTTGCAGATTTCCACAAGGTTGCCGCCGAGTGCAGGTGTGATGCCTGTGAAGTGAAACCACTCTGCGCCGTCAAAAATCTTGTCCCAGTCAAAATCCTCTGCCTTAGCCTCTGCGATTGCGCTGTGCGCTCTGTCGTAAATGCAGACACTGCCGCGCTGAGATGCGCCTTTTTCGAGAAAATATATACCTACTCTGTCGCCGCCGCGTGTAATGTCAGCAGTGTTGACACCGTATTTGCGAAGGCTGTTCACAGCCATCTGACCGATTGCGTGCTTAGGGAGCTTTGTTACATAGTGGGCATCAAAGCCGTAGTTTGCAAGCGATACTGCAACATTAGCTTCGCCGCCGCCGAAGGTTGCCTCAAACGAATCTGCCTGAACAAAGCGCAGATAATCGTAGGGCTGAAGGCGGAGCATAAGCTCGCCGAAGGTTACTACCTTTTTCATTTTGCTCTTGCCTCCTTGACAATCTGTACTGATTTTTCGCAAAGCTCTGTAATCTCGTCCCACTTGCCGTTGTCAATGAGGTCTGCGGTTACCATATATGAGCCGCCGCAGGCAGCAATAACTGGGCAGGATACATATTCGCCGAGATTCTTCAGCGAAATTCCGCCTGTGGGCATAACCTTGAACATCGGGAAGGGGGCGCTCATTGCCTTGATTTTGGCTAAACCGCCGCTCTGCTCTGCAGGGAAGAATTTGAGCACCTCAAGACCGAGCTTGTAAGCCGCGTGGTAATCTGTCGGGGTGGTACAGCCGGCATAGATTTCAATGCCCTTTTCCTGACAGTATTTTACAATTTCAATGTCAAGACCGGGTGTTACGATGAATTTTGCGCCTGCCTCAATTGCCTCGTCAACCTGTGCGGTTGTGAGCACGGTGCCTGCGCCTACAAGCATGTCGGGTTGAGCCTCGCTCATAAGCTTAATAGCTTTTGCCGCGCCTGCCGCACGGAATGTGACCTCTGCAACAGGCACACCGCCCTTGCAAAGAGCGGCTGCAAGCGGTGCGGCATCTCTTTCGGGGTTGTTGAGCTTGATTACGGGCACAACGCCGATTGATGAAACTTTTTCTGAAATGGGATTCATGTTTATGCTCCTTTATATAACTTATACACCTGAGTAAGCTGAGAAACCGCCGTCAACAGGAATTACAACACCTGTGATAAAGCTTGCAGCTTCGTTGTTCACAAGGAAGAGAAGGCTTCCGTCGAGTTCTGCACTTTCGCCAAATCTGCCCATAGGTGTTGCGGCAAGGATTTTGCCTGTGCGTGCTGTGGGTGAGCCGTCGGGATTCCAAAGAAGGGCAGCATTCTGTTTTGTTGAGAAGAAGCCGGGTGCAATTGCGTTTACTCGGATTCCGACTCTGCTGAAATGTACTGCAAGCCACTGTGTAAAGTTTGAAACAGCAGCCTTTGCACCTGAGTATGCAGGGATTTTTGTCAGCGGTGTGTATGCGTTCATACTGCTGATATTGATGATGTTACAGCCCTCTCTGCCTACCATCTGGCGGGCAAATGCCTGTGTAGGAATAAGTGTGCCCAGAAAGTTGAGGTTAAATACAAAGCCTACACCTGCGCTGTCAAGATCAAAAAAGCTCTTTGTATCGGCATCAATGTCGCCAAGCTCAAAGTATTCCTTGTCTGTTGTTGCTTTGGGGTTATTGCCGCCTGCACCGTTGATGAGAATATCACACTTTCCCATCTCTTTTTCAATAGTATCTGCAACCATATAGCAGGTTTCTTTGCTGAGCACGTCGCACTTGTATGCCGAGGCAATGCCGCCTTCTGCTCTGATTTCAGCCGCAACTTCTTCTGCGGCGGCATCGTTGAGGTCAAGCAGTGCAACCTTTGCGCCTGCGCGTGCAAGTGTTTTTGAAAAAGCACTGCAAAGCACACCGCCTGCGCCTGTAACTACGGCAACCTTTCCTGTAAGGTCTGTGTTGAGTACATTATTCTGCATTTTAAAATTCCTCCCTTTTATTTTGCCGCTTTTTCACAGGCTTCAAAAAGTCCGTTGATATAAGCTGCACCGAGTGCACGGTCATAAAGGCCGTAGCCGGGCTTGCCTGTTTCGCCCCATATCATTCTGCCGTGGTCAGGTCTGACATAACCGTCAAAGCCTGTTTCAGCAAGCGCTTTTGTAATTTCATACATATCAAGACTGCCGCAGTCGGAAAGGTGACCGCTTTCTTCAAAGCTGCCGTCCTCCATGATGAGAATGTTTCTCATGTGCATGAATGCAATGCGGTCCATCTCGCTGTATTTTCTTACCATCTTTACAACATCGTTTGTTGCCGCACAGCCGAGTGAGCCTGTGCAAAGGCAAAGGCTGTTTGCAGGTGAATCAACAATGCCGAGCATACGGTCAAGATTTTCTTCGTTTGTAATAATTCTCGGCAGACCGAAAATTGGGTAGGGCGGGTCGTCGGGATGAATTGCCATTCTGATGCCGCATTCCTCTGCAACCGGAATAACCTTTTCAAGGAACTTTTCAAGGTTTGCCCAGAGTCCTTCTGAACCGATTTCGCCATAAGCGGAGATAAGCTCTCTTACTTCATCCTGAGTGTAGCTTGAATCCCAGCCGGGCAGATGAATATCGTCCTTGAGCGGGTCAAGACCCTTCATCTGTTCCCAATACATAACAAGGCTTGTTGAGCCGTCTTCAGCTGCTTTGTCAAGCTGTGTCCTTGTCCAGTCAAAAACGGGCATGAAATTATAGGTTACACACTTTACACCGTATTTTGCGCAGCGGCGGATATTTTCGCAATATACTTCAAGAAGCTCGTCAACATTACCTCTGCCAAGCTTAATGTTTTCGTGCACTGGAATTGATTCGACAACATCGAAAACAAGACCGTTTTCTTCGCACTGCTTTGCCATTTTTGCAATGGATTCTTCGGGCCACACTTCGCCGGGCTTAACATCGTAAACAGCGCTTACAATTGATTTCATGTTGGGAATCTGTCGGATATACTGAAGCGAAATCGGGTCTGATTCGCCGTACCAACGGAATGAGAGTTTCATTTTATTATTCTCCTGTATCAGTTCTTTTTCTTAATCTTGTTGAGCTTTTTGTTTGTGTCAAGAAGCTGTTCTTTTGTCATGCTGACATTTATCATTCCCATCATGCTGGAGGCTCTGAGAATTGAGAAGCCGCCAAGCATTTTCAGAAGATCGGGTGAGGGTTTAAAGCCCGCAATGGAAAATCCGCCGCTCTTTTCTTTGGATTTTGAGTTTGCCTTCATCTGGGACATAATGATTTTTCCGACTGAGAGAAGTACTATCTTACCGCGGAAGGTTTTTAATACTTCGCTGATGGGTGTGTTGAGTGAAAGTCTGCCTTCAGGCTCTGTTACATCAAACCAGTTGAGAACTGCGCCCTTTTCACGAAGGAGATAATCCTCGTTAAATTTGTCAACCTTGCGGATGGTGCTTTCGTCCTTGTGTTCGCCTGCAACTGCAGTGAGGGTTGTTTCACCTGCGTTGGGCACGTCAAAATAGAAGAAGTGGTCTGCCGCATTTTTTTTGCCAAGGCTCTTGCCGTTTGCAAAAAGCTCAACCTCAGGCTGATTTGAGTAAACGGTAACCTTTGTTGTGTCTTCAACACGGTCAATATATCTCTTGCCGCAAAGGTGAACAAATGGCTCATCTGAAAGCCATGCTTTGTATGCGTAGAATGAATCCTTCTTATACTTACGGTCAAAGGTTACAAGACCCTTGTGGTTCTGACCGTTTTCGCCGCCCTCGGCTCTTGCGTCTGCGCCGAAGTCAAACATGTTCCACACATGAGTTGCCCAAATGTAGGGACGGGAGAAAAGCTGCTTGATAAGCTCTTCATGGTAGAAAGCCTGATATTCTTCTGAATAGTCGCCCTGCTTGGGATCAGAGTTATGCCAGTTGAGTGCTTCACAGCCGTATTCACTCATACCAATCGGGATTTCAGGGTACTTTGCGTGGAATTTGTCAAACCACGGACCGTTCATTGATGTGTCGCCGCCGTACCAACCGAAATAGTGGTTGTATGATACAAGATCCGGAATTTTGAGATAGGAAGCATCAATTCCGCACATTGAAACAACAGCAATTGTTGTAAGTCTTGTTTTGTCCATTTTGTGAACAAGGTCGTTGAGAATTTTGTGGTTTTCAATAAGGTCGGGGTCCTCGGCACCGCCCATTGTGATTTCGTTTGATAGTCCCCAGAAGAAGATGGAGGCATGATTGTAATTCTGTGCAACAAGCTCTGTCATCTGTGAGATTGTGTTCTTCCTTCCATCGGGGAGATGTCTTGAGATATACGGGATTTCTGCCCAGATTACAAGACCCTTTTCGTCGCACAGGTCATAGAAATACTGGTCGTGCTGATAGTGGGCAAGACGGATTGTATTTGCACCTACCTCAAGGATAAGCTCAATGTCCTCTTCATGGTGCTCGTGAAGAAGTGCGTTACCTATGCCGAGTCTGTCCTGATGGCGTGAAACACCGCGAAGGGGATAGCTCTCGCCGTTGAGGAAGAAGCCTTTTTCGGGGTCTACCCTGAAGGTGCGGCAGCCAAAACGTGCGCTCACTTCATCAAGCACCGTGTCACCGTTAAGAATTTCGACCTTTGCTGTGTAAAGATAGGGGTCTTTCTTACCGTTCCAGAGGTGAACATTTTCAATGTCAAAATCTTCTTCGCTATCATCTGTTGTCTTGGTTGCAACGATGTTGCCTTGAGCATCAAGAATGGTATATCTGAATGTCTGAGTCTCTGTTTTGTTTGTGACAAACACTTCGATTTCAACTTCTGCATTGTTGCCTTTTATTTCCGGAGTGACTTTGATTCCGGGTGCGCCGTAATAATCAAGGTCAAAGTGGGTATTATTAACACCAATGATGTTTACATCGCGGTAGAGTCCGCCGTAGAAGGTGAAATCTGCCATCTGCGGATAAACATGGTCGTTAGGCGCATTGTCAACGGCAATGACAAGCAGGTTGCTGTCCAGAAGATTTTCTGTCAGGTTTACTCTCCAGGTTGAGTAGCCGCCGTCGTGTGACATAAGCTTTTTACCGTTGAGATAAACCTCTGCAGAGGAGTTGGCACCCTTGATTTCAAGGTAAATGCAGTCTGTCTGAGGAAGCTCAGCTCTTGCAAATTCTTTTGCGTAGTAGCAGGTGCCTCTGTGATAATCGTTACCGCCGTCCTGTCCGTCGGTTGCGTTCCATGTGTGGGGGAGATTAAGCTGTTCCCAATCTGTGGGAACGGTAGCAGGAATACCGTCGGAAGTCTTTGAGAAAAGCCAACCGCTGTTGAAATTCACTACATTTCGCATTTAAAAATTCCTCCTGAAAAGTTAGATAGTTAATAAAGATTTACGGAAAAGAATACCTTCCTACTTTATGTATTTTCAAAAAAATTATATTACTTTTATATTATTTAGTCAATAGCAACAAATAACATCATTATATTGCCAGAAGATTTTTGGGGGTTAACTTAAAGTGAAAAACAAATCTGAAAATTTTGTCCGACCGTTTGGAATAAGAGATAAAATCGGATACCTTTTCGGTGATTTCGGTAACGATTTTACTTTCCTGCTTTCATCAAGCTTTCTTCTCAAATTCTATACCGATGTTATGGGAATAGAAGCGGCAGTTGTAGGCATTGTAATGATGGTTGCCCGTTTTGTGGACGGGTTTACCGATGTTG
Organism: Acutalibacteraceae bacterium; assembly: GCA_045539895.1. Lineage (GTDB taxonomy): Bacteria > Bacillota > Clostridia > Oscillospirales > Acutalibacteraceae > UBA8612. Next base: position 80,217 of record JAZQGE010000047.1, read on the forward strand.
CAATGGGCAGAATCTGTGATAAAAGCAGAGTGACCGAAAACGGAAAGTTCAAGCCATGGATTCGCAGGATGTGCGGACCGGTTGCAGTTTCGTCTTTTCTCGTATATCAAAGCTCGCTTGCGGATATGTCCGTGGGATTTAAAATTGCCTATCTGTTTATTACCTATATTATGTGGGGTTCGGTCTTTTATACTTCGATCAACATTCCTTACGGCTCGATGGCTTCGGCAATATCAGAAGATCCGGGCGACAGACAGTCGCTTTCCACTTACCGCACAATGGGCGGAATGCTTGCAGGGGCAGTGGTTACGGCAATCGTACCGATTATTGCGTATGACAGAATTGACGGTAAGGAGCTTCTCAACGGTTCAAGATTTACGGTCATAGCAGGGGCTTTTTCACTTCTTGCCATAGTTTGTTATCTGCTGTGCTTCAGCCTTACTACGGAAAGGGTAAGTGTTCACACAAGTGAAAATGCTCATCAAAGCAACGGGATCGGAAAAATGCTTGTAAATGCAATTAAAAACCGTGCTCTCATTTCTATTATTGCCGCATCCGTAGTAATGCTTCTGGCTCAGCTTACAATGCAGCAGATGGCAAACTATGTTTTTCCTAATTTTTATCGTAATGCAAAAGCGCAAAGCTTGTCGGTGCTGATAATGAGTGTTGGAATTGCACTGTCAGCAGCTGTCGCAAAGCCTCTTGCTCAGAAATTTGGTAAGGCGGAAATCAGTGTCGTTTCAAACCTTGCGGCAGGAGCTGTCAGCGGTGTTCTGTATTTCGTGCGCCCTCAGAGTGTGTGGGTGTATCTGGGCTTTCAGGCTGTACAGTGGTTTGGCCTTGGCGTTTTTTCAATGGTTTCGTGGGCGCTGATAACCGATGTTATTGACTATTCGGAAATCCGTAACGGAATCCGCGAGGACGGAGCAGTTTACGCACTTTATTCATTTGCACGAAAGCTCGGTCAGGCGGCATCCTCAGGCATAACCGGTGCGCTACTTACATTTATAGGCTACAGTCAGTCAACTGCTTTTGATAAAAAGGTTATCAACGGTATTTTTGATATTTCTACACTTGTGCCCGCGGCAGGGTTTGTTTCACTCGGTCTTATTCTGTGGCTGTGGTATCCTCTGCACAAAAAGCAGGTTGATGAAAATGTAAGGCTGCTCAAAGACAAGAGAAAGAAAAAATAAAAATCACCTGTCTTCAGACAAGTGATTTCAGATATAATTTTTGTTCTGCTGTTATACGGTAACTTTCTCTTGCTTTTTGTATTGCTTTTTTGTGAGTATGAGTGTCAAGGCTTCGTCTTTCAATATACGGCAGGGTGTGTTCATATTGTTTTGCAAGAGCGGTTGCAAAAAACCAAGCAACAGCCATGCTTATATAATATTCGTTGCAATTAATCTGTGCAACGGCAGACAGTATTCCGGGCGAAAATTCGCTGTCAAGAAAATGTGTCATCAGCATAACAATTCCGAAACGCACTGTGTATGTTTCGCCGCTTTTAATCCATTCTAAGCATTTCTCTTTCAGCTCAGGCAGATGCTTTTTAAAGACCTTCGGACGCATCATGTCGCAGGTTGCCCAGTTGTCAACAAAGGGAAGAAAAGCTTCAATCGTCGATATAACGACATTAAAATCTGTTATCTGCTCAATCAGAAATGCGTGCAGGTTGTTTTCGTCATAGTATTTGTGCGGCAGACTTTTAATAAATTTTTCTGCCTGCTGCGTGCTGTACAGCTTTTTTGCAAATTTTCTAAGCTCAGGTGTACGAACACCTATTACTTTTGCTTTGTCAATTTCAGGTATAAGTCTGCTGTGAAAATCGCGGTATGCTGTATCCTGCATTTCAAAAAGTGCTTTTTGTATCTGTGTCATTAAACTCACCCGACTGAATTTTACCACAGCTTGACAGAAAAATAAAGCTATGTTAAAATATTGAAAAAATATCGGGCTGCCACCGGGTAGTGAAGATGCATTGCATCCGTTCCGGCCACATCGTTAGGTCTTTGAAGATGTGCCGCGCGGGTGTTTTTTTGTTTTTTACGGAGGTTGTGTAATGAAAATTATTGAATCGGTTAAATCTCTTACAAAATTTGAATGGGCGCTGTGGCTTGGTTCTGTTGTAACTGTAACGGCTTCGTTTGCTTTTAGCAGTGCGGATGTTCTTAACCTGATAGCGTCTCTGATTGGTGTGACAGCACTTATTTTTGTTGCAAAGGGTAATGTAATCGGTCAGATTCTTACGGTTGTTTTTGCTGTGTTCTATGGAGTAATATCTTATAGATTCCGCTATTTCGGTGAAATGATCACATACCTTGGAATGACTGCTCCAATAGCACTTATGGCTGTTTTTTCATGGCTTAAGCACCCTTATAAGGAAACAACAGAGGTGAAAGTGAGCCGCCTTTCAAAAATGCAGAAAACCGTTCTTTGGGCAGGTGCAGCGGTTACAACGGCTGTTTTCTGGTTTATACTTAAGGCGCTGGGAAATAATTCGCTTGTTGCAAGTACGGTTTCGGTCATAACAAGCTTTCTTGCTTCGGGACTGACTTTTTTCAGAAGTCCATATTATGCTCTTGCCTATTCGGCAAATGATGTGGTGCTGATTGTGCTCTGGGTAATTGCAAGCCGTGCAGATATATCTTATCTGCCGATGGTTTTTTGCTTTGCAGCATTTCTTATGAATGATCTGTATGGCTTTTTTAATTGGAAGCGTATGGAAAAAAATCAGCAAACAAACTTGTAATAGAGGTTTTATTGTGCTAAAATAGATTTATAAATTTATTTGGAGGCGAAAAGATATGAAGCGAACGATCAAATTTATTGCTGCTGTTTTATCTGCGGTTATTCTTTTACAAAGTGTCCTCGTGTCCTCTGCGGCTTTCGATGACAAGTCGTTGACCCGCGAGGAGTGGGATGCTGTTTACGGTGATCTACGCGATGAAAATACTCTCCCCATGCTCTGTGTCGGTGCAGATCAGACTCAGCTTAATCTTTGCTGGCATGCCGCGAAGGAAAAAGCAGACCCTAAGGTTAAGTTTTCAAAGAGCAAGGATATGAGCGGTGCGGTTGTATTTGAGGGCGAGACAACACCCGCCGAAAATGATGAGCAGCTTGTTTGCCGTGTAACCGTTACAGGTATTGAAGAAAACACAACTTATTATTATCAGTGGCTTTCGGAAGAAGGTTGGAGCGAAGCTTACAAGTATGAATCAAAAAGCTTTGACAGCTATAAAATGCTTCTTGTCGGCGATATTCAGATTGGCGGACAGAGCACTGATAATCCTGAAGAGCAGTCAAGAATCGGCTATGTATGGCAGAGTGTGCTCGATGAAGCACTGACAAAAAATCCCGATATAAGCTTCCTTCTTTCACCCGGTGACAACACTTCAACAGGTAAGGCAGCTGACGAGTGGCAGACACTTCTAATGCCCGAATACACACGCAGCCTGCCTCTTGCACTTGCAATCGGCAACCATGACAAAAAGGGTATGATGTATGAATACTATACGCATATGCCCAACGAATTTTTCGGCAAGTATTTCACGGGACTTGACAGAGATTTCTGGTTCAGATACGGCGATGTGCTTTATCTTGTTTTTGATGCCTGTTCAGGCTCAGCGGCGGACCACAGAGCAATGGCAAAGGAAGCGGTTGAAGCGAACCCCGATGCAAAATGGCGCGTTGGAGTAATGCATCAGGGACTTTACGCACCCGGCATAGCTATGCTCGAACCCGAAACAAATATACTTCTCAATGCCGTATTTCAGCCTATATTTGAAATGTATGACCTTGATATAGTTTTTACCGGTCACACTCATATGCAGGGCCGTTCAAACTTTATCAGTGACGGTATTGTTGTAGGTAAAGCTGAGAGCGGAAAAACATATAAAAATCCCAACGGAATAATTTATCTCAACACAAATGCTTGTTGCGATCAGGGTTCAATGGACGATATGTATCTCTGGCCCTATACTGCATACGGCTTTGAAAATGCCGATGTTACAACTTATTCAACTGTTGAGTTTACCGATTCAACAATGGCTGTAAAAACCTTCAGAGGTGATAACAGCGAGCTTCTTGACAGCATAACAATTGAGAAAACAAAGGGCTTTGACGATAACCCTGTAAGTGTTTTTATCCGCACAGCACTTTACAAAGCTGTTGAGCTTCTTGGTCTTGTCTATATGAAGATAGATGAAGTTGTTGTTTCAATCCGCGGCGGACATTTTTAAAAATTCATAGGAACTAATCATCAGCTGCCTGCTGTTTCAGGCAGCTGTTTTTTTGTTGGGAAAATTTGTAAATAAATTGTAAAACGAAGTAAGGTTTTGTTGACAAAGCTGAATTATGCCATTAGAGTATAATAGGTATAGTTTCCCCATAAAATAACGAATTTCTGAAATGAGGTGCAATTTTACAATGAGTGAACAATTCTTCAGGACATGTTACATTGACCAAAATGACCGTCTTGCGGGACATGTTTCACTGTATGGCAGCTGCGGTGAAGTTATTGCGGATTTTGATGCAAGAATGCTTTATGTCGGTGATAAAGAAATCAGTTTCCCCGAATCAAATTTCAGGGTTCTTGAATCTCTTGTAATATTTGCGCCGGGCGTTGTGGTATATGATGAGCTTTTCAATTCTTTTTACAATGATTCATCAGCCTACGATAATGTTGATGAGGAAAAAGCAAAGAGAGTGCTCAGAAACTGTATACATAACCTCAGCAGGTATATAGAAATAGATAATGTTCAGAGCAAGGGTTACAAAATTTTTCTTGATAAAAAAATCAAGAAATTTACTGATATAGACAAGGACTTCGTGCACGACATTTCAGAGGTTTTTCCCGAGATTTCTGTTCCGATTATCAATACGGAACCCAGGAAGCCTACGGAAAAAACTCAGATATCAGCACTTGAATTTTCAAAGAAATTCTTCCATTCGGGTGCAAATGAAATGCTCGGAAAATCTGCACAGGACTGTCTTGATTCTCTGTCGGGTCTTTCGGGCATTTTTGATTATGTGGCAACTGTTGACGGTTGTGTGTGCGAGGATGTAATACGCAATGCGTATGAGCTTATTGTTGACGGTTGCAGATACGGCTCTGAAAAAAATGTTTTCAGAATAAACGGTCCTCTCGGTTCTTATAAAAACCGCATTATGCAGTATATCTATCTTGCAATAGAAAAGAATAACAGCGACATCGTTCCTTTTTTTGTTGATATAGCATCATATGAGCGTATGGCGGAAACAGAAGATGTGATTACGGAAGCCGATATTATTTCTGCTTTCGTTGAGGATATTGAAGCTGTAGGTGAAAGTATCAGCCACCTTGTCGGTAAAACACCTCTTCTTATGATTGACGGAATAAGGGATTTTTCGCGCGGTAATGAGGCTCTTTACCACTGCATGAGCAGAAGGATAGATGAGCTTGACTGTAAGATTGTTGTTTGTATTGATTCGGATTTTACTGTCAACAATCAGCACAGATTCGAGGTTCATCCTCTTGTTCCGGACGATTTTATGCACAGCATGAGCATAGATTCAATGGACCTTTATAAGCGCCGTGAAAGCATTGAGTTTATCCGCAACACCGTCAAGGTTTCAGGCGTTGAGCTGCCGTCATCCGTTACTCCCGAAAAGGTGTATGAAAATCTTGTCAGGCTTCATTTCTTTACGGTTGATGCATATTGGCTTGTTTTTGTGCTTAAAAACAATCTTCAGGAGTTCATGGGAAGAAACTCAAATATAGCAACACTTTACAATGCCATCTGTATTGAAACTCTCGGCAGCCGCAATGTGCTTGATTCAGCGGCGGAGCTGGCTTTTGAATTTGAATTCGGTTCAATGGGTTCTTCTGATGCTCAGGCGAATTTTGATGTGCGCTGGAGACTTATCAGAAGACACAGAAGTGTACTGGATTTCCTTATTGCCAAGCACTACATCAATAAGATTGCAAGGCTTGTGCTTACACGCACGGACATGGATGCGGATGTGAGAAGCCTTTCATTCTTCAATATGGTTCTTCAGAAAAATATAACAAGGTTCGTTGTTGAGATGCTCAATGCCAACGAACACTATGAACACAAGATTATGATTATTGCCGAGGATTATTACAATTATCTTTCACTTTTCGGCAAAAGCGAGCTTACATTCTGGATGGCAAGACTTGGAAACAAGGTCAGGAAAGGCAAGTGCATAAACCTTCTCAAAAATTACAACAACACTGAAATACAGCGTTATAAAACTGCAAAGTTTACAAGCATCGAGGAAAAACGCAATACAGCTTTCCTTATCAGAGGTATAAGTGTAAGTCTTATACATGAAAATGACAGAAAAACACTTGCTCATTACCTCAAAACCTTGCTGACGGACAAAATAGCAAACTCGGTCAACAGAGGTTTCCACCTTGAATATTACGGCGATAAGCCCTATATTCCCAATCAGTCGCTTCTTGACTTTGAAGATGATATTACAAAGGGTGAAAATACCTTCAATGTTCTGTGTCTTTCGCTTGACCGTAAAATGAAAAACAGAGTGCCTTCGCCAATGGCATTGCTTGAGCTTATGACACTATGTAATCTTATTCAGGCAAGGCTTGAAGCGGCAGACTGTGACAATGTGTTTGATGTTACCCATTATGTATCAAAGGTAACAGGCTATATCGAATGGGCAATCGCAAGCAGAACACTCAGCGGTATGGCTGATATTGCCAGATATTTTATGTGGATGTATGATGAGCTTACAACCATAAAGGAAAGCGGAGTATACAGATACAGTTTGTCAGAGCCTTATGATAAATTCAGCTGTGCAAAGATTATAAAGAGAAAGGGCTGGATTAACTGCAAGGTTCCCGAACCGGAGAATATAGTGGAGCATATGTATAACTGCTGGCTTATGGGCATGCTTTATCTTCCCGAACAGGCTGATGCTGCAGGTTACAGCAAGGAACGCATTCTCAACATGCTTCTTATACATGACCTCGCCGAACGCGAAACGGATGATATATCCCGCCCTGATAAACAGAAAAATCTCAGGTTTTATGACAGACAGGAAAATGATATTATGCAGTCGTTCATGCTTTCCGGTACATATCCGTCCGCTGTCAGTCTTAATAAATGCTCAGAAGCATGGAATGAATGGGATGCTAAATCAAGCATAAATTACAGCATTGCAAAGGATATTGACAATATCCAGACTGTGTATCAGTTCTGTGAATATTACAAGCAGAATCCCGAACTTTTCACAGATGAGGATATTGATTACTGGCTCAGTGATATAAATGGCCTCAATAGCGAAATCGGAAGAGAAATTGCCGATAAGCTTATTGTTGCGAATCCCATTTTTGCAAACATTGTAAAATCTGCTTCAATTTTAAATGACAGATAAAATCAAACACACCCCGTAATTGCAAAATCCGGGGTGTGTTTGATTTTGTATGGTTGTTATTTACACAAAGCTTGCTTTGTAATTATAATGCCTTCAATCAGCGCAAAAGAAACAGCCGCAACACAAACTGCGGTTTTAAGAAAATATAAAACTTTTACTGTTTTTCCGGCGCAGGTAATAAGATTTATATATCGGCATATTCTCATAATCATTTGCTTTTCACTCCCTTCATAACAACTGCATGTGCAATTGATGGTATGCTTTCACCCTGAAGAGGGGAAAGCTGCGAAAGAAGTGCACCCGTGCCGACGAAAAGAATTTTTTCAAGCTCGCCGCTGCTTAGCCTGTTCATAAAATGTGTGCATATAACGGCACCGCTGCAGCCACAGCCCGAACCGCCTGAATTGACATCGCGGTCATTCATGTCAAATATCATAAGCCCGCAATCCCTGTGATTTTCGGTAATGTTCAGACCGTAATCTTTTTCAAGAAGTTCATATAAAAGCTTTGAACCTACAGCACCGAGGTCACCTGTTACTATCAGGTCGTAGTCCTGTGCAGATGCATCTGTTTCGCGCAGATGTGCCGCAATTGTGTCAGCTGCGGCAGGAGCCATTGCCGCACCCATATTATTGGCATCTGTAATGCCGAGGTCACATATTTTGCCGTAGGTAATACCTTCAATTGAAACCGGGGATTTGTTTTTTGAAATCAGAGCAGCACCGGCTGCCGTGCAGGTCCACTGCGCCTGAGGCGGTCGCTGACCTCCGTATTCAAGCGGCAAGCGGAATTGCTTTTCTGCTGAGCAGAAGTGAGAAGAAGTTGCCGCAATTACATTTTCTGCAGCACCGCTGTCTACCATAAGAGAGGCAGTCGCCAATGAAAGCGCCATTGTGGAGCACGCTCCGTAAAGTCCTATAAAAGGAATTCCAAGACCTCGTACTCCGAAGGTTGTTCCCATGCTTTGTCCCAGCAGGTCACCTGCAAGAATGAGATCAATTTCTTCCGGCCTTCTGCCTGCTTTTTTCATTGCGGCTTCAACTGCATGCTTCTGCAGTTGACTTTCTGCTTTTTCCCAAGTGTCCTCATTCATTCTCCCGTCTTCAAAAATACGGTCAAATTCATTGCCTAGCGGCCCTTCGCCTTCTTTTTTTCCGACAACTCCTGCCGATGCTTCAATATACACTCCGCCTGTAATTTTTACTGTTTGTCTTCCGGTTTTTTCAGGCAAAACAATCACACCCTTTTGTGTTATTTTTATCAGATTGCTTTATAATATACAAAACAGCTGTCCGAAACGGGCAGCTGTTTTGTGTTATATTTTGATTTTATACTGTCTGCGCCAGATTATTCTTGAAAGAAATCCAAAGAATAATTCTTCAATGCTGAAAAATACATAAAACAAAATGAAGCACCATATTACAGCGGTGATTTCGCCTGTTGAAAGATACTCGCTGAGAAATACTGCGCCGTAAATGTTGACAGGCAGCATACTGACCGCAACACCGATGAACATCCATATTGTTTCGCGCTTTCTGAAATAAGGTACGGTGGCAATTATCACAAAAAGCAATATTAACTGAATCGGAATCAGAAGCCACAGCCCGTATATAACCGCAACAGCAGACAGCACGGGCGGAACAGCAAACAGCGCCGCACAGAGAAAGCCTTTTACACTAAACATTCAATCACCCCTATAACATTTGCCGCAAAAATAAGAGGCATAACAATTTTTGTTGAGCAGATAATACAGCAGGCGGCAAACTTTGCCTTGCCCTGTACACCCTGCGCAATAAGTGCCTGTCTTTTTCGTTTGTTTTTTATTATATCGCCTGCAAGGCTTATGAAATTGTCAGTGCCCATTATTTCGTTAAATATCATCATTCCGTCAAGCTGTCCGATTAAAGATGCGTTTAATATGCCGAGGAATAGATTTGTCAGCGCTGCACCGAGCATGAAGCCGCTTGCTTCATACCATAAAGTTGACAGTATCAGAAAAATTCCTGCCAGCATTATGTTGGACTTTATTCCCGCGGCATATATCTGCATTTTCTGAAAACGGTTTTTTATGTCATCACAGTCGAGCATAACATATGCTCCCGGCATAAAGAAGTTCAGCATCAGACCAAGCTCATACACATCTGCAGAGTATGCCAGACCTGTAAGCATGTGCGAAAGCTCATGTATCAGCATGCCTGCCAGAGTGCCTGCGATATAACCCGGTATCATATAATCTGTTGTAAGATAAAAGTTATTCATAAACATATATATTCCGACCGCAGGTGTAACCCACCAGAGCAGTTTAAGCAGGGTGTTGTACAGCTTTGCAAAGCTGATAAGCGGTTTGGTTATTTTCGGAATCCATACCGTAAAAAGTATCTGAGGAAAGTCAACAATAAGCCGTTTTCTTCGTATAAGACCAAGCTCATCACAACGGTCAATTATTCTGTCAACCGAATTTTCCGATAAAGCTTTATTGATTCTGTACGGGTGAGTTTTGCCGTCAAGCTTTGATAAATAGTGGTAGAGCTCCTTGCGCATCTTATAGGTGTTTCCGGAGTTGATGTCCGTTAAGGTGTAAGTGCCGTCTTTGTTTTTTTCAGTTTTAAGCCAATTGACAAGCATTGGATATTTCATATTTTTTCACCCGCTTGTGTGCAGGACGGTCCTGTGCCGTCCTGCACTTAACAATCCTTCCTTTTGAAATTTTATGCAATTTCCTTAAGTCTGGGAAGTGTGGGGAAAATTGCATTGATAACCTCAGCTGCGTGCTTTACAGGCACAATTTCAATGCTGAACTGGCTGAGCTCTTCCTTTTTAAGTTCAATATAGTTGCCGTAAGGAATAAATACTTTTGTACAGCCGGACTGTTCTGCAGCCTGAATTTTTGAAATCGTACCGCCTATATTGAATACATAGCCGTTGCCGTTTATTTCACCGGTGTATGCAACATTTTCTTTGATTGTTTCATTGAAAGCGGCAGAAATTATTGACATGAGAATTGCAACACCTGCAGAGGGTCCGTCTTTTTCAACGGCACCTTCGCCGAAATGTATGTGAATACCCTTACCGCTGAGCTTACCGGGATAGTTGCACTTTACATAGCTTACAGCAAGCTTGACACTGTCAACCGTACTGTTGCCCGGCAGACCTGTTATTGTAAGACTTTCTTCATCGGGGATGAGCATTGTTTCAACGGCAAATGCCATGCCGCTGTTATTGCCTGTAACGGCAAGTGCCTTAGAAAGTCCGGGGTAGAGATGTTCGGGAAAATTACCTCTTGCGGCGGGTGGCTTGCCGAGCGCTGTCCGGACATCTTCTGCCGATACGGTGACTATGCTTTCTGTGTTGTCATAAAGCTTGTGCTTGACAACCTTTCTTACTGCTTTGTCTGCATCTCTTACACCGAAGGAGCGGCAGTAAACCTTGCTGAGAAGATTGAGTGCCTCCTCTGAAAATTCAAGGCTGATGCTGTCGGGACAGTACTCCTTTATTATAGAAGGAACAACATAATCGGAAATGATATGTTCTTTTTCTGTTTCGGTGTAGCCGTCAAGATAAATAATGTTGAATCTGTCAAGCAGGATTTTGTCAACGGCGGAAATATCATTGGCTGTTGCAATAAACATCGTGCTGCTGAGGTTGATAGGCACACCGAGGAAGTTGTCGGTGAACTCTGCCGAATCGTCAAGCAGGTCGATGAGTGTGTTCGCAACACTTGAGTTGCCGTTTGAACCCATTTTATCTATTTCATCAAGGTGAATAATTCCTTTTGATGTGCGGATTTTGTACACTGCTTTTACAATTGAGCCTGCATCTGCACCGACATAGGAGAAGCTGTGACCCTTGAGCACCTCTTCGTTTGAAACACCGTTGAGCGAAATTTTTGCACATTCCGCATCAGTTGCCTTGGCAATGCTTTTGACAATTGAGGATTTACCGATGCCGGGAGGACCTACAAAAAGGTATCTGTTGCTTGTGAGCGGTTTATTGTTGAGAGAAGCAATTCTGAAGGACTGTGCAATCTGCATCTTTACATCTTCAAGTCCGTAGTGGGTTGAATTTATCGTACGGAAAAAGCTGTCCTTATCGTAGTTTGAAAAAGCGTTGCCCGTGGGAATTGTGTGGACAAGATACCTGAGCTTCTTTTCGTACTTGTCACGAAGGTGAGCATCAAGGTCTTCCATTCTGAGCTTTGCGAAAATGCTGTTGATTTCAGCATCAACACGGGGGCTGTAATACTTCTTGTTGCGTCTGTACACAAGAATGGGAGAGTTGCTGTCAACATAGGTATCAAGAGTTGATTCAATAAACTCTTTGTCAACAACAATTTCTTCGTTTGTTCCCGCGCTGTCACGGATTGAAAGTACTCTGCTGACAATGCTGCCGATGTGCTTCTTAAGGTCCCTTGCACCGTCATCTTCACAGTAGCATTCTGCAATATAGCGGATGACGGAATCGTCAATTTTAATTGCACCGTCTTTGATTCCAAGCTCTGCAACGGCTTCGGGAATGATAAAGTGACGGGCAATGTGAAGAAGGTCTTCGGGAGAGTAATCTTCAACATTTATCACGGTAAATCTGTTGAGAAGGTTGGATGGAATTGTGCCTGCGGAGTTGGCTGTTGCAATGAAAATTGTGTTTTCTGTGTTTATGTAAGTGCCGAGGAAAGCATCCTTGAAATAGTGCTCGTCGGAAATGGCATCGTTGAAGGCTTTGCTGACTTTACCGCCTTCCTTGGCGGATTCGTAGGATTTGTCGTATTCGTCAAGCGCCATCACAATGTTGGTTGTGCCTGCTTTGTAGAAGGCCTTCACGACCTCGCCGGAGTCTGAGGCGCTGTATTGCGGTGCATCACCGAGGACATCGAGCATTGATGTGGCTGAGCCGAGCGGAATAACAAAGAACTGTCTGCCGAGCACCTTGGCAAGCGCCTTCATAATTGCGGTTTTGCCTACACCGGGGTTGCCGAGAAGAAGCACGGAGAAGCCTTTGACCTTCTTGTATTTGGAGGCTACAACTGCCTGTGCAAGCTTTTCCTTGACCTTGTCCTGCTTGTAGATGTATTTGTCAAGCTCGGCAACAATCTCTTCTTTGGTAAGAGTAATGTTATCTGCAGAGTGCTGGTTGATATTGAGAATGTAGCTGAGCCTTCTTTCAGAACGGTTCCTTTCAGAGGATGAGAAGCTCGAAATATCTTCAAAGATGCCTTCAATGTCAAGCTGCTGCTGAGGTGTATATGCCTTTCTGCAAAGGTTGAATTTAAGTCTGTACTGTGACAGTCCGCCTTTTATTTTCTGACCGGTTCTGGTGATGGGATAAATACCGTGTTTATTGTTTTCTCTGATTTCCTTCTGAAGCTCTTCCGGCAGGCCGAAGAAGTCGTGCATAGCTCCTGCTTTTTCAGGAAGTTTATCGTAGGAGGAGAACATGTTGTAGGTTTCGGAGTCAAGAACAAATTCAACGCGGCACATATCATTTGCAATTCTCGCGATGAGATACATCTCTTCGCCCTTAGAAAAACTTGATTTGCTTACTGTTGTTGCCCTGGTTACTTTGGATTCGAATTTGTGCCCTCTTATCTGAAAACGGAGAACGGTATCGAGATCAATACGAGTGTCTTCTGAGAACACATGTCTGAATACGGAAATACCGCTCTCTTTAGCGGCTGTAATCACACCTGTGAATTCTTCGCTGCAGAGTGAGGGCTTGTCATGTGCGAGTGAAATGTCTGATGTTGCTTTTGTTGATTCGGCTTTGAAAAATTCAGTACCCATTTGAAATACCCCTTCCCGGATTTTTTGTCTTTTTACTGATTGTCGTCTTTTGTGTCGTCATCGTCGCCGTCCTCATCGTCTTGTGCGCTTTTAGCATCTTTGTTTTCTTGTACCTCTTCCATAATAAGATTCATGAGGTTTACCTTCTCCGCTGTGCTGTCGGAGCTGTTCGGTTTATCGCGGCAGTATTTCCTTATTTCTTCATCCAGCTTGGTGTCGTCGCTGAAAAGCTCATCAATAAATTTGTCAAAGCTGTCGCTTGACTTTTCTTTAGGCTCGTCTGTTGAAGTGATACTTGTCGGAACGATTAAATCATCATCGGAGTCAAGAAACTCCCTGAGCTTTTTTCTCGGACGGCATATCTTTCTGTAAGAAGGTTTTGCTTCTTCTGTTTCTTCTTTTTCTTCCTCTTCTTCGTCAAAATCAAACATATATTCTATGTCATCAAATTCATAAAGGTCAATGGTAAGTGAATTTTCAATCAGCTGTTTTACATTGGTTTCTTCATCGGTTATAAGCCTGAGGTGAGCAAGCTTGTTGAGCACACCGCTGAAAGCAATGAGCAACTTTATTGATGAAACTTCCATATAAAGAAGGTCTGATATTCCAAGATGGCTTTTTTCGAGAGAAGCTTCAGAGCATACATAAATCTCACCCGTATCATTGAGCTGGAACTTCTGCTCGCTGAGATGACAGTTTATCTGCGCGATATATTCGCTTATCATTGTGCGAGCTTCTTTAAGACAGACTATGCCGCAGCCGACTTCCATTGCAGCTGCACCGCTTATAGGGAAAATTCGAAGGAAGAGGTTATATCTGCTTCCCTCGTACTCGGTGCACACAGTGAAGCCGTTGTTGTCAAGAAATTTTGCAGCTCGGCTGTAACGCTCGCCAAGATACAGTCGTTCTGCATTTTTAGTTGTCAGTTCAATATTCTTTTCAATTTTTTCTTCAATGTTCATTTGTACTCTTCCTTTCTTTGTTTATATGTTTCATATTTCAAAGTGTACATATGCGCCCCATGGGGGATTCCTTGCTTGGTCAGAAACAACCCAGAGAACGGGGATTGAATTTGCCTGTGATTCGTCCGGGAAGGCTGCCCAACCGTCTGTCAGTATTACGATTTTCCACGGCGGCTCATCCTTCATATGCTCGTTCACATAGTCGAATATGCATCGGAAAGAGGTGCATCCTCCTCCGCCGGGCTCTATTGTTTCAAATTCTTCTATGCTTGAAAAATGCTTCGGCGGAACAACTTCGGCGTCAAAAAAGCCAAGCCAGCCTTCAAGATTGCCGTCGAAAGCTTTTATTGCGTTTCTGATTTCATTAAGCATTTCGTTGAGCAGATAGCTGCTTATGGAACCTGAGGTGTCAACCATAAAAAGAATCCGTTTTGCGCTGTGCTTTGTTTCGGTGAGGTTGAAATCAGGCAGGAAGAAATCGTAATTGCTGAAGCGTCTGTCGGGAGGCGAGAGTGAATAATCGAAAAGGTTATCTTCAATAAAGTTCCGCAGAGCTTCACGCCAGTCTATAGTTCCTTTTCGATTCTTTTTGATGTACTTACGCGCAAATTGAGGTAATTTTATGAATTCGTTTGATTTGCGGAATTCATTTGTCGCCTCAGCAGCTTTTATTATTCGTTCTCTCCAACGGTAGGATTCTTCAACAGTGTTTTCGTCGGGAGCCCACTTTGAATGGTCATCGTTAAAGGAGATTTTTCTGTCTAAGCTATGCCCTTGTTTAAGAAGCATTCGGTAAACCTCTTCTGCCGTGAAAAGATAGCCTTCTCTGCCGTCGGGAGTCAGGTGCATGGCTTCGCCGTATTTGTCGAGAGTTATATAAGAAAGGTCGAAATTACAGCTTTCAAGTATCGTGGAATTTACTACTATATCGCAAGCGACATTGAACAGCTCATTGTCAAGCTCTTTGCCCCTTGTGCAGTGACCGAGCGCTACATGAAGAAGCTCGTGCAGAAGCACAAATTCCACTTGCTTGTCTGTGATTTCGTTCAGAAATGAAGGGCTGAAGCAGATATGCACTGAATCGGTATAGGCGGTACGGCATTGTTCATCAAGCGATATTTTCATGTGCATAAGAAGGGAGAAAAAAAACGGTCTGTTGATAAAAAGACTGCTTTTTGCATTTGAAATCATGCGCTTGTACTTTCGTACTGAATCTTCAGATAATGCCATTTAACATTCTTCCTCTCTTTTCAAGCCACTTTTTGAAGACCGGGAGCTCAAGCAGCTTTTTTGAAAAGTCAGTGTCAATACTCAGGAGAGATTTTACGAATGTGACACTGAAATCTGCAGGTATTCTGAATGTGTATTCTATTGCGTTTGAAATCTGCTTAATGTCGCTTATATGCTCACGCGCATATGCCGTCATTGATGAAACCATTGCAAATATTTCGTCGGTGGATTCAGGAGGATCCGGATTTTTGCCCGAAAAGATGTCCCTGACTTCGGGAATTCTTTTATCTGAGCGGTACCATGTAAAAAAATCCGTAGCTGCGGAAATTCCTACACAGCCCATAATCATGTTTTTTGCCTTTTCTGCATCACCGTTGAAGGCTCTGATAATGTTGCTTGCCATTTCCCAGGAACGGGGAGTGGGGTAAGCCTGCTCGTTCATGTCTTCGGGTTCACAGTAAAAACAGTCGTTGCGCATTTTGAGAAACTTAATTATTCTGTTGTCAATTTTATTTTTTTCAGCCCAGCTGACCCATGAGCTGAAGGAGGGTATAATTTCAAAATGACAAAGTCGGTTTGCAAGAGCTCGCGGCATCCGGTAAGAAACAGAATTGTCCGTGCCTCTGTTGCCTGCGGCGATAACAATGCAATTGTCGGGCAATTTGTGTTCACCGATAACTCTGTCAAGCGTTATCTGATATGCCGCTGCCTGAACGGACTGCGTACAGGCGGAAAGCTCATCAAGGAAAAGGATGTTTATAACATTGCTGCTTTCATCCATGTCAAAAACCTTGGGCTTAAGCCAGACCGCAAGCGTTTTGTCTGCGTTTGCGGTGGGTATTCCTCTCAGGTCAATAGGATTGTAAAGCATAAGTCTTACATCAGTTACAGTAACTTTTTTGCCGGTAGCCGATTCAAGCTTAGCTCCGAGTTGATAAACAAGCTGTGATTTTCCCACACCCGGAGCACCCCAGAGCATTACGGAGGGGACAAAGCTCATCTTTTGGTTTTGGTCAATAAGTGAGGAGTAAAGCTCACTCAGCATATTTAAAGCAGAATTTACGTTTTGCTTTACAAGGTAAGTTTCATTATTAAGGCTGTAGTTTTTACTCATGCTGCACCTAACCTTTTATCAATGTTGTTCAGAAGAGCCTGATAAAACTCAATTTCTGTTTTGTAGTAGTTGAGGTTTTCGATTTCGTTGATAATATCTTCCCTTTTCTTTTCAAGCATTGCTTTCTGTGCTTTGAGCTTTTCATGGCGTTCCGGAAGAGCCTTCAGCACATTGTCAACACGAATCATAATGCCCTTTTCGGATTCGCCGATTTCAGCACGGTATCTGCCGTTGCGTTCAAGGATTACATAAGGCTTGTCCACGGGCATATTTGCAGGTCTGATAATTTTAAATCCGCAATAGTCTTTCTCTATGCAGATTTCTTCATGGGCTTGTTCTTTTCGGTTGAGAGCTTCGGAAATTCTGCCCTGAAGTATTTTGCGTCTGTCTTGACTGCAGCTCATCGGATGGTTTTTGATATAAACCGCATCAACCATACAGGTGAAAATAAGCTCACCGCAGTTTTTGATGTATACGGGCATTTTTTCAAGCTCGCTTTCAAGCCGGATTCGGTTTTCGTCGCTCTTTGAGCGCAGAGCTCGAAACCGTGCAAGCTCGTTTGCTGTTTCAAAGCGCTCCTTCAGGAGGGGATTGCCTATGGCAAGAGCCTTGACTTCGGCATAGGTAAGAACGGCATCGTCGACCTCGTTCACTTCGCGCTCTGTCATTTCATCTCCTTTGAGAATTTTTGAAATTACGCGCTGCTTGGTTTCGAGGAGCTGGTATGAATAAGCATCAAAGCTTCCCTCCGTTATATAACGGTATATATATACCTTTTCATTGGTGTTGCCGCGGCGGAGCATTCTGCCCTGTCGCTGAATCATATCTGAAGGACGCCAAGGAATGTCAATATGGTGAACGGCGATAAGCCTTTCCTGAATGTTGACGCCTGTACCAAGCTTAAATGTTGAGCCGATAACAACTCTTACCTTTCCGCTGCAGATGTCTTCAAAAAGCTTTTCGCGCTTTCTGCCGGTGCTTGCCTCATGAATATAAGCAATTTCTTTATCGGGAACACCCTTTTCGGTGAGAAGCCTTTTAAGCTCATCGTAAATGTTGAAGCCTTCTTTTGGGGTAGAAGAATCGCAGAAAACAACCTGAGTGCATTTGTTCTGCATAGTTTGACAATAAATTTCATACACCTTGTCGGCACAGTAAGAAACCTTGGATTGCTCAGTGTATTGAGAGTCGGGATTCACCAGGCGCATATCAAGTGCTGCAAGTCTGCCGTCAACGGTGATTTTAAGCATGTTATCTTCCTTTTTCTTTACCGCTCCTTTTCGAACGGCTTCACACCTTTCAGATATATCATGGAGAAAGCTTGAAAACTCTTTGCTTTTCGGAACAATGACATCTGTATAGCCGTCAAATTGGGGGAGGCCCTCGTCTTCTTCGTGCGCATGGTATTCTATAACGGATGAAAAAACCGATGTCAGTTCAGGAAGGTTTACAAATTTTGAGTAGCGCGTGGCAAGTCTGTATCTGGAGGTGTCGACATCAATTTCAAATTCTGTGCTTTTATCGCAGAATTCGTTAATCCATGTGTCAAATGAGCCTATGTTGCAAATTGCAAGCTCGCCGCTTTGAAGATAACGCTGCATTACATAAATATCCGTTATAGAATTGGAAATGGGGGTTGCCGTGGCAAATACGATGCCTCTGCCGCCGTTGTTGCGCTGTATGTAATGGACCTTGTCCATCATATTGTTGCATTTGTCCGAGCCGCGTTTGTTGATTCCGAGCGCATAGCTTGCAGTTGATATACTTACTCCCTTATAATTGTGAGCCTCGTCAAGGTAAAGCATATTGAAATTAAGCTCGTCAAAATAAATCTGCTTGTCCTTTTCAGGTTCAAGAATAAGCTTCTGAAGCTTGTTGTTGAGATCTCGCTTTTTGCGCCTTAGCGCAGATGTGTCGTTGCTTTTATCCTTCAGAGCTTCTTCAACGCGGTCGAGTGACTGCGTGATGCTGTTTATGTAGTGGGTTCTTGAAAGAGAAATCATATCAAAACAGCTGTAGGCGAAAACAAAAATACCCGTTTCGCTGTTGCGGATGTGTTCGAGAACTTTGCTGCGCACGGCGGGCTTGAAGGTTTCTGGTTCAATGAAGGTAACATTGAAATTCGGTGCAAGCTCGTTGAAAGCTGTTTTGTACTGACCGATAATACCGTTGGGTACACTGAACACGATTTTTTTGGCAAGACCGAGTCGGAGTATCTCCATTGCCGAAACTGCCATAATGTTGGTTTTGCCTCTGCCAACGGGGAGAGCGAGAAGACAGTTGAGGGTGAGTATAATTCTTGCAATAGCATCACGCTGATAATCGTAAAGCTTAATGCTTCCCCAATCGGCCTCTACAAAGCTTCCGTTGAAATGGCGCTTGCGCAGGAAACCGTATCTGAGCATATAGTTCTGCTCAACCGTGCTTCTAATCTTATCTTCGCTTTTAACCCAACTGTCAAATGATTCGGTTATCAGCTTGCGCTTTTCCAGCGCAAGTGCGGTAGCGGCTTTGTTGACGGTTTTCGTTGTGCTGTAGCTGTAATTCGGTTGAGGATAGTAAATTACGGTATCTCTGTTGTTGAGAATGTCTTCAAGAATATCAAGACCGTGTTTTTCCCTTGTTCCGAATGCGGATGTGTTTGCAATTACATCTGCATATTTGGCTTTTAGCTTTGACGGTATTTCCCAGCTTCCGGTTACTTCATCGCGTATCACCCTGAGATAAGGGGGCAGGGCTATACCGGGGCGGTACATCGAAAAAGCTCCGAATTGATATTTGATGAACTCGTCAATGACGGATGTGGGAATAAAAGACATTCCCGGATGCACCCTGACCTCGTCAAAGCTTATGTTTTGCGGCCGGATCCTATCTATAGCCTGAATATTGCGCTTGAAGCGGATGTGATTATTTCTTATTTCCTTAAGTGCAATTTTTCTTTTTTCAAAAAGATTGCCCGAAAGATATTCGTCGGCGGTTTCCCAGCCTTCGTATTCTTCACCGTTCCATTTTTCAGGGTTCTGGTAAATGCTGTCACCAAGCAGTCTGATAACATCGTCTTCGTTTTTGCTTGTGGATTGAGCAATGAAGTGTATGTTTACATAACCTTTGCTGTGGAGGGAGCGCACAAGAGCATCTCCGACATGCTCTGATTGTTCGACTGTATCTATGCCGAAAAATTCAGTGCTGTCCCAATCCGTTGACAAATCGACAAGTGATGTTGAGATTCCCATTTTTCTGACTCCTTTTTGTCTTTTATTATTTTTAGTGTAGCATTAAGAAATAACTGAAAAATAATTATTACAAGGAAATTATTTGGCAATATCAGATCGGTTATCATCAAAAAATCATCAGCTTTACTTTTTTTGAATCATAAACCGTAAAAAATGATTTAAATATAGGGGGATTAGAATAAATAATGTTAATACAAGTTTTTATTGATTTGTTGAAATGCGGATGATATAATCGAATATATAAAATGAATTTTTGTAGCATAAAGAAAAATAATTTATACTTAAATAAGGTTGAAAAGCTTATGAATACTGCTTGCGAAGTTTTTGAAAAAATTTATAAAAAGCCGCCGCTGCACACTTCATTTACACCTTACAGAATTTGTCCTATCGGTGCTCACAGCGATCATCAGCTCGGAAAAATCACCGGTATTGCTATAGACAAGGGTATCTATATTTCTTACGGACCGAAAGAAAACGGTGTTATTGAAATTCAATCTGTACAGTTTGATAAAAGGGCGCAGTGGCATGTTCTGGCAACACCGGAAATGCCCCAGAAGGATTGGGCAGACCATCTCAGAGGTGCCACCATTGCTCTTCATAAGCGTTATCCGCTTCGCAGAGGGCTTTGCGCTGTTATAGACGGAGAACTCCCTATAGGCGGTCTTTCATCATCTGCGGCTGTTATCATAACCTTTTTGTCTGCTCTTTGTACTATGAACGGCATCACACTTACTGCTCCTGAGCTTATCGCTATATCCCAGGAGGCAGAAAATGCCTATGTCGGTGTTTCCTGCGGCAAGCTTGACCAATCCTGTGAGGTTTACTGCAAGAAAAACCACCTTCTTTATATGGATTTGCAAAGTGATACATATGAGCTTATTCCTCAGAATGAAGATATGATGCCATATAAAATCGCTATATTTTTCAGCGGGCTTGAAAGAAGTCTGGCAGGTTCTGCATTTAATATGCGTGTTGATGAATGCCGCAGTGCGGCATATGCACTGAAGGCATATGCCGGAATGAATTATGATAAGTTTGAAGAAACAAATCTGCGTGATGTGCCGTATGAGATTTATCTGAAATATAAGGACAGGCTTCCTGAAACCTGGCGTAGGCGTGCAGAGCATTGGTACACGGAGTTTGAGCGTGTGCAAAAGGGTGCGGAGGCATGGCGCAACGGCGATATAGAAGAATTTGGCAGACTTTCGTTTGAAAGCGGAAAATCTTCAATCGTTAATTGGGAAACGGGTTCTCCTGAGCTTAAGAAGCTTTATGAAATCATGACACATACGAAGGGTATCTACGGAGGACGCTTTTCGGGTGCAGGCTTCAAGGGCTGCTGTATGGCGCTTATCGATCCCGAATATGAAGAAAGTATTATTGAAAATGTAACTGTTGAATATCTTGAGGCATTTCCGGCGCTGAGAGATAGATATTCCGCGCATATATGTGAAAGCGCTGACGGAATACATCTTGAATTATGAGGTGAAAATATGAAATGTCTTATTCTTGCGGCAGGATATGCTACAAGGCTTTATCCGCTGACTGAAAACTTTCCCAAGCCCTTGCTTGCGGTTGGCGATAAGACAATTCTCGATCATCTTGTTGATGATATTGATGCTTCGGGCGAGATTGACGAATATGTTGTTATTTCAAACAGCAAATACGCCTGCCATTTTCATGATTGGGCAAAAACAAAAGCTTTGAAAATTACTGTTGTTGATGACGGTACAGATACCAACGAAACCCGTCTTGGCGCTGTCAGAGATATTCAGTTTGCAATTGAAAAGCTGAATCTTGACGATGATATGCTTGTTATTGCAGGCGACAATGTTCTTGATTTCAGCTTGACTAAGTTTATAAATTATGCAAAAAATAAAAACGCATCCTGCATAATGCGCTATTATGAGCCTGACAGGCAGAAGCTTCTCAAATGCGGTGTTGTAAGTATAGACTCTAATGATAAAATTACGAAAATGACTGAGAAATCTCCGACACCGCAAACCAATTGGTGCTGTCCGCCATTTTATTATAACACCGCAAACGATGCGAAGCTTGTCAGCAAGGGAATCGAGAGCGGCTGCGGCACGGATGCACCGGGCAGTTATATTGCCTGGCTTTGCACTCAGGCCGATGTTTATGCCATGGAAATGCCGGGCAGCAGATATGACATAGGTAACCTTGAAAGCTATGAAAAGGTAAAGGCAGAGTACAAAGGTATTATTCGCTGAAAAAATGTTAAAAAAACTGTTGCAACCGAAATTGTATTGTGATATATTTTTTAGGTTGAAACGGAGGTTGATGTTTTATGATAAGAATCGGTATATACGGTTACGGCAATCTTGGCAGAGGTGTGGAAAATGCAATAAAGCAGAATGAAGACATGAAGCTTGTTGCTGTTTTTTCCCGTCGCGACCCCGCAAGTGTTAAAAATAATACACCGGGTGTTGCGGTATACAGGGTTGAAGATGCCGAAAAAATGACAGATGAAATTGATGTTATGATTATCTGCGGCGGTAGTGCAACTGACCTTCCTGAGCAGACGCCTGCACTTGCAAAGCTTTTCAATGTTGTTGACAGCTTTGATACTCACGCAAAAATTCCTGAGCATTTTGACAGGGTTGACGAGGCTGCAAAGGCTTCGGGTAAAACAGCATTTATCTCTGTTGGCTGGGATCCCGGTATGTTTTCTCTCAACCGTCTTTACGGCAGCGTAATCCTGCCCGATGGTAAGGACTATACCTTCTGGGGCAAGGGAGTCAGCCAGGGCCATTCCGACGCAATACGCAGAGTAGACGGTGTTGCAGACGGTAAGCAGTATACTGTGCCCGTACAGGCAGCTCTTGATGCTGTAAGAAGCGGCTCAAATCCTGAACTTACAACACGCGAGAAGCACACGAGAGAGTGCTATGTTGTTGTAAAGGACGGTGCAGATAAGGCGGCAATTGAGCAGGAAATCAAATCAATGCCCAACTATTTTGCCGATTATGATACAACCGTCAATTTCGTATCACAGGAAGAGCTTGATGTAAATCACAGCGGAATTCCTCACGGCGGCTTTGTTATAAGAAGCGGTAAAACCGGCGCAAATCTTGAGCATAACCACATTATCGAATACAGTCTAAAACTCGATTCAAACCCTGAGTTTACCGCAAGTGTAATTGTCTGCTACGCACGCGCAGCAGCAAGAATGAACTCGGAAGGTATGACAGGCTGCAAAACAGTGTTTGATGTACCGCCTGCATATCTCAGCGCAAAATCCGGTGCAGAGCTTCGTAAAAATCTTCTTTAAAATTCAAAAAAGCGGATTGACAGTTTTACTGCTGTCAATCCTCTTTTTCATTTGTTCAGTATAAATTTACAATATCGGTAATAATTTTCAGAAGATTAAAATCCATATTTTCAAATTCTTTTGTTGTAAGCTTTTCATCAGTGAGTGTGTGCAGCCAGGTTGCCGCGGCGGCATATCTTCCCAAATCTTCAGAAAGATGAAATGTGTCACGACATAAAGAAAGTCCGCCGTTACGGTAATTAAATTCTTTTGTCTTTTCACGAAGATGCTGTATTACAGTGCCTGAAGGAATTATGTCTGCACCGATTTTTTCTGTCGCTTTTATTGAAGCCTTTTCAATGCATTCATACATTTTTCTGCTGTCACAGTTATAATTGATAAAACCCGGATGCTCAGAGCCTGTTTCATAGCTCCATGTGCGGTGAAAATATAGCTTTGTCTGCGGCTGTGCTATTCTGACTGTTTCAGCAAGTGATGTGAGATACGGTTCGTAAGTTTCAAACATGCCGCTGTAGGAGCTTGCCTGCTGAAGTGTAACAATGTCCCACATATCAGCTTCAAGAGCCTGAGCAATGCTGATTTTTCGCTTTGCTTCGTTTCCGTTGATTTCATAGTCGTAATATGCGTTGTTTTGTAAAACATTCTGCCAATGTGTTTCAAGTGAGCAACCGCCTATGAAAAGATTTGCTGTCTGAATATCAAAACCGTTCAGCTTTGCAAGGGAGTGCAAAAATCTGTGCGCATCCGTAGAAAAGCTGTTACCAATTGATAGTATCTTCATTGGCTGCTTCTCCTGTCAAGCTGTCTGTTTCTGAAATAAAGTACAAGGTCTGCACTGACCATTACAAGGTTGAGAAAATAGAAAAAAAGAACATACCATTTTTCTGATATTGATGACATGTATGCCTCATTCATGAATTTTGCGGCAATTCCTGCTATGTAACCAATTATTATCAGACACAGAAAAACGGGGCTTTTGCCCTTTGCCGTGCGAGCCTTGTAAGATTTGATAACATTAAAAGGCCACGATGCACCAAAGCAGATTATCATAATTACTTCAAGAAATTCAGCCATTTTAAATTCCTCCTGATTATAAATTGATTATATCATATGATCTGTATATTGCAATTAAATTTTAAAATTAGTTTTGCTGATGGCAAAAAACAAAAAGACACTTGCTTTAAACCGTCAAGTGCCTTTTTAATATCATATTCTGTTTTTAAGTTCAATGGTAAAGGTAGTGCCTTCGCCAAGCTTACTGTCAACTTTGATTCTGCCTTTGCAAAGCCTTATAATTCCGTAAACAATTGACAGACCAAGACCAAGACCGCTGTTTGTGCTGTCTGAACTGCCCTGATAATATTTGTCAAAAATGCGTTGTGTCATTTCGGGTGTCATACCTACACCGTTGTCTGAAATTATGGCGGTGATTTTATCATCATACTCTTTCAGAATTACTTTAATTTCGCCGTTCTGAGGTGTGAATTTAATGGCATTGTTGAGCAGATTCAGCCACATATGCTGCATCATGTCTTCGTCACCGTTATATGTTACTTCACTTATATCGCCTATAACAGTTATGTTTTTTTCTGTCCATTGATTTGAAAGCATTATTACACAGCGGCGAAGCTGCTCGTCGAGCGAATAAGGCTTTGTGTCGGCAAGAATTTTTTGAGATTCTAACTGTGAAAGCAGAATGGTGTTGCTTGAAAGCTTGGAAAGTCTTTCGGCTTCATCTGCTATTATGCGAAGATAGCTGATCCTTTCTTCCTGTGTAAGTGAACCGTTGTCGTCAAGCAAAATTTGTGCAAATCCCTTGATTGAAGAAATCGGGGTTTTGAATTCGTGCGAATAGCTGTTCACAAAATCGTTTCGCAACATGTGAACCTTCTGGAGCTCTTCGCTAAGACGGTTTATATCTATTGCAAGATTTCTGAAAACCGTATATTTACTGACTTTAAGCTTATGGCCGTATTCGCCGTGGGCAAGTTTTTCTATTGAGTTATATATTTTTTCAAGATGGCGTTTCGTTGCGCTGAATTGAAGAAGTATGAATATACCAAGTATGACAACCAGCAGTGAAACAAAACCAAGAAGACGCAAAGGGTCAAGCTTAGATGTGTTCTCAAAATATTTGGCTGCTTGGTCCATAACGATGGTCGTAAAACCGCTGATACCGAGCATGATAAAGGTTTGCAATATAAACCAACGCGAAAGACCGCGGTTAAGCTGAATATCTTTTACATTGGGTGCTGCCTGATTCTTGCGTTTTGTTTTCTTTTTCATTTGTTTATTTCAACCTTGTAGCCAAAACCTTTAAGTGTAATTATTTCAATTTCACTGCAAATGCTCAGCTTGTTTCTCAGTCGGTTAATGTGTGTTTTTATTGTGTCTTCGGTGCATTCGGAGTCAATGCCCCAGATTTCATCAAGAAGCTGTTTTTTTGTAAATATTTTGCCTGGGTAGGAGAGAAATTTGTAAAGCAGGTCAAATTCCTTGCGCGAAAACGGAATGACTTCGCCCTTGTAGGTGGCGACATGTTCAGCTTCATCAATTGCAAGTTCGCCCACTTTTATAAGCCTTTCAGTTGCAATTCTTGCCCTGCGCAGCAGTGCATTTACGCGGAGTAAAAGCTCGTCATAGTCTACAGGCTTGGTGACATAATCGTCTGTGCCGAGGTTATAGCCCTCACGCTTGTCCTGTAATGTTTGCTTGGCGGTCAGAAGAAGCACTGGTGTGTTAAAGCCTTCGCTTCTGATGCGTTGGAGAAGCTCGTAGCCGTCCATGTTAGGCATCATTATATCGCTTATAACAAGGTCGATATGACGCGCATAAAAGACATCAAGCGCATCAAGTCCGTCGTTTGCACAGACAACCTCAAAATAGGGTTTAAGTCTTGTGGCGGTCAGAAGCTGAGTGTTTTTGTTATCTTCAACTACCAATATTACAGCCATTTTTATCACCTTTAAATCTGATAATAATTTTATAACTATTTTATCACTTTTGTAACATAATTGCAACATGCCGTTTACGCATGTGTTACAAACCGTTTACAATCATGTTACAGGGGAAATATAGAATCTGTATTGCAGTCGGGGAGTGGCAGAAGCCCCGGATTGCTTCCCTGAAAGGTAATCATAACCTTTCCTATATTCCCTTTTTGTGTAGCCTGCAAGGGCAAAAACAACCGCAGTTCAAATTGACTGCGGTTGTTTTTTTAGAGCTTCTTTCGATTTTTTCCATAAACGAAGGGGAAGAATTTTTCTATTATGATATTAACAGTAAGACAGCAGATAATTGTAATTGCTGAAACTGTGAGAATTACAGCGATGTTGCCTTTGTTAATCATAATAGAAGTGAAGGGGATTACCGAATTAAATACCATTATAGGAAATTTTTGCATAACGAGAATGGCGAGTGTTTTTTCTCCTGTATATGTCAACGGTTTCGCTGGAGGAATGATGCGTGAAACGGTAATAACAGCTACTGTGCCGAAAATTGCCGCCGACCAGAACAAAAGGGAGTTTCCCTGGTAATCTCTTGTATAGTTAACATGGAAGTTTTCAGCAGTTTGCAGTTCATTTAATTTTGAAAGTATTGCGGTAATTGCAAAAAGCACTGCCGAAATAAATCCAAACAACAGTTTGCAGCCGGCTTTTTGAGGAGTAAAAGTCATAAATCGTTTGAACTCGCTTGCGGTATTGCCGGCGATAAAAAACGGAAACAGTTTAATTGCGGTATCTGCACCGAAAGGGAAAAAATTCAAATGTAAAAATCTAAATGCAAAACAGGATATTACAAATGAAACCGTTGTTGCAAAACACATGAGCAAGCGTATGTCGGTTTTACAGTATCTTTCAATTTTTTTCACAATAAATCTTACAGGGTAAATTAAAATGTTCATCACAAAAAGCACGGGTAAAAACCACAGGTGCAGATTGAATTTCAGACAGTTTGTTTTGACGGAGGCAATAAGAAGTCCATAAAGACATTCGGGCAAAGTCAGTAAATCTTTTTGGGATACAAAGCGGCCAAAAAGAAGATAGACAATTATTGCCGCAAATCCAAAAAAGTAGTAGGGTACCATAATGCTTTTGAAACGTTTCGAGATGTGTTTAAAAAAAGTTGTATCGGTATTTACAAACAGACCTGAAAGAAAGAAAAATGCAGGTACATGGAAACTGTACATATAGGTGTGCAAATTTCCTGCAGGTGCAACATGACCGATAACCACAAATGTAATTGCGAGCGCACGCGCAATATCCGCCCATTCAATTCTTTGCTTTTTCAGTTGCACAGTTTCACCACCTTGCTTTTTTTAAGTTAATTTTAACTAAAAAAATTTTGTAAGTCAACACTGAAAAAATATCTGTAAACTTATTCCACAAAAATAAAATTTGTGTTATATTAAAAAGCAGATAATTAAAAGGAGGTTTTATTATGAATAAAGAGCAGCTTATTGAAACGCGCGGCTGGATTCGCGCACAGCTTGATTCATGTGCAGATTTCTGGCTTAAAAACGGAATGGACAGTGTTTACGGCGGTGTTTATACCTGCCTTGACAGAGAAGGCAAAATCTTTTCAACGGATAAAAGTGTATGGATGCAGGGTCGATGCGGCTGGATTTACGCGTGGCTTTGTAAAGTGTACGGAGTGAAGGAAGAATGGCTTAACGCATCAAAAAGCTGTCTGGATTTTCTTGAGGAGCACTGTGTAAACAGAGACGCGGGTGACAGACTCTATTTTACCGTAACAGAAGACGGTCAGCCGCTCAGACAGAGAAGATACTGTTTTTCAGAGGCATTTTATTGTATTGCAAATGCTGAGTATTACGGCATAACAGGTGAGAAGAAACATCTTGAGCGCGCACTCAAGGCTTATGACATGTATTGGAATCTGAACCACGGAATGCCTGACCCTACGGGTATGGGACCCAAAACAGTGCCTGAAACAAGAAGCGGAAGAGCTCTCGGTATTCCTATGATTCTTCTCAATGTAACAGCCGTTCTTAAAAGAGTAAACCCGGAAAACAGTGAGCTTTATGATAAAAGGGCAGATGAGTGTGTCAACGATATTCTTAAATATCATTTTAAGCCTGAGCTTGGCTGCACACTTGAAAATGTTGCACCTGACGGTACAGCAAGACTTAATTATACCGACGGCAGAATGGTAAACCCCGGTCATGATATTGAGTGCAGCTGGTTTTTGATGGAACGCGCAAACGAAACAGGTGACAAAGCTCTTCATGCAAAAGCTGTTGAGATTTTTGACCTTGCTTTCAATGCGGGCTGGGATAAGGAATACGGCGGCATACTTTACTTTATCGACTGTCTCGGAAATCCGCCCGAAGCATATGAGCATGACATGAAGCTGTGGTGGCCGCATAATGAGGCTCTTATTGCCTCGCTTATGATTTACCGCGATACAAAAGATGAAAAGTATCTGGATATTTTTTATCAGGTGCTTGATTATTGTAAACAGTTTTTTGCAGATGAACCCTACGGTGAGTGGTACGGCTATCTTCGCCGCGACGGCAAACCCACACAGCCTGCCTGTAAGGGTAGTACATTCAAGGGTCCTTTCCATGTACCGCGTTGCCTTTCGCTTGTTGATATGATGATTGGTGAAATTCTCGGAGAATAAAAAAAGCCGCCCTTAGCGGTCGGTAACAAAAGATGCATAAAATTGAAATAACCCTTGACCGATGTTTCTTTACACATTCAGTCAAGGGTTATTTCTGTTCACTCTTAGTATCTAACATCATTTGTTTACCTCTCTTTCTTCATATCGTCCAACTTTCATTTTTTACACTCAGCTCATTTCCCATTACACATTTTCTTTTCTTTCTTGTAAGCAAGATTCACTTGATGTTTACGGTGAACTTTTTGTCTTTTATGAAAGCTGTTTCTGTGGCTCTTTAAGCTTTTGGCCGGTTTGTTTTTTTATTTATTTTATATATTTTTATTTTGGCTTTTAAGCTTTTGGGAGCCTGATAGGTTTACTTGTACATCGGAACCACCTCAGTTTTATTACAGGAGTTTTTACTTATTTGTACATCGGTACCACCTCAATTATATTTTTGGGGTTTTACTGGTACATCGGTATCACCTCTCTGTGTCTATAATATAGCACATGTTTTTTTACTTTGCAAGATGTAATTTTGTACAAAGTTAACTAAAAAATATTGTGCAACACACAGAAACGCAGCAACATAACGAAAAACATGTTGACATATATATAGATTCTATGTTATGATGTAAATGTTGGGGTGTAAATCAGCACCTCTTTTTATATTTATAATTAAAATAAGGACAGCTTGCAAAGATGTTTTTCTCTGCAAGCTGTTGATTTTTATTTCTTCTTTACATATTTCATTCTGATGTGTTTATCTGTTTTGTCATATATAAAAGCAAATACTGCACTCATAACCGTAACCGCGACAAAGGGTATGATGCATTCTTTTAAACTCATTGAGTTATATGCTTCAAGGCCGAGAATTACATAGATTTTTGAAACTACCATTCTGAACAGATAGTGTATACCCATTACGGAAAATGAAACTCTGCCGAAATGATTAAGAACTTTTATCCTGTCAAGAATCATACTCAGGGACAGAGTAAATATGCTTCCTATAATACCTGTTATGTAGAAAAGAAAACCGTTATTAAGAATTTTGGATCCAAGGCTTACCTTGCCGTTATAAAGCGCAAGCGGTATTCCGATTGCAAGGCATACTGCGGCAATTCCAATACAGATTAAATTTTTATATTTTTTTAATTTTATACAAACTATAGTATTTTTTACAGGCTGAGCAAAAATGTTTCCTATTGCATAAAAACCGATTGCAAACAGTGCTGAATCAATACTCCACGGAAGGAGATTGTTGTCAAAATTTATCAGATCCGATTCAAGAAGCCAGCCTGCGGCAGTTAATACAGCACAGATTATTGCAACTGCGGCTTTGTTGAATGAGCTGATGAAATAATAGATTAACTCCACAGCAAAAAGACAAAGCACAAACCACATCGGACGGTTGAACATATTAGCTGAACCCTGTGAAACAAAAACCTGTGTTATGTAAACACTGCCCTGCTTTAAAAGCTCTGTTGAAAAGCCTGAAAAAATAAGCTCGGTTAAAAAGAAAAAGGCGATTGAAATGAACTGAAATATCAGGTATGGAATTATAAGAGTCTGAAATCTGCGCTTTAAAAATGTGCCGAAGTTGTTGTATTTTTTTCGGTTGAACATCATACCGGAAAGTATAAAATACAGTGGCATGTGAAATGAGTAAATAACAGTCAGCGGAGCAGGTGTATAGTTCAGGTGAGCAAATATAACAAAAAGCATGCCAAAACCTTTGGCGGCATCTATGGTATCAATGCGCGGTACGGCAAGTGAGTTTTTTTGCATATAGAATTCCTTTCTTATCGGCACTAATAAATAAAGTATAGCAGTATGTGGATTATAAATCAATAAAAAATTCTCTCTGACGGTTACACACGAGGCAACGGCATCAGAGAGAATTACTTTTTATTTACTCTTTTTTGTTTTCTTAAACTGTTTTCTTTCTTTTGTAATTGCCTTGTCAAATGTTGCAAGAACACCGGGTAATATGAAAACAATAAGAATTATTGCCGAAAATACACCGATTGAAATTGTGCGGCAAATCTGGGAAACTGTCGGGTCGGTATAGAATGTTGCTATAATTCCCGTTACAAGCACCATTATAAGACCCGATGTCATAATTGTGTGCATAGAGCCTTTGTATGCTTGCTTGAGTGCATCTTTAGGTTCGAGCTTTTTGCGGTGTTCGCGGTAATAGTTGGTGAGCAGTATGCCGTAATCTATCGTTGCGCCCATCAATATACATTCAACAATCAGCAGTGCAAGGAAATAGATGCTGTAGCCCTGCCAACCTACTACTGTTATGGTGATATAAACACCGCACTGAACAATCAGAACAAGCAGCGCGGGAATTATCAGCGAACGGAATGAAATTGCAACAATAATAAAAATTGCAATTGAAGTGAGCAAAGTGATGAAAAGAAGCTCATTGTCAAATGTCTGTGACATTTCCTGTGTCATGGGTGAGTTACCGATGAGGTAAATTTCATTTGCCATTTTCTTGCGGGCAATTTCGTTTATCAGGTTAAGGAATTGTGCTGTCTGCTTGCTTTCAGTTGGGTATACTGTCTGGAATATCATCCGGGAGTAGCTTTCACCCTTGAGCATTGCTATGCCGCCTGTAAGAGTATCTTTAAATCCGCCAAGCTGAGCTTTCATGTCATCGCTTATAACCATTGAAAACTTGGGGTCGTTTACAAGGTCGGTTGCAAGATGGTTAAACAGCTGTTCAATGCTGAGCTTTCTGTTTTCGTTACGGTTGACAGCGCTTGAACGGTAGAGATAGATAAGGTCAACCGTTGCTTTGTCAAGTATGCCTTCACCTGCCATTGAGGTAAGTAGTGCCGTCATTTCCGTGCTGTCAAGCTTGAGACCGCTTACAACGGCATTCACCATTGTTCTTGCACCGCTGAGAGAGGCTTTCATATCAGGCTCAATCATTGCAGAGTATTCAGGGCGGTCAAGTATACCGCTGTCCAGAAAATCAAGCAGTGATTTTACGGAAATCCTCCAGTCGGAAGTGTCGCCATACTGTGAGATATAGAGAAGATAAAGCTGTTTGAGCTGAGCGGAATCCATATTCATCAGAGCTGCAAGCTCATCGGGTGTGTATGCTTTACCCTCAACCGTGCCGTTAATAACCTTTTGTGCAAGGGGAAGTAACTGCATGTACTCATCATTAAGCATAGTTGAAAAACGGTCGGAATTGTTTACAACAAAGTTAATAACCTGCTGTAGGCTGAGCTTTCTTGATGCACCGCCAAGAATATCGACGGATGTGTTCTCGTCAGAATATCCGACATAAAGAAGACGCATCTGGCTCGGCTCAATGCCGAACATTTCTGCCATTTCATCGGCTGTGCGCGGCTTTGTGACCTCAGCTTTGTTTGTGTAGGTTTTTAATGTGTCAAGCTGAGCGAGAGTTTCTTCGTCAAACATTGATGCATACATCTCGTTCTTTGAAACGTCGTTTATAACAAAATCCGCAAAAGCTTCGAGTGTCATTGTGCCGCAGTCTGCGCCGCCTTTTTCACCGAAATAAAGCAGCATCATGCCTTCAACAGTCTCTTCGTCCATTGAGAAAAACTCTGCAAGAGCTTTTGTACCGAGCGGCTTTGTGAGATTGTCTTTGTTGCCGAAAGGCTCAAGCATTGAAAGCTGTGCGCGCATATCTTCATTGATGTAGCTGTCAAAAGCTTTATTCTTGGCAATATCATTTGTGAGGAATTCTATGAAGTCAGTCATTGAAGCAGGCTGAATGCTACCGTCATAATAGCTGTAATAAATAAGGTCTAACATTGAACGGTCAATCTCAATGCCCTGAGCCATGTTAACACCGAAGGCTGTACTCAGGTTGTCAATTGAGTACAACATCTCTTCTGCAGTATATTCTTTGCCGAGAAGGTTGGGATAGCCGAGCACCTGTTTAACATTTTCGTCTTTTTCAACCTCATCCGCAATCTGTGCCGCTGCTTCTTCATCGTCGTTATCATAAATCATAACAACCATGTTTGTCTGTGGGAAAACATCGGCAATCGGGTCTGCCATTTCAAGGCTGTATGCGGTCTGCGTATTGTTCTGAAGGAACATGAACGCAACAAAAATTACTGCAAACAGTGCGGTGAATACATGACGGAAGCGGTGGCTGAAACGGGCGAGTGCACCCATAGGAATATTAAGCTCTTTCTTGGTGGTTTTTGTTATAAGCTTGTCACACATGACAATCAGTACCGGAAGAACTGTGAATACACAAAGCATGCTTGAGAAAACGCCCTTGGCTAGTACGATACCGATATCAAAGCCGATTTTGAATTTCATAAACACAAGCATCAGCAATCCGACAATTGTCGTGAATGCACTGCTAGCAACGGAGGAGAAAGAGTTTTTAAGAGCTTTTTTCATTGCCTCGTACTTGTCACCGCAAAGCTCCTTCTCCTGACGGTAGCGGTTCATAAGTATGATTGAATAGTCCATTGAAAGCACCATCTGCATAATTGCAGAAATTGCCTGTGTTACATTTGAAATTGAACCGAGGAAAATATTGGTGCCGGCATTGATGATGACGGCAAAGCCTATGGCTATCATAAACATCACAGGCTCAAACCATGAGCCGCACATAATGAACAGGATAACAAGCGCAATTGATACAGCGCTTATTAGAAGCACAGGCGGTATTTCAACATCACTGAGGTTGTCATTTTTATAGATAAGCTCATATTCTGCAAAATCGGTTTCAAGAGCTGATTCAATTGCAAGCTCTTCCTTGCTGCCGTAGTCATATGTTGTGTTGACAACAAAAAGAGTGTAACCGTCTTTGTTATATTCACTGCTGCTGTTGTATGTTACACTGCTGACATATTCAATGCCCTCAAGCTCTCTGAGAAGCTGAGCTTTTTCTTCGTCGTCAAGCCCCTGAGCCATAACGCGTATGGTATTGTCAGTTTCAAGTGCCGGAAACTGAGTGTTCATTATTTCAAGACCCTGTGTCATTGAAAAATCATCGGGCAGGTACTTGGTAAGGTCAGCATTAATGCCTACCTTTAATGAAAGAATGCCGCATATTATGGTGATTACAACCGATACAGCAAGAACAATATATCTTTTAGATACTATAAAATCTGCAATCCTTTTCATTTTTTCCTCCGTTGTTGTCAAAACACAAAGTAAAATTAAAGTAACAAAAGAATTATACTTTAGAAAAGCTATTCTGTCAACAACATAAATAACGATAATTGTAGAATAATGCATACATTATGATGTGCAGTATTACTATGTATATATGTTTATATTTCAAAAAAGAATTTATATGACAAAATAATCTTAATTTCTGTTGTAAAATAGCGAGAAATACCTGTATAATAAAAAGAAAAAATACAGGGTGATGCTTTATGAAAAAAGTCCGTTTCGGTATAGTCGGTACAGGTACAATTGCGCACCGATTTGCCGGTGCAATAAAAAATGTAAAGGGTGCAGAGCTTGCAGCTGTTGCCTCGCGTGCCGCAGAAACTGCTGAAAAATTCGGTAATGAGTTTGACATACCTTACCGCTTTGACAGCTATGAGGCTATGGCACAGTCCGATAAAATCGATGCGGCTTATATCGCCGTGCCGCATTCTGGGCACATGGACTGTTCGTGTCTGATGATGAACAATGGAAAACATGTGATTTGCGAAAAGCCAATGGCGGTAAATTTCCGCGAAGCTCAGGAGATGTTTGACTGTGCGAAAAAAAACGGAGTTTTGCTCATGGAAGCAATGTGGGCAAGATTTGTGCCGGGCACAATCAAAATGCTTGAAATTGTCAGCAGCGGAGAGCTTGGCGAAATTCTTGGTGTTGAAGGCAAATTCTGTTACACGATGGATGAAGATGAAATGGGTCACCATGTTTTCAAAAGTGAAAACGGCGGAGGCTCATTGCTTGATGTAGGAGTTTATGGCCTTAATTTTGCAAGCTGGTATCTTGGTAAGGATGTTGAAAACATCAGTGCTGAGTGTTCGGCTTATAACGGTGTGGATAGCCACATGTGTGCATTGCTTAAATATAAAAGCGGTGCAATCGCCGATATTTCAAGCGCAATTCTTCTGCGCAAGCCCAACGAAGGCTTTGTCTACGGCAGTAGGGGCTATGCTTATCTGAAACGGTTCTATGCTCCGCAGGAAATTGAGCTTTTCTTCAATGACGGTACTTCGCGCAGCATCAGCACACCCTATGCAGGCAACGGCTTTGAAGAACAGATTACACATTTTTGCGAATGTGTAAATAACAAGCTTCTTTTAAGTCCTGTTGTTACCCCTGAACAGACAATGTACATCACAAAACAGATGGACTTTATCAGAAAAAATACAGGCATCATCTATCCGCAGGATAAATAATTGAGTGGTCTGTGTCGGTACTGAGCCGATGCAGACTTTTTCTTTTTTACCGCTTGAAAGTAATAAATATACCGCTTAGCTCATTTTTGTTGAAATAATATTTACGGTGATTTATTATGAGTTTGCAGGGAGGGATTTCATGAAATACACAACTGTAATTGACAAATTGCGTGAAGAAGAGGTGATTATTTACGCGCATTCCCGTACACCGGAGGTGGAAGAAATTGAGCGCTTTGTTTCGGGGCAGGTTTCGGAGCTTACAGGCTATATTGGCCGTTCAGCGGTAAAGCTTGAGCTTGCTGAAATTCAGTTTTTTACTGTTGAGGGCGGTAAAGTTTATGCGGTGACGCAAACGGAAAAATATCTGCTCAGGCTCAGACTGTATATGGTTGAAGGAATGCTCGATGATAATTTTGTGAAAATCAATCAGTCATGTATAGCAAATATCAAAAAAATCAAACGGTTTGATGCATGCGTTTCGGGTGCAATGCGTGTCACATTCAAAAACGGTTGCACAGATTATGTTTCACGCAGGCAGCTGAAAATCGTAAAAGAAAGGTTAGGTTTGTAATTATGAATAAGTATATTAAAACATTTTTGCTCAGAGGTATGGCTTTTGCAGGCTTCGGTCCGATAGTGGTTGGAATTATCTGGCTCATTCTTGAAAAAACCGTGTCGGATTTTTCGCTCAGCGGCTCTCAAGCTCTTCTTGGTATTTTATCAACCTATATTATGGCTTTTGTTCAGGCAGGTGCAACGGTGTTCAATCAGATTGAGCATTGGCCTGTGCCTAAATCTGTTCTGTGTCATTTTGCTTCTCTTTTTATTGTTTATTCTTTCTTCTATGTTGCAAATTCATGGATTCCGTTTGAGCCGAAAGTGCTTCTCGTATTCTCAGCCATTTTTACTGTCGGCTTTTTTGTTATATGGGCAACCGTTTATTTTTCTGTAAAAACGGCAAGCAAAAAAATGAACAGCCGCCTTAATTGACAGTTGATATTTGCCGGTTTATATGGTAAACTTCTTGCAAAAGAAAATAAATCGGCAAAGGGGAAATCAATATGTTTATTATCAATAAAATCTGGTATGTTCTCACATTGCCTGTGCTTTTACTTACTTTGCTCACAAGTCCCAAGGCTGTCAGCACAGACAGTGCAAAGCTTGTTTCAAAGGATACCTTGATAATGGAAAAAGCACTGTTCAGCGGTCAGGGCATCACAACAGATGGTGAATATTACTACACAAGCGGTTCGATAACCGCATTGAATTTTACGGCACTTGCTAAGTATGATTGTAAAGGTGCAGAGCTTGTCGACGCGCACATAAATCCTCTTCCTAAAAAGTGTTCGGACAGAGGTAATAACCATATCGGCGGCATCAGTTACTATAACGGAAAAATTTATGCACCCGTTGAGGGTGGCGACGAAGTTTATGCCTGCATAGTTGTTTTTGATGCCAAAACCCTTGAAGCTACAGGGGAAGTGTATGATTTGCCAAATGAGATTTACACCGACGGTGTGCCGTGGTGTGCGGTTGACCGGGATACGGGTTATCTCTATGCCTCAAAGTGGAGCGATGCTGAAATTATTTATGTGTATGATGTCAATAACTCTATGAATCTTGTAAAGGAAATCAACTTGACGGGTCTTGGGGAGATTGACCGTATACAGGGCGGCGAATTTTATAACGGTACTCTGTATCTTTCGCAGGATATAAAGGACAACGGCAACTTTAAAAACATTCTCAGTATTGATGTTGAAACAGGTGAAGTCAAGGTTGCCTCGCAGAGGGATGTCGGTGGCGACAATGTTGAAGCAGAGGGCATGACCTTCCTCAAAACCGATGACGGAGCGGTCATGCATGTGCTCGACTATAACAAAGTAATCGGTGTTTTCATTCATCACTACGAGGTTGATTTTTAAATCGGGGATGTGAAAGATATGACATGGATTGTCGCGGCGATTTTGTCTGCGTTTTTTGCAGGTCTTACTTCAGTGCTTGCAAAATGTGGTATCCGAAAAACGGATTCTGATGTTGCAACGGCTTTGCGCACTGTAGTTGTTCTTTTGTTTTCATGGGTGATGGTCTTTATCGTCGGCTCTTACGGCACAATGACACAAATCGGTGCAAAGTCACTTGTTTTTCTTGTGCTGTCCGGAATTGCAACAGGTGCATCGTGGATGTGTTATTTCAAAGCGCTTTCTATGGGCGATATAAATAAGGTTGTTCCCATTGACAAGTCGAGCACAATTCTGACAGTTATGCTTGCCATAATATGTTTTGGCGAAACTCAGAATATTGCAGTCAAGCTTGTCAGTACAGCTCTTCTTGCAGCAGGTATTTTTCTGATGATTGAGAAAAAACAGAGTGCAAAGCATAAAGAGAGTAAAGGTTGGATGCTTTACGCTGTGCTGTCTGCGGTTTTTGCGGCGCTGACATCAATTCTTGCCAAAGTCGGTATTTCAGGTGTTGAATCAAATCTTGGTACTGCAATCCGTACAGGTGTTGTGCTCGTTATGGCATGGATGGTTGTGCTCGTTCAGGGAAAGCACAAACAACTTGCAGGTCTTGATAAAAAAGAGCTGGTGTTTATTTTTCTTTCAGGTGTTGCAACAGGCGCATCCTGGCTTTGTTATTACTATGCAATCCAGAACGGTGTGGTAAGTGTTGTTGTGCCTATTGATAAAATGAGCGTGCTCATTGCGGTTGCATTTTCTTATTTTGTCTTTAAAGAAAAGCTTACAAAAAAAGCCGTGCTTGGTCTTGGGCTTATGCTTGCAGGCACATTGGCAATGGCAATATTTACATAAATAACGGTGATTAAAAATGAAGAAATTATTCGGAATCCTTGCTGTTTTGTTTTCTGTTTTCGGTTTTGCATCCTGCGGCAGCAAATCTCCTCAGGCTGAACTGCCCGGAGAAATCACTTACACTCAGATTGATGCCGAGCAGGCAAAACAGCTTATGGACACGGAAAAAGATTATGTGATAATAGATGCGCGCACGCAGGAGGAATATGACGCAGGGCATATTGAGGGTGCGGTGCTGATTCCCGAATATGAAATAGCAGAGCGGGCGGAAAAAGAACTGCCCGACAAAAATCAACTTATCCTTGTCTATTGCCGAAGCGGCAGACGCAGCAAAATTGCTTCGCAGGCACTTGCTGACCTCGGCTATACAAATGTCAGAGAATTTGGCGGTATTATAGACTGGGAATATGAAACAGTAAAATAAAAATAATAAAGTAATACAAAAGGAACGGTTGCACACCGTTCTTTTTTTGTGTATAATATTTTCTATAAAATGTATCCGAAGGTGATTTCAATGGCGATTTACAAAAACAGAATTGATTTACATATGCACACAGACAGCTCGTTTGATGGTCATTACCGCGCGGCACAGATGTGTCAGGCGGCAGTTGATAACGGGCTTTCAACAGTGGCAATAACAGACCATTTCGATGTTGATTTTTATGCAGAGCAGAATCTCGGCACCCGTCAGCAGACAAGCTATGACGATATTATTTCTGCCAAGTCAGAGTTTGAAGGTAAACTTCAGGTGCTCAGGGGTATTGAAATGGGTCAGCCGACTTATGATGAAGAGCTTTCCCGTAAAACTCTTGAGCGATATGAGTACGATTTTGTAATTGGCTCAATTCACAACCTCCGCAAAACTCCCGATTTTTGTGAGCTTAATTATCAGATTCTCACACAGGACGATGTTTATTCTCTTCTTGACAAGTATTTTGAGGAAGAGCTTGTCCTTGCAAAGTGGAACGGATTTGATACCCTGGCGCATCTTACATACCCGATGAGATATATTGTACAGTCGGGCAGATTCAATACGGACCTGAGCCGTTACGACGATATTACAGATGAAATCTTCAAAGTTCTTATTGCAAACGGCAAGGCACTTGAAATCAACACGAGCGGTCTCAGACAGCCCATAGGCAAAACAATGCCGACTGATAACTATGTCCGCCGTTACCGCGAGCTTGGCGGTGAGCTTCTCACCCTTGGCTCTGATGCTCATTTTACCGAGCATGTTGGTGCAAATATTGATGATGGCTATGAAATTGCCGAAAGCTGCGGCTTTAAATATGTAACCTATTTCAAAAACCGCAAGCCCGTACAGGTTAAAATTGAAAAATAAAGAGAGGCAAAACCGATGGCTGAAAAAAAGATTTCGCTTAACGCACCTGCAAAAATAAACCTTCTGCTTGATATAATCTGCCGCCTTCCAAACGGCTATCACAGCCTTTTTATGGTTATGCAGACCGTTGACCTTTGCGACACGGTTGAAGTAAGTCTGCGTGATGACGGTAAAATAAATCTTACCTGCAGTGAGCCTGAATTGCCTACCGACAGCAAAAATATTGCCTACCGTGCGGCTGAAAAGTTTTTTGAGGCGGCAGGAATTGACTGCGGTGCGGATATAACACTGACAAAACGCATCCCCTTTGCCGCAGGTTTGGCAGGCGGCAGTACAGATGCTGCAGCCGTGCTCAAGGCACTCAACACACTGTGCGGCACAGGTATGACAGACGATGAGCTTTGCGCTATCGGTGTAAAGCTCGGCGCAGATGTGCCCTTCTGCATCAAGGGCGGCACAATGCTTTCTCAGGATATTGGACAGGTGCTTTCACCTCTGCCGAATTTCAAGGACTGCTACATTGTGCTTGTAAAGCCCGATGTTGGTGTTTCCACAAAAGAGGCTTATGAAGCATTTGATAACTGTACGGAAATCAGACATCCTTGTTGCAGTGCAATGCTTCACGCGGCGGCAAATGCAGATTTTAACGGCATTGTTGCAAATGTCGGCAATGTTTTTGAGCAGTTTATCGAAGTTCCGCAGAGAGCTGATATTAAGGCTGTTATGCGCAGCCACGGCTCGCTTGCCTGCTGCATGAGCGGCAGCGGACCTACAGTTTTCGGCATATTTGACAGCAAAGAAAAAGCTGAGGAATGTGTTGCCGCAATTCCCGAAAAGCTTGGAAAGGCTTTCCTTACCCGACCGATATAAAAGAGGTGTACGCGATGAAGAAGCTTGTTTCACTGATTCTGTGTCTTTCTGTTCTTGCAGGTGTTTTTACAGCATCTGCGTCCGGTGCACAAACCGACACCGGTGAAATTCTGCCTTCCACATGGGCAGCTGTTGACGGACTTGGCAGAACGGTTTCATCTTATGACGATGTTGGCGGTAAGCGCGCGGAAAAATATGTGGGAATGTTCTATTGGACATGGCATTATCCGTGGGTGAATGACTATGAGCCGATAACAACGGGCAGTGTTCTTGATTTTTATCCCGATGCAAATAATGATTGGGATAACCCTGCATGGAGCAATTATCAGGACGGCAGACCGTTTTTCTGGGATGAGCCTCTTTACGGATTTTATACAAATACGGATGAATATGTTCTTCGAAAGCACGCAGAGCTTCTTGCCGATGCTGATATAGATGTTGTTTTCTTTGACACAACAAACGGTACGCAGGTTTTTGAACAGGCATACCGTAAGCTTCTTGAGGTGTGGCAGAGGGCGAAGACAGAAGGCGTTGATGTGCCGCAGATTTCGTTTATACTCAATTTCTTTAACCGCGAGGATATACGCACGCAACTTCATTTTATTTACGATGATATTTACTCAAAAAGCGAATACAGCGATATGTTCTTTATCTGGGACGGTAAACCCTTGCTTATGGCGGATTCAAGTGCGCTGAAGCTGACCGAAGAAAAGGATAAAGAAATCTTTGACTTTTTTACTTTCCGCTTTAACGAATCAACCTACTTTACAGGTGATTTTTCTGCTTTCAAGGATACCTGGGGCTGGTGCTCAAGCTATCCGCAGGCGCGTTTTGGCAAAAAGCTTTTTGGCGGAACGGAGCAGATGTGTGTTTCCGTTGCACAGAATGCAGGTAACGGTAGACTTGTAGCAATGAATGACCCGACAGCCGATGTTCAGGGCAGGGGCTTTGCCCACGGTGATTATTCATACAGCTACAGCTATGCGGGTAAGGACATAACAATTGATAAAAATACCGAGGATGCATATCTTTACGGCTTGAATTTTCAGCAGCAGTGGGATTATGCACAGCAGGTTGATCCTGACCTTGTTTTTGTTACAGGCTTTAACGAGTGGATTGCAGGCAGGTTTATGGAGTGGCAGGGCACTGAGAGTGCTTTCCCCGACCAGTATAATCCTGAATTCAGCCGTGATATTGAGCCTTCGGCAGGTGTGCTCAAGGATTATTATTACTACCAGCTTGTTGAAAATGTGCGCCGTTTTAAGGGTGCAGATGCTCTTCCGGCAACAGATGCCGAAAAAACAATTGATATAAACGGCGATGCTTCGCAGTGGGGCAGTGTAAAGCCCGAATATAACCATTACACAGGCAGCACGAAAGTGCGCGACAGTGTCGGTTGGAAGGGTTATTATTACAAAAATGATACAATGCGCAATGATATTGTACAGGCAAAGGTTGCTTACGACAGCGACAATATCTATTTCTATGTCAGAACAGCAGACGACCTTACTCCCTGTACGGACAATGCGTGGATGCGCTTGCTTCTCGATACGGACACAAGCGGCGTTACACCCAACTGGGAGGGCTTTGAGTTTGTCATCAACCGTGTTTCCCCCGATGGCAACAAGGCGGTGCTTGAAAAATCGCTTGGCGGTTCAGAATTTGAAGAGGTGTGCAAGGTCGATTTTTCTGTCAGCTCTGATGTGCTGCAGCTTGCCGTGCCGCGTGCTTCGCTCGGTCTTGACGGAAATGAGCTGAAATTCAATTTTAAGTGGTCTGACAATATGCAGGGCGAAGACATTACGGACTTTTATGTAAACGGTGATGTTGCGCCGGGCGGCCGCTTTACCTTTGTTTTTGACAGCACGGCTGAAGCTGCTGAAGAAACACCCGAAGAAAAAAACGAGCCTTCATTCTTTGAAAAGCTCGCAGAAAAATTTAACGCATTTTATATTGAATTTAAAAAGCTCTTCAATTACCTTTTCAGATGAAGTTGACAAATTATTCTTATATTGATACAATGTAGAAAAATTACTGAAAGGCAGGTGGACAAAATGACAATGATTATTCGACATGATTTGAATCGGAGTGCCGTTTTGTCCGTTTGCGATTGATGTAATTTTTATATCTTTCTGTGAATACAAAGGCATCTCCGTTTCGGAGGTGCCTTTTATTTTTTACAGAAAGAGGAATGTTATGAAAACTAAAAAAGAAAATATCACATTCAAGAGCATCACTAAAGAAAACCTAAGCGATTACAAAAATCTTCGCAAAATCTTTGTGAAGTATAAGATTAAATCTTTGCGCAATCAAGGTGAAATGCCCGGCAATAAGAAGATGTTTTATGAACTGTTTGACAGCATTATCTCAAATGCATCAGACGATAATTCAAATCATTTTATCGTTATGAAATCGGGCAGAAGCTTAATCGGCTTTGCTTCAATTTCAACATCTTCAACAGATGTTATTAATATTGCGCATAACTATGGAACAGTAAAGGATTTTTATATTTCCCCTGAATGCAGACGAAACGGTTTTGGCAGAATTTTGAACAATTATATTGAAAGCATTTTAAAAAGCAGCGGAACAAACACCGTGCTGTTAAGCCCTGATCCTGTCAGCGGAATAGATTTCTGGAAAGCTATGGGTTATTGTGACACGGGAATACATCAAGGTTGGGGACGGCATTTGGTTTATATTAAACATATAAACGGAAACTCTCTTGAAATTGATAATGCAATTTCAGAACTTGTTACGCCAACCGATTGGATCGGAATAAACCCATATAACAAACCACAGATAAAAGAGATTTACTGTGTCTGGAAAGAATACTGCAAAGAAATTAATCTAAAGCCCCACAGAAATGATATTAAAAATATGGCTTGGAATGCAAGAAAAAACAGAAATGTCAGCTTTAATGCCTTGTATTATAAAGGCAGTATAATTGGGTTTGAATATATAGGTAATAATAAAATAAAATTTGTTTTACCACGGTAGGGCAGGGGCTTGCCCCTGCCGCCGTGAAAGTGATATGACAAATAAATTCCGGCAGAGGCAAGCCCTTGCCGAACATTGCATTTTGAAAAGAGATGTAAATATGAAAAAAGCAATCATAATCGGATGTCCCGGTTCGGGAAAAACAACATTTGCAGAAAAGCTTAATAAATGTACGGGTTTGCCGCTTTATCATCTGGACGCAATCTGGCATAAGCCCGACAAAACTCACATTTCGCGCGAGGAATATGACGAACGCCTTGCGGAAATATTTAAAACACCTGAGTGGATAATTGACGGCAATTATAACCGCACAATAGAAAACCGACTCATTCAGTGTGACACGGTTTTTCTCTTTGATTTGCCTGTAGAGGTTTGCCTTCAGGGTGCAACTGAAAGACTTGGCAAAGGTCGCTATGACCTGCCGTGGATTGAAAATAAGCTAAGTGATGAACTTAGAACAACAATTGAAGATTTTCCCGAAAAATATCTGCCGCGGATTTATGAATTGCTTGAAAAATACAAAACGGAAAAGCAAGTTATTGTTTTTAAAAGCAGGGCGGAGGCAGAAGAATTTATAAGA
The DNA here is from genome assembly GCA_045539895.1 of Acutalibacteraceae bacterium. GTDB lineage: Bacteria > Bacillota > Clostridia > Oscillospirales > Acutalibacteraceae > UBA8612. The sequence goes on from JAZQGE010000047.1 coordinate 123,818, forward strand.
AGGATTTATTTATGAAAATTGCAGTTCTGGGTTATGCCGGCAGCGGCAAAACATACTTGTCCGATTACATATCTAAAAAGAAAAGTGTACCTGTTCTTCATCTTGATGAGATTAAGTGGGACAAGGAGTGGAAACCTGTTGATGATTCGCTTGTGCTGCCGAAGGTCAGAGAGTTTATGTCGAATGAAAGCTGGATAATCGACGGCTATTATGACTATCTGTTTTTTGAAGAAAGACTTGAGCAGGCGGACCTGATAGTTTTACTTCAGCTGTCGAGATTTATCTGCTTTTACCGTGCAGTAAAAAGGACAGGGTCACGCAGAAAAGAAGGATATAAAAATGACATGAATTGGTGGTTTGTGAAATTCACTCTCTTTGGCTGCAGAAACAGAGAAAGACGGCAGACCTATGCCAAAATCGCAGAGAAATATAAAAATAAAACAGTTGTACTCAAAACACATCGCAGCATTGATGTGTTTATGAAGAACATTTAAGGTGGTTTTTATGAAAAATGAATTAAAACAAATCAGTTTCAAACATATGAACAGCGATGAATTTAGAGTATATTCAAAATGGTCAGCAAAAGCTTATGCCGACCACTTGATAAAATCAGGCGATGAAAAATTCAGATTCAAAGCGTTGAGAGCAGCAAAAAGTGAGTTTCGTGATGTATTTCCCGACGGTGCAGATTCTGCCGATAACTATCTTTATATTGTTCTGAATGAAAAAAATGAGAAAATCGGTGTTATCGGTTATCAGAAAAGTCCTTTTGAGGAAAATGCCGCTTTTGTAACCGAGAATGTCATCAAAGAGGAATACAGAGGAAAAGGCTACGGAAAAAGTGCATTTGTGAAGCTTCAGGAAGATGCCAAAGAAAAAGGCTTTGCTAAAATGGTGCTTAATTGTTTCAAGCATACTCCTGTGTCGTATGCAATGTATGAAAAGAACGGTTTTAAAGTAATTGAAGAGCATGGCGGAAGTGCAATTATGGAGAAGATTTTTTAACAATAAAAGTTGTAATATTGCAAGGTGATAATAATGAAATTGGTTATAATATTCGGTAATTTAGCTGTCGGTAAAATGACGGTCGGACAGGAGCTTGCAAAAATCACCGACCTCAGACTGTTTCATAACCATATGACCATTGAGCCTGTTATAGAGATTTTCGGATACTATGAAGGAAAAACAGTCAACAGACTGCGCCAGGTTATCTTTGAGGAGTTTTCAAAAAGCGATAATTACGGAATGATTTTTACCTATGTATGGGCATTTGACCACCAAGGCGATTGGGACTACATAAAATATGTTTCCGATTTATTCAAGGAGCAAGGTGCAGAGATTTATTATGTTGAGCTTGCTGCTTCACAAAAAGTAAGATTAGAGCGAAATTCAACAGAAAACCGCCTTAACAATAAACCGTCTAAACGCAATCTTGATTTTGCAAGAAAAGATTTAATTGATACCGATAAAAAATACCGTACGGAAAGCTATGACGGCGAAATAACATTTCCGAATTATATTAAAATTGATAATTCCGAGCTTGAGCCTGATGTTGTGGCAAAGATGATAAAAGAGAGGTTTGAGCTTTGAATAAAGTGTCTTTTGGCTATATGGATAAAGAAAGCTTTCCTTCTGTATCGGACATTCTGTTTGGTATTCTTGCCGATAATATGCAGGTAATCGCTCCTACCGCTAACACCAGAGAAGATGATTATAAATGCTGGTTTGATGGTGTCAGTGACGGATTGAAACGGGATGAAAGGCAGATTGTTCTCATTAAAGATGGCGGCAACATTATCGGTTTCTTTCAGTACTATGTGAATACTGACACATTTATGATGGAAGAAATTCAGCTTAAACCTGAATATCACGGCAATGGCATTTTCAGACAGCTTTACGGCTTTTTGTTTGAAAATATTAACGATGCTACCGGCTTTGTCGAAGCATATGCAAACACAAAAAATGTGAAGTCAATAGCAATACTCGGAAAAATGGGCCTTATCAGAATCGGAATGAACAAAAGCGGCAGCTGTTTTCATTTCAAAGGAAAATATTCAGATTTGAAAGAGTGGTACACAAATGCAGATAATTAATACCTGTGATAAAATAAAATCACTTTTCCTGAGCGGCTTTGATATGACTGCATGGAGAAAATATGCAAGTGAAATATCAAAAGGATTGCCGTCAAAATGTGAAAACGATGCAAAAGATTATGATTTCAAAAAGGATGTTCTTCCTGTTCTTGAAACCGCATTGAACACAGATAAAATTGATTTTGTGAGTGAAAATTTTCAGATTGTTGTTGACACTCTGAATGCCAATCTCACAAAGCTTTTTGACACGGAACCTGATATAAATATCATTCTTTATCTCGGACTTTGCAACGGCGCAGGTTGGGCAACTACGCTTGACGGTAAGAACACCGTTCTTCTCGGAATTGAGAAAATAATCGAGTTGGATTGGGGCGACGCAACAAATATGCGTGCCTTGATTCTGCACGAAATCGGTCATCTGTGGCATAAGATGAACGGTCATTTGTATATCCCTGATTTTACAAAACGAAGAAAAGCCATACAGCAGCTTTATCAGGAAGGTGTTGCTATGGTTTGCGAACATATTCTTTGCGGTGATGATGAGTTTTATCATCAGGATAAAGACGGTTGGCTTGATTGGTGCCGTGAAAATGAAGCTGAAATCAAAAATGAATATCTCCGCCGTCTTGATGCAAAGGAAAGTGTTCAGGACTTTTTCGGAGATTGGTGTTCATATAACGGCTATTCCGACGTCGGATATTATCTTGGTTGCCAATTTGTAGAATATCTTATGAAAAAACGTACATTAAAAGAAATTGCCAATATGAAATATCGTGCAATTAACAAAGCATTTACAGAGTTTTCAACCACGGTTGGTCAGTAGGGATTTTTTATGATAGATCAGTTGAATTTGTTAAGAAAAATTAAAGGATTGGCTAATATGAAATTTTCAGATAAATTAAAATCAGCTTTTCAAAAATACCTTCGCAATGAAAAAGAGGATGATATTGCAGGTGTGTTTCCGTGGGATACAACCATTGAGCCTCTTGCACCGGAGGATTATTACAAATGCTCGGAAATATGGGATATGAACAGTCAGCCGCTTGCCGGAAAATGGTACGAGGAAATTGTGTCAGGTAACCGCCTTGTTTTTATTTATAAAATCAACGGTCAGTTCGCAGGCGAGGGTGCACTTGTTTTAGATACGGGTGACCCTGATTATACTGTGAAGGATAAACGCGTTTATCTTTCCAGATTAATTGTTCGTAAAGAATGCCGTAACAATGGAATAGGCAGCGAAATAATAGCTTTTCTTATAGCCAAAGCCAAGGAGATGGGCTTTGAAGAAATTACGGTGGGTGTTGATAAAGATAATTCCGCAGCTATGCATCTGTATGAAAAATATGGCTTTACCAATGTGCTGTTTGACGGCGCAGACGAAAACGGCGAATATTTAAAACTGCTGAAAAAAATTAACTGATATTTAATTGAAAAGAAAAATCCTGCAAGAAGTCAAAAACTTTTTACAGGATTTCTTTTATTTAGTTATTAATGTGAAAGTGCAGAATATTAAATTCTTCCTTCTTGGAGTAAAGATAAGAAGTGCTTACACCGCTGTCATTGAGACTGTTCAATATGTCGTGCATACCGTGGTTTTCAACAAGTCGGTTACAGATTGTACGGAAAACCTTTTCGTTTTCTGCCTTTAAGCTTACTGTCTTTTTGCCTGCTTTTATTTCAGAAATGATAGCTTTGTTTATGCGCTGAGCATCATATTCCTTAAAATACATATTGCTCTTTACATAATAATTGCATTTGGTTGCAGTACATACAGGGTATCTTTCTGCGTTGTCAATTTTTCTTGTTTTAAGCAATTCTTCTGTTGTAATGCAGAAATAATCGTATGAAATTTCATTGCCTCCATTGCGCTTGGGGTCAGTATCGCTGCTGTCGTCATGGGTGACATCGACATAGTAATAATCGCCTTCAAGCTTGACAAGATTCCAACCGTGGCGGCCGCCGCTGTTACATACACCTCTGACATAAGTACACTCAATACCCATTCTGTTGAGAAGGTACTGATATGCTTTTGCATATCCGGCACAAACAGCCTTTTCATCAACAAAAACACCGTAGATGGAACGAAGGTTATCGGGTTTGCTGTAATGGTCGGTATCTTTTTCCTGCAGGTCAAGTCCGACGGTATCATAATCTATCAGCTTGATTATGTTTTCATGAGCAAGAAGGGCAACGGTATAGTCGCTCATAGATTCTTTTATTCCGCTGATAAACGGCTTGACTGCTTTCTCAATCTGCTTGTTGCGTCTTTTTACCTCGGTGGCATTCATGCAGTATTTGTATATGATATTTTTGACATTGTTATTGCTGTCAACCGAGAAGGTTGCAGTGGGATTTGCGCACCAGTAAAAATGCGGATTATCCATTGTAACCATGCTTGTGATTTCGCTGCATCTGTCAAAGCTTGTTTCGGACGGAAGGGGACCGGAAGAATCGGCGAATTCCGATATGTTTTTATAAATCAGGTTATAAATCTCTTTTTCCGTATCGTCCAGCATATTGAAATAAAACCTTGGCAGAGTTGCAGGGTCTCTTTCTGCAACAAATGCAATATCTTTGTCTGTGCTGACAGGGGTTGGTTCTTCGGGGCGGTTTTGTTTGCCGGAGGAACCGAAGAAGTACGCAAAACTGTCCTGACCGCCTGCTTCATTAAGAAGTTTTTTCAGCTCGTTCAGAAGCTCGTTTGATTCGTTCAGTTGCTCAAGTGCTTCTGCTTCAGACGGCTTTTTGAGAGTGTGAAGGGTCTGTATTTCAACCAGAGTGTGCTGCACATCAAGCAAATCATTACCGTCGTTGATGATGTTGTCATCCTGCCATGTCTCGGTAATAAGTTGAGCCAGTACGGTGTATACAGCTGTCTTCGGCAATCCGTATTCGACAAAGAGCTGTCTGCTTGTGTAATTCCTGTAAGCAATCGGTACGGTGTTTCTGTCTGAATATCTCTGTCTGATTTCTTCGGTCGATACAAAATCTGCACGAAGATCAGAGGGGATAGTTTCGGGTACCGATGTGCTGTTCTTAATCGAATCAATAACCTCAGCCAGACAGGTATCAAGCTCTTCAAATGTGTTGACTGAGCTTTCACAGCATTTTTCACAGATAACTCTGCCGTCTTCAAGCTGAACAGCCTGATCTGAGTTGAGCTCACAGTGACAGAAGAAGCAGATGTTCTTGTCACGGAGTCTAACTAATTCGGATCTCTCAATGCTGTGACGGAATTGCTTGACTATATTTTCAAGCTCATCAGAGTTGAATATACCGGGAAGCTTCTCATAACCGAATTTGAGATAAGAACTCGCTTGGTTATTCTTTGATCTGAGCCATGCAAGGTAATCTGCAACAACATGCAACAGGTTTGTGATCATAATGCCATTAGCCTCTGCAAGAGTTTCGACAACACCGTTGCCGCCCTGAATATCTTCAATGATAGCTATGCGGATTTTTCCGCCTGTTATAGGTTCGTTTTCTTCAATATTTTCAGTTGATTCGGTTTCTGTATCTTCGCATACTTCTTTATCTTTGTTTCTGAAGAAGTCGCCGACAATTCTCGGATAAAGATCTCTTACCGCAGCTTCATCCTTGAAAAATTCTTCTTCATCAACACTGTCTTCAAAGACAGGGCATACAGAAATGCAACGGTATTGATGCGGAAATACGGTTTTCATGAATTCCTGCATGATTACAGAAAGCATATAGGTTGCATGCGGTGAGTTTTCTGTTTGAGTATCAAACTCAAGAACAAGCATTTTTGTTGAAATGTTGCGTCTGATTTTTTCTGCAAGCTCTTCATCGTTACCTATATAAACATATTTTGCAAAATTGGGTTTTACAAGGTCTACAGTCTGGACTGCATTTTCAATTGAATAATAACCGACTGTGTCAACGGTGATGTCAGCATTATAAATGCTCACGCTGAGCTGGTTTACAATGCTGTTTTGAGCTCTGTAAATTTGGTTTGAATGGCTGGCAGATTCAGCACTGTTAATGTTGTAAAGTCTGGTCTGAATATAGTCAGAGGGAACATTGATGCTTGAACCTGTATCGTCAAGAATAATTACACCGCGGTCAACAATAATATCTTTTATTGTATAGTTACGGTTGTTTCTCGTCACTGTCTGACCGGGAAGGAAATGCTGAATGATTTCATTTTTAAATACAGCTGTGTTTTCAACATTCTGAGTATTTGTATATTCGATTTTTACAGTGTTTGTGGATTCAAGAAGCTTTTCAAACATCTTCTCAGAATCCTTGAGATAGATATAAGTTTTGGTTTCGTGTTCAGCATTGGTTTTCTGCTCAAGACTGTATTCCGGCTCATAATCGTCATCCGTATTGAATGCAGTCTGATAGCAAAGCTTAATGCAGTCTTCAAATTTAAGCGTATCACAGCAACACGAAGATTTTCCGAGAAGTTCACTTGCTCTTTTTATAAACTCTTCTCTTTCAATACCGTTAACAGCATCGCAAAGAAGGATAATGGTATTTGCTTTTGTTGCCTGTGCGTGTTCGGACATAGTGTGGCCGATGAGTTCAAAATGGGCAACATAATCCTCTGCTTTGTCAGTGAAATAATCTCTGAGAAGATAAGGCTTGCTTACAACATGGAGCACAGATGATTTACGGCCGGAAAATCTTGAATAGTTGTAAATTGAGTTGGGCAGATTAAAGCCGTCATCTGCTACGACAACATAGCCGACAGGGTTATCGGTAAGGTCGCAGCCGTTAAGAATAAGACCCTGTATTTCATTAATCTGGCTGCTGTATACAGAAGTGTCCGAAATAAGGCTTATGTTATTAATGCCGTAATTGCTGGAGTCTTTTGCAATCTGAACTTCAAGGGCAACCTGATTTGCGCCATTATCTACATACAGAGTAGATTCCATACCTGTGTGCCAGATGAATACATCTGTGTTAGAAGCCATTCCGAAAGAATGAAAGGCTTCAAGCGGAGCATCTTCAAGGTTGAAAAACTGACGCAGGCTGTTGTTGACTGACTGTATATGTCCGTTTGAAAAGAAGCTGTAGCGGACATTTGGTGCTATAGATGAGAAAGCGCTCTGTGAAACAGCTTTTGCGAGCTTTCTGGCAATTATAAGACAGTAATAGTTGTTTGCGGTGATAATCTTATCTGCATCCAGAACAAAAACATCGGTAAGTTCATCAAAGAAATCTTTTCCGTCAGTAAAAAGACTTTTTTCAAGAAACTGTTCCGGAGTGAGAAAAAGAATGTCGGGGTTTTTGCCCTCGTGAAGCTGTTCGAATGTGCTGAATCTCCAGAAAATGCTGGAGGATTTTGTTATCTGTCTGAATCTGTCTTCAAGGTAAGCTGTTGAATTTTCAATTTCTTTTTTATTTTCACATATAAAAAGAACGCGCTTTCCGAAAGAAAGAGTAACGAACAGATAGTAAACAACATATTCGCCAAGTGCGGAGTAGAGTGAAGAATCAAACAGAACATGCTTACCGTCAAGCATATATTCAATGCTCTGCATATAGTCACCGTTTACAAAGCCTTTTTTGCTTCGGATACTTTTGGCAATATTCTGTATTGCTTTGTTCTTTTCAGCTATGTTATAAGCGCTTTTTCCTGCCATGGCAGAAGCATCGAAATTCTTTATATTATATCTTGAAGAGTATTTGTCGAGAAGAGATGTTTTGACTTCATCATAATCAACAGTTTTTTCTTCGTTATCTCTGCGGATAATAGAAATCTGAGGCTGTTCGGTTTCTTCGGGTGCTTTATGCTCGCCGTCAATAAACCCTAACAGCTCAAATAAAAATACAAGAGACAGCATTGGGTACATGTATGTGTTGTTTATCAACCACAAAGCAACTTTGTTGAACCATGAGGTTTCTTCCAGTGTGAAGAAAACAGGCAGCTGCATAAATAATAAAATTAAGATATAAAACACGGATACAAATACAAGAAAAAGCTTAAGCTCTTTAGCCCAGCGATAGGTGCCTGTGTTTACATATTCAAAGTTGTCTTTTTCGTTATAGAATAATCCCACAACTTTTTTGAGTATATACCTGAACCAATCCATAAAGGATTCAGGCTGTTCTTCTGCTTTGTCGGGATTAGGGGATTCACTGCTTTCAGCGGTTTTATCCGGTTTGGACAGATAATCCGATACAACAACAGCTTCGTTTTCCGCTAAATTGTTTTCATCAAAAACAAGCACAGACTTCTGTCGGAGAAGACGAAGCCTTTTCTCTGAGCGGTCCTGTTTGTTGTTGTCAGCCTGTTGCTTTTTTGCAACATTCGTTTTTTTGTTTATAATATTGCCGTTTTGCTTGGTAAATACTTTTGTATCAAGAATATAGCGGAATGCTTTTTTTGCAACAATAAATAATATACCGGCTGCAATATTTGAAATTAAAATGACTATAACTTCGGTAATATAGTTACTTTTTACTGATGCTCCGTCAAGAAGCTTGAGCATAAACTTGAGGTTGAAAAACCACAAATATAACTGCTTGAGCAAAGAAGATATGCATAAGAGCACGGTGCTGAGCACAAAAGACTCAGCGACAAACAGGATATTTTTCCATCTTTCTTCTTTTTTGTAGCTCATTGCGGAAAGTGAAAATTTGAATTTGGACGGAAAGAACGGCAAAGAAATTACAACAAGAATTGCCGCAATTAACAATGCCTTAAGTAACAAAAATCTCATTATAATTCTTCGCTCCTTTCATCTGTAAATTTTGTGTCCAGAATACTGTAAATAATTTTATTGGTTTCGCTACAGAAGGGTTCGTCTCCTATAAGCTTCAGGTTAGTATAAGATTTGTCAGCGGAATCTTCGTTTTGCCGGAATTTAAGCATTGTGATATAACGCTTGACTTTTTCTTTCAATTCATTCAGCTTTGTTATATGAGCATTACGCATAATCTCTTTCTGAGAATTTTCTTTTTCTCTCTTGAGAAGCTCCTGCCATAACAGATAATAGAAATTGGCTTCTATTATGGTGTTGGTATAATAATTATAAAGTGCCTGGATGCTTGCTTTGCGGTCGCTTTCACTAGCTTCTTTTATTCTGGAAAGCTGTACCGTAAGAGCATATTTCTTTCGGCTGATTACTGCCATATATATAGCTGATGCAGCGGCATACAGTGCTGCAAAGCCTGCAGTAAAAATCAGATATACAAGAATTGGTGTCAGCATTTTTTTTGCTGAATATGACTGCATATAAATAAATGGTATACCCGATGCAAGAACAGCTATAACCGCACCGATGAAAGAAATGAGATATTTCTTTCCTTTTTTCATCAGCACAGCATATTTTGCCATCAGGTCCTGTGTTTCAATCAGAATATTTTTGTTCGCGGACAAGCGGTGTTCGACTTGTGTAATTTCTCCAACAAGACGATTGTATTCTTTTTTATAATCATCTGCATAAAAATCTGTTGATTCGCAGATGAGTCCCTCGTTTTTCTCTTTGTCTTTTTCAATTTCTGTATTTATCTGTTCGCTCACCAAGGTCTGACAGAATTCATCATTCGTAAATCTGTCTCGCCAATCCCATAGGGTCAGCATACAGTTTTTTACAAGACTGTTGTTCTGTTCTTTGATAACATCTATGTCATAATTTCCGAATATATCTTCAACCATTTTATGAAAACTGAGATCAGTGCCACGCATACCCGTTGTGTTGATATGCTTTTCCTTCTTTTTATTGTTTGATTCGGACATTATTTCCGATGCAATTTGGTTGGCGGTTTTATCGCGGTACTTACTGTTTTTTAGTGCATTTTCTTTGAATCTTTCAAATGCAGAAGTTCTCTTTTCAAACACACAGCCGACAGGTTTCATATTAAGCTCTATGTTTTCTTCTTCAGAGAAATATGTATATTTACTTAAAGCGTTGTTAAGAAGCTTTTTAATTTCATCTTCTTGTAAATCAATAACGGTTTCTGTTATTTTTTGTTGCTGAACGCAGGTGTAAATGTTGGCATAAACTTTAAAGAAGCCTTCGATTAGGCTTTGCTCATTATTGCGGTTAATTTTGCAAGTGTGAACTGTTATCGCATAGTCATTTATTTCAGGAATCGGCTGAGTTGCTGTTGTGCGCTCTTCCTGTGAGAAGGAAATGCTTTTTTTAAGCTCAATAAGAGCAATTCCGAGAATATCAGCGGTTTTATCAGATTTGTTTATAGAATCAGCTGTTTCTTTAAAAGTTGATGAAAAGTCAAGATAGAGATCATCTGTAATTGAATATTTGAGTTGCCAGTTGAAATCCTCTTTTTTGCAGTCTTCTTTCCATGAAAAAAGCTGCATAATCAATCTGTCTTCAGAGTTATATTCTTTTTTTCGTCCCATATACATGGGTTTGGTTGTATCAGGAGTTTTATTATTGTCATCGGATTTTATTTCGGTTTCATCTTCGGCATTATCATCTGAAGCAATTGCTTTGAGAGTAAGCTGTTCCTTAAGTTCAGCCTCTTTATCTTTTTCATTATTATATTCGGGGACGAAATTTTCATGTTCATTTGAAGAGTCTGTAAAAAATATTGCTGACTTGGATGGACGAAGATTCATTTCGCTGTAAAGCTTATAGATAAGAGTCTGGCCTATATAGCGGCTGACAAGCTGCTTATAAAGAGCAACGCATGCTTCGCTGGTGCCAAAAGGGAAACCGTACAGATCAACAAGGACTATAAGATTATAGTCCCTGTCAACTGTATCAGCATCAGATATTAATGCCTGTTTAATATCTGATGCTTTGTCGCCTATTTGGTTGAGCTCGCAATCATAGCGAATCAGAGAATTACGGTCAAAGGGAGCGCTGAACAAACCGTCCAATTTTGTCTTGGCAGCTTCCTTTGAAGTGTTAATAAAAATGGTCTTCATTCTAAAAAACGTCCCCTTTGTCCGTAGTTTTTATCAGTCCGTGAGATTGATGTGCTTTGCTATTTCTGCATTTGCCCAGACAAGCTTTATGTTGCCTGATTTGTCATTGTTTACTGCACCAACGGGCTTTTTGTCTTCGTCACTTACAGCGAAGGCTTTAGTCTTTTTGCTCTTTGCCTTGAGATTTTTGTTTTCTTCTGCAGGATTTTCAAAAGCTTTAATAAAGGATTTTGCAATGTGAGAGCTTACATCAAGATAGTTGACATATGCTTCACTACTCATATCCTGTGCATCAATTTTCTTTGCATTATAGGGTGCTTTAGCATATTCCTTTATAGTGTCACAGAGAACTTCTATAACAAGCTCGCCGTAATTTTTATCAATTTCGCTCTCCTCTGAAACATGAAGAAGCCATGCAAGCTCAAGAATGCTGATGTTTTCTTTTGTCTGAATCTTTTTCGGTTTTCCGTTGCCGGAAGCACGAAGCTCTACGGCTCTGAAAATGTTTCTCTTCATCTGTCTGAGAAGAGTAGCATAATTGGTAATACCGGTTTTGTAGCCGCCTACGGTTTCGCTGTATCTGTTGACCCTGTCAAGGTCAGCCTGAATATCCTGCTCATATCTGTGAGAATAAATATCAACAAGGTCATCGTTATCTGCAAGCCAGGCAACCGCTTGGTTTACTTTTCTGTATGAAATGGGTTTTCCGTCACAGAACATAAGCTCGGGCATTCTGCCGAGTGTCATATCGGAATATACAAAACGGGCATAAGATCCTTCAAGGTTATAACCAATTATGCCGTTGGCAACTGCATAAAGGAATGCTCTGATAACATCGGTCTTATAATCTTTTTCTTTCTTTGCATTGATATACGGCATAACACCGTGCTTATGCCAGCGCTTATCAAGATGCGGACTGAGTGAATACTTCTGCAGGCTTTCCATTTCGATAATTCTTCTTGCATAGTGCTCGAAATACTTGCCGCCCTTAAGTTCGTCAAATGCAGGAATCTGATAAGGCTGCAGACAGTGAGCTGTTGAATAGCAGAGAAGAGTGTATTTATCAACACTTTCACTTTCAACAGAATTTATAGTAATAGTCTGACTGTCTGTGTCTTTAGGTAAGTCTGGTGATAAGGTTCTGTACAAATCAGCAACTGCGTTGCTGATGCTGCCTGTACCGCCGACCGTCTTTTTAATTGCTTGACAGACTTCGGTGTTCTGAGAGAAGTAACGGTAGGTGTTTGTTACCTTGTCTGCTTCTACAATATTATTTTTGTCAAGAATTGTTCTGTACTGATCTTCACAGTCGAAAAGCAGACAGGGTGCGGCGCATCTTGCAAGTGCAGTGAATTTGTTGGCAAGATAAGCATTGATTCTTGTTTGGGGACCCTTATCGTTCTGGTCAAGATAATTCTGCTCATCGTCAGCATTATCGGGATTGAGAAGCTTATACTCAAGCATCATTGCATCAAAGACATTAAGGTCGAGATTTTCTTTTATTTCTATATCGTTCTTTGAATCCTCGACAACAATGTTAAGTACAGTTTCAAATACATTGTTATATACAGTCTTTTTACCGATTCTGCCGGATTTTACAGCGGTGTTTTTCATATCCTCAGCTGCCTTGATTCTCATGGAATTAAAGAGAGCCATGTTGATAAGGCTTGCTGTTTTTCCGTCCTGAGCGTTGAGCTTTCTGCCAAATTCTTCATAGAGATATTCTTTGACATCTGCACCTGCACATACATAGACATCAGTTGTTGAGAGGTCGTGCTTATTCTTAAGCTGTGAGGTTTCTGAAGCTGCCTTGTCGATAAAGTCGTCAAGGTTATCAAAGAAGTTTTCATATGCTTCAATAAGCTTTTCAACTCTTGCCTGGACTCTTATGAGAGCAAAATAAGTGAGGGCATTAGAGAAGACCTCATCTATCTGTTCAATCTGAGTTTCAAGATTTTCAAAATACTCTCCGACTTTTTTCTTGGTTGCTCTCTTTCTGAAAGGCTTAACAATCATATCTTCAAGAAGCTGAGCATTGGGAGCAAACTCATCTTCATTAGTGGAGAGGATGTTCTTCTGAGCCTCTACATATTCTGTTTCAAGATATGAATAGAAATCGTCAGCATCTTCGGCCGGAGTATTAAAACCGCCAATTAACTCGTGGGTTTTGTTCTTTATAAGACCTGAGAATTTATAAAGAAGATATCTTGCTGCAATGGGATGAACCCATTCTTTCATATCATGGTTATAAAACAGATTGTGTATAAGGCTTACGGACATATTGTTCCGGTCATAATTATCCCAAAACTCTTTGTTATCGCAGTAAATTTTATCTGCAAAGGTATAGGAGCTTTCAATAGCATAGCTAAGACCTTTTTTGCAGTATAATTCAAGAGTATCGTCAATATCTTTTATAGCGGAGAAAATATCGGAATCATCATCAATGTTGGTGAAATCATCAACACCTTCACAAACGGATGAATAAGTTTCACCGATGTTTGCTATGCCGTAAACTTCTTTTGCGTTGGCAATTCTGTCATCATTGCTTGTTTCGGCAGAAGCTGCTTCGACAATAGCATTGAGAAGACTTTCTGCCGCACACACATCGTCTTTCTTAACCATGGGAGCAAGGAAAGACATATCATTGTAGCTTATGCCTCTGGTGTTTACCTTTTCTTCAAAATTACGGATATATTCTGCTGCTCTTTCACCGGGCTTGGGAGTATATTTGTTGTAACCGAGTGAGCGTACTTCAGCATTCTTTGTCTGGAGATATGTGTACCATTGTTTGTCGAGTGTTGCCCATATAGTGCTGACAGTTTCACCGATGGAACGGCAAGCAAAATATTTGAGAATATCATCGTAAGGATAACTGAGGCTTGCTGCACCGGCACTGCCGTAAATAGCTGTCGGGATTTTTGAGTGCGTGTTCATTTCGTTTGATTCGTTTGAAAGAACCTTGCCGGAAATATCTGTGTAAAGATGAGAATAGGCTATATCAGCCATAGCGCTATAGTAGGAATCAAGGTTGCCGAGTGTTCTGCTGAAGCAGTTGATTTTGCTGATGAAATACATTATGTCATAAGGCTTGTCACCGTATCTGCCTTCTGAATTTTTTTCAAACAGCTTGCCTTCACACTGAGAGCTTATTTCAATATCAGCACCTACTTCACCGTCATAAACTGAAACAGAATCGCCCGCACAAATAGTGTTGAACGCATTGAGCTCTCTGATAACGGCATATGCATTTGCGTAAAGTGAAGGAAGCTGCTGCCTTGTAACGACATTCTCATAAAGATCGGGGCATGCAAATAATCCGTGAACCTTAATGTTCATATCAAATTCGCGGAAAAGCTTTTTGATATAAAGAGCTACCTGAATGAAAATACCTGAGCCTGTACCGCCTGCAATTGATGAAACGATAAGCACGGTCGGCAAATCATCATCTGTGCTTTTGCTTGCAGCGGATGTTAATCTCGATTCCTCAATTGCAAGCTTTAATGAGTTGTTATCGTTTTTAAGATAATTTGCCAGGCAAAGTCTTGATTTGAGTCTGCACTGCGAAGCACCGTTGTGTACAGAGTCTGAATAGAAAACGCCTTCGTTTGCTGTGTCGGGACACCAGTCTGTTACATCGCCGCCAAGATGGTTTACCATCTGACCGACTGTTTCTTCGCCACTGATTTTGACTTTTGAAACGCCTAATTCAGCGAGCTTGTTAAGCTCAACCTGATCGGTATCAACGGCAATGCACTGTACATTCTTATGTACATAGTCATTGCCTTTTTCTTCTCGCAGCCGTCTGTAAAGCTCTGAAATAACTTTACCGCCGCTGCCGCCGAGACCGATTAAAAAATTCTGACTCATAGCTAAAACCCCTTGTTTTAAAATTTCTTTTTAGTTTTTATAATTTTTGCATTTTTGGATGTTTTTCTATTTGAAGATACTCTTTTACTCTTTGAAGGAGTATCTTTTTTTGAACCCGATTTTTTGTTTCTGCTTTTTTGGCTTTTAAACCTGCGCTCGTTTTTCTTTGTGACATAAAAAACGATAGTGTTGGCGCGGGAATTGTTTTCAATCAGGAAAACGCCCAAAGCCATTTTGATTTTTTCCTTACCGCAGGCTTTTCCGGCAAGAGATGTGGAACTGATTGAGAAATCGGTTCTGTCACCGTTTATAATTTTTTGAATTTGCTGTCTTGTAAGGTGACCTCTGTTTATCCTGCCTTTGATTTCACCTGCCGTATTTGCGTACGGGAAGGTGTGTTTTTCGTGGCTGCCGCTTGCGGTTTTGAAGATAGCATTTTCTTTTGTGCCAAAGCTTATTTTTCTGGATTGCTGGCTGAACGGTATGAAGAACTTACCGCTTAATAAAAACCTTCTCAGTTCGCCCTTGGAAGGCTTGATTCTTGATACATTTGAGAATACATAGCCTATGTTATTTGTGTTAGCTCTGAATGAAACCTTATAGAATGTACCGGGAGAAAACCTTACACGGGTTATGAAACAGAAGATAATCCACAGTATGAAAAGAGTAATGCCAAGCACAATCAGAAAAATGATAAGTGAAAACACATCAAGATTTATGTGCATTGTTGCCTGTGCTGTGTTTTCGCCGACTTGAAGAATGATTGCGGTATCACCCTTATGAACCTTGAAAATACACATCCAGTTCCAGAGGGCTGGTGATATGAAGGTCCAACCGTCGTATTTCGGTACACACAGAAGGTAGCCGTCCATGGCAGTACCTTCAATTTTCACCCAATCCTGTTCATTGTCCATTGAAAACTGATAAGGTGCAAGGCCTTCAAGCTCCGCTTTTGTAAGAACATGACCGTTTCGTGTGATGACGAATTCAACACCCTGCTCGTTCTTTCTGAGTTTTGTATCAATCAGCTCTATACCTGTTTTCCTGACTGATATTTCGTAGATGGGAGGAAGCACCTCTACTGTTGTGCCTGCAGCAATGTTGAATGCCGTTACACCACACACGATGCTGTGGGTTTTGCCCGCTACCTTGGTAAAGGGAATTCCTTTGTTGTTGTTTTCGTCATAATCAGGTGTGAAGGAAATGCCGGTAGGATTGCCGGTAACATCGTACTCTTTTTCTGCTTTGCCGGGCAGATCGCCTGCGTCAATTTCAAATTTATCAAATACACCGTAGTCCCATTCTGCTACAGGACCAAATTCTCCGTTGCCGGTGTAGTCTGCCAGAATATTGAAGATAACTTTCTTTTTGTTTCCGTTTATGGTAGTGAGATCTAACGGTTCATCAATCTGATTATCAATCTCGATTTTATAGGCAGCGCTGTTTACTGAAAGAACAACTTCTTCGGATTTTATTTCAATGCCATCAACTGTTACTGAAGCTGAAATACGGTGTTCGTTGCCCAGAACCTCAGCAGGAGATATGTCAGTGTTTATGTCCGAGTCATAAACGGGAACAAAGCTTATCTCGCCCGGTTCTTCCGAAACTGTGCCGGGAAGTACACCATGCTCAAGTGCGATTTCAATTTCCTTTTCGCAAGAGCTTTCACGGATGGGTGTGTATACTCCGCTGTCATCGTAGTCTGCACAAAGAACAAATTTTACACTAAGAGAGTTTGTTTTGAGTGCTTCAATGCCAAGAGTCACATCGGAAAGATTGTTGGCACATTCAAATTTGTATTTGGGCTGAATAACATTTACTTCCGCTTTGATTACGGTTGAAGCCGTAACGTTATCGTAAAGCTCTACCGTGAATTTCTGAGGAATATCTTTAAATTCAGTACTGCTTGCGGGAGTGGGATTATAAACGATACTGTTGCCTGAAATGCTGATGTTGCTTAGCTCTGAGCAGTTGCCTGAAGGAAGAAAGTCTGCTCCCTCTGTTTTTATGCTCAGGTCAGCCAGCATGGAAGAGTCTGCATAATCAAGCGGGAATGAAATCTCGCTTTCACCGTTGAGCCATTCTTCCCATTCGGGTTTAGTAAGTGTAACATCGAAACTGTTTTTGCCGTCGGGAAGGTTAGAGTTTGCTCTGCGCTTAATATCTTCAAAGTTTTCCTTGAGAACAAATGGCTGATAGCCCTTGAGAACAGCTTCAATTTTCAGCTCTTGGTTTGCGTATTCTTCTTCAACTGTTATTTGATATTCATTTTCGCTTTCGCTGAGTTTTTTACCAACTGGGGTATCGTTAATATAAAGTTTATAATCAGGCTTTAAGACATCAAGAGGAACAGGATCTCCGCTTGTTCCGTCAGAATTGATTTCATAAAGACCGCATTGAACACTGATTTTGTCTCCTGCACAAACTGTTTTTTTGAGCTCATCAAAGCTTACCGGCTCAGTTGAATCACCTATAAAATATTTGCAGTCCACTTTTACGGCAGGTTCGACGAGAATTATAACATCATTCTTGGAAACACCGTAGGAGGAAAGATCCAATGTGTAGAAGCCTTTAGGAACCGAATTATTACCGTTTGAAATAAGAGAAACAAAGCCTGAGGGTGGAGAGGATGGGATTTTTTCTTCATATATTTTTTTGTTAGGGTTTTTGTTCACCACGGTGGGGCACTCAAGATAATAAGTGTTAGTTTCGTAGGAAGCATTATTACCGTTATATGTTATTGGTACATTTACATTAGAAAAAACTGCGTTTTCTTTCTGAACAAAAACAGCTATGTTAAGTGCGGGATATTTAAGGTCAAATGAAATTTTGCTGCCTGAACCTGAGCTTTCAATCGTTGTTCTGCCCATGATTTCTGCTGAAATATCTTTCAGAACTTCAACGATAGCTTTGCTGTTTGAAGCTTCCTGACAGTTGACACCGCTAATGCTGAGACTGCCGTCCATTGAGAAATAGATAGATTCAAAATCTGCGCCCGCCAGGGCTTTCCTTGTGGCAGTTGTTTCATTGCTTAGATCTGTAGCCATATCGCCTTGACCTTTATCAAGATCACCGTCTGCCATAACAACAAGATAATATTTTGCATTTGTACCGTAATCAAGGTACTTGTTTTTCAGGAATGCTGAACCGGCAGAAAGTTTGTTTGGTGTGCCACCGCCGAACATAACATTTTCTATGGCATCAATCGTCACTTGCTTGCCGCTTCCGGACAGCATTATTTCTTTTGCTGAATCATATCCGGATTCATTCAGATATGTGATGTTCAGAGCATCATCTTTGCCCATCATGGCGACAAAGGCCTGCATGGCATAGCTTGTATATGCCCACCTGTCTGTTTCATTGTACATACTTCCTGAATTATCAAATACAACTGAAACTATTCGCGGGATATGTTTTGGTGAACTGTTTCCGCCAACTGAAAAAGCATATATGCAAAAACTTTGCAGAATCAGTAATGTCACCAAAAAAAGTGAAACCAACCGTTTCATTTCTACCACCCCATAATATTAAAAAAGCTTATATTTAATAAATTATAATAAATATAAAAACTTGTGTCAACAAAATGTGATTAGAATTGACAAAGTTTATATATTCTTTTCAATTTGTTAAAAATGGACTTAATAATATATTAAAGGATTAAATTGAAAAAGTAAATTTCAATTACTGCAAAAAAACAAACTTCTTTATACACTTGGTGCAAAAAGATTTATAATAAATACTGCACGAAACAATGAAATAACAAGCACCCTTACTCAACAAAAGGAAGGGTGCTTGTTTGCGAGGATATTAAATTAATAAATCAGAATATTTTATGCCAGACTTCAGCCATCATTCTGGCATCATCCATTGCATCATGCGGTTGAAGGCTCATTGATGAAAGCTGTTGTATATCGCTGTTGAAATTTATTTTTTTGCTTTCCAACAATGTCGCAAGATCATATAACGGAAATGGCGCAAGGAACTGACGATCTTCAATATTTACCATCACGCATGTGCTGAACAAACGGCTTTCTACCGGATACGGAACATATGCTACACATTCCGAGCTCTCTCTGTGGAGTAACCAGAAATTCCAGAAAGCTTCCAACAATTCAGTTTCGTCATCAAAAAACAGATCGGCATTTTCAAGATACGGAAAGACATTTTCTTTAACCCATTCGGTTTTTATATCTGACGGGTCTATTTTGATTGAACCGTAAAAGCTGCTCAGATTTTGTCCTTGGCAGTCTGTTACAAGAGCTGCAATGCTTAGGAATTTGCCGTATAAACCGTCGGTTTCTGCATCAACAAAGAAAAAATGTTCTTTCATTATTTTGCACACTCGTATGACATATTAATTTTCTCGTCTTTAATTTCAAGAATTTTTGAAACTAATTTATCGCCGCGTTTATAATATTTTGATAGATTATTAAAAATGACATCAGGTATTTGAGATTTGTGGATTAATGCCCTTCTATTAATTTGATCTAAATTTACCAAAATGCCATAAGTAGGCAGGTCGGTTATGGTGCAAGTGTAGTAGTTATCCTCTATAGGTTCCCTTGTTGGATCTGAAGGGTAAGCATGTACTTCGGATTCTGTAACTGCTTCAAGCACACCATAACCAACATTGGTTTTAGCGCCTATTCCGAACAGACAAAGAATTTTCTTGAAAAGATTTTCCTTTTCCTTGGCTGTTAAAGTAAATTCATCAAATTTAAAATCTTTCAGCTGAAAAGAAAACTCAAGAATAACATCCGGCAATATTTTAAGAATTTTTATCGGAACGGGATTTTTTGTGAGGTCGTTACCGTGGCTTGTGATGCTGTCATAGCCCATAACAAAGCCTTTGCCATCTCCGCAACGCACAACCGCATCAAAGAAAATATCTTTGTTATCTGATGATTCATCGTCATCTTCAAAAATATCGTGCTTCATAGCATTAACAATTTTATCGTTGCATTCTTTTTCGATCAGACTTTTTATTACTTCCGTATGCTCAAAATAAGAACGGAGCAGACCTTTGACAGAGCTGCCGGGAATATACGGTTGTCCGGTGACATAGTCAAATGAAAAACCAACCTTTATATCGCTGTCTGCGCTGACTCCGTGCGCATAGCCTGTACCTACCAAAAGCCCGGGATAAAGTGTTTTCATCAAAAATTTATTGGGTGCAACCTGATCATTTACAGCGGCGGATTTGTAATCGTCTTCATAAAATTTTGAAGCAACAAGCTTATTGGCTTTTGCTGTAAGGTCGTTTTCAAAAACTGTATTTTCTGCACCCAGCTTGGAGTAAAAAGTTTTATAAAAAAGCAAGTTAAGATTTTCCAAAACTATCCCTCCATATTGTATATACTCATTGCCGCTTTAAGCGCAACTGCGGCATCCATATATTGATTTTCAATTTGCCGAAGCTCCTCGGGAGATTTTTTCAGGATATTTTCACTAATTGTTTTAGGGTCTTTTATATCCTCTTTACCGCAGTGGATAACAAAGTCAATTGCAGAAATAAGCTTTGAGCGGTTGATTTTATCTTTGCCGTTGTTTTGATCTTTGTTTTTTGCATCCAAAGCGAAGAATGCAACAGCCTGCTTGAAGCTACCGACTGCTACTGCAGCGCCGAATGAGGAAATCTGGCCGCGGTATGCACTGTTTATATTACCGTTTTCATCGGCAATTCCGCTTTTCTTCAATGCTTCTATGGCAAATGGAATATATGAATCCGTTCTGACTTTATTGTTCATTTCTGTTCTCCTTACCGGTTGTTATTGTTGAAAGCGGTTATCTTAGTATAGCCATAGCCTATTGAAGCATTGCCGCCGAACTGAACCAATTCCGGAATATAGCTGCCTTCAATTGCATACTCTGACATAACCATCGTATAGAAAACACTGTGATGCGGAACATATTCTTCATACCAAAGGTGGTTGTTTTTGCCCAACTTATTGCGTGCGACTACAGGCAGCTTATAATTTTTGAAGGATTCAACGAGCGCATAATTACCTTCGCCGAAAAGAGCTTTAAGGGTTTCGTACGACTCGTCTTTCATTTTACCCGCTTTGTTTTTATCTTCATCGCCTTCGATATATATGCCGGGTTTGTTTGAAAGAAATTCGTTTTTACCAAAATCTTCGTTTATTTTTTTAACGCCGGGGTTAAAACCGAAATCTGAAACGGTTTCAATAAACGTGTTTATGATTTCGGGAGTGGTTACACGGATGAAGGAAAATTCGTTGCTTGCACTGACACGGAGAGGACGAAGCAGCAGCTGAGCATCGAAAAACTTATATGCACCGGACTGCATATCTTCTTTATCAGTGCTTTTGCCGCCGAAAACCAAGGCTATTTTATCCAATTTGTTTTTTTCTGCAGCATCGCGCAAAGCACCTTTAATGCCTGAAGCGTGTATAACGGGATTTTCGCTGAGGCAGTCTCTTTCAACTTCGTTATCAATAACACCGTAGTTGAAATCACCTGAGCCTACATGAAGATTTGTAATGCATTCAAGCTTGTATACATTTAAGTTCATAATTCTATTCCTCCGATTTTTATGATACTGTTAAATCCGATTTGGTTTGCATTTTCATTTGTAAGGTTTAAATCGCTTTTATCAGTTGTTATGATTATGCTGCCGGCTTTCAAAAGACGGTAGAGGCTTGAACCTTTTTCAACCTTGGTAAACTTGAAATCATCCTTGTCGCGGAGCTTGGTTTTAAAGGTTCTGTAATCCTTTGTGTCAATTGAACAGAAAAGAATGTTTTCTGTGTTGAAGGCGGATACGAAAGTGTCACTCAGACAGTAAATGAAGGTGCACAAGATGCGTTCTTTGTCGGTATCGTTTTCTGTTCTTGAGTGTTTTTTTATAAAGGCTTCGACAGAATCGGTTAATTCGTTCTTCTCTTCCTCAAATTTGACGCAAAAAGCTGATTTGCCCTGTCCGAGGAAAACACACTGAGGCTTTGATACAATCTCATTGCTGTCTTCAATATCAAGCTCAGCATAAACCGTAAAGGCAAAGCCGTCCTTGAGCATTTTATATTCTTTTTTGAAAAAGTCTTTGTTTTGGACCAATCTGTTTATGCCTATTCTCAAATCGGTTTCAAATATGTTTTCTTTATTGTAGATTTCGCCGTCAGCAAGTGAAACAAAGCTTTTTTCGAGCCCTTCCTTTACATCAAAATCGTTTGCGTAAAGTTTCCGGTTTTCAATTGTCTGTACTGTTAAATAATCGTTGAACGGAGAATAGTACAGCTTTGCTTCGGGGGTGGATTCTCTGATTTCTTTGCTGTCTTTTCGGTTATGGTCCATTGGTGTGGGAATTAAGACAATGCCATTTCCGTCTTTGTCTTTTCCGCTGATAAAAACGGGTGAAATTTTGCGTATCAGTCCGAAATCCTGGACATTCTCGGAAGCGATGTCAAAGCTTGCCGATCCGATTGCCTTTACATTGTCTGCGGCTTGCTCCTTGGTGTACTTAAAATCAGGATTCTTGTGTGCCAAAAACAGGTATCTGAGTGCGCCGAGGATAGTGCTCTGAGAAGGTGTATCTTCACTTTTTATAAAATAGCTTGACAATGCCGGTTTTGTGTTTTCATCCTTAGAAGGAAATGCAAAGGTTTTTTCATTTCCGAAAAAATACGGTTCAACAGGCCTGAAGGTAACCTTGTATGTTTTTGTCAATTTACGCACCTTCCTTTCCGCTTTTTTCAACAAAGAATTTTAATATGCGTAATGCATAGTTGAAAACCTTGGTGTTGTTTAATTTATCATTAAGTCCGTCATCTGTAATTGCCGAAATTCTGTTTTTAAAATGAATGGATTTATAAAAGTCCGGCAAAACGGTATGGACAAATGCATTGCCATTATGTTCGGGTGCATCGAATGTATTGATGAAAAGATTTTGAATTTCCTTATCTTCAACAGCTTCGTTGAACAGATATTCGAATTTTTCTGTTTTGTAAAGCGCCGACAAAAGAAGTTCATTTTTAGTTTCAGCACCTTTTACAGCTTTGACTTCATCGTGGATTTTCAGGAAATCATCGAAAGCATCGTTATAAATCAGCAAGCCCTCTGACTGACCGGAATGCTTCTGTAGTCTTACGACGGTGCAATTCTTTCTGTCATCTTTTTTTGCAATGCCAAACAGAAGGTTTGCGGAGTCCTCCAATGCTTCGTAAAGGGGGAATTTGCTGTAGCAGATTGAAATGCCGAACGAAAGAGAGGGGAGGGGAATGGCTTTGTTCTGCTTCGGGTCTTTGTTGGCTTCTTTGATGGCTGTTATATAGGGGCCGAACATATTCTCAGATGAAAATGTCTTGTTAACATCTTTGACAAAATCAAAAACGGTATCGTTATTTGCCGAAGAACAGGGCATTATTGCAAGAAGGTCGTCGCCGCTTGAATAGATGGGCACACCGTTGTATTGCTTTACAATTTTTGCAACCTCAGCACAGTATTCGAGACAGGTCTTTGAAAATGCGGAAATGGTCATCACATCGTTGCCATCTGTTGCGGCAGGCTTGAGCTTTTCGATGATTTTGCTCATGTTGTCGCCGTCTGAACGGACAATTGCATAATAATTGTGCTTTTTCATTCCTGAATCTTCGACAGAAGCGGCAATGTCCTCCAGTGATTTGATGTCCTTTGAGTTATCCTTAAGCAGGCTCCAGTTTTGTGGGTCTATGCCAAGATTGGTTTTTGCAATATCTTTAATGCGTGAGTTTTTGCTTGTGCGTTGTTTCTCCCGGTCGTCTGATTTGAGAGCACCCGTAAAAGTGTCTGCAATGGGGTTGGATTTTTCGTTGAATACAATTTTTTTCGGCAGCTCAAGTGAATCAAGTATTTTGCCGCCCTTCAGAATGGGACTTTCGTTTTCTTCTGTTTCAAACTCTGCCGCAGCAAACAAAACTCTTTTGGAAAGCTCGTTTTCTTCAAGCCCGAACGCCTTGCTGACTTCAATGAGCACATCGTTTTTAATACTATTAATATCAGCAAGTGTAATGCCGTTGCATTCAATTATTATGCGGTCGTGGAAAAGACCTATTCCGTCCCGCTTATTGAAAAGCTCATCTTCGGGGTCATTAAAATAGGGCGAAATAATAGCGGCTTTTTCTTTGTAACCGGAGTGAAGCTTTTCGCAGGCCTTTTTTGATATGGTTGAAAACATGTAGCTTGTTGCCCATAGCGCCGCAGGGGATGTTACAAGGCTCATCATGTCAAAAATAGGGCCTATAGTGATACCGATGTATTTCTTAGCCATATCTGTACTCCTTTCTTAACAGTTGGCTGGGAATTTTGATTTTTAAATTTGCACTCATGCTTATATCATGGTTTCTGAAATTGCTGAGTTTATATTTGTTGTTTTCAAAATATTTGGCGAATAAATTGATGAACTTAATAATATCATCGTTATCGAACTTTTTCGGTGTGGATATTTTTATAAAAATGTCCGGATTTGATTCGATATAAGTTTTCTTATCTTTATAACTCATTTTGTCAAAAGTGTTTTTGTTCGGGATACCATTAGGGGCAAAATAAAATTCTTTGCCGCATATTTCTTTGAAGGAGCCGAATATGAAAAACAACTGATTGTCGATAACCTTAATTGTAATCGGAGATTTGAAACGCTCTACATCAAAATTATCTTTATCAAGGCTGAAAATATCTACTTTACCGCCCGAAATTTCGTCGGTTCCTCTCATGAAATCATAATAATCAGCAAGACCGAGTAAAGCTCTTGTAAAAAGATAGCTGTCATATCGGTTGTTCTTTTTTTCATTTTCGGTTAAGCTTTTATGTTTCTTGATATAAGCTTTATCGCTGCCTGTTTGTTTGTTGAAAAATTCATCTATGAAATCTCTCTGTATATAACCCTTGACATAGCTGTCTTTGTCAAATTTTGTGTGGTTATAACCGCCTTTCATCATTGCATAAATGTTTTTGGCATGGTTCATCATAGCCTTGAATCCCGGACTGCCGTTGACATCAACATAAAAGAAGTTGTATCCATGCTCGGAAAGCAATGTGACCGGGTCTTTGCTGTTTCTTTCAGATTCGGATATAACAAATCCGCCAAAGCCTTTGGACTGTCTTGTGCCGAAGTTGTGTACCAAAAAGAATTCTTCTATGTGTGTATTTATGGCATTTCTTAGATCCTCTATGAAACATGTTACGGTTAACTGAGCTCCGTTGCTGTAAAAAACAGTTTCTTTAAATGCTTCTGTAACCTTTTGTCTATAGTTTCGTTCGTTATCGGATACCATATTTCCGAAATACATCTCATTAATTTCTTTTCTCAGCTTTTTTTCAAGGTCTCTTTTGAGCTTACTGTTTCTCTCGTTTGCGCTACGTAATCTGTCTTTTTCGTTTTTTAATTCAATTGCAGTTTCGATTGCTTCACTCCTTTTTGGCTCTCCTTCTGCCACAATCCGCATCTTATAGTTAAGTGCCTGCGTGTCATCAATAAACCAGTTTTTGGGTATTTTATCGCCTATTTTTTTGATGATAAACTTGTCCAGCTTGGGTTTTACTTCGCTTGCCCTCAAGGTTGCGCCCTGCTGATTATGCTGGAAGTGAATAAGCGGTGTCTGCTGTAACAGATGGTATGTTTTCAGGTATTCCATAATCGCTCTCCTTACTTTCTATTTTGAAAATCCGATTTTCTTTAAGCATAGTTTTGTAAGCTTGGAAGCAAGCTCAAGCTTTTTATCAAGCTTGTTCGGGTCAACGCTTTGAATATTTTCGCAAAGAGTTTTGCTTTCGTATTTCAGCTCTGTGTAGGAATCCAGTCGCTTTTTAAAATCGTCATATTTTGCTGTTGAATCGTAAATATCTTTCTCGTTGAGTTCAATTGAGCCGTTCAGAGAAAGAAGTGCCGATAAAAGCTTGTCTGTGCTTTGTTTTAAAGCTTCGTAATTGTTTATATAAGTATCAAAACGAGGGGGATTTTTCTTCCAGGCGGCAACGAGTCCGTACATTTTGTCAAAGCTGAATTTTGCTGAATCCCATTCGATTCTTGCATAGGTTGATTTCTGATAAATTTCAATTTCCGGTGCATCGATCAGATAGTTGTAATAGAACGCGGTAAACCTTGGGTTATTTCTGAAAGGATGCAAAAACCAGTTTGTGCCTATCATCCTTTTATGAAGCTTTTTGAGTGTTTCGGTCATTTTCTGTATCTCCTTCTGTATAAAAAGCTAATGATAATGCAAACTGCAATGCTCAAGGCAATGCTGCTCATGGGAAGAACCCATTCATTAGGCATTTTATCTGCAGCTAACAGGGCAGCTAAACCAAATACGGCACCTATCAGAGTGAATATAAGCGCTATTTTATTAAAGCCAAAATCAAGATATGTGTCCGTTGCATCGTGCAAGCCGTCAATCTGCGATTTAACATTTTGCAGCTCTTCGTTTATTAAAAATGATTTAGTGAACATTGCATATATCTCAATACCCTGCTCCTGCGGAGTTATTTCCGTGAAGCATATCTGACTTTCAAATGCCGAAAATCTCTCCTGTAAATCCATAAGCTTAGTAACTGTGCCTATCTGGATTTTGCCTTCTTTTTCGTGAATTAGCCTTGATATATCAGCGGTTTCTTTTTGAAAGAACATAAGCGATGCTCTTTGAGCAAGGCACAGGCAAGCCATGCGTACATATATCGTGAGGAATGTGCCTACCAGATGCATTGCCGAACCGTTGAACAAAAGCACAAGGCTTTGTGCGGATATTCCGTATATCGTGCCGTATTCTATCCAGCGCTTGTAAATGTGCTCATCAAGCAAAGCATCACGCATTTTTGTGCATTGGCATGTACAATTATCATCATTGTCCATGAATACGAATTCGTAAAGGCTTTTGGAAAGCTTGCTGTCTTTTTCGTATTCATATTCGCCCTTGTTCTTTGCGGTACCAAGGAATTTGTCAGTTTCCTTTTGGTCTATGACAAGTGAAGCAACAAACATTCTGTCATCAAGGGCAGGGTGTATGTAAATTATATTGTCAGTACTTCTTATTCTGGATGAAAAACGGTGTTCGGAAGAAAAGCCGAGAATGCCTTTTATGAAATCGCTCAGATGATTGAGACTTATATCAGCACATTTTTGCACAGATGTAGAAATTTTGCCGATGAATGAGTGAAAATCAGTTCGGAAGCTTTTATTCAGTTCCGGTATATAAACCTCAAGACTGTCAGAGCATATTGACCATTCTGGTTCTGCAGGTATAAACGGTAAAGTAATGCGCCTCCCGTAATCGTTGATGTTTTTTACATCTGCAAGTGTGTTCTGCGGGTTACCGTTTTTATCGGTGCCGTGATTTTCGCACTCCATAACAAACAAGGCAATACCTGTGTTGTAAATTTTGAGTTGAATTGAGTTAATAAGCAGATCGTAGATTTTGTTTAATGTTTTCTTTTCGATATAATAATGCGCTTTGTTGTGAACTTCACGATGTGCAAAGTGATATGTTTTTACAATGCTTTCGTCAAAGCCGTAAAGTGCAGAACGAACCTGCGGGTAAAAATACTGATACTCGTTATAATAGGTAAAAGGATCATCGAATGTGCCGAATTCGTTTTCGTCTTTTGGATCATAGCAGGTCCAATATGCGTTTTTTTCAAATAACGCAGTGAAGTCGTTAAAGCTTTTTGCTTTGTTACTTGAATCCTTCCAGACAAAAGGCAAGATAAAGGTATGGTAGCTGTAAATAGTATCCAAACAAATTCCTCCGAAAATCATTTATAGACAAATTGCACTATTTTTTTTATATAATAGCACAGTTTTCGTTAGTGTTCAACATTTCTGCTTGCTCGTTTTGTAAACATTTATTTATAAATGTATTAATAATCCTAAACAGTTTTTAAATAAAGAAAAGTGACAAATCCTGTAATGCTTTGTGTATTACAGGATTTTGTCATGTTTAATTATCGGAAATCAGCGGTTTGCTTTAGGGCACTTTGTTGCCTATGTACTCTTGAACTGAAACTATATTTTATTTGTTCAGCTTTGCTTGTGTGCTTGCTACGGTGTTAATGCTGCTGTTTACTTTGCTGTCAAAGAGATTGTCAAATGTGGATTTTGCTTTTGAAGAACATTTACTGTACCCGTAGATGTTTTTAAGCTGATCCAACGCAGTTGCACCGTTTGAGCAAATATCAACAACATCTCCGAGAGCTTTGCCGTATGTTCCTACAAGGGTGTTGAACATAGCTGAAAAGTGTGTCTTTAACGATTTCTTTGTTGCACCTTTTATTGTGGTGTAATCGTCTACAAGGCCGAGCATACAGTCAGTTCCCGCAAAAAGGAATGCTGTTCTGCCGTTGACAAGACTTGATTTTACTTTTATGGCTTCTTCATATGATGATATTCCGTCAGAACAATATTTTTTTACTGAATTTGCGCTGGAAATTGCGAGCGCCGAAACTTCTTCGAGCAATACCGCCGTTAACAGGTCGATATAACCTTCTTCAGTCAGATATGTACAGGAAGAAATGAGAGATTTTGGGTTTTTGCTTATCATAATGCTTGCAAAAGAGCCGGAAACCGAACCCAGTATTTTCTGCTTGCTCTGAACAGATAAAATATCCTGACACACATCGTTTAGATTTGACACGGAATAGTAGCAATCAGCAAGGCTCATAAGGCTGTTTCTTGTCATGTTTACGGAATGGGTAAACATGAGCTTTTTCAAGATGTCTTTGTTTGTGACGGGAGTGTAATTGGAGTTAAGATATACAACAGTGCCTGATGATACACCTTTATAGGTCGATTTCAATACAGCCTGATAATACTTTGTTTTGCCTATGTAATAAGTGTTCTGTATGTTGCATCTGGAAGAAAGATTGTTGCTTGCCGGATTTTTCTTCCATACTGCATACAGTGTTATGTTACTGTTGATTCTGACATAAGCGCCCGGAGCATAAGAGGCTGATGAAGCGCTTTTGTTTGTGCTCCAACCGAGGAAAGTATAGCCTGAACGGGTAGGCTTTGTGTTGCGCAGATAAAATGCTGTGTTAGCTTTTACCTTTTGTGCAGAAGGAGCATTTGAACCGCCGTTTGCATTATAGCTGAGAGTGTATGTTGCGGATGTGTTTTCTTTTACGGTTATTGTTCTTGTGTTTGTGCCCGAAAGTGAACCGGTTATTTTTGATTGAATTTTCCATGTGCCCGCCTGGTCAAGTCTCTGACCAATCCAATTGTTGTCACAATT
Organism: Acutalibacteraceae bacterium; assembly: GCA_045539895.1. Taxonomy (GTDB): domain Bacteria; phylum Bacillota; class Clostridia; order Oscillospirales; family Acutalibacteraceae; genus UBA8612. The sequence continues at coordinate 152,860 of JAZQGE010000047.1, forward strand.
TTTGTAGGTATAGGAATAAGCACATGAACCGTCGGGGCGGTAAATTGAAAGGGTCATGTTGCATTTGCCCGAACCGTAAGACTTGTAAAGATTGTTGTTTGCATCGTGAAGAAATCCCCACACATAAACAAAAGTGCCTTTGGTAAATGTCGTCGCTTCGGTATTTCGTGCCTGGGATAAAGATTTACCTGAACCGTTTACAGAAGCGAAAACATCGTTGTAGGTTGCTCTTGAGCTGTTCCCTGAAGAACCTTTATAAGTACAGTAATCGAGGCAAACCCAACCCTTTTTCACTCCGGTTGTTGATTTGATAGATGCGGTATAACCCCAATTGCCGCTGACTTTGGAAACATAAAATGTTACTCCCTTGGAAGCTGCACCGACTCTTGAGTAACCGGTGCCGGCACCGGTTCGGATGTTTGATCCGTTGCTTGCGGCAACTGTGTAGTTACCGGTTGAATAAGATGCTGCACTTGCAGTAACGGTCAGTGTGCTTAATACAGTGACGATAACAAGTACTACTGAGATGATTTTCTTTGACATTACTTTTTCCTCCAAAAATTTGTTGTTTTGTAAATGATGTTTTGGGTTATGAGCCCGTTTTGCGGATGTTTCATTTTTAATTCCCCCTGAAAGTAGTATAAGAAAATTGTAAGCTATTCCGGAAAAAAACGGAATAACAGCGATTGTCAAAAAAACAACTCAAAAATTACAATTTGTGCAAATTATCAATATTAATTTGTTCCCGGAATGAAAAGTCACTAACTATACTAAACAGTCAGCAGGGGGGATTTATTTACAGAAAAAATTCTGCGCTTATTTTCAGAATGGCAAAAAAATAAAGCTCCCTTTGCGGGGAGCTTCTGAAGTGTTTGAAAGGCAATTTATAATATTTTTGAAAGCGGTTTTCCGAACACATATCAATCCCCCGGAAGGGGGTTAAGAGTCAAAAAATAGCTGATGATTTTTCAAACACTTTAAAGTATCAATCCCCCAGAAGGGGGTTAAGAGGAAAGGAACTGGATTTTCAGTACGCAAACCTGACTTGTATCAATCCCCCAGAAGGGGGTTAAGAGCTTAGAGAGGGTATGTGTCACACACCAGAACTGTATCAATCCCCTAGAAGGGGGTTAAGAGAATTGTCATCATTGAAAACGAGAATAATGAAATGTATCAATCCCCCAGAAGGGGGTTAAGAGGATTATTCAAAGAGCATGAATGAAGCAGCTTTGTGGTATCAATCCCCCAGAAGGGGGTTAAGAGACGTCGTCGAATTTTTATCGACGTAGCATAACATATCAATCCCCTAGAAGGGGGGTAAGAGAACAACATTTAGTTGTATTTGTATGATAACACACCAATTGTTGTTTGTCAAGCTGACCCTAAGCTATAAAACGGCATTTTTATTTAGTCACAAATGAACAACGAGAGTAAAAAACAGGCATTTTCAGTAGAAATTAACACACCAAAAATGCCTGTGACTAAACGGGTTTTGGGTTCAGCTGTTTTTATTTCTGGACTATTCTGAAGCTGTTCTGGACATCGGGGCTATCGCTGAAATAAACAAAAGAGAAGCTGTAAGTGCCGTCGTCGTTGTAATGTATTCCGTAGCCGTCGTAGCCGTTTTCGGAAGCGGTGCCGGCTTCGACCCATTCATTGCCGTTTTTCACATAAACCGTCGGGCATTCGATGCTTGTGAAGCCGTCAAATCGGATTGCGTTGTAATTTCTGCCGCCCGTAACATTAACCTCAGCAACACCGTTATCTGCAAGCACGGTGGGAACGAGAGCGTCTTTCTTTACAGTGCCTGTAACGGCCTCGACCTTTACGGGCTTGAGCGCACTGTCCTCACGCACTGCGCGAACATTGCTGTCGTTTTCTTCCTTGCCCTGGCCCCAGGGGAGGAGAATAAGGGTGAGCTCAATGCTGTCACCGGGCATAAACGTAATCTCTTCCGTATCAAGTGTCAGGCTGCCTGCGGTGAGATCTTTCTTTGATGTGTCGCGAACTGCAAAGGGGATATTCTGCTCTGTGCCGCCTGCAACGATTTTGCTGTCTCGGATAATCATAGCAAAGTTGCAGCCAAAATGGTTGTCTACATTAGGTTCAGTATCCTTTGTGACATCAAAGAAGCCCCAGTAAGGACATTTGTCGCCGAGAGTGTAATAAACGGTTTTGCGGTTATTTACATTGGTAACCGTACAGTTATTGTCTGCGTCAAGATAGCCAAGCTTTTCAAAGTTAGCATAGCGACCGTCGAAATAGAACAGGTCAAAATCGCGTTTGAAATTATCAAAGGTTATTTCTCTGTTAAAATTGATTTTAAGCTCGTAATAAGTCCGGTTTTCATCAACCTGCGGGAATTCAACATGGCGCAGAGAATATGTGTATGAACCGCAGTCTGATTCATAATCGTTTGTGATGTCACTGTAAAGCAGACCGGTGCTGTCAATTTTTGCGTTTTTGTATTCGCTGAGAACCTCACCACTCTTTATGCCGAGAGTTCTTTTATTATAAAGAACAAATTTGAGTGTGCCGACAGAATTGAACTGAGGCTGTTCTGCCCACATAATGCCGCTTCTTGTGCGGAAGTCAGGCAGAGTCCAACCGTCTTTTTCAAAAACGAAATAAGGTGCAATGCAGTTGGATTCGGTTGTGCCTGTTGAAAGGTGATAGTAGGACACATGGAATTCAATGCTTGAGAGCTGCTTGAGCGGACTGTGTCCCCAATTCTGATAAAGGTTGAGAACGGTAAAGTTAACCGTTTCGCCGGCATCAAGCGAAAGCGGGAAGAAGCAGTCGCCGTACTGATAGTCTTTTACACTGTAGAAAGGCTCGCCGCCGTCACCCTGGAAGTTTTTGCAAACCTCAACACTTATCGGCACAAGCTTTCCTGTTTCGTCAAGAATTGCACCTGCTTCAAGGCAGCCGTTGTTACCGTTTGTTCTGATATAAATCTCTCTGTCTTCGTCATCGCAGGTGATGCTGACCGGCATTGAGAACTGATGATTCGGACTGTTGTAAGCCGAAGTGAAATCTGTGCCTGTCATTGTGAAGGTGTATGCGCCGCGAAGTGCATCGTAGCCGATATAAGTGCCATCTGCATTGCCACCGTTTACGTTTATACCTTCAAGGGGATTGCGCTCAAGATAAGCGGACTTTGCAACACCGTCAAACGAATGTGACGCATCTGTATAAATACGGAAACCGAAGGTGACACAGTTGAGGTTGTAGCCGCCTGTTTCATCGTTTTTATTTATACCTGTGCCGGCAGTATAAGCGGCATACTGTCTGACATAATATGTGTCGCCGAACTGTTCAACAACCATCTCCTTGGTTGAGCCGTCAGACGGAACAATAAAGCCGACCACACCGACACCGTCAATATCAAATGCAGCATATTCCACACTTGCAAAATCAATTGTGTTGAGATTATTGTGAACACCGTTCTTGTCTTTGACCTGAACAGCTTTTACAGTTGAAGCATCAATTGTGATTTCACTGCCGAAATTCTGAAGCTCTGTTGTAGCTTTAGCGGCAAATAACGAATACTGTGCATAGAGTCTGTCGCCGTAAAGATGATAAGCCTTGTCAACCTTGAAAAGCTTTGAATCAGCATCAAAATCGCGAATGTGGCATTCGTAATAATACTTGCCGAGACGGATCGTGTTAACTCTGCCGTTTTCCTTTGAGGTTGAGAAATAATGTCTGTATCCGTCCTTTTCAAAGAAAGAGTCAAAGCTGTCCGCAACATAAGCCTTGCCGTTATTGTCCGCAAGGGTTGCGCTGTTACCGAGCGCTTTGAGAGTGTGAGTAAGCATTGAATTGGCGTTTTTCATTGCGTATGCAGAACGCTCTGCGTCGGTATAATATGCCTGAGCCTTGTCATCAACATCGGCAGCATATTTTATTGAGTCAGCGAGTGCCGTGTCGCCGTCAATGTCATTTACAATTTCTGTTTCGGGCTTTTCGCTTTTATCGGGTGCAACATATTCGCCGTAGCTTATGTTAAACAGCAGACCCTGAAAAAAAGCAAGAATAACCGCAAAAGCTTTAGTGAGAAATTCGAGCATTAAATATTCCTCCTTTGTAAAAAAGCAGAGTGTTTCCACTCTGCTTTTGTTTATAGCGGATTAACCGAAGATTGCATCAACATAGCCCTTGGAGCCTACAACCGCATTTACAATTGCGTTTGCGCCCTTGAGAACACCGTTAAGAATCTTGTCGCCTGTTGTGAGCTCTGCAGGAGCATCGTAAATACCGATTTCAACCATCATATCTTCAACAGCTACAAGATAAGGATCGTCAGCCTCAGGGTTACAGATGGGGTTAGCCATCATCTTATCAGCTGCATCAAGAACCTTCTGCTGGTCAGCTGTGAGAGTGTAGTTGTTTTCTTCACAGTATCTTTCAAGGTCAGGAAGGTTGTATCTTATGTAGTTTCTTGTATTTCGTGCACCGTTGAACTGCGGGAAGTAGTAGCCGTCTTCTTCAAGGTTGTCACAGTCAGCAACGGTCTTGACATTACCTGTTGCAAGTTCAATTGCAAGTGCAATTGCTACATTGTTGTACTCAAGCTCGTGCTTCTGCTTATAGAAGAACCATGAAGAATCCTTACGGATTGTTGTGGAGATGTCAATTTCACCGTCGGGTGAAAGCTCTCTGCCCTTTGTATCTGTGAACTTTGTACCTGCGGCAACAAATGATGTACCGGGTGCTGTTGAATCAATGTTGATAATTTCGTCGGAGTTTGTTGAAGCGGCACTCTTCATAAAGCCGAATGCACTGTAATCAGATGTGATTGCGCCGAAGGGAAGACCATAGCCTGAAATGAATGAGAAGGTTACACCTTCTGCTTCAAGATCGGTCATTGTGTTGTTAAGTCTCTTCTTAGCGGTCTGGAAAGCATCTGCTTCTTTTCTGACAACCTCAGACTTAATGAGGTCTTTTACGCTGTCGTACTTGTCAACGGGTACAAGGTTGCAAAGAGAGGGAGTTGCGCAAAGAAGCTCAGTTGCAATTGCACCGAGTGCCATGTCAACAAAATCTCTGAGAGTCTGTTTGGGGAAAAGACGGAGTGCAAGGTTGATTACATAGCCCCAAGGCTCACCGATAAGATCGCCGATAATACCGTTATAGAAGAGATCAGCGGAGTTGTCTGCATAAGTGCGTGTAAGAAGGTCTGCAACAACATCGCTGCCGTCCCATGCGCCAACGATACTTACAACGCGGCGGATGTGGTTTTCTGCAACTGTGGGATATGCATCCATATATGCTGTGACAACAGAAGCGCCCATGCTCATGGGAACAAGAACAACATCCTTTGCGCCAAGCTCTTTTGCATTGTCACTTGCAAGGATTGTATCAATGAATTCTTTCATTTCCTTGACATTCTTTGATGTATAGGAGAAAGCACTATAGTTGAATACATAGAGATACTTTTCAAAGTCCTCGCCGAACTTTTCTCTTGCAATATCTTTACAGGGGATAGAGGAGTAAAAACGGCTCTTTGCTTCGCTTTCAACTCTGCCATCCTCAAGTGTTGCATAGGGATACTCTGAAACTGACATCGGATACTTGGGAGTTACAACTCTGGGGTTTGCGTTGCCGCTCTCATCAACAAGGTTGAACTGGAAAAGTGCTCTGACAAGGGACTCAACCTGAGGCTTGATGATTATGTTTGTGCCAAGAACAGCTGAACCGAGAAGCTCCAGAACAAGAGTAACAATATTGATTATTGTACCTGTGTTTGAGAAAACTTCATCAAAACTGTTGAAGAGGTTCCACTTGGACTGATACTTGCCCTCTGCAATAAGCTTGCCGTAAACTTCATAATCCTGAAGCTTGTCACCGTGCTGATCAACATAGCTCTGATCAAAGAGATATGAATAACTCTGACCGATACCTGTTACGAAAACGACAAGGCTGTTCGTGCCTTCTGCGAAAGCACTTTCGAGTGAAGATGCTGTTGTGACTGTGGGCTGGTCTGCATAGGAAGGTACGATAGCCACAGAAACAAGCATGATAACTGAGAGAATCACTGCTATTACTTTTTTCATCTTTATCCTCCTCGGATATTATATTTATCTTATATATTAGCACTATTTTTCTTTATTTTAAATAGCTTTTTAAATTTCTGTTTTATTGCACAAATTTAAAGTGAGATTTATATTCAAAATGCCAACAAAAAATTAATCCGGATATGAAATCTTCCTGCCGCTTACAGCTTTTGCGGATATGAGAAGCGCCGCCGTGAGAAGCTTCTGTCTGAAACCGTTTTTTACGACATTGCGCACAACGTCTGCAGCGTAGCCGTCGCCTGCAGCTGTTTTTTTCTTTATGTCGGCATTGGAAAGCATATCGTACCAATGCACAACTCTGCTTGTGTAGCGCGAGGTGTCTTTCTCGTCAACCTCAATTATCCTGTAGCCGTACTGTGAAGAAAATCTGTCGCGGTTATATCTTGTGCTGACTGTGTTTGAAATATCAATACCCTTATGCTTTACACCGAATGCATTTGTATGGTCGTGCCCCGAAAAAATTGCAAGCACATCTCCTTTTTCAACCATAGCTTCAAACTGACCGTAGTTGTGGTAGCCTGAGCACGGAGTTTCGGTGAGTGTGCCGAAATTTATACCCTTGGGGTTGAAATAATAGAACTCCTTTTTGTTGTACATGTGCTTGTATGAATAAGGTACGCGCACCTTCGATTTTTTCAGCGCATCGTATACATCGGCAACAATCATATGCTGAAAAGCAAGCGAAAAAACCTTTTCTCCGCCGTTTGATGCTTTGAGTTCATCCGACCTTTGCTTATACCACTCAACCTGGTCGGGCAGGACACAGCCGTAGCGTCCTTTTTCATCATAATCATTTGAATCAAAAACCCAAAGATTAAACGCAAGCCTTTCTCCGTCTGACGACATAACGGGAATGTTGTATGTACCGCAACCCGAAAGAAATTCACCGTCGTCAATTGAAATTGAGCTTGGATGCGTGTTGTAATAAGCCATAAGTTCTTCTCTTGTCATTGCTCCGGTTTCCGAATCATGGTTGCCGAAGGTTATTGCGGCAGGAATATTGCGTTTATCAAAAATGCTCATAAGTGTATCAATAAGCTTTTTTGTGTCCGATGCATTTTCAAGGTTGTCAACATTGTCGCCTGTAACAATCACAACGTCAGGATTTTCGCGGTCGCAGGCTTCTGCCAATAGCCATGACGAAGCTTCGACATTATCAAAGTCATAGTGTGTATCCGTTACATGCATTATTCTCAGCTTGCCGTTTGTACCGAAACTAAGCGGACGGGAAGTTGTAGAAGAAGTAAACATAAAAACCTCCGGTTTTATTTGATGAAAGTTCGTTTTATAATAATTATACAACGATTTCTGAGTGATAACAAGAACAAAATTAAAGTTCAGCTGTATTCTGAATTAATCCGAAACATAAAAAAGGGAACAAACCGTCTTTTCACAGTTAGTTCCACTGAATTATTACTTAAGCTTATTTAACTTTAAGCTCAATGCATTCGTAACCCATAAGTGTATTACTTACGCTGTCAGGCTGATGTCCGCCGACAAAGAGTGAAATCTTGCCGTCGGGTTCAACGCGTTCACCTTCATCGTTAACTGCCTTGAGCCAGTAGCGGTCAATATCCATTGTGATTCTTACCTTTTCGCCTTTGTCAATTTCAACAGATTTAAGCGCGCAGAGCTGATAGTGCGGTGTTGCGTAGCGGCTGTCGGTATATTTTGCATATACCTGAGCGCGCTCATAGCCCTTCATATCGCCTGCGTTTGTGATGTCGACACTGACTGTAATTTTATTTTCATCTGCAAAGTCAACTGCAGCATTGTCATAGCTGAACTTTGTGAATGAAAGACCGTAGCCGAAGGGGAAGAGAGCCTCGCCGTTAATATAGCGGTAGGTTCTGCCCTTCATCGAGTAATCCTCAAAAGCGGGCATATCGTGGTCGCCTCTGAAGATTGTGATGGGCAATCTGCCTGCGGGTGAAAATTCACCTGCAATAAGCTCTGCTGTGGCAAGACCGCCTACAGCACCGGGATACCATGCGTGAATGATTGCCTTTGCGTGGTTGGTAACCTTTTCGCCAAGGTCAATTGAGCTGCCGCACATGAGTACAACTATGACATTGTCGCAAACATCGCAGACAGCTTCAGCAAGCTTCTGCTGCGTTGCCGGCAGATAGAGTGATTTTTTATCGCCACAGGCGGTATAATCGTTGTCAAATCCTGTGTCCTCGCCCTCAATTGAGCAGTCAAGACCGAGAGCAAGAATTGTAAGGTCTGCTTCTGAGGCTGTTGCAATGCCGTCACTAATCATGTTCTGGAAGCCGCTCCAGTGGTTGAGGTATTCGTCACAGTAGTTGCAGCCCTTTTCAACAGTAACCGTTGCGTCTTTGAATACGCGGCGCACACCGTCTGCAACTGTGATATATTCTGAAGCATAGGCGTTGTAGTTGCCTTCAAGTGCTGTTACGGAGAGAGCATTGGGTCCGACAACAGCTATACGCTTGTTGAAACTCTTGTCTATGGGTAGGAAGTTGTCATTCTTGAGCATAACAAGACACTGCTGTGCTGCGTGGTGATTAAGCTCCTTGTGCTCCTTGCAGTCGAGCTTTTCAAAGGGAATGTCACTGTAGGGTCTTACATCTTCAAATTCGCCGAGAAGGTAACGGATTGTGTAAAGCCTTTGAGCTGCTTCAGTAATTTCTTCTTCTGTTACAAGGTCCTGTTCATATGCATCGATAAGAGCATCGTATGTATCGCCGCAGTTGAGGTCACATGTGCATTTGAGTGCAACTGCTGCTGCTTCTGCCTTTGTTTGAGTGTAGTGATGGTCGCGGTAAATGTCGCCGAGTGCGCCGCAGTCGGAAACAATGTAGCCGTCAAAATTCCATTTGTTACGAAGAACGTCAACGAGCAGATAAGGGTGAGCGCAGCAGGGGGCGCCGTTTGTGCGGTTGTATGCGCCCATAACACCGCTTACACCTGCCTCAACCGTCTTTTCAAATGCGGGCAGGTATGTTTCATACATATCGTGCAGGTCTGTTTTTGCGTCAAAGCCGTGGCGTGTCTTTTCGGGGCCGGAATGCACTGCAAAGTGCTTAGAGCATGCGCAGGCTTTATAAAATTCACCGTCGCCCTGAACACCCTTTATGAACTGAGTGCCGAGTGTTGCGGAAAGGAAAGGATCCTCTCCGAAGGTTTCCTGACCTCTGCCCCAGCGAGGGTCACGGAAAATGTTGATGTTTGGTGCCCAGAATGTGAGACCTTTGAAAATATCGTAGTCACCGTACTGAACATGCTTATTGTATTTTATTCTGCCCTCGGTTGAAATTACATCACCGATTGTCTGAATAAGCTCAGGGTCAAAGGTTGCCGCCATTGCAATTGTATGGGGAAATACTGTTGCAGTGCCTGAACGGGCAACGCCGTGCGCACCCTCGTTCCACCAGTTATAAGCCTGAATACCGAGTCTTTCAATTGCAGGTGAATTATAAAGAAGCTGAGAAATTTTTTCCTCAACCGTCATTTTGGAAACAAGCTCTTTAGCCTTTTTAGCTGCTTTGATTTTGTCCATTGATGTATCTCCTTCTTGGTAAATAAATACATTTATAAATATATAATACAATCTCATTTCAGTCAACAAAAAAAGAAGGCTTCGGATGTAAAAAATCCAAAGCCTTTTTTGTGAATAATTTTAAGCGTTTGCTTTTATCTCTTCCTGAGAAACGATTTTGATTCCGCCGTCGTGAAGCACCTTTGCCGCCGCCGCATTGTCTTCAACACGGATGATGATGTATGCCTTGCCTACTTCGGGTGTGAGGAATGCATAAACATACTCAAGGCTTATCAGATTGTCTGCAAGCAGTGCCATTGCATCGGCAAAAGCGCCGGGTGTGTCCTCAATCTCAACAACAAGAACCTCTGTGACGGAGCAGGTTACACCTGCAGCCTTGAGTGCTTTTTCTGCTGCCTCATAGTCTGAAACGATAAGGCGGAAAATGCCGAAATCGGTTGTGTCCGCCATGCAAAGAGCGCGGATGCTGACACCATTGTCAGCAAGGTGTCTTGCAATTGACGAAAGCTTGCCGTGCTTGTTTTCAACGAATACGGAAATTTGTTTAACCGGTGTCATGTTAATCCCTGCTTTCTTATTTGTAGTTGTAGCCCATATCAAATGCCTTGAGATTGAGCTCAAGGAACTTTGCGGGAACAGTTGATTTTACAGCTTCAATCCATGTGTCATATGCAATGTCTGTCTTTGCGGCAAGAACACCCATAAGAACAACATTAACAGCTTTTGATGAGCCTGCCTCAACTGCAAGTGAAAGTGCATCAATTGAAGTGATGTCTGCGCCTGTTGCGGCAATTGCCTCAATAACACCCTGCGGATATTCAGCCGCACCGATAACAACGGGCATCGGGTCAATCTTCTGTGTGTTTACAATAAGTTTGCCGCCGTTTTTAAGGAAGGGAAGCCATCTTGCAGCTTCAAGCTGTTCGAAGGAGAGAATGTAGTCTGCCTCACCCTTTTCGATGATAGGGGAGTAAACCTCTTCGCCGTATTTTACATATGTTACAACACTGCCGCCGCGCTGGCTCATACCGTGAACCTCGCTTACCTTTACATCATAGCCCTTGGCAGTGAGAACTGCGCCGAGAAGACGGCTTGAAAGAAGAGTACCCTGACCGCCAACGCCAACTATCATTATGCTTTTTGTTTCCATGGTCGCTTATTCTCCTTTCTCAATTGCGCCGAATGCACAAAGCTGTTCGCAAACACCGCAGCCTATGCACTGTGTGAAGTCAATAACAGCCTTCTTATCGCGGAAGCTGATTGCGGGACAGCCGATTTTCATACATGCTTTACAGCTACGGCATTTGTCTGCATTCACTTTGAGCGGTTTTTCGTGCTTGACATACTTGAGAAGTGCGCAAGGTCTGCGTGAAATGATAACACTCGGCTCTTCAACAGCAAGCTCTTCCTTGATTGCTGTTTCGGTTTCTTTGAGGTTATAAGGATCAACAACTCTTACTCTGTTGATGCCCACAGCCTTTGCAAGTGCTTCAAGGTCAACTGCTGTTGCAGGGTCGCCCTTGATTGTTTTGCCTGTTGTGGGATTCTGCTGGTGACCTGTCATGCCTGTGATTGAGTTATCAAGGATAATTACTGTTGAGTTGCTGGAGTTATAGGCAATGTCAATAAGACCTGTTACACCGGAGTGGATAAATGTTGAGTCGCCGATAACTGCAACGGATTTCTTTTCGTTTTCGGGGTTTGCTTTGTTTCTGCCGTGAAGCGCGGAAACAGATGCGCCCATACAGATACAGGTGTCAATCATGCCGAGAGGAGCAAGTGCACCGAGTGTATAACAACCGATGTCACCGCTGACGGTAACATTCTGTTTTTTAAGTGCATAGAAAAGACCTCTGTGGGGACAACCTGCGCAAAGCACGGGAGGACGGCCGGGGATTGCAAGGTCTGTTTCAATGCTTTCGGTTTCTTTGCCGAGAATGACCTTTGCAATAAGGCTTTGTGAGTATTCGCCGAGCACGGTGAATGCCTCTTTGCCTATTACATCAATGCCGTTTGCCTTGCAGTGCTCTTCAATAAACGGATCAAGCTCTTCAAGTACATAAACCTTGTCACACTTTGCGGCAAAATCCTTGATAATGTCAACGGGAAGGGGGTATACACAGCCAAGCTTGAGATAGGACGCATTCTTGCCGAGCGCCTCTTTTGCATACTGGTAGCATATACCCGATGTAATAACACCGATTTTTGTGTCATTCATCTCAACTTTGTTAAGCTCACAGCTCTCTGCCCATTTTGCCTGGTCAATAAGGCGCTGTTCAACAACAACATGTCTGCCCTTTGCCATTGCGGGCATCATAACATATTTCTGCGGATTTTTTGTGTATTCTTTAACTCCGATGTCGTTCCTTTCACCTGTTTCAACAAGGCTGCGTGAGTGAGCAACTCTTGTTGTGAGGCGGAGGATAACGGGACAGTCAAACTTTTCTGAAAGCTCAAAGCCCTTTTTTGCAAATTCAAGGCATTCTGCAGAATCCGAAGGCTCAAGCATCATGACTTTTGCAGCCTTTGCATAGTGGCGGGAATCCTGCTCGTTCTGTGATGAGTGCATACCGGGGTCATCTGCAACTGCGATAACCCAGCCTGCGTTGACACCTGTGTATGAGCCGGTGAATACGGGCTCGGAAGCAACATTAAGACCGACATGCTTCATGCCGCAGAAGGCTCTTGCGCCTGCAATTGCCGCACCGAGCGCAACTTCGGCGGCAACCTTTTCGTTGGGTGCCCATTCTGAATATACATCATCGTATGTGGAAATAAATTCTGTGATTTCGGTGCTGGGTGTGCCTGGGTAGCTGGAAACTACTCTCACGCCGCCTTCGTAAAGACCGCGTGCAACGGCATCGTTACCGATTCTGAGCTCTTTAGCCATTGTATCTTTCTCCTTATTTGTTCTCTTTTCTGAGATCTATTACTCTTTTTGCCTTGCCTACAAAGCGTTCAATTGTGCCGTGTTCAACAATGTTGATCTTGCACTGAATACCAAGAACCGTCTGAATGCGTTTTGCAATGTTCTTCTGAAGCTCCTGGATCTTGCCGTAGCTGTCAAGCAGGCTGCTGTCAATAAGTTCAACCTGAACCTCAAGTGTGTCTGCAAAGCCTTCTCTGCGTACAACAAGCTGATAGTGCGGGCTGACCTGGTCCATGCCGATAAGAACGCTTTCAATCTGTGACGGGAAGATGTTGACACCGCGGATTTTGAGCATATCGTCGCTTCTGCCCTGAACCTTCTCCATTCGTGCGTGTGTTCTGCCGCATTTACAAGGCTCATAGTTGAGCTTTGTAATATCTCTCGTTCTGTATCTGAGAAGAGGAATGCCCTCTTTTGTCAGAGTGGTTACAAGAAGCTCACCATATTCACCCTCAGATCTCGCTTCAAGAGTTTCGGGGTCAACAATTTCGGGAAGGAAGTAGTCCTCATTGAAGTGCAGACCGCAGCGCTCCTGACATTCGCCGGAAACACCGGGACCCATAAGCTCGCTCATGCCGTAGTTGTCTGTTGCAAAAAGTCCCCAGCCGTTTTCAATCTGTGCTCTCATTTCAGGTGTGCAGCCTTCAGAGCCGAATAGACCAAGTCGCAGATGATAGTCACTCATCGGATATTCAAGGCTCTTTGCTGTTTCACACATGTACAGTGCATAAGAGGGTGTTGCAACAAGCGCTGTTGTACCAAAATCGCGCATATACATAAGTGCTTTTTCAGTGTTGCCGCTTGAGTTGGGTATAACGGTTGCTCCGATTTTTTCAAGACCGTAGTGCAGACCGAGCGCACCTGTGAACATACCGTAGCCAAATGAAATCTGAACAATATCGTCGCTTGTTGCGCCTGCCGCTGTTACAATTCTTGCCATACAGTCTGACCAGATGTCAAGGTCATGCTTTGTGTAGCCTACAACTGTGGGCTTGCCTGTTGTGCCTGAAGATGCATGCAGACGGACAATTTCCTTCATCGGCTTGGCGAAAAGTCCGAAGGGATAGTTGTCGCGAAGGTCTGCCTTTGTTGTGGGCGGTATGTACTTTATATCGTTGAGCGATTTGATTTTGTCTGCTGTTACGCCTGCTTCATCGAGCTTCTTTGTGTAGAAGGGTACATTTTTATAGCAGTAATCAACTGTCCATTTAAGTCTTTCAAGCTGGATTTCTTCAATCTGCTTGCGGGACATGGTTTCAATATCTTTCTGAAAAAACATTATTAACCTCCGTTGGGATTTGTTTATTTTTTATCGTTGCTATTTTATTCTTCTTCAATTACGCCTGTATAGAAGAAAGAATAATCTTCCGAATTCTTTTTATCCAGCTCGGAAAGTATGATGCATACGAGTATGGAAGCAATCATTGCCGCGCAAGCGAAGGTCGGACCTTTTGCAGCAAGCCCTGCAAGCGTTTCGTTTGCAAATCCGAACATTGTGAATACCTTTGCAACTGCGGGTATAAGTGCAATACAAAAGCCGGTAAGAATGCCCTTCCATGCAGCCGTACGGCTGAGCTTTTTATAAAACAGAGCGAGGACATAGGGCGCGAGGAAGGAGCCTGAAATAATACCCCATGAGTAGCTCATCATATCAAGTATGGGTGTGTCTGTGTTTGCAACAATGTAAGACAGTACAACAAAAACAGCACAGAATACTTTTGTGAGAATTGCAGTCTTTTTGTCGCTCAGATTTTTTACATTTGAGCGGATAAGATCAATTGATACCGCTGAACAGGCGGTGAGTGTGACGGAGCACAGAGTTGAAACTGAAGCAGAAATGAGAAGCACGAGCACGATACCGAGAAGAACGGTAGGCATATCAACAGCCTTGAGCAGGTTGGGAACAATATAATCCTGTGCAGGCATATCAACACCGACAGTGAAAAAGCGGTGGCAGAGAGAGCCGATAAAATATCCGCCGCCCGCAACAAGAAGTGCGAAGAAGGTTGAAATGGTGATGCCGCGCTTAGCTTGCGCATCGTCTTTGATACCGAAATATTTCTGAACCATCTGAGGCAAGCCCCATGTGCCGAAGCTGGTCATAAGCACGGTTGCCCACAGTGAAACCCATTTGTTACCGCTCATAGGTGCAAAGCCCCAATCGGATTTGGCATATTCGATAATACCGTTTATGCCGCCGACCTGTTTGCTTCTTATTACAAATACAATAAGAAGAGCCACACCGAACATCATAACAATGCCCTGAACAAAGTCTGCTCTTGCCTGAACAAGATAGCCGCCGAGCACAAGCAGAATAAGCGCAACAACGGCAATAACAATCATACAGATGTTAACATCAATACCGAGAAGTACTTCTGCAACACTTGCAAGACCCTTGTAAACAGAAGCTGAATAGGGGACAAGGAAGATGAAAATTACCGTTGCGGCAAATGTTTTCATTTTCTTTGAGCCGTATCTTTTTTCAAGAAATTCCGGCATGGTTTTGATTTTAAGTCTTGAGGCAACATCGCGTGTGCGTCTTGCAAGCACCTTCCACGCCAGCCATGAGCCGAAAACACAGTTGCCTATACCGGCAAGAATTCCCCACAGACCGTAGCTGAGTCCTGTTCCGCCTGCATAACCTACAAACATAACGGCAGAAAAATATGCTGTGCCGTAGGAAAGTGCGGAGAGCCATGCACCGGCATTTCTTCCTCCTACCGTAAAGTCAGCAACACTTTTGGACTTGCGTCCTTCAATAATGCCGATTGCAAACATACCTGCTATGTAAACAGCAAGAGTTATCCATAATGTTAAATTGTTATTCATACCTGACCAAGACTCCAATCATTTCTCTTTTGCGATTTAAAGCTTCAACGCTTTTATGCGGTAAAACGCACGGGCAAAATATATAGGCTGTACATACCATACTAAACGGTACGCACGACCATTCCCAAATATTCTACGACATTCTTTTCAATTAGTCAATAGTAATATTGCCGATTATCGTATATGTAATATATTTCCGCTTGTAACATTTTTATATTTGTGTTAAGAATTATATATAAACCATAAAAAAATAAATTTTTTTGTCACACTTTGTACTTTTGAGGTGTTTTATATATGGGTAATTTTTGAAAGAAGGGGGTTTGGTATGTCTTGAGTATTAAATCACAATATAACGACGAGCTGAGATATGTTGAATTTGCTGTTGAAAAATACAGCAGTATGCTCTTTCGCATATCATATTCCATCCTTCTCAATGAGCAGGATGCTGAGGATGCTGTTCAGGAAACCTTTATTCGCTATATGACAAAGGCACCGCTTTTCCGTGACAGTGAGCATGAGAAGGCGTGGCTTATAAGAGTTGTTACCAATCTGAGCAAAAATATGGCGCGCTTCAGGCTTCACCAATCGGCGCACAGTACGGTGGAGCCCAAAAGTATCGGCATTGACGAAAATGATAAGGGTGTGTTTGAAGCGGTTATGCGTTTGCCCGTTAAATACAGAACAGTGCTTGACCTTTACTATATTGAAGGCTATAAAGCAAACGAAATTGCAAAAATACTCGGCATATCTGATGTAGCTGTCAGAAAGCGCTTGCAATATGGGCGCACATTACTGAAAAAAGAGCTGGAAAGGAGCGGGCTGTGATGAAGAAAAAATACATAGAAAATTATATAAGAGTTATGAATACCGTAGATTTAAGCAGTGAAGCAAAGCAGAGAATCGCAAAAAACTGTGCCCGTTACAGTACGCTTCAAAAAATCAGACACGGTAAGTTTGTAATAACCGCAGTAAAATCGGAAAAAACAACTGATGGAACATAATTTTCCATCAGTTTAATTTTGCACATACTATAAATTACATCGGAGGATAAATGATGAAGGAACCGACACTCTACAAAATTGTAAAACAGCCGTTGGTACTGTGGTTCAGGCTGTTTTACCGTCCTCAGGTTGAGGGTAAAGAAAATATACCTGAAGACGGAAAAATTATTCTTGCAGGCAACCATACGAGCTTTCTTGATGTTTTTAATGTTGCCATGTCAACAAAAAGGTGCGTGCATTACATTGCAAAGGCAGAGCTTATGAAGGGCATAGGAAAATATATTTTTCCCGGTCTCGGAATAATTCCCGTTGACCGCAGCACAAGCGGTAAAGATGCTGTCAAAACGGCGGAGGAATATCTTGCTGACGGTAAGCTTGTTGCGATATTCCCTGAGGGCACTATCAACCGCACGAACGGACCGATGATGCCTTTTAAGGGCGGCGCTGTCAAGATAGCCTGTGATGCCGGCTGCGATATTGTTCCGTTTGCGATTACCGGCAAATATAAGCTGTTCAGGAAAAGTGTAAAAATTACATTTATGCCGCCTATTAAAATTGAAAAAGGCTCACTCAAGGCGGCGAACAAAAAACTTGAAGAAACAGTTCTTAATGTCGTTTTAAAGGAAGGAAAATAAGGAAATGAAGAATCCCGAAGAAAGAGAGCTTGGTTACAAGCTCTTTATGCCGTTTATGCGAGCGGTATTCAAACTTTATTACAAGCCGCGCATAATCGGCGCAGAAAAAATCCCCAAGGAGGGGGCTGTTGTAATTGCGGGCAACCATAAGCATATTCTCGACCAGTGCCTGACGATAGTTGCAACAAAAAGAATGATTCACTATATGGCAAAGAAGGAGTATTTCGACGGTAAGTTTGCATGGTTTTTCCGTGCAATGGGGTGCATTCCCGTTGACAGAGAAAACACAGATATAAAAAGTGTTAAATCAGCAATGAAGGTGCTCAGAAAAGACGGTGCAATAGGAATTTTTCCTGAGGGCACAAGAAACCGCACGGATGCTTTTTTGCTTGAGTTTAAGCCGGGTGCAGCGAACCTTGCTAAAAAGACCGATGCATACATAGTGCCCTTCGGTCTTACGGGCGACTATAAATTCCGCAGCAAAAATCTTACCGTGCGCTACGGTGAGCCGTTCAGAGTTGGCTTAATGACGGCTCAGGAGGCGAGCGACAGACTCTACAAAGAGGTTGAGCGGCTCATGCGCGAAGGTATAGCAGAAGAAGAGAAAATGAAAAAGTAATAGATAAAATGGAGTAAAAGGGAAATGAGAATAGGTTTGGATGTCGGTTCGACAACACTCAAATGTGTTGCCGTCAACGACAGCGAAGAAATAGTATATAAAGCTTATGAACGGCACTATTCAAAAATTGCCGAAATGAGTTCGAAAATGCTGGGTGAAATTTTGCTTGCTCACCCTGAATTTTCACATTCTGCACTTACGGTTTCAGGCTCTGCAGGCATGGGTTTTGCCAATATGCTCGACCTTGATTTTGTGCAGGAGGTTTATGCAACGAGAGTTTCCGTATCAAAGCTTCTGCCGGGCACTGATGCCGTAATTGAGCTTGGCGGTGAGGATGCAAAAATCCTCTTTTTTACAGGCGGTACGGAAGTGCGTATGAATGGCTCGTGCGCAGGCGGTACGGGTGCATTCATCGACCAGATGGCATCCTTGCTTGAAATTTCACCGCTTGAGCTCAATGAACTTGCAAAGCAGAAAGAAAAGATTTATTCAATTGCATCGCGCTGCGGTGTTTTTGCTAAGTCGGATATTCAGCCTTTGCTCAATCAGGGCGCGGCAAAGTCGGATGTTGCAGCAAGCATTTTCACAGCTGTTGTCAACCAGACTGTTGCAGGTCTTGCACAGGGAAGAAAAATTGAGGGCAATGTTGTTTATCTCGGCGGTCCGCTGTATTTCTTGTCGGAGCTTCGCAGTGCGTTTGACGAGGGCTTAAAAACAAAGGGTGTGTGTCCTGAAAACGGTCTTTATTTTGTTGCACTCGGTGCTGCATTCTGCGCAAAGGGCGAGCAGCTTGATATATCTAAGATTAAGGACAAAATAGCAGGCTGTACAAGCAATGGCGAATATATCAGCGCAAAGCCGCTGTTTGCCAATCAGGCAGAGTACGATGAATTTGCGGCAAGACACGCGCTCAGCCGTGTGCCTGTTGCCGAATCCGTTGATGAAAAAGAGAAGATTTACATAGGCATTGATGCAGGCTCAACAACAGTCAAGGCGGCTGTAATCAATACAAAAGGCGAGCTTCTTTTCAGTCGTTATATGCCTAATTCAGGTGACCCGGTGAGACTTGTTAAAGGTTTTCTTACAGAGGTTTACGATAAGTTTGTCGGCGCAGTAATCGGTGGCTGTGCTGTCACAGGCTACGGTGAGGATATTATCAAAAATGCCTTCGGTGCTGATATTGGAATTGTCGAAACGGTCGCGCATTACACTGCGGCTAAAAAGTTTATGCCTGAGGTTGACTTTATTATCGACATTGGCGGTCAGGATATAAAATGTTTTAAAATAAGAAATAATGCTATTGACAATATCTTTCTCAACGAAGCTTGCTCGTCCGGCTGCGGTTCATTCCTGCAGACCTTTGCAAACGCGTGGGACTATGATATTGAAAGCTTTTCAAAGCTCGGTCTTTTTGCTGAAAGACCCGTTGACCTCGGCTCAAGATGTACCGTGTTTATGAATTCATCCGTCAAGCAGGCGCAGAAGGACGGTGCTACAATCGAAAATATCTCGGCAGGTCTGTCCATAAGTGTTGTCAAGAATGCGCTTTATAAGGTTATCAGAGCGGCAAATGCAGACGAGCTCGGTCAGCACATTGTTGTGCAAGGCGGTACATTTCTCAATGATGCCGTGCTTCGTGCATTTGAGCAGGAAATCGGCAGAAATGTTGTGCGCCCCGATATTTCGGGCATTATGGGTGCTTACGGTGCGGCGCTTATTGCGCTTGAAAAGATGAAAACCACAAGCACTCTAATCAGCAGAGAGGAGCTTGAAAGCTTTGAGCATACAGTAAAGGCTGTTGTCTGCGGCAAGTGCAGCAACAACTGCCGCCTTACCGTCAACACCTTCAGCGGCGGCAGAAGGTTTATAGGCGGAAACCGCTGCAGCAGAGCTTTTTCAGACAAGACGGAAGAAAACACACTCAACCTGTTTGAGTATAAAAAACAGCTTCTTTCAGAGTATAAATCCGTCAGCGGCAAACGCGAAACCTTAGGTCTGCCGATGGGACTGAATATGTTTGAACTTCTGCCCTTCTGGCACACCTTCTTTACTCAGCTCGGCTTCGGCGTTGCCTTGTCAGAGCCTTCAACAAGAGAGCTTTATGTCAGGGGTCAGCACACAATTCCGTCGGATACGGTATGCTACCCTGCAAAGCTTCTTCACGGTCACATTGAGTCGCTTATTGGTCAGGGTGTCAAGCATATTTTCTATCCCTGCATGACCTATAACATTGACGAAAAGCTCGGCGACAATAATTACAACTGTCCCGTTGTTGCTTATTATCCTGAGGTTATCCGTTCAAATGTTGCAAGCCTTGCTGAAATAGATTTTATAAGCGATTATGTCGGCTTGCACAGACCCAAGGATTTTGTGCCGAGGATCCGTGAGATTCTGTCTGCGCATTTTGGTCCGATAAGCCTTAAGGAAGTTCAGTCCGCAACGGATAAGGCTTTTGAAGAGTATTCGCGTTACATGAACAACATTCATATAACCGGTCTTAAGTTTTTGCACGAGGCAAAGAAAAAGAATATGCCGATTGTAATTCTCTGCGGAAGACCTTATCATCTTGACGCGGAAATTAACCATGGCATTGACAGCCTTATCTGCTCTTGCGGTGCAGCTGTTATCACAGAGGATTCCGTCAGCCCGCTTGTTTCCAAATTCCCGACGGGTGTGCTTGACCAGTGGACCTATCACTCCCGCCTTTATGCAGCGGCAAAATATGTTGCCGACAAAAAGGATGATGATATAAACATTGTTCAGCTTGTGTCCTTCGGCTGCGGTGTGGATGCAATCACAACTGACGAAATGCGCTCAATTCTTGAGAGCGGCGGCAGAATTTATACACAGATTAAAATCGACGAAATTTCTAATCCCGGTGCGGTCAAGATAAGACTCAGAAGTCTTCTCGCCGCTACCGGCAGATAAGGGGGAGAGCAGTATGAATCCGCAGGACAGAGTTGAATTTACAAAAGATATGATGGATTATACCTTGCTTGCGCCCAATATGGCAGATATTCATTTTTCAATGCTTATGAATGTTTTTGCCGAGTATGGCTACAAGGTGGAGCTTCTTAAAAACGATGGCAGGTCAGTTGTTGATGAAGGTCTTAAGTATGTCCATAATGATACCTGCTATCCCGCACTGCTTGTTATTGGTCAGCTTATTGATGCGCTCAACAGCGGTAAGTACGATGTAAACAAAACCGCTCTTATGATTACGCAGTCAGGCGGAGGATGCCGTGCATCAAACTATATCCACCTTCTTCGTAAGGCGCTTAAAAAAGCCGGCTATCCGCAGATTCCGGTTATTTCGCTGAATCTTTCCGGTCTTGAGAAAAACAGCGGCTTTAAAATAAGGCTTTCAATGGCAATGAAAATGCTTTCGGCTATGATTTACGGTGACCTTATAATGCTGCTGAAAAATCAGGTTGAGCCTTATGAAATAAACATCGGCGAAGCAAAGTCACTCACACAGAAGTGGATAGATGATATAAGCGCAATGTTTGCGAAGAAAAAAGGCTATTCACTCAAGGAGATGCGTGGAATTCTGCCTGAAATTACAAAGAGCTTTGCTGAGATAAAAATTAAAAAAACCGAAAAGGTAAAGGTCGGAGTCGTAGGCGAGATTTATGTAAAATATTCACCGCTTGCCAACAATCACCTTGAAGAGTTTCTTTTCAGTCAGGGCTGTGAGGTTATGGTACCCGGTCTGCTCGGCTTCTTCCTTTTCAAAACCGATAACAGACTTGAGGACTGTAAGCTATATGGCGGCAAAAGACTCAAAAAGGTTGCAATGGAAATTGCAATGTGGTTTCTTACCCGCTACGAAACGGAGCTTCGCAAGGCGGCAGGGGCATATGGCAATTTCTGCGTGCCCGAAACCTACAGCCATATAAAAGAAAAATGTACCAAAATTATTGGCGCAGGCTGTAAAATGGGCGAGGGTTGGCTGCTCACCGCCGAAATGATGGAGCTTATTGAAAGCGGCTACGGCAACATTGTCTGTGCACAGCCCTTTGGCTGTCTGCCCAATCACATTGTGGGCAAAGGTATGATAAGAAAGCTTAAAGAGCTTTATCCCGATTCAAACATTGTGCCGATTGACTATGACCCCGGCGCAACAAGAGTAAATCAGGAAAACCGAATTAAACTCATGCTCAGCATTGCACAGGAAAATATGGACAAATAAATTAACGGCACAGATGAATTACTCATCTGTGCCGCGTTTTCAATTATATGCGATATTTATCAGCTTAACATTTTTCATTTTTGCGTATTTATAGGCTTTGTATGCGCCGCCGGATTCCTGATTGATGAAAAAAATAACGAGGTTTGAATTGTCAATCATATAACGGTTACAGACTTCGTAAGCTTTTTTGCGGTATGCAGTTTCTGCTTCTTCGCAAATATAAATGTTGTCATAAAAATCAATAAAGGAATCCGGATTATTCTTAAGTGCCGAAATTTCATAAGGCAGCACAAGTGTATGCTCTGAATTGTCTTCACACGAAAATTTCTGCATCCGTTTTATTGAAGACGATACAAGGATGTAAAAATCACCGCCGTAGCCAACCTGAAATTCAATGTTGTCTTTTTGGTTTATTATATCAATTATCAGTTCATCAAGCTTTTCTTCAAGGCAGTGGTGCATCTGTGGCGGAATGTGTCTGTGCCCGAAAAAGCTGACAACATAGGGATTGTAAAACATAATTGCTCTCCTTTTTTATCAATTGATGACAATATTATACTTTTGCTTACTAATTAAGTCAATAACTCACTGGTGTATACTGATAAAAATTCCAAGCAATATATAATTAAAGTAGTATGGCTTAGGAGTTTTTTATGGGTAAGAATGTTAGTTTTAAAAATCGTGACAGGTTTGTGCAGATTGGAATTACAATTGCCACATTAAGAAGAATACGAGGCATGTCTCAAGAAAAATTAGCAGAAAATGCAAATATAAGCCGCTCTCTTTTGAGCGCTATTGAGGCACCGGGTCTTGCTCATAATTTCACACTTGATGTTTTTTATAACATTGCAGATGCACTTGATGTTGCACCGGAAGACTTGCTTAAGGCTTCCGTTCTGCCCGATGCAATACTCAACAAAAAATCATAACAAAACCCCGAAGAGGCATACTGA
Organism: Acutalibacteraceae bacterium; assembly: GCA_045539895.1. Taxonomy (GTDB): domain Bacteria; phylum Bacillota; class Clostridia; order Oscillospirales; family Acutalibacteraceae; genus UBA8612. The sequence goes on from JAZQGE010000047.1 coordinate 175,621, forward strand.
ACTGCCCCGAATTATCCGGACACATGGTTTGCAAAAAATCAGCTCCGTTTACCCACTCGGTAAACGGAGCTGAAATAATTATTTCTGCTTTTGGGCGGCAAGCTCTTCAAGGTATTCGTCATAGGTAATTCTCTTGTCGAAGAAGCTGCCGGGTGTAACATCAATAAGTCTGTTTGCAATTGTCTGGATAAACTGGTGGTCGTGTGAGGTGAAAACAATGCTCTCTGTGAATTTTGTAAGACCGTCGTTGAGTGAAGCAATTGATTCAAGGTCAAGATGGTTTGTCGGTTCGTCAAGAAGAAGAACATTTGCGCCGCTGAGCATCATTTTGCAAAGCATGCAACGGACTCTCTCACCACCTGAAAGCACCTTTGCCTTCTTCGTTGCCTCTTCGCCTGAGAACATCATTCTGCCAAGCCAGCCTCTGACATCCGTTTCAAAAACAAGGTCGGAGTAGCGGCGGATCCAGTCTGTCAGGCTGTCCTCAACACCGTCAAAATATGCGCTGTTATCGCTGGGAAAGTATGAACGCGAGGTTGTAACACCCCATTTGATTGTGCCTTCGTCAGGCTCAATCTCTTCTGCAAGAATCTGGAGCAGAGTGGTTTTTGCAACCGTGTCCGTTCCGATAAGTGCAACCTTATCATGCGGCAGAATTGTGAAGGAAACATTGTCGAGCACCTTTTTGCCGTCAACTGTTTTGCTGATGTTGCTGACCGTCAGAACCTCGTTACCTATTTCACGGTCAGGCTTGAAGGCAACGAACGGAAATCTGCGCGATGAAACGGGAATTTCTGCAATGTTGATATTGTCAAGCAGCTTTTTGCGGCTTGTTGCCTGCTTTGATTTTGATGCATTCGCACTGAAACGCGCAATGAAATCCTGCAGCTCTTTGATTTTTGCCTCTGCCTTTTTGTTCTGTTCACGAAGTTGGCGCTGTGCCATCTGTGTGTATTCGTACCAGAAATCGTAGTTACCTACGCTCATTGTAATTCGTCCGAAGTCAATATCAACTGTGTGTGTGCAGACCTTGTTGAGGAAGTGTCTGTCATGCGAAACAACAATGACCGTGCTGTGCAGGTCAATGAGAAATTCCTCAAGCCAGTGGATTGCATCTACATCAAGGTGGTTGGTAGGCTCGTCCATGAGAAGAATATCGGGCTGACCGAAAAGAGCCTGTGCAAGCAGCACCTTAACCTTGATGTCACCGGGCAGATTCTTCATTTGCTCATAGTGATATTCGTTTGTAACACCAAGACCGTTGAGGAGTATTTCAGCATCGCTTTCTGCGCTCCAACCGTCCATTTCGGCAAAGGTTTCTTCAAGCTCGCTGATTCTCATTCCGTCTTCTTCGGTAAATTCTTCCTTGGAGTAGAGCGCTTCTTTTTCGTCAATTATCTCAACAAGCTTCGGGTTGCCGAGAAGAACTGTTCGAATAACATCGCAATCGTCAAACGCAAAGTGGTCCTGTCTTAAAATCGAAAGTCTTTCGCCGGGGGTGATAACAACCTCACCCTTGTTCGGCTCAATCTCACCTGAAAGAATTTTGAGGAATGTTGATTTACCTGCGCCGTTTGCGCCGATTATTCCGTAACAGTTTCCTCTTGTGAATGTAAGGTCAGCTCCCTGGAAAAGGGTTCTGCCGCCGTACTGAAGAGTAACATTAATTGCCTGAATCAATTTTTATTATTCCTTTCCTTCCCATAGTTTTATCATAATCTTGCCTGCTTTATAAATGTCACCGCAGCCCATTGTTATAACAATGTCACCGCTTTGGGCATTATCAACAACATAATGTGCCACCTCGTCAAAGGTGTTGAACCACACACTGCCCGGTATTTTATCTGCAAGCTGTGAAGTGTAAACACCAAGGGTGTTTACCTCGCGCGAACCCATAATTTCAGTCATTACAACCTTATCTGCAATGCTGAGAACACGGGCAAAATCGTCCATTAGAGTGTGGGTTCTTGTGTAGGTGAAGGGCTGATGCACCGCCCAAACGCGGTTGTAGCCCATTGATTTTGCGGCTTTGAGTGTAACTTCAAGCTCTGTTGGGTGATGAGCATAGTCATCAATAAGTGTGATGCCGTTCCATTCACCGATTTTTTCAAAGCGCCTGCCTGCACCGCCGAAGCTTTCTACAGCTGCGGCGCTTTCTTTTATCTCAACACCGCTTATCCATGCCGCCGCAACAGCGGAAAGCACATTGAGCACATTGTGTTCGCCGGGAATTCCGAGCTGGACCGTGCAGATGTTTTCACCCTTATGACAAATATCAAATTTTGCATAAGCGCCTCTCGTATAGCTTATGTTTTCGGGGTAGAAATCACAGTCTGAGGTATAGCCGAAGGTTATTGTTTGCTTAGACTCAGCATTTTCAACCGCCCTCATAACATTAGGGTCGGACTTATTGACAATAAGGGTGCGTGTTGTGAGATTGCAGAATTTTGTAAAAGATGCAATCAGATTATCCATTGTTTTGAAATAGTCCATGTGGTCTTCGTCAATATTGAGTATTACCGCAACATCGGGTGAAAGGTCGAGGAATGTATCGACAAACTCACATGCTTCGCAAACAATGTTCTGCGTTTTGCCTACTCTGCCGTTTGTCTGAGTAAGAGGCAGTCTGCCGCCGATTACGGCGCTTGGGTCAAGACCGGTCTTTATCATAATGTGTGTAAGCATTGCGGTAACGGTGGTCTTGCCGTGTGTACCGCACACACATACCGCGTTGTTATACATTTCTGATATGGCACCGAAAAGCTTTGAGCGTTCAAATGTGGGTATGCCTGATTCCTTTGCTGCGCAAAGCTCAGGGTTGTCGGGAAGAAGTGCTGCAGTGTAAACAATCATTTCTGCGCCTTCTATGTTTTCTGCCTTCTGTGGCATCGAAACGGGAATTCCGAGCGCACGCACTCTTCCGAGAGTTTCACTTTCGTTAACATCCGAGCCGGATACTTCGTAGCCCTGTGCATGAAGTATCTCCGCAAGGGGACACATGCCGCTGCCGCCTATTCCGATAAAATGTATGCGTTTGATTTCTTTTAAAAGCTGATTAATTGATTTCAACAATGTCACCTCGTAAATGTGGTTTGCCGTTTCACAAAAATCTATTATATCACATATTATATTGCAGGGCAATTTATTTTATATATTTATTTTCAACAAAAATCGGGGGCGGTGAAATGAAGAAATATCTTTTTGTTTCCGGCGATGCCCGTCAGGGGTTTGCGGCGGAATATATCAAAAAATTTGGCAATGAAATTGCCTTTGCCAACACCTATACACATCTCAGGGCTCTGGTGAAATGGGCGGATGCTATTGTGTTGCCTTTACCTGTTTCGCGTGACAGAATCAATATAAATTCAATGCCTGAAAACGGAATGATCACACTTGAGGAAATGCTTTTTTTGCTTGAAAAGGGTATGACGGTTTATGCGGGAATGCCACCGTTTGACTTTGTACATCGAGCTGAAAGTAAAGGCGTGAAGCTTTACGATTATTATAAAAATGAGGCTCTTGCAATTATGAACTCCGTTTCAACAGCGGAGGGTGTAATATATGAGCTTATAGGGGCAGGAAATATAAATATCTTTGGCAGCAGAATTGCTGTTTTCGGCTACGGGAAAGCGGGTTCAGCCATTTCGCGGAAACTTCTTGCACTTGGTGCGGATGTTACGGTTTTTGCTCGTTCAGATACGGGTCTTATGCAAGCGGAAACGGATGGCTGTAAAGCTGTATCGCTTTACGATACTGAGAACTTTGCGAATGAATTTGATTTTGTGATAAATACCGTGCCGGCAAGAGTTATTGAAGAAAGCTTTATAAAAAAGCTGCCTGAGCATTGTTTTGTGCTTGAGATTGCGTCGTCGCCGTACGGCATTGATTTTGATGCGGCACAAAAGTATGGCATAGATGTAAAAATTGCGCCTTCACTGCCCGGCCGTATATCACCCAAAAGTGCAGGAGAAGCAATTGCGCGCACAATACTGAAAGGTAAGGTGACATAAAATGCAAGAACTGAATGTAGGCTTTGCACTGTCAGGTTCATTTTGTACATTCAACAAGGCAATTGAGCAGATGTCCGCGCTTGTTCAGTCAGGGGCGCAGGTTACTCCCGTAATGTCGCACACCGCATATACCACCGATACAAGATTCGGGAAGGCTGAAGAAATAAACTCGCGTATAGAATCAATATGCTCAAGGAGAATAATTCATACCATTGAACAAGCAGAGCCGATAGGGCCTGCAAAAATGTTTGATATTCTTATCGTTGAACCGTGCACAGGCAACACACTCGCTAAGCTTGCCTGCGGAATAACGGATACGGCAGTCACAATGGCATGTAAATCACATCTTCGCAACGCGCGCCCTCTGCTTCTTGCGGTTTCAACAAACGATGCGCTGGGTAACTCTGCAAAAAATATCGGAAGTCTGCTTAATTACAGAAATATCTATTTTGTGCCGATGCGGCAGGATGACAGTAAATTAAAGCCCCGATCTGTTGTGGCGGATTTCAGCTTTACAATACAGGCGGTACAGGCGGCGCTTAATTCCGAACAGCTTCAGCCAATATTACTGTAAGAGAAAAAGGCTTGTACGGGCGGTTTACCCATACAAGCCTTTTGAATGTTATGTTGAATTATTCTTCGTCATCAAGACCTACAAGCCAGTCGATGCTTACACCGAGCACCTTTGCTATTGCAACAAGCTCGAAATCAGTAACATAGCGAAGCTGACCCTCCAGCTTTGAAAGACCCGATGCATTAAGGTCAATACCGTTTATCTGAAGCTGTGTGAGCAGATCTTTCTGCTTGAGACCGATTGCCTTGCGCTGTTGCTCAACTCTTGCACCGATAATGTTTCTGTCACCAAGAGACTGTTTTCTTATTCTCATAATCTATTACTCCTTAAAAACATGAAAATTACAAGATGTATTAAATAATTGAGTAATTAACGACTATTCGTATATTATCTACAATTAAGATTATAATCATCTTTTAAAGAAAAGTCAATAAAACAATCGGTGTTTTTTTATACTATATTTAATATTGCTTAAGTTTTGTTTAAGTTTTGCTATACAAAAAGTATATGTTAACAGTTTGCAGTATAATAAAGCTTGTTAAAAAATATTGTATTATTTATTTTTTATGGTATAATACTGACATTAATAAAGACAGTGAGGTGTAATAAATGGCTTTCAAGCGTGACGGTGAGCGAGGCAGAAACCTGACCGCACTTATGGACTTTTATGAGCTAACAATGGCAAAGGGATATTTCAATAACGGTATGGGCGAAACAGAGGCTGTTTTTGATATGTTCTTCCGCCGTGTGCCCGATTCGGGTGGCTTTGCAATTATGGCAGGTGTGCAGCAGCTTATCGAATATCTTGAGTCGCTTGTTTTTACCGAAAACGATATTGCAATGCTTCGCAAAAAGGGCTTTGACGAAAGGTTTCTTGACTATCTTCGCGATTTTAAATTTTCCTGCGATGTATGGGCGGTGCCTGAGGGTACACCTATCTTCCCCGGTGAGCCTATAATAACTGTAAAAGGTCCTGTTATTCAGGCTCAGCTTATCGAAACAATGGTGCTTCTTTGCATCAATCACCAGAGTCTTATTGCCACAAAAGCAAACCGTATTGTGCGTGCTGCAGACGGCAGAGCGGTTATGGAATTCGGATCACGCCGTGCACAGGGCTTTGACGGTGCAATCTACGGTGCAAGAGCAGCGTTCATTGGCGGCTGCGTCGGTACGGCATGTGCTATGAGTGAGCGCGATTTTGATATACCTGCGCTCGGCACAATGGCACACAGCTGGGTGCAGATGTTCGATACCGAGCTTGAAGCCTTCTGTGCCTATGCACGCGAATATCCGGATAACTGCACGCTTCTTATTGATACATACAATGTTCTTGAAAGCGGCATCCCCAATGCTATTGAAGCGTTTAAGCGCGAGGTGATTCCAAGAGGCTTCCGCCCCAAGGGCGTTCGCATTGACAGCGGCGACATCACTTATCTTTCTAAGAAAATGCGCAAGATGCTTGATGAAGCAGGCTTTGAGGACTGTGCTATCGTAGCGTCAAACTCACTTGATGAAAACATAATCCGTGATATGCTGATTCAGGGTGCCAAGGTCGATTCGTTCGGTGTAGGTGAAAGACTTATCACCGCATCCTCCGCACCTGTTTTTGGCGGCGTTTACAAGCTTGTTGCAATTGAGCGTGACGGTGAGTATATACCCAAAATTAAAATCAGTGAAAATGTTGAGAAAATTACTACACCTTGCTTCAAGGATTTGTGGCGACTTTACGATAATGAAACAGGCAAGGCAATTGCTGATGTAATAACGCTTGACGGTGAGGTTATCGACGATTCCGAGCCTTATGAGCTGTTTGACCCTGTATACACATGGAAACGCAAGACGGTTAAAAACTACACCGCTAAGCGCCTTCGCGAAAAGATTTTTGATAAGGGCAAATGTGTTTACAGCTGTCCGAGTGTCAGAGAAATTCAGCTTTATTGCAAAGATCAGGTTGCGACTCTTTGGGATGAGGTAACCCGTTTTGAAAATCCGCATAAATATTATGTTGATCTTTCTCAGTCACTCTGGAATGAGAAAAACTCACTGCTTGAAAGCAATACAAAAAGATAAAATATAAGGAGAATGAAAGTTTATGAATAATATTCCGAGAGCTGAATATCCGCGTCCGCACTTTGTACGCGACAGCTATATCAATCTCAACGGCGAGTGGGATTTTGAATTTGATTTTGGTGTGAGCGGCAAGGCTCGTAAAATGTATGAAGCAGATGCTGTTTACAGCAAAAAGATTGTTGTACCCTTCTGCCCTGAAAGTGAGCTTTCTGGTATCTGCTATAAAGATTTCATGAACAGTGTCTGGTACAGACGCAGTGTTGAGCTTACAAAAGGCGAGGGCAGAACCCTGCTTCACTTCGAAGCCTGCGACTATGAAACAACGGTTTGGGTAAACGGTGTTGAATTCCCTGTTCACATCGGCGGTTACACAGGCTTTGTGCTTGACATTACAAAGGCTGTCAAGGACGGAGAAAACCTGATTGTTGTCAATGCTGTTGACCGTCTTCTTCCCGGCACACAGCCCAGAGGAAAGCAGAGTGAAGAATTCTATTCACACGGCTGCGACTATACAAGAACAACAGGTATCTGGCAGACTGTCTGGATTGAGCAGGTCAGCAATACATACATCTCAAATTCAAAAATCAGAACAGCTGATCTTTCCGGTATCATCAACTGTGATGTTTATATCACAGGCGATATTACCGACACAGAGCTTCAGCTTACTGCATATTATGACGGCGAAGAGGTCGGCACAGCTGTTGCGGATGTAATGTGCAACACAGTCAATGTTTCAATGGCACTTAATGAGGCTCATCTTTGGGAGGTTGGCAACGGCAGACTTTACGACATAAAATATGAGCTTGTAAAGAGCGGCGAAACTGTTGATTCCGCGAGCGGATATTTCGGTCTTCGCACCGTATCAATCAACAAGAACGCAATGTGCATCAACGGAAAAATTGTTTTTCAGCGTCTTGTGCTTGATCAGGGCTTCTATCCCGACGGTATTTATACTGCACCCACAGATGAAGCTCTTGTAAAAGACATTGAGCTTTCACTTGCTGCAGGATTTAACGGTGCAAGACTTCACCAGAAGGTTTTTGAACAGCGCTTCCTTTATCACTGTGACCGTTTGGGTTACATTGTATGGGGCGAGTATGCTAACTGGGGCACAAACCATACCGAGCCTTATTCACTTGCACAGTTTACTCCGCAGTGGCTTGAGGAAATTGACCGCGATTACAGCCACCCTTCAATTGTGGGTTGGTGTCCATTCAATGAAACATGGGATATGAATGGCAGACAGCAGTATGACGATGTGCTCAAGAATATCTACCTTATAACAAAGGCTGCCGACAACACACGCCCCTGCATTGACACAAGCGGTAACTATCATGTTATGACCGATATTTACGATATTCATGAATATGAACAGGATGTCGAAAAGTTCACAGCAATGATGGCTGAGAATGATCTTGCTGCAGGTAAGGTTCACGAGCCGCATCCTCACCGTCAGTCCTACGGCGGACAACCCTATTTCGTAAGCGAGTACGGCGGAACATGGTGGGCGCCCGGTGAAGCAGGCTGGGGCTACGGTCAGACTCCCAAGACTGAGGAAGAGGCTGTTGAGCGCATCTGCGGTCTTACAAAGGCAATCCTTGACTGTGACCAATGCTGTGCATACTGCTACACTCAGCTTACAAACATTGAGCAGGAGCAGAACGGTATTTATTACTATGACCGCACAATGAAATTCAGCGAAGAAAACTTTGCAAAAATCCGTGCAGCATTCTCCGCTCCCGCTGCAATTGAGTCGTAAGACGACACCAAATACCTCAATTAAGCTCTGTCACAGAGGGAAATTGAGGCACCGAGAAAAGCTTCAGTCATACAACATCGAGTCGTAAGACGACATCAAATACCTCAATTAAGCTCAGTCACAGAGGGAATTTGAGGCACCGAGAAAAATATCGGACATATAATGGTAAGTCCTAAGACGACACCAAATACAATGAACAAAAAACAGCTGTCAGCCGACAGCTGTTTTTATATATAAACTATTGTATTTTGCTTTTTGATATGTTAAATTTACAGTTGTAAAAAATTTTGAAATTATGGGTGAATTATGAAAAAAGGAATAATGCCGCGCTTCAAGGAAACTTTTCTTGAAGGAAAAAATTACAAATATCTGCTTTTATCAATTCTTGTAACAGGCTTGTCCTACGGACTTTACAAGGGTATGCTTGATAATTTTCTTGCAGAGGTTGTCGGCATGGGTGAAATGGACAGGGGCGTTGCGGAGTTTTTTCGTGAAATTCCGGGTGTAATGCTTGTGCTGATTCTTGCTCTGTTTTATATGCTTTCTGCAGAAACACTTTATAAAGCAGGTGCAGTTTTTATGCTTGCAGGTATGGGCATGCTGTCGCTTCTGCCGCCCGGTAAAGTTTTTGTTACTCTTTCAATCTGTATGTATTCGCTCGGTGAACATATTCAGATTGGTATGAAAAATACACTTTCCCTCAAATATTCCCGTCCCGGTCATGGGGGTGCGGCTTTAGGAGCACAGAATGCCGCAAGTCAGATAGGTACGCTTGCGGGTTACATAGTGGTTGTTGTTGCTTTTTCTCTTTTCGCAGGCGCACAGATGTACAAGCTCTTTTTTGCGGTTGCCGCTGTGCTTGCAGCTGTAAGCGTTGCGCTTTCTTTTCGCATAACGGGTAAGAGCGAAACCGATTCGAATAAGCGCCGTTTCTATTTTCACAAAAAATATACAAAATATTATATGCTCGAAATGTTTTACGGTGCACGCAAGCAGGTTTTCTTCACCTTCGGTCCGTATGTTCTGATCCTGAATTACGGCGCAAATGCTGCGACAATCAGCTTACTGTTTGCAATTTCTGCGATTGTCTGTTTCTTTGCTTCGCCTGTTGTAGGCAAGCTGATTGACCGTATCGGCTACAAAACAGTTATGGTTGCAGATACACTCATTCTTGTAATTGTCTGCTTTTTCTATGGCTTTTCACATCACATCTTCCCCGAAAAGGTTGCTTTTATAGTATGTTGTGTCAACTATATTCTCGATTCCGTTATTTCCCTTGCCTCAATGGCATCGAACATCTATGTTCAGGATTTGTCAGACAACCAGAACGAGGTTAAAGCAACAATTTCAACAGGTGTTTCAATCAACCATGTAATTACAATTTTTATTGCGCTTTTCGGCGGCTGGATATGGCAGACGCTCGGCATAGAGCTTCTGTTCATAATTTCTGCGGTGCTCGGTCTTTGTAACAGCGCCTATGCCGCAACGATTAAGATGAAACAAAAATAAAAGAATAAAAGGTGAAAATATGCCGCCGATTAATGTGCTTGTAAAGCCTGCTTCGTCGGCCTGCAACATGCGATGCAAATACTGCTTCTATGAAGATGAGGCGGCAAACCGCTCCGTCGGCTTTGCAGGTATGATGAATGATGAAACAGCCGAAAAACTGATAGAGTCTGCCGCCCGTTTTGCGAGCGGCACTTGCTCGTTTATGTTTCAGGGCGGTGAACCAACACTTGCAGGACTTGATTTTTACCGAAACTTTATCGAAACCGAGAAAAAATATGCGCGTGATGATTTGAGGTTTTCTCATTCGATCCAGACGAACGGTTATTCGCTTGATGAAGAGTGGATTAAGTTTTTTAAAGAAAATGATTTCTTTGTCGGTATTTCGCTTGACGGTAATTCTGACCTGCACGATCTGAACCGATTTTCCAAGCAGGGCGGCGGCACACATTCCAAGGTGATGAAAGCAATTAGACTGCTTGAAAAGCATAAGGTTGATTTCAACATTCTCAGTGTTGTTACGGCAAAGGCAGCTCGCTCTGCCGAAAAAACCTTCAACTTTTTCAAGAAGCAGAGTTTTGATAATCTTCAGTTTATTGCTTGTCTTGACCCTATTGACGGTAGTTGCAGCTTTAGTCCGGATGAGAACGAATATTACCGTTTTTTGTCGCAAATGTTTTCGCTTTGGTTTGTCGAATTAAAGTCTGGCAGATACATAAGCATCCGTCAGTTTGATAACTGGTTTAGCATTCTGCTTGGCGGTGCACCCGAAGCCTGCAATATGTGCGGCAGGTGCAGCGTGCAGTTTGTCGTGGAGGGTGACGGCAGCGTTTATCCCTGCGATTTCTATGCGCTCGATGAATATAAACTCGGAGCTGTAGGGGAAAACAGCTTTGACGAAATGCTTGCTTCTCAGACGGCACAGAATTTTATTGAAGTAAGCCTTTATGTTCCCGAAGAGTGTAAGGTTTGCAGATGGTATCCGCTTTGCCGTAACGGTTGCCGCCGCGAAAGAGAAATTTTACTCGACGGAAAAATCGGAAAAACCCGTTGGTGTGGTGCATACAGACGCTTTTTTGAAGAAAATGAACAAGGAATTGCAACAGCCCTGCAAATTATTAAAACAAGATATGTAAAGTTGTAACACTTTACGAATAACAAGGGGATATTTGTTTATCTCTTAAAAATATAAAGCTTGATAAATCAACGGTTATCATACCTGAATGCTTATAAAAACAAAAGCATGAAAAGTGAACCAGCTTTACAAAAGGAGGACGATGATGGAAATACAAACAAAAAAGGAGAGCAAGGTTCGAGCCCTGCTCAGGCTTTTTACATCAATGCTTTATATCAGTGCGTTTACCTTTGGCGGCGGTTTTGTTATTGTCACCTTTATGAAACGCAAATTTGTCGATGAGCTTCATTGGATTGACGAAAAGGAAATGCTCGATATAACTGCACTTGCACAGTCTTCTCCGGGCGCAATTGCAGTTAATGCAGCAATACTTGTCGGATGGAATGTTGCAGGCTTTGCAGGCATGGCCGTTGCAGTGCTCGGCACAGTAATTCCGCCGATTATAATAATCAGCGTAATTTCTCTTTTTTATTCTGCCTTTGCAACCAACAGATATGTTGCGCTTGTACTCAAGGGCATGCAGTCCGGTGTGGCGGCGGTAATTCTTGATGTTGTGTGCTCGCTTGGCATAAATGTTATAAAAACGAAACAGTGGCTTAATTATGCGGTTATGCTTGCTGCCTTTGTTGCAACCTTCTTTTTTGATGTTAATGTAATTTATGTAATCATTGTTGCAGCAATGATTGGTGTTGTGCGAGTCCTTGTCGTGAAGAAAAAAGGAGGGCTTGGCAAATGATTTATTTTAAGCTTTTTCTTAGCTTTGTGCAAATTGGCCTTTTCAGTATAGGCGGCGGATATGCTGCAATGCCCTTGATAGAAAGTCAGGTTGTGGACAAACACAGCTGGATGAATCTGAGCGAATTTACAGACCTTGTAACTATTGCTGAAATGACACCTGGCCCCATTGCTGTTAACGCAGCAACCTTTGTCGGCACGCGTGTCGCAGGCTTTGGCGGTGCGCTTGTGGCTACAATGAGCTGCATTCTGCCGTCAATTATAATCGTGTCCCTGCTTGCACTTGCTTATAAAAAATTCAAGGGAGCTTCACTGCTTGAAAGTGTGCTTTCAACTCTTCGCCCCGCTGTTGTGGCGCTTATTGCAGGCGCAGGTCTGTCAATTCTGATGCTTGTGCTTTTCGGCGGAGAGAAAATTGATTTAGGTTCGTTTAATATTGTCGGTGCCCTACTTTTTGCGGCGGCATTTGTGATGATAAGAAAGTTTAAATTAAACCCAATTTTAACAATGTGTCTTTGCGGTGCAGCAAATCTTGGTGTAGGATTGATAATTAAATAAAAACTGAATAAAAGCCACATCGTAAGCAACTGCTTGTGATGTGGCTTTTATATTATTAAGAAAATATTAATCAGTTTTGCGTTTCAGATTTGAGTTTCGCTGTCATTTTTTTCTTTACAATTAAATAACAGATGCCGTGTATCAGTGAACACAAAGTCCATGAAATAATATATGCAATATACAGTGTTTCCTGTGTCGGATAGGCTTTGAATGCGGTGTAAACCCACACAACCCTGAAAACGCAGGAGCCGAATATTGAAACGATCATCGGCAGGGTAGAGCAGTTCATTCCGCGAAGCAGTCCGACAAAAACCTCCATAATGCCGCACATGAAATATACAAGGCAGATATATCTGAGCCTTATCATTCCGTAGGGGATGATTGCAGGGTCGGTTGAGTAAATTTTAAGAAGAGTTTCTCCGCCAAGATAAGTCAGACTTCCGAGTGTCAGGCCTACGGCCGTAACTGTCATGAGAGTAACTGCGGCAACACGGTTTATTCTGTCAGCCTTCTTTGCGCCCACATTCTGGCTTGTAAAGGTTACTGCCGCCTGATAAACTGAATTCATTGCGGTGTAGGTGAAGCCTTCAAGGTTGCTTGCCGCGGCGTTGCCGGCCATAACCGTTGAGCCGAATGAGTTGATTGAGGACTGAATAAGCACATTGGAAATTGAGAAAAGTGAGCTTTGAATACCTGCCGGCAAGCCGACTTTAAGCATTTCAACAACATCATTTTTCCTGAATGCAATTTCTTTTATATTAAGATGGCAGCAGTTATCAAGCTTAAGCAGACAGATGACAACAAGCACCGCTGAAATATACTGTGAGGTGATTGTAGCGAGTGCTACACCGGCTACATCCATTTTGAAGATGCATACAAAAACAAGGTTGAGCACAACATTTACAATTCCTGATATTGTTAGAAACCAGAGCGGACGCACAGTGTCGCCCATAGCCCTGAGGATAGCACTGCCAAAGTTATAAACCATAAGACCGGGCATGCCGAGAAAATATATTTTCATATAAAGTGAAGCCAGGTCAATTACATCACCTGGTGTGTCCATCAGCTCCAGGAATGTTTTAGACATTGATACACCGATTATAAGTGTTACTGCTCCGGCAACAAGGCTAAGAGCAATTGCAGTGTGTACGGCCCCGTGCGCTTTTTTGAAATCGTGTGCGCCAAGGCTGCGCGCAACGACAACACTGGCGCCTATGCTCATGCCTATGAAAAGGTTAGTCATCATATTGGTCAACGAGCCTGTTGAGCCTACCGCGGCAAGAGAGGCACTGCCTGCAAATCTGCCCACAACCGCAACATCGGCGGCATTATAGAGCAGCTGTAATATGCCAGATAGCATCAGCGGCAGCGAAAAAAGAAGTACTTTGCCGAGCAGAGGGCCGTTGCACATATCTATTTCATGTTTTTTTCTTCCCATATTTTTCAGCCTCTGCGATAAATTCTGATATAAAAATCAGTCTGAGTTGTCAGTGTGTCAAGCGAAAAAAGCTTTTGCTTGTCAGCTTCGGATGTGTGATAATAATACGGCGTCATTTTGAACAGTGCTTCAATATCTTCGCGGCATTCAAGTGCTATATCTGCTCTTGTGTGAACAGCCTTTTCAAAAGTGAAGCCGTTGATTTCGGGTGCGATTTCTTCATTTTTGTATGGCTTGTCATACATTGCGGATTTAAGCTCCCAAAGGTGGTTTTCACCGGGACACACACTTATAAGATAACCGTCGTCGGAAGTAATTCTCGCAAATTCTTTTTCGTTCAGAGGAGCAAAGAGGTGAACGGCACAGTCTATGCTGTTGTCAGCAAGAGGAATATCTGCCATATTTGCCACAAAAAAATCTGCGCTGCATTTTCTTTTTGCGGCAAGGCGTACCATTTCTTTTGATATGTCAAAGCCAAGTGTTTCGGCTTTGCAGCTTTCTGAAATCAGCTGTGTATAGTACCCTTCACCGCAGCATATGTCAAGCACGGTTGAAGGCTTAATACCGTTAATGATTTCACAAAGTGAGTCTGCAAGCGGCTTGAAATAGCCTTTGTCCAGAAAGTTTTTTCTGGAACGAGCCATATCACGGTTGTCACCTATAAGATTGCCGGGCTTGCTGCCCGTGAGAAGGTTGACATATCCCTCTTTTGCCATGTCAAAGCAATGACCGTTTTCGCATGTAAATGAACACTCGCTTTTATTAAGTTCGTTTTTGCAAACAGGGCATAGAAGCTTAATCATAAAAGTCACCATTATAAATAGTCTATTGCAATTATATAACCTTTTTACGATATAGTCAAACTTAATTATTTGCTACTTGCAATTGTAAGAAAAAAAGTTTAATATATATATATTCTCATTCTCAGTAGGTTGGAGGAATAATACATGAAAAAATTAACAGCATTTGCGCTTGCTTTTATGATGGTTGCTCTGTCGGCATTCTGCGCAAGTGCGGCTGTGGATCTTACATCTATTGATGCTCCGTACGGCATAAAGTATAAGGTGTATAATGACACTGTTGCGGAAAGAGTCAGTATCAGCTGTCAGTTTACCGATGCATACGCCGCTCTCTCAGGCATGACAAACGAAGAAAGTGCTCAGAGATACGGCATTACGGATATTTACACCTACATTCAGATTGACTACCGTATAGACGGCGGAGAGTGGCATAAAACAGATTTGTGGGAAACCACACCCGATGCTCCCGATTACGGCGGACAAGTCCCGAAGGGCGATACAGTTCGCGTGTTTGATTTACTCTATCTCGTAAATGAAAGAGATATTAATAATGCGGGTGCTCTTGTAAAAATTAACGATAAGGATCAGAAGACATTTGACCTTGATAAGCACACGCTTGAATTTCGTATGAGAACATCCATGGGCTACACCTCTAATATCCCTCATGTTATGAATTCCGAGTGGTCAGAGATTATAAAGGTAGAGCGCAATGCAGATTTCGGCAAGGCTCCCACAGAGCTTGAAGCACCCAAGGCTTCAAATCCTCAGATCGGTTATCTTGATGATGAAATGCCCTACCTTGCTTTTGATGTAATGACTCCCGAAAGTATCAAAGAAGCCGAGGCGTGGCTTTCAACACAGGAGCCTACCTATATTTCACTCAATGTTGAAATTGACAGAGGTACAGGCTCGTGGGAAAGTACAAGCTTTGCTTCTTCAACAAGCCATTATGCCAATGAAACCAAAAAGATATATCTCAATTCTGCCGATGTTGAAGACGTTTCCCATATGCGCATCAGACTGAACTATGTTGCTTATCTTTCGGACAAAACACTTTACTCTGAATACAGCGATGTGCTTGAGTTTGATGTTCCCCGTTGGGTAGAGGGCAAGGGTCTTATGCACGCAAAGTGTAAGGTCTGCGGCATCTGCTACCCCATCTTCGGCAAATGTATGTTTGTAATCGGCGGTATAATTTTACTTGTCGCTGTTATTGCCGCGGTGCCCGTTAAGATGACAGTTGACAGAAAGCTTGCTGCAAAGGCTGCCGCAGAGGAAGAGAAACAGCGCAAACTTGAGGAAGAGCGCAAGGCATACGATAAGCTCAAGCAGGAAAAGAAGAACAAGAATAAAAAGAATAAATGATTTCGGCAGGGCGATGCTCCGTAAGCTTTAAGCCGAGTGTCGCCCTTGTTTATTTTGGCTTATTTATAAAAAATTTCTAAAATCTATTTACAATTTGTTCATAAAATGTTATAATCCAATTAACAAAACTTGAGGGAAAGTGATTCCGGTGTGGCATAGGACAATCCGGGGGCGGTTCTGTGATTGCTCTGAATATTCGGCTCAATTAGCGATGCAGATAAACCTGCAACAGCCTTTTTAACCGAACACGGTTTTGAAGACATCAGGGACTATAATTACAGTTATATTGAAAGTGTTGCGCATGTTGTGGCACATAAAAACATTATGTTTTCATCACATGAAAGCGAACAAGAAAATAAAGAAGGAGATAATGAGAATGGAATTTCTTACAACAATAGGTCAACTTATAGCGGGATTCCTGGCGATACCATATACGATGGGGGCAGCAGCCTTGGGCTTTCTATTTCTTCCGATACGACTTATAATGGATTATTTCCATCTGTGATTTCGACAGCTTTAAGTTACAATAGCACCTGTTGTAGGGAAGGGTCTTGACCCTTCCGCAAGGCTTGATGTGGCTTGGCGGAACGCTCAAGACTGTTTAATAATAGAGAAATTAAATATTTGTTTTTGATGGCAAGCAGGTTTTAGGTCTGCTTGCCGTTTTATATATTACATTTGAGTATATTAGAACAAGAGTTTTGATACAAAAATTGGTTTTTCAGAAAAAGTTTCAGTACAGGGGTTTTAACTGTTACCCAGCTTACCGATGAAGTTGAAATAAATATCAACCTTCTGAGTATAACCTTTACGTTTATGCGGTTCGGAGCGTTCGTGGATAACAATCTTTTCAATAAAGGCGTTTACAATTTCCTGATTGAGCTCGGATATATCCGTATATTTGTTGGTAACTGCTATAAACCTTTCAACATCAATAGTCTTGCTGTTAAGTTCTTGAAGTTTCTTGTTCGCTTCCGCAATCCTGTTCAACTGTTCATCTTTGCTTTTGGTATAGCCGTCTGCAAGAACAGAAAAATGTTCGGCAGTAATTTCTCCGTCAGCTTTATCCTTATACAGATTCATAAGATAGCGGTCAAGTTCTTCAACTTCGTTTCCGGCTTTGCTGAGAACTCTTTCAATGCGCACCTTTTCCTTTGAGATTTCCTTGTCGGAATTCTGTGTTGCTGCTTGAATAAAATCCTTCTTGTGTTCTTTTACCTGTTCCGTTACCGCTTTTATTGCAGAGAGAACAATTTCACGCACCACACGCTTGGATATATTATGCGGAGTACAGCCGTTACCGTCGCGGTACTGATACTTCTTATACCTGCCGCACTTATAGCAGTTTTTATTTGTATGCAGAACACTTCCGCAATCCGTGCAAATCAGCTTACCTGAAAATATATCCTTTTCACCCGTCTTACTGTGTCGCTGTTTTGTTTCACATCTCTGCCTTACAGTTTCCCAAAGTTCCTTGCTTATTATCGCTGTATGCGTGTTTTCAAAACGCTTATGGGATTCTTTAGGCATTTTAATGATTTTTCTCGATTTGTATGACGGCTTATAACGCAATCCGTTTACCGTTGTTCCGATATATACCTCATTATCAAGCATGTAGGTCAGAGTACCAATATCCCAATAATACGGGTCTTCTTTTGATTCTGCCGTACCGTAACTGCCCAAGGTCTGAAAATCGTATGCAGACGGTGAAAGCACTTTTCTGTACCTGAGTTCTTTGGATATATCCCTTAAAGATGTACCGCTTGCAAACATTTCAAATATAAGCACAATGTTATTCATTGTTTCGGGATTCGGAATCAGATGAAATTTATCCTTCGGATCTTTCATATATCCGTAAGGCGCTCTTGAACGAAGACTTTTACCTTCAGCTGAATTCTTCTGTTTTGTTCTTCTGACCTTTTCACTGGTGCTTTTGACATACCACTCGTTGCACAAATCTTCAAATGCAAGTCCGTCAGGAACGCCGTACAGAGCGGTATCGACCTTTCCGTCAGCGGTTATGTATCTGACCTGTTTTTCCAGAAACAGGATTTCAAGCAGATAGCCTATAGAAAGTCTGTCTCTGCCAAGTCTGGAGTGGTCTTTTACAATGACGGTATTCACCTTGCCGGATTCAATATCGTTAATCATATCCATATATCCCGGTCTGTCCGAATAAGCGCCGGAGATACCGTCATCAATATAAAACTGAGTGTTTGAAAAGCCGTGTTCTTTGGAATAGCTGTTCAGAATATCCATTATGTAAGAATGACCGGCACTACAAAATTCAACTTCAACTTTCCTGCTAAAAACAGGCTGATTTTGGGAATAAATTAACCCATGAAACGGGTGTGATTTCGTTTCATGGGTTGGACATAAATAAAATTCACTTGACATAGAGTTGATTCTTAGGAACAATGCAGAGGTTGACTCGAAAAGGTTAATCATTTATATTAATCTGTAGCAGAAGTTTATTTTCAATTTATTTTTTATCGGTAAATTGATATATGAGGTGATGTAGCTGTGTTCAATATTCTTGTAGTTGATGATGATAAGAACACAAGACTTCTTATGACTGCGGTTCTTGAAAATGAGGGATATACTGTTTTCAGTGCCGAAGATGGAGTTAAAGCACTTGATGTAATGGATGAAAATCACATAGACCTTGTTGTACTTGATATAATGATGCCGAATATGGATGGGTATGAATTTACTCAGGAACTCCGTACAGCAAATAATGATTTGCCTATTCTTATGGTTTCAGCCAAACAGTTGCCTGCCGACAGAAAGCAAGGCTTTCTTGTAGGCACAGACGATTATATGACAAAGCCTATTGATGAAGAGGAAATGCTTCTTCGCATAAAGGCGTTGCTTCGCCGCGCAAAAATTGTCAACGATAAGAAGATTTTGATTGGCGAAGTAGTTCTTGATTATGACAGCTATACCGTTTCCGGACACGGCTCGATACAGGAATTGCCGCAGAAGGAATTTTTGCTGTTGTTTAAATTGCTGTCATATCCCGGAAAGATTTTTACAAGAATACAGTTAATGGATGAAATATGGGGAGCCGATAGTGATACCGGCTGGGAAACTGTTACGGTACACATAGGAAGACTGCGTAAAAGATTTGAGAATTGGGATGAGTTCTCAATTGAATCAGTAAGAGGTCTCGGCTACAAGGCGGTGAAAAAGGTATGAAAAAGCAGGACAAGCCAAGCAGGTTTGCTTTAACGCTGCTGTTTTCTGCAGTTGTTTTTCTTATTTTACTTATTACGATGAGCATTGTTTCAGTTATATTTCTGATTCTGGTTAAGCTTGGTTTATTTGCAGACCTTGCTTACCAGCCCTCAACAGATATTATAATTGTGCTCATTGCAATAGCAAGCACCGTTATCGGTACGGGCTTAACTCTTTTTGCAAGCAAAATTCCGTTGAAGCCCGCCAACAAACTGATAAATGCAATGAACAGACTTTCAGGGGGCGATTTTTCTACAAGAATAGAATTCGGCAAATTAGAGTTGGGTAAAGAAATTGCTGACAGCTTTAACACAATGGCATCTGAGCTTGAGAAAACAGAGCAGCTTCGCTCAGAGTTCATAAATAATTTTTCCCACGAGTTCAAAACTCCCATTGTTTCGATTGCAGGCTTTGCCAAACTTTTAAAAAAAGATAATATCAGCCAAGAGCAGAAGCAGGAATATCTCAGTGTTATTGAAGAGGAATCACTTAGACTTGCACAGATGGCAACCGCCGTGCTCGATCTGACAAAAATTGAAAATCAGGAAATACTGACAGATATTAAAAGCTATAATCTGTCTGAACAGATACGCACCTGCATACTGATGCTCGAGGAAAAATGGACTCAAAAAGACCTTAACCTTGTTCTTGATTTTGATGAGCACAACATAACCGCAAATGAGGATATGCTTAAGCAGGTGTGGATAAACCTTATTGATAATGCCGTTAAATTTACGCCGAAGAACGGAACGGTTGATGTTTCCGTTATTCGCTCGGCAGACTGTATTGAAGTAAAAGTATTCAATTCAGGCAGTTTTATTCCTGAAGAAAGCAAAGATAAGATCTTCAAAAAATTTTACCAGGCTGATGAGTCACATTCCTCACAAGGTAACGGCATAGGGCTTGCTGTTGTAAAGAAAATCATCGAGCTTCACAAGGGGAAAATTCAGGTTGAAAGTAATGCGGAAGGAACATTTTTTAAGGTTTCTTTGCCGATTAACGAAGGTAATTAATCTCCCGCTTTTATACGAAATCAGGCTCCACGGAATCAGAAAACCGTGGAGCCTGTTATTTATAAGCTTTCTTTGCCCATAAGGTAGCGGTGCGCAACTACGTATTTAATTGCTGAGCGCGGCTTGTTGCTGTGAATCTCATAATAATTTTTATCTGTCACAATAAGCAAATTCATTTTTGCTGCTATGTTTATTTTCTTTATGCACTCCAACGGTATTCTGTCAAAGAAATCATCACCGCAGATTTCAAGAGAATCCCCCCAAAGCACTACTTTACCGTTGCTGCTTTTGAGTACCCGATTCTCGTTTTCGAGAGCATAAATAATTTGTTCGGAATCAGAAAAAATCAGCTCTGATGTATTCTTTTTCATTTTGATTTCTTGCTTGAGAATATCTTTCTGGAATTTATCCCACTCCGCAATATTATCAAAGAGCATATTCTCACTGTGCCAGAAACCGTAATCGTCAATTGCTGCTTCAAATGAACATTTACTGCAGTAAAGCTTGTCACCTTTACTTTTGAGTGTTCCGATCTTTTTGCATTCCGGGCAGACATACAGCATAATCTCGGCACTTTGGGCAGGGTTTTCGGCAATATACTCATGAGGATTGATTCTTTGCTCGTCATAAATATTGAAATGCAAATCCTCAATAATGTGTGCGTATATTTCGTCAACAGTCATTTTTTGCAGCTCTTCTTTTGAATAAACTCTCACAATTTCTCCGCTTATTTTTCCGCTTCGTTTGTTATCTGCCCAACGTGGAGATTTCAGATAACCACCCTTGTTCCTGAATGTCACAAGAGCGCAGTTGCCGTCTTTAACCAATTGTGCGTTTCGTTTTGAAATATACCCTGTTTCACCGTTATTGGTTTTTCCTCCTTCGATATGCATTGCAACATTGATGCCTGCATTAAGGTTTGCAACGACCTCATCATAAAGTGAATCCGACCCTTTTTCACGGTGGTAAACAATAGGCGTTGCAACGAAATTAAGAAACAGCCTCATTATAGGCTTTCTCGTCAGGTGATCACTTACGACAAAGCGCATAAACCTTCGCACACTTAATATTTCTGTTGCGGCATCAAGATTGTCACCGTGATTTGCCATAAGAATAAACGGCTGCTCATTTAGCCTTACCTTGTTACAGTCTATGTCAAATTTTTTCTTAAAAACCGAACCGATAATATTTCTTGCCGCAAAAACAATAAACTGTGACCGTCTGTAGCCTTTGCGTACCGTATTCCTTTTACTCTTTTCCGTTTTAGCTCCTTCTGTTACAGAAGTTATCCCCGCCATAAATATTCCCCTTCAATTATAATTCAAGGTATTTCAGAAGATCTGAAAAATAGTTTTTGGCATCCTTAACGCCAAGCAAATACAATTCTCCCAGTTTTTCCATATCTGATTCCAGACGACCTACTTTAACCGGCTTTGAGGGAGTGATCATAAAAATCCGTCCGTCTTTTTTCAATTTATCCAGCTCATCGCATTCGTCATTATAAACCGAATTGCTTTTTTTCAGTGCAGATGCAAACTTAGGATAATTGCGGTAAACCGCATCGCACATCTTCTTTGACTCGAGCTTCAGTTCATCTTTGCGATAGCTTTCCTCTTTTGTTTTAATTACAATAATCTTTTCATACCCTTCATTTATCGCCCAGTTGTACGGCGTTTTACAGGAGCATCCCCCGTCAAGATACGGTGCATCGTCAACAATAACAGGTTTTGATACAAACGGCATACTTGCAGATGCTCTTATTGCCTGCAGGATATCGCTGCATGAATCTCTGTCAAAATATTCAGTCTTGCCGGTAATAAGGTTAGTGGCAACAGCTACGAGCCTTCTTGAAGAATCAAACAGTCTTTTTCTGTCTAACGGGTCAGTTTTTTCAAATCCGTTATAAAGAAAATCAAAGCCGATTATTCCGTCATTTTTGCGTATTGCACCAATACCTACGTAGTCATCATTGTGCCGATGCCCGAGAGTTATTCTCGCGGAGCGGCCTATTTGTCCCGAAACATAGTTCACGGCGTTTACGGCACCGGCTGATACCCCTACGCTGCAGCGCATATTTATTCCGTTTTGCATCAGGTAATCGAGCACACCCTGAGTATATACGCCTCTGAATGCACCGCCTTCAAGCACCATACATCCCTCAACAACCGTCGGGGGTGCGGTCCCGCCTAAAATTTTATCCATTCCTGAGTAAATTTTATTTTTCATTTTCCTCTTTCCTAGTTTAAATTTAATGCTATACCGCTTTTCCCTCCTGCTCCAGCTTTCTGTAAGCCACCTTGCCTACAAGTGTTTTCGGAAGCTCCCTGCGAAATTCAATTTCACGCGGCAGCTCATATGATGCGATGTGCTTTTTGCAGTGTTCAATTATGGATTTCTTTGTCTGCTCGTTGCCGCTTATTCCTTCTTTCAGCACTATATAGGCTTTGATTTTTTCAATTTTAAATTCATCGTGAACACCTATAACACAGCAATAATCAACATCGGGATGGCTTTCAATTGCTTTTTCAACCTGCGAAGGATACACATTATAGCCTGAGGTAACGATAAGCCGTTTCATCCTTTGTTTGTAGTAAACATATCCGTCATCATCAATGAAGCCAAGATCGCCCGTATGAAGCCATAGTTTTCCGTCAGAGTGAGTCTTAAGCACTTTTGTGGTTTCCTCTTCGTTGTCCAGATAGCCAAGCATAACAGTAGGTCCGCTTATTACGATTTCTCCCTGCGTACCTGTAGGCATCTCATTTTCGGTATCGGGTTCAACAATTTTATAAAATGTATCAGGGAACGGAAGCCCTATGCTGTTCTCCTTATAGGTATCCTTGGGTGTAAGACAAGACGCAGTTACACATTCCGTGAGTCCGTAACCTTCACGTACCTGAATCGAGGCACCGTGCTCCTTCAGGAATTTGTCAACATCCTTTTTCAGCGGTGACGGCATTGAATCGCCGCCTACAAACATACCTTTGAGAAAAGACAAATCCTTACCCTTGAGCTCCTTGCTTTCAATAAGCATTTTGAATATTGTAGGTACTCCTGCAATAAAATTCGGTTTTTCCTTCAGCAGCGTTTTTGCATATTCTTTTGTATTCACCTGAGGCATAAGCACACAGCAGGCATTGTTAATAAGCACGGTATGAATACCGATTCCAAGACCGAAACCGTGGAATATCGGCATAGCGGAGAGATTTTTAAGTCCTCTTGAAAATTCACATTCCATAGCAACTCTTGCCTGCATTGCAAGCGCATTAAAGTTCATATCGGAAAGACGGATTCCTTTTGGTTCTCCTGTTGTACCGCCGCTGTAAAGAATAACGGCAGTTCGGTTATTATCAAATTTAATTTTCGGAAGCTTTGTTTCTTCAGGTGCGTTTTCAATAAACTCTGACCAAAGCATACCTCCTCTGCTGTCAGGGAAGGATCTGTAATCCTTACCTTTTTTTATGTTGTAGAGTGTCCTGAGAAAAGGGTTTAGCTCATCCTGTATCCTTGCGACAAGAATTTCAGCACTGTAATCTGATTTATTTACAGCCGACGCAACTTTTTCATAGAACAGATCAGGAGTCAGAATCATCTTGCTTTTTGACAGATTAAGATAATACGTGATTTCGGATTCGGCTGACAGCGGATGAATAAGGCTTGCCGTAGCGCCGATCTTATTCAGTGCATAAAGACAGTCAACCGACTGCGGAAGATTTGGCATACACAGAGTTACCGTATCACCCTGCTTTATGCCGTGCGATGTAAAAGCTTTCGCAGCCCTGTCTATTCTCTTGATCATATCACCGTAAGATGTAACAGAACCCTTGAAATTATATGCCGGGTCATCAGGTAATCTTTTTGCCGCCTCTTCAACTAACTGATACATTGTTTTCTGAGGGTAATGCAGACTGATTTCTTCTGAAAACTCTGCATTGTCATATTTTTGAAAAAAAGCCATAAGCTTCTCAAGATAGCTGTCAGGGTCTGAGTACATTTCCCTGAGGTGTTCTGCTCTTTTGCACGTTACCAGTTCCTTTTCGGATTTGCAGCAGGAGTAATTATCCAAGGCCATTCTGAACGGCACGGTTTCATCTCTTTTTCCGTGAAAGAACAGGATAGGTCTGCCGCAGGTTTTCATCGCCTCTTTTATGCAATAATCATGCATACTGATTTTTTGCTTTTTCATAAGATATGCATCAAGCTTATCCGTACATTGCCTGCCTTTTTCTGCTCCGAATTTTTGAGTCAGCACATATGTCACATAGTCATACGGCGAGGAGCACACACTGTCGGCAATGATTCCGTGAACCTGTGAGCCCAGCTTCATACCGCAGGACATAAGGGCTGTTACTCCTCCGACACCAACTCCGAAAAGATATACCGGAATTTTTGCAGAGAAGCTTTCTTTTATGCACTCCAGCCACGCCGGAATTTTATATCTTTCCCTGAGACCGAAAAAGAATTGTCCCTTGCTGTCTCTTTGCTGTATAACGATTAAAGCGGAATCATCATTCAAAAGCTTGCACAAACCGTTTATGAAAGTTGCGTTTTTGGCATCTGATAAAATTATTATGACCCTTTTTGGCTTTTTACAGTCATAAATAAATCCTTGTGAAATACCGTCGTCATTAAATACCGATATTTGTCTTGAATCGGGTAAACTATCAGTGTCAAAAATGCACTCGCTTGAGAATATGTTTTTGTATATTTGTTTTATGTTTTTACAGCCGAATTTTACGGTGATAATTTCTTCATTTGTTTCTTTCGACAATGATTGTCATCTCCTTTCATCACCAAATCAAAGTAGTATGATTTATGATAAGCACACATACGGGTATTGCAAAAAGCGTGCTGTCAAATCTGTCCAGAACGCCTCCGTGTCCCGGAATGAGATTGCCGTAATCCTTTATGCTGCATTTTCTTTTTATATAAGACAGGGACAGATCGCCGAACAAACCGAAAACAGCACCCAAAAAGCCTATCAGAATAAACAGCGGAATATTTGTTTTATAATCCAGTAAAGATAGAACCGCTGCGTAAATCAGCATACCTGCCATTCCGCCAATCAGCCCACCAAAGGCACCTTCAACTGTTTTGTTGGGGCTGATGTGCGGTATCAGCTTATGCTTGCCAAAAAGCGAGCCTATAATATGCGCAAAGCTGTCGGATATCCACGTAGCAATAAACGGAATTATAAGCAGTAGCTTACCGTTGCTTCTGTCAAGAACTGTAACAAGCATTGAAAGAACACACGGCAAAAAGAATCCACCGAACAGACACACAAACAAATCGTTCAGTTCACTTCTTTTTTCAAACAGAGATACCGCAATCAGCAATGCTGTAAACAGGAAAATTCCGAACACAAACACCGTTACGTTTGCATTAAAGTGAAACAGCCACGGCAAAGCAATAGAGAATATAACGGATAATGCAACCTTTGATTTGCTTTTTACCAGACCTGTTCGTTGCGTGAACTCATACGACATCAGACCGGTTGCTACACAGAAAAGCGTGGTTGCAGCCCACGTGGGAGCCAGAAAAATCACGGCACAGCATCCGATTATTCCGACAACGGCTGATAATACACGGATTTTCATATCTTTGATTTTCTTAACTGCCATATCAAAACCTCAATATAATTAATGTTTTTTCATTATTCTTACACGGTCTCTGACATACATAGCCAAGGAATAAATCATCAGAATACAGCAAATCGCAATACCAATATCAGAATAAAGCTTCGGAATAGACGGAAACAGCATTAACACTATCAACAGCCCATAAGAAAACACCGTGCACAGCTTGCCGTGCCATACAGCTGAATGCACTTGCTTTTCACTTTTTATGGTAAGTATTCCGGTAACAGCCAGAATTATTTCTTTGATTACCAATAAGGCTCCTATAACAAACAGCTTTCTGTTCATCAAAGCACAGCTGAAAAACAGAGCAATGAGGGTAAGCTTATCGGCAACGGGGTCTAAAGCCTTGCCCAAGTCTGAGGTCATATTGAACCTTCGTGCTATCTTTCCGTCGACAATATCAGTCAGTGCAGAAATCACCGTAAGTAAAATTGCCAGACCGATATTATCCCATCTGACTATACTCAACACAATAAACGGAATCATTCCCAGTCTGACAAAGCTTATTATGTTTGGAATTGTAAATATTTTTTTGATACTGAAATCCATTTTTCCTTCCTCTTATTCAATCAGTTATTCTCAAGAATACGCATGAATTCTTCGCCTGTAATCGTTTCGTTCTGATAGAGATAATGAGCCAGCTCATCAAGCTTTGCTCGGTTTTCCTTTAAGATGTTCAAAGCCTTTTCATGCTGCTTTTTGACAATAGCAATAACCTGTCGGTCAATTTCTGCGGCAGTTTCGGCAGAACAGGCAAGGGTTGTATCCCCGCCGAGATACTGATTGCTGACCGTTTCCATGGCGGTCATATCAAATGTATCGCTCATTCCGTAACGGGTAATCATTGCTCTTGCAATTTTTGTTGCCTGTTCAATATCGTTTGATGCGCCTGTTGATATGCTTCCGGTGGCTATTTCCTCTGCGGCACGACCGCCTGTGAATGTTGCGATCTTATTTTCAAGTTCTTCCTTGCTCATAAGATATTTGTTACCTTCATCCACCTGCATTGTGTAGCCCAGAGCACCTGAGGTTCTCGGTACAATGGTGATTTTTTGCACCGGTGCAGAATTGCTCTGCTTGGCAGCAACAATAGCGTGACCGATTTCGTGATAGGCTACGGCAAACTTTTCCTTATCCGTAAGAATCGTATTCTTCTTCTGATAGCCTGCTATTACAACCTCTATGCTTTCTTCAA
Source organism: Acutalibacteraceae bacterium (assembly GCA_045539895.1). GTDB lineage: Bacteria > Bacillota > Clostridia > Oscillospirales > Acutalibacteraceae > UBA8612. The sequence continues at coordinate 202,655 of JAZQGE010000047.1, forward strand.
AGTCCTGTTCGGTTGCACAATGTGCATTCCTTCTTACAGCACGCAGTGCAGCTTCATTGACGATGTTTGCAAGCTCTGCGCCTGAAGCACCGGAAGCCATACGGGCAATTTTGGAAAAATCGACATCAGGAGCAATTTTTATCTTTCTTGCATGCACTCTCAGAATTGCTTCTCTGCCCTTCATATCCGGCAGTTCAACAGGCACACGTCGGTCGAATCTGCCGGGTCTTGTAAGTGCCGGGTCAAGCGATTCGGGACGGTTAGTTGCGGCAAGAATGATAACACCGGTATTCTCTTCAAAGCCGTCCATTTCCGTAAGAAGCTGGTTAAGCGTCTGCTCTCTTTCATCATTGCCGCCAAGATGAGTGTCTCGCTTTTTGCCGATTGCATCAATTTCGTCTATGAATACGATACACGGCGCCTTTTCTTTTGCCTGCTTGAAAAGGTCACGAACCTTTGATGCGCCCATACCAACAAACATTTCAACGAATTCAGAACCGGAAATTGAAAAAAACGGAACATTTGCTTCTCCTGCAACTGCCTTTGCAAGCATTGTTTTACCTGTGCCGGGAGGGCCGACAAGCAAAATACCCTTTGGCATAGTTGCGCCGATTGACTTATATTTGTCCGGGTTGTGCAGATAATCAACTATTTCAGACAGGTTTTCCTTTGCTTCGTCTTCACCCGCAACATCCCTGAATTTTATTCCTCCGGATGATTTAACGTAAACCTTGGCGTTGCTTTTTCCCATATTGAACATCATAGAGCCTGGTCCGCCGCCTGCTTTATCTGTCATTTTTTTAGCAACAAGCTGACCTAAAAGGATCATTACGCCCATGGGTAGTATCCAGCTTAAAAGCATACTGAGAAGCGGTGACATTTCTTCTATAATTTCACCTGCAAAATCAACATTGTATTTGATAAGACGCTCTGTAAGCATAGGATCGTCAACTTTACCCGTTTCATAAATCTCTTCACCGCTTTTATCAGTGAAAAGGATTTTATTATCCTGAATTTCAACCTTTCCGATTTCGCCGTTGATGGTCATCGAAACAAATGTACTGTAATCAACCTCTTCAATTCGCATCTGACTTATCATCGGCAGTACAAGAATATTGAATAAGAATATAACTGCAAGAAATATCGAATAGTAGTAAACAAGCGGTTTTTTCGGGGTTTTGACTTCGTTCATAGTCTGCCTCCTTAAAATTAATTGCAGTTGCATTTTAAGGAAGTTATCTAAACTGAAAAGAAACAAGCTCACATTCCGAAAAGGAATGTGAGCTTGTTTGTCATATATCGTTTTATTAAAATGCCGTTATAAAGGACATTATATAGTCTATCATTTCCTCAGGCGTCTCATTCATACCGCTGTCCATCCATTTTTTTGCGATATTATTGATAAGTCCAAGCTTGCCGAACGCAGTATATTTATCGTGGAGGGTTTCCGAAGGAAATTCTTTTTCTCGTTGTCTCATTTTAGCATCCATCCTTGAAAACATAACCGAAATGTTCTGTGGGTTTGCAAAAGCGGTTTTCTTTTGATTTCTTGCAAAACGGTAAAAATACTCAAAAAGAAATTCGCGCCATTTCCTTTCATCGGTACTGATAAGTGTCGGGAAAATATCGTCGACAAATTCATTTGACATTTCATCGATCAGCGTATCTATCACATCGCTGATTGAATTGAAGTTTCGGTAAAATGAAGCCCGTGCCACCTGCGCTTTATTGATAATATCGGTAACGGTAATATCCATATAGGATTTTTGGGTCATAAGCTCCATAAAAGCTTTTATAATTTCTCTTTTGACAGAGTGCGCTTCCTTACTGTTCATGATACAAAAAAGCCTCCTTATGTATCATTTTGTGAGTTCATATTGACTGGTATAATGAGATTGACATATAATGTACCAACTACGATACAAAGTGTATCATTCGATGCAATTATTGTATCATGGTAACAGAGCTTTGTCAACAGAAAGGGAGTTATTATGCTTAAGTTACTTAAACATCTGAAAGCAAGAGAATGGCTTTTTGCAGGTCTTGCTGTTGTCTTTATTGTAGCGCAGGTTTGGCTTGATCTTAAGATGCCGGATTATATGAACACTATCACACAAATTGCACAGGGCGGTATAAATGCTGCAACCGGCATACCTTACGAAATGTCCGATATATGGTCAAACGGAGGATATATGCTTCTGTGTGCTATGGGAAGTATGGTCTGCTCTATTGTTACAAGCTGGTTTGTAGTAAATATTGCTGCAAACTTTTCAGCAAGGCTTCGTGAGAGTCTGTATATCAAGGTTCAGCATTTTTCAATGTCAGAGATCAATAAATTCAGTACCGCATCGCTTATTACACGCTCAACCAACGATGTTCAGCAGGTTCAGATGCTTCTGACAATGGGCTTACAGATGATGATCAAGGCACCTATAACTGCGGTCTGGGCAATTACAAAAATTGCCGGAAAACAGTGGCAGTGGTCGGCTGCAGTTGCTGTTGCCGTTGCTGTTATGCTTACAGGTATAATTACAATTATGATTCTTGTCACAAGTAAGTTTAAAAAGATGCAAAGACTTACCGATAACCTAAATCAGGTAACCAGAGAAAATCTTACCGGTATACGTGTTATACGTGCTTACAACGCTGAAAGCTTTCAGGAAAACAAATTCGAAGGCGTAAATAACGAATTTACAAAAACACAGTTATTTACCGGACGTATTATGTCATTTATGAATCCGCTTATGTCAATGGTTATGAACGGAATTTCACTTGCAATTTACTGGATTGGTGCAATAATCATCAACAACGCTGACTTACCTGAGGTTCCCGGTCTTTTTGGTGATATGGTTGTATTTATGTCCTACGGAATGCAGATTATTTCATCCTTTATGATGCTTGCCATGATGTTTATGATGGCACCCCGTGCACTTGTTTCCGCCAACCGTATCAATGAAGTTCTCGAAACTAAAGAAATGATTATTGAAGGCAAAGGCGTTGCCAAGACCGCACAGACAGGTACGGTTGAATTTAAAAACGTATCTTTCCGTTATCCTGACGGACAGTCGGATGTTCTTTCTCATGTCTCTTTCCGCGCTGAAAAAGGACAGACGGTTGCCTTTATAGGCTCCACCGGTTGCGGAAAGTCCACAGTCGTAAACCTTGTGTCAAGATTTTATGATGCGACCTTCGGTCAGGTTTTAGTGGATGGTCACGATGTGCGTGATTATAAAAAGAACGAGCTTGCCCAAAAAATCGGTTATGTTTCTCAGAAAGCTGTTTTGTTCAGCGGCGACATACGCTCAAATGTAAATTTTGGTGACAATAATTCGAGCGAAGAAGCTATAGAAAAGGCTGTTGAAATTGCACAGAGCACAAACTTTGTGGAAACTCAGAAAGGCGGTCTTGACGGGCACGTAGCGCAGAACGGTTCCAATTTTTCGGGTGGACAAAAGCAACGCCTTTCCATTGCCAGAGCCATTGCACGAAAAGCGGAAATATATATTTTCGATGATACATTTTCAGCTCTTGATTTTAAAACCGACAGAGAGCTGCGCAGTGCTCTGAAAGAGGAGATGAAGGACAGTACCTGTCTTATTGTCGCACAGAGAATCGGTACTATCATTGATGCTGATCTCATACTTGTGCTTGAAAACGGCTGTGTGGTCGGTCAGGGTACACATAAAGAGCTGCTAAAGAACTGCCCTGCTTACAGGGAAATTGCTCAGAGTCAGTTAAGTGAGGAGGAATTAAAGAATGCCTAAGCCTCAGATGAAAGCTCCCATACCGAATGCAGGAGCAAAAGATATGAAAAAAGCGCTCGGCTCTTTGGCTGCATATTGCAAAAAGTATTGGCTTGTTATAATAATTGCAGTTTTCTGTGCTGCACTCAGTGCAATATTAGCTGTAATAGGCCCTGATTACATTTCAGAGCTTACAGCTGTAATTCAGAACGGAATAAGCTACACCGGAGTAAATATTGATATGGAAGAAATTGCACGTATCGGTTTTATTCTGATTGCAATTTATGCCGCAAGTATGTTGCTCAACTACTCACAATCATTTATTATGAACCATGTTGCAACTAATGTTGGCAGAAGAATGCGTTCTGATATAAGCAGAAAAATCAATAAAATTCCGCTTAAATATTTTGATACACATAACTACGGTGATACGCTTTCGCGTGTTACAAACGATGTTGATACAATATCACAATCACTTAATATGAGCATAGGTACACTTGTATCAGCAGTTGCAACACTTATTGGTTGTATAGTTATGATGTTTACAACTGAATGGAGAATGGCTCTTACGGCAATCGGTGCATCACTTATCGGTTTTATCGGTATGAGTGCCATTATGGGCAAATCACAGAAATATTTTAATGCTCGTCAGGCAAGTCTTGCAGAGGTGAACGGTCATGTAGAAGAATATTATGCAGGTCAGAACATTGTCCGTGCTTATAATTCCGAAGAAAAAGGCTTAAAGTCATTCAGAAAAAGTAACGAAAAACTTCGTCAGCACACATTCAAAGCGGAGTTCCTTGCGGGGCTTATGATGCCGCTTATGGGCTTCGTGGGCAACTTCGGTTATGTTGCTGTTTGCGTTGTCGGTGCAGCGCTTGCTTTCGACGGAAAAATTAATTTTTCTGTTGTAGTTGCCTTTATGATTTACATTCGTCTGTTTACTTCACCGCTTGGTCAGATAGGTCAGGGCTTCTCAGGTATCCAGTCGGCGGCAGCAGCAAGTGAGCGTGTAACAGAGTTCCTTGATGAAGAAGAGCTCAGTGACGAAACCTCAAAAAAGACGGTACTAAAAAAGATCAAAGGAAATGTTACCTTCCGTAACATCAACTTCGGATACACACCTGAAAAAACAATTATCAAAAATTTCTCTGCCGAAATCAAAGCAGGACAGAAGGTTGCCATCGTAGGTCCTACGGGCGCAGGCAAAACAACTATTGTAAATTTGCTGATGAGATTTTATGAGCTGAATAAAGGCGGCATTGAAATTGACGGAACGCCAATCAATAAAATCACAAGAGAGAATGTGCATAGCATTTTCGGAATGGTTTTGCAAGATACCTGGCTCTTCGAAGGAACGGTAAGAGAAAATCTCACTTACGGTAAAAAAGTATCTGATGAGAAGCTTCTTGATATATGTAAACAATGTGGATTAAAGCATTTTATTAACACATTACCGAACGGTCTGGATACTGTTCTTAATGACACTGTTACCATATCAGCCGGACAAAAGCAACTTTTAACTATTGCCAGAGCTATGGTAGAAGATGCTCCTATGCTGATCCTTGATGAAGCTACCTCGTCAGTTGATACAAGAACAGAAATTAAGATACAAAGAGCTATGGAAACACTCACAAAAGGCAGAACAAGTTTTGTGATTGCACACCGACTTTCAACAATCCGTGACGCTGACCTGATCATCTATATGCGTGACGGCGATATAAAAGAAACCGGTACGCATAATGAACTGATTGAAAAAAACGGTATGTATGCAGAGCTTTATAACAGCCAGTTTGTTCTCAGCACTTAATTGCACGAGCTGGTTATTTACTCTTTATGCCTGAGTTCAGTTTGCGTTAAAGATATTGTATGATTCCTTAATCTTATTATCTTTCTGATTTTCCGAAATAAGAATATACCTGTAAGCCACAATAATCCCTCCCGAAAGTGATAGTTTAACTCTACCACCAAGGAGGGATTTTTAGTTTATGAAAACTGATTTTGTGCGCTATAGACGGCCATATTTCGTTATTCGCGTAAAACTTCGTGCGCTTTTTAACGTGACGTTATATTTCCTATTCGGTAAAATATTTATGAAAGGAATTACAACAATTCCGAATAATACCGAAAGGATGATTTAATGAAAAACGAAAAAACTTGGCAAGAAATCAAGGCTGAATTGTTTGAGAAGTATAAGCTGCCGCCGGAAGCGGTTGACCGTTCAGAGAAGTATCCTCTTGCATATCCGTTTGCAAAAGCGATTTTTGAATGTACGGAGCCCGGTTCTATGGAAGAGTTCATAGCCGAAGGCGGTAATATTTTCTATCTCGCTGACCCGTCCGAAATAAAAAAGCAGTTAGGCGAAAATGAGTTCGTTGTTTGTGACAGAGCGTACTCCCACATTCCTATGGGCTCTATTGTTAAAGTGAATCCTGATAAACGCCCTCGTGTCGGTTTCGCTCTTATCGAATTTGCCGATGAAGTTAGCATTGCCTACTTGCACCCTCGTCCGGGAAACATAGCCCGCCTTGTGTTCAACGAAATGTGTGAGGATATTTTTCTGCCCAAAGATGCGTTTAAGGTTCATAGGTTATCGTATGCCCAGTGAAACAGAATTAGCGCCGGTTGACACTGTGCTTTAATGGTGATGCATATGTCATTCATCGAAGATTTTTATTTTGGAAACATTGAACCGCAAATGCGGAATATCAAGCAAAATTCAGACTTCCAGAAAGATTTCAGCAGGCTTTGCGAAATAGAAGCTAAACTCAGGACAAAGCTCACAGGTGGCGAGAAAAAGCTGTTTTTAGAGTATGCTGATCTTTGGGGAATCATCTCGGGAGACATTGATTTTGACAGCTACAAAACAGGATTCAAACACGGCGCAAGTTTTGCTTTTGATGCGTTTAGCACAGACAATTGAATAAAACAGTGACAGCCCGCAGGCATCAAAACCTGTGGGCTGTTGCTATTACTGTATTAATCTGTTCTAATACATTTGCCAATTTTTACAATAAGGAAACTTTGCACTAAACCATAAATTATGGTTAAATGTATTAAGAAGTTTGTGTGCAATAACTATCAGCGTCTTGACTATTATTGATTTCTCTATAAATAAACAGTCAAGAGCGTTCCCTACATTTCGCTCTATATGGTTTTATATGTTGTAAAGTTTTAAAACACACCGTCCACAAATATCTTTTGCAGACATTTGTGGACGGTATGTTTTTTGTTATACTTCGTAAAAGTGATGTCTATTACAGGATTTTATTTTTAAACTTCAAAATGCAATAAAACTTGCAAAAACAGTTGATTCTTTCATAAAAAAGGAGTATTATAATAGTTAATTATTTATAATGGGGAGTGGCGGATTATGACGAAATCAATTTTAAATAAAATAGATGCGCTTTACTCCAGACTTTCAAAAGGACACAAAAAAATAGCTAACTATATAATGGAGAATTATGATAAGGCGGCTTTTATGACTGCGGCGCGCCTTGGTGAAACAGTAGGGGTCAGTGAAAGCACGGTGGTGCGTTTTGCAACCGAACTTGGCTTTGACGGTTATCCCGCTTTTCAGAATGATTTGCAGGAGCTTATACGCAGCAAGCTTACAAGTGTACAGCGTATGCAGAGCGCAAGCGTGCGTATCGGGCAGGACGAGATACTCGAAACTGTGCTTACCGCTGATGCTTCTATGATAAAAGCTACACTTGAGCAGACCTCGAAAGAGAACTTTAACGGTGCGGTTGAGGCCATAAACAAGGCAAGAAACATATACATACTCGGTGTGCGCAGTGCGGCAACGCTTGCGAATTTTCTTGCGTTCTATTTCCGTCCCGTATATGAAAACGTAATTCTTGTTGACAGCGCACGGGCAAGCGAGGTTTTTGAGCAGATTTTCCGTATTGATGAACGGGATATATGCATTGCAATCAGCTTTCCGCGATATTCTAACCAGACAATCAGCGCGCTTCGTTTTATTCACGACAAAAAGGCGAAGATTATTTCGGTTACCGACAGTGAGCTTTCTCCCATTGCTCAGTTTGCAGATTATCTTCTGCTTGCACGAAGCACGATGGCTTCTTTCGTCGATTCGCTTGTGGCTCCGCTGAGCCTTATCAACGCACTCATCGTTGCGGCAACCTTCAACCGTCGCAGTGAGGTTTACGACAATCTCAGCGAGCTTGAAAAAATATGGGATGAATACAATGTTTACGATAAGCAGGAGGCGAGAAGCGAGGATGACAAATGACATAATAGTAATCGGCGCGGGTGCGGCAGGCATGATGGCTGCAATTCAGGCGGCTTCAAACGGCAGAAATGTCACTTTGCTTGAGCGAAACGACCGCCCCGGCAGAAAAATTGTCATTACCGGCAAGGGCAGATGCAATGTTACAAATGCGGCAAGCCTTCTCAATGACCTTATAGCCGCTGTCCCTGTCAACGGCAGATTTCTTTACAGTGCTTTTTCGGCTTTTATGCCGCAGGATACAATGGACTTTTTTGAACAGCAGGGTGTGCCGCTTAAAATTGAGCGCGGCAACCGGGTGTTTCCGGTCAGTGATTCATCGCTCGATATTGTTGATGCACTCTATGGTGCGGCAAAAAAAGCAGGAGTTAAATTCCGTAAGGGCAGAGCAACCGGACTTGTTATTGAAAACGGTGAGGTTACCGCTGTAAAGACGGAAGATGATGAAATAATTGAATGTGCAGGTGTTGTTGTCGCAACAGGCGGAAAATCCTATCCCGGCACAGGCTCAACCGGTGACGGATACGAGCTTGCCCGTCAGGCGGGGCATACCGTAACAGAGCTAAAGCCATCTCTTGTGCCGCTTGAAGCTCACGAAGGCTTTTGCTCACAGCTTATGGGCCTTTCACTCCGTAATGTTGCAATCAGGGTTGAGGATACGGAAAAGTATCGCACGGTTTATGAAGACTTCGGCGAAATGCTTTTTACACACTTTGGTGTATCCGGTCCTATAATTCTCAGCGCCAGCTCTCATATGCGTGATATGAAAAGCGAAAAATATGTAATTCACATAGACCTTAAGCCTGCTCTTTCACATGAACAGCTTGATAAAAGAGTTGTAAAAGATTTCATAGAAAATTCCAATAAAGACTATTCAAATTCGCTCGGCATGCTTCTGCCGCGAAAGCTTATTCCCGTAATAGCGCGTCTGTCGGGTATAAAGTCTTCAACCAAAACAAACCAGATTACGAGGGAGCAGCGCGCAGGGCTTGTGGAGCTTCTTAAGGATTTTAAGGTTACGGTTACGGGCTTCCGTCCGCTTGAAGAGGCAATAGTTACCTCAGGCGGCGTAAAGGTAAGTGAAGTTGACCCGAAAACAATGAAGTCAAAGCTTGTCGGCAATCTCGCTTTTGCAGGTGAGGTGCTCGATGTTGATGCTTATACCGGCGGCTTTAATCTGCAGATTGCTTTTTCTACAGGTTATGTCGCAGGCAACAATATATAAGAAGGGGAAAAGAGAATGATAAATATTGCAATAGACGGTCCTGCAGGCGCAGGAAAAAGCACGATAGCACGAAGCCTTGCTTCAGCTCTCGGATATATATATGTTGATACAGGTGCACTTTACCGCGCTGTCGGTGTCAATGCAATGCGCAAGGGTGCAGACACTAAAAATGCTGAGCAGGTTGGTGCAACACTTTCTGATGCGGATGTAAGTCTTCGCTTTGTAAATGGTGAACAGCGTGTTTTCCTCGGCGATGAGGATGTTTCGCTTGCAATTCGTACACCTGAGGCATCAATGGCTGCTTCAAATGTTTCGGCAATTCCCGCTGTCAGAGAGTTCCTTTTTGATTTGCAGCGAAATATTGCCGCAAATAATAACTGTATTATGGATGGCAGGGATATAGGCACTGTTGTGCTTCCGAATGCTCAGGTTAAAATTTTCCTCACAGCCTCAGCGGAGGTAAGAGCAAAGCGCAGGTATGATGAGCTTCTTGCAAAGGGTATGCAGGCGGATTACAATCAGGTGCTTGAGGAAATGATCCAGCGCGATTATCAGGATTCGCACAGAGCTATTGCGCCGCTTAAGCAGGCAGATGATGCCGTGCTTGTTGACACGTCGGATATGAATCTTGAGCAGGTGATTGATACACTTAATAAAATTGTGAAGGAGAACATATAAAATGGCTTTTGATTATTCAGTTGTCCGTGACAGAAAATATTACAACATAGTAAAGGGCCCCTGCAAGTTTGTTCTCAGACTTGCTTTAAGAATCAAGTGTGAAGGTCTTGAGAATATCCCCAAGGAGGGAGCCTTCATTCTTGCCTGTAACCACATTCATTTTGTTGACCCTGCAGTGCTTCTTGCTTACTTCCCCCGTCCGATTCACTTCATGGCTAAGGAAGAGGCTTTTAAGTTCAATAAGCTTGCAGCATGGTTTCTGACCCATCTCAATGCTTTCCCCGTAAACCGCAGCAGAAGTGATAAATCATCGGTTGATTATGCTGTTAAGCTTGTAGAAAACGGTCATGTGCTCGGTATCTTCCCCGAAGGCACGCGCTCAAAGGACCTCAAGCCGCAGAAGGCTAAGGCAGGCGTTGCTCTTATTGCAAGACAGACAAAGGCTGACATTCTCCCTGCTTCTGTTTACTGTGAGAAAAAGGGCGGTCTTTTCCGCAAGATTACCGTACGCTATGGCGAGATTATAAAGTATGAAGACCTTGGCATCACGGAAGAAGGCGGCACACGCGAGCTTCGTGAGGCTACAGATAAAATTATGGAAGAAATCGTTGACCTCTGGGAGGAAAAACATTGCAAATAAAACTTGCGAAAACGGCAGGCTTCTGCTTCGGAGTCAACAGGGCGGTTGATCTTGTCTATTCAATGCTTGCAGACGGAAAGAAAGTGTGCACACTCGGTCCGCTGATTCATAATCCGCAGGTTATCGCTGACCTTGAGAGCAAGGGCACAAGAATTATTGATGAGCCATCCCAGGCAAGGTCGGATGAAACTCTTGTGGTGCGTGCGCACGGTGTAACAGCTGCGGTTGAGGAAGAAATTGCGGCAATGAATATTGATTGCTGCAATGCAACCTGTCCGTTTGTAAAGAAAATTCACAGGATTGTTTCTGAGCAATCGGGTGAAAATTCAATCGTGCTTGTCGCAGGCGATGCTAAGCACCCGGAGGTGCAAGGGATTGTAGGTCACTGTAAGGCTGAATGTATCGTATTCGGCAACTGTGAAGAGTTGGAGAAAATAGCAGAAGAAAAGCCTTATTTATCCAAAAAAGAAATTTCAGTCGTTGCGCAGACGACTTTCAGCACAAAAGAATGGAAATTGTGTGAAAAAAAGATAAAAAAACTCTATACAAATGCAAAAATTTTTGATACAATATGCTCTGCGACGCAAGAAAGACAGCAGGAAGCATATGAGCTGTCGCTTGTTAGCGATGCTATGGTAATCATAGGCGGCCGTCAGAGCTCAAACACTGCAAAGCTTAAAGCCGTGTGCGAGCCCAACTGCAAAACCTACCTGGTTGAAACAGCTCAGGAGGTAAGCAAAATCAGCTTTGACGGTTGCACCCGTGTTGGCGTTACTGCAGGGGCATCTACCCCTGCCGGTATAATAAAGGAGGTACTACAAACCATGTCTGAAAATGTAATTGAAAATGTTCAGCCCCAGAATGACGCTCTTGAGGCTGAAAAGGAGCAGGTAACTGCTCAGGCAGCTGGTCAGGAAACAGCAAAGGCTGTAGAAGCTGCAGAGGAGTCCTTCGAGGCACTTATGGAGGAGTCACTCAAGAGCATGAGCACCGACCAGAAGGTTCGTGGTATCGTTGTTGGCATTTCCCCCAGTGAAATTCAGGTGGACATCGGCCGCAAGCAGACAGGCTACGTTCCGATTGACGAGTACAGCAACGATCCTACAGCTGACCCGTCCAAGGAACTTAAGATCGGTGACGAGCTTGATCTCATCATTATGAAGACAAACGATGCAGAGGGCACAATGATGCTTTCAAAGCGTCGCCTTGATGCAACAAAGGCTTGGGCAGACATCTGCGATGCTAAAGAGAGCGGCGAAGTTCTCGAAGGCACAGTATTTGAGGTTATCCCGAACGGCGGTGTTCTTGTCGCATGTAAGGGCTCAAGAGTTTTCATTCCCGGCTCACACACAGGTCTTTCAAAGGACGAGCCTCTTGAAGCTCTTCTCAAGCAGAAGGTTGAATTCAAGGTTATTGATGTAAACAAGCAGCGCAAGCGCGCAGTCGGCTCAATCCGCGTTGTTCTCCGTGAGGCACGCAAGGAGCAGGCTAAGGCTTTCTGGGACAATGCAGCAGAGGGCAATGTCTATACAGGCACAGTTAAGTCACTTACAAGCTACGGTGCATTTGTTGACATCGGCGGGGTTGACGGTATGGTTCACATTTCCGAGCTCAGCTGGAAGCGCATCAAGCATCCCTCAGAAATTGTCAATGTCGGCGATACTGTTGAAGTATACATCAAGAAGCTTGACGCAGAGAACAAGAAGATTTCTCTTGGCTACAAGAAGGTTGAAGACAATCCGTGGGAGATTATGCGCCGTGACTATCCCGTAGGCACAGTCTGCAAGGCAACAGTTGTCGGCATGACAACATTTGGTGCGTTTGCAAATGTTATTTCCGGTATTGACGGTCTTATCCATATTTCACAGATTGCTGACCGCCGCATCAACAAGCCTGAGGATGTTCTTTCCGTAGGTGATGTTGTTGATGTAAAGGTTACAGAAATCGACTTCGATAAGAAGCGTGTAAGCCTTTCCATCCGCGCTCTTCTTGAGCCCGCAGCAGAGGAAGCTGTTGAAGAAGCAGCTGAAGAGGCTGTTGAAGCTGACGAAGCAGCAGAATAATCCGTATATAAACTCAAAAATTAAGGCAGGAGCGGTTTTTTCTCGTTCCTGCCTTTTTTGAAAATAAAACGAATGGAGATGTAAACGAATGGCAACAGTTACATATAAACCGTTCAAGCAGGACAAAAGAACAGTATATATGACTGCACACGGTCTTCCGTCAGACAATATCCTTGCTGCCGCTTTTGATAAACATGGCAAAGCTTGGGTTGGTACTGACAAGGGTGCAGCTTACTTTGAAAAAGATAAATTTATTTCTGCAGAGAACTTTAATCAAAAAGTTCAGGTTCTCTTCACAGATTCGGAAGGTACACTCTGGGTAGGTAGCGGCAATACTGTCTGCACATCTGACGGTGATAAAATTCAGCAGCTTGACAGTAATATCATTTCTATCTCACAGGACCATTCTGGAAATCTCAGACTTATTACCGAAAACAGCCTTTATAAATATGACGGTGAATTTGTTTTCTGGCATTCAAACGAGGGTATGTCGGTTTATGACATGTCGGCATTTGGTGACGGTGAGGTTTATGTCGCTGCAGGTAAGAGCCTTATGACAGCTTTTGGTAAACGCCTTCGCTGGTTCCCGATAAATAACGAAACATCAGATATGCCTCTTACAGATGTTCAGGCTGTTGCAGGCGACAAATTTGGTATGCTTTGGGTTGGTACTAAAGACGGCGTGTTGATTTACGATTCACGAAACCATTGGGTATCAAAGCAGCTTGTTAATGCACTTTGCAGCTACAATGTAAAGAAGATTCTTTTCGGTAAGAGCGGCAAGCGCTATGTCGGAACGGATATTGGTATAATGATTTATGACGGCGCAAAGCGCCATTTTTACGGTGAAGGTTATTGGCTACCGGCGGGAGAAGTCACTGCAATTGCTGAAAGTGATGACGGCAACACGGTGTGGGTTGGCACGAAGAAAGGTGCAGTCTGCATTGAAACACTCACTATGACACTTGAAGACAAGGCAAGACACTATTCGGATATGACCGAAAAATACAATGTGCGTGATATAGGCTTTGTCACAAACCGTGACCTTGAAAGCATTTATGATTTTTCAAGCGGTAAAGTTGAAATTTCAGATAATGACGGACTCTGGACAGGCAGCTATCTTATCTCGCAGGCATACCGCTATGCGGTAACTGGTGAGCAGGAAGCGCTTGATATTTCGCGTCGTTCAATGAAAGCTCTGCTTCTTCTTATGAAAATTACGGGGATTCCCGGCTTCACCGCGCGTGCAATCCGCCGCCCCGGTGAGAAAGGCTTCGGAAACGGTAATCCTGAGTGGCATCCTGCAAAGGATGATATAAGTGAGCTTGAGTGGAAGGGCGAAACCTCAAGCGATGAAATGGTTGGGCATTTTGCTGCCGCTTCAACATATTTTGATTTTTGTGCTGATGAGGCGGAGAAAAAGGAGATAAGCGAAGCAATATGTGCAATTGTTGACCACATTCTTTCGCACGGTTATAAACTTTGCGATGTTGACGGTCTGCCTACAACATGGGCAAACTGGAGCCCCGATGACCTTAACCGCAGCGATCGCTGGTATTGGGAGCACGGTGTAAATGCTTTTGAAATGCTTGCTTTCCTCAAGGTTGCACATCATATGAGCGGTGACGAAAAGTACAATGCAGAATATCTCCGTCTGATTGAAAAGGAGCATTATGCGGTGAACTCGATGTACCGTAAGGTTGACGATGCTCATACCTGTCACATTGATGACAATCTCTGCTTCCTTGTTTCAATTCCGCTTCTTCGTTACGAAACTGACCCCGATATTCTTCAGTGCTACCTTATCGGTATGCGTGAGCATTGGGAATATGAGCGCGTTGAGCGCAATCCCTTCTGGAATATTCTCTACGGTGCATTTACAGAAGAATGCTGCGAGCTTGATGCAGGTGTCAATTCGCTTCGTGAAATGCCGCTTGACCTTATGGAGATGAAGCTTATCAACAGTGTCCGCAATGACCTTGAGTGGGATTACTCACCCGAAAAATTCGGCGAAGCACCTCATATGAAGGTATCCCTTCCCTATGATGAAAAGCCGCTTGCCAACTATGACTGTAATCAGCTTCTTGCCGACCGCCTTAGCGAAAGAAAAATTCTTCTCTACGGTGCGGTTTATATGCTGCCTTATTGGATAGGCCGCTATTACGGCTTAATAGGAGAATAAAGTTGCGGATAAAGCCGCAATATGTCATTTTTTTGCCCACTCGAAGTATCCTGATACTCCTTCGGAGCAAAGAAAATGCCATCTTATCGACTTTATCTCAACTTTAAAAGGCCTGCGGATAAAGCCGCAATATGTCATTTTTTCTCCCTCTCGAAGTGCCTTAGCACTCCTTCGGGTCGAAGAAAATGTCATCTTATCGTCTTTATCACAACTTTAAAAGGCCTGCGGATAAAGCCGCAATATGTCATTTTTTCTCCCTCTCGAAGTGCATTAGCACTCCTTCGGAGCAAAGAAAATGTCATCTTATCGTCTTTATCTTAATTTTAAAGGCTTGAAGACAAAGCTGCAATATGTCATTTTTGATTATTACTGGAGTTGATAAATAATGGCAACACTAAAATACAATGCTTTTAAACAGGATATGCGCACTCGTTACGATTGCAGTGACGGGTTGCCTTCCTGCAATATTCTCTCTGTTGCTTTTGATAAAACAGGCAAGGCATGGGTTGGTACAGACTGTGGTGCTGCTTATTTTGAAAACGGAAGATTTGTGCCTGTTTCGCTTTTTGAGGGTGCGGTGCAGGCAATGTATACCGACAGGCAAGGCAATCTCTGGCTTGCGTGCGGTAATGTGATTTGCACCTGTGACGGAGAATACAGACAGGAGCTTGAAGGCAGAATCGTTTCTGTTTCACAGGATGAAAACGGCAGACTTTGTCTGATTACGGAAAAGTTTCTTTACAAATTTGAAAACGGCAGCTTTGAAAAATGGTACTGGACTGAAAATGCAACCGTGCTTGACATGTGTGCTTTCGGCAAGGGCGAAATCTTTGTTGCCGCCGGCGACAGCATAAAAACCGCGCTTGGTAAAAGACTGCGCTGGTTTAATGTGACACCGCAGACTTCTAAATTTCCGGAAAGCAGAATTCAGGCTGTTGCAGGTGATAAATTCGGCATTGCATGGGTCGGCACAGACAAAGGTCTTGTTATTTATGACGGACGCAATCACTATGTCACAAAGAAAAAGCTTGGAGCACTTACAAGCTACAATGTAAAGAAAATTCTTTTCGGTAAAAGCGGTAAGCGCTATGTCGGAACAGATATAGGTCTTGTTGTTTATGACGGTGCAAAGCGCCATTTCTACGGTGCGGAGTATTGGCTGCCTGACGGTGAGGTTACCGCAATTGCAGAAAGCAATGACGGCAATACTGTCTGGGTCGGTACTAAAAAGGGTGCGGTCTGCATACAGACTCTCAGAATGACTCTTTCAGAAAAAGCAGATTTTTATTCCGATATAACAGAAAAATACAGTGTGCGTGACATTGGCTTTGTGGCTATGCGTTCACTTGAAAATGACCGTGATTTGTCATCGGGTCATGTATGTGTTACCGATAACGACGGTCTTCGCACGGGTGCATATCTTATGGCACTTTCGTATCAGTATGCCGTAACACACGATGAAAAGGTGCTTGAAACTGCACGCAGGTGCGTAAAAGCAATGCTTTTCTTGATAAATGTCACGGGTGTGCCGGGACTCATTGCGCGCTGTGTGCGGCGGAAGGAAGATGTCCCCTACGGCGGCGGTATGCAAAAATGGTTTGATGCAGGCGAATATGAATGGCTCGGTGATGTGTCGAGCGATGAGGTTGTCGGTCATTTTTCCGCACTCTCCGTATTTTATGACCTTTGTGCGGATGAAAACGAAAAGGCGGCAATTTCCAAAGCCTTGTGCGGGGTGTTTGACCATATTCTTGAGCATAATTATAAGATTTGCGATGCCGACGGTCAGTATACACGCTGGGGCAACTGGAATCCTGACGATATAAACCGCAACAGCTTCTGGTCAGGCGAACACGGCACAAATGCACTTGAAATGCTTTCGTTTCTCAAAACCGCGTATCATATGAGCGGTGAAGAAAAATATAATGATGAATATATTAAATTAATAAAAGAAGAGCACTATGCGATTAATACAATGTACCGAAAGGTGAAGGATGCACACACTGTGCATATTGATGACAATCTCTGTTTTCTTGCTTCAATTCCACTTCTCAGCTATGAAACAGACCCCGATTTGCGCCTTGCATATCTGATTGGCATGCGAGAGCACTGGGAGTATGAGCGTATTGAGCGCAACCCGTTTATCAACATTATTTATGCAGCATTGACGGGTGAGCACGGTGATGTTGACCTTGCCCTTAACAGTCTGCGCGAAATGCCGCTGCTGTATATATGCACAACGGTGAAAAACAGCCTTCGCAACGATTTGCAGTGGGATTATTCTCCCGAAGAATTCGGCTGTGCTCCTCAGCTCAAAGAGCCGCTTCCTTATGATGAGAAACCTGTTGTAAGGTACAACCGTAATCACTTCTATCCTGACAGCGAATGTGAAAAAACTGCACTTCTTGAGGGCGCAAACTATCTTTTACCATATTGGCTTGGCAGATACTACGGTATAATCGGTGAATAATTTTTCAAAAAAACTTGCATATAATGTATAATAATGCTATAATCAATCCGATATAAAATATTTAGGAGGTAATTTAATTATGTCCAAGAAAACATTTATTAAAATCGCTTCCGTTGTCCTTGCTCTTGTGCTTGGCCTTACAGCACTCTGGGCTTGCGGCGGCGAAAAAGAACCCGAAGCAGAAGGTAAGAAAACTCTTATCATGGCTACAAACGCAGCATTTCCTCCCTATGAGTTCAAAGAGGGCGACGGTTTTGCGGGTATCGATGTAGAAATTGCAACTCTTATCGCAGAAAAGCTCGGCATGGAGCTCAAGATTGAAGATGTTGAGTTCGGCTCAATCATCGGCGGTGTTCAGAGCGGCAAGTTCGACATGGGTATGGCAGGTATGACTGTCACAGACGAGCGCCTCCAGAGCGTTAACTTCTCCTCTACATATGCAACAGGCATTCAGTCTGTTATCGTTCCTGCAGACAGCGAGTATGCTTCATTCGAAGATTTCTACACAGGTTTTGACGCAGACGGCAACCCCGCAGGTGTTAAAGAGGGCATCAAGATTGGTGTTCAGCAGGATACAACAGGCGACATTTATTCTTCCGACAAGCCTGCAAAGTGGGGCTTCGGTGATGAGAATGTTATCCGCTACAAGACAGGTGCTGAGGCTGTTCAGGCTCTCTCCACAGGCAAAGTAACAGCAGTTATCATTGACAATGAGCCTGCAAAGTCATTTGTAGCAGCTACAGAAGGTCTCAAGATTCTTGACGGCGAGTATGCAAACGAAGACTATGCAATCTGTGTTGCTAAGGATAACACAGAGCTTCTCAACCAGATTAACACAGCTCTTGCTGAGCTTCAGGCAGAGGGCAAGGTTCAGGCTATTATCGACAAGTACATTCCTGCCTGAGCTTCAACACAAACATAATAACGGCGGGCGGATTTACGCCCGCTGTTTTGCTGTTTTATAACAGCAGTTTTATAAAGGAGTTTTACACATGACAGCGTGGATTTTTACCAGCTATGCTGATTTTATGAAGGATAAGTTCAATAAGCTTATTGAATTTATCAAGCTTGAGTGTCAGGATTTTATTGATGAGTTCAAGCTTAACTTCATAGACGGCGACCGTTGGGAATGGCTTCTTGACGGCTTTAAAAACACACTTTTCATTACACTGCTTGCAGGCCTCATCGGTGTTGCTCTGGGTGTTATTATTGCAATTGTCCGTTCAACCTATGACAAAACAGGTGCGGATATGAAAAAACGCGGCGGCATTGGATATGCACTGCTTGCTTTCTTCAACGGAGTCTGTAACATTTATCTCACCGTTATCCGCGGCACTCCCGTTGTTGTTCAGCTGTTGATTATGTATTTCGTAATCTTCGCTTCTTCAACAAACGGTACTATGGTTGCTGTTTTCGCCTTCGGTATCAACTCCGGCGCTTATGTTGCCGAAATTTTCCGAAGCGGTATAATGTCTGTTGATAAAGGTCAGTTTGAGGCAGGCAGAAGCCTTGGTCTTAACTACATTCAGACAATGATTTACATTGTTATTCCGCAGATGTTTAAAATTGTTCTTCCCACACTTTGTAATGAGTTTATTGTTCTTCTCAAGGAAACATCGGTTGCAGGTTATGTCGGTATTGTTGACCTTACAAAGGCTGGCGACCTTATCCGCGGAAGAACCTTCTCGGCATTCATGCCTCTTATTGCAGTCGCAATTATTTACCTTGTTGTTGTTATGATATTCACTTCTCTTGTAAGAAGACTTGAAAGGAGGCTGCGCAACAGTGACCACTGATAAAGTTCTTATAAAAGTTGAAGGCCTTGAAAAGTCTTTTGGTGACAATCATGTTCTCAGAGGAATTGACACCGAAATCAAAAAGGGTGAGGTTGTAGTTGTTATCGGTGCTTCCGGCTCAGGTAAACCAACATTTCTGCGTTGCCTTAACCTTCTTGAAGAGCCTACAGGCGGCAAAATCCTTTTTGAAGAAGCTGACATAACCGACCCGAAGGTAAACATCAATGTTCACCGCCAGAAGATGGGTATGGTTTTCCAGCAGTTCAACCTTTTCAATAATCTCACGATTCTTAAGAATATAACTCTTTCACCCGTGAAGCTCGGCATTCTCAAGAAGAACGAAGCTGAAGCAAAGGCAATGGAGCTTCTCAGGCGTGTAGGTCTTGAGGAAAAGGCAGATGCTTACCCCAGTCAGCTTTCAGGCGGTCAGAAGCAGCGCGTTGCAATTGTGCGTGCACTTGCAATGAACCCCGAAGTGCTTCTTTTTGACGAGCCGACAAGTGCGCTTGACCCCGAAATGGTAGGAGAGGTGCTTGAGGTTATGAAGCAACTTGCAAACGAAGGCATGACAATGGTTGTTGTCACCCACGAAATGGGCTTTGCCCGCGAGGTTGCAGACCGTGTAGTCTTTGTTGACGAAGGTGTTATCAAAGAAGAAAACACACCCGATGAGTTCTTTGCAAACCCACAGTGCGACAGACTCAAGGATTTCCTTTCAAAAGTTCTTTAATATATTTATCAAAAGGCAGCGCATCGTATGCTGCCTTTTCTTGACTTGAAAATTGCTTTGTGATAGAATATATCTATCTTTCTTATTGGGAGGAATAATAATGAAAAAGTTTATAGCGGTTCTGCTTTGTTTTGCAGTTATTTTTGCATTTGCAGCCTGCACTAAGGACCCTTCGAATGATGACAGCACAACCGAGCCCACAGGAAAGCCCGGCGAATGGGTGACCGATGCAAACGGTGAGGTGCAGACGGTGACAACACCCTACCTTGTGCTTGATGATAAGGGCGAGCCTCAGACAGATGAAGGCGGAAAACCGCTCACAACAACTGTTTTTGAAATTGAAACATATCCCCCTGCTGAGGGTGAAACACTTTCCCCTCAGACAACTGTCCCTACGGTGCCTGTAGGCAACACAGTCAGCAGTGATAACCTTGCGTGGCCGACTCAGGAATTTATGGCGAAGCTCCCCAAGGCAGCAGATAAGGTTGACAAGGCTACATACCATTCAAATGACGATGGCAGTGAACAGCTTGCAACAATCTACATCAATGAAATGACTTATGAAGCTTACAAGGCATTTCTTCAGAAGTGTACGGATGCAGGCTTTGTTCAGCGCAACACAGGCAAGCCCGTGCCTGAAAAGCTTGAGGCAGGCAAGAGCTTTGTATATCTCTCTGTTGCAAACGGACTTTATGTAACAGTATCATATTATACAGACGAATATCCCTACCGCAACTGCGATGTTCTTATTACCGTTGCAAACTATGATGTCGGCAATGTGATTGAACGCCTTGAGGGTGCAAAGGGATAATGAATGTTTTCGACTTTGACAATACCATTTACAGGGGCGAAAGCTTTGTCGATTTGTTTATTATGATGCTGGGTAAGGACCCTGCATTACTTAAAAATATTCCTCACATGGTTTCGGGTGTTGCAAAGTATAAGCTTGGCACATTAAGGATTGAAACAGCCTTGCAGCAGTATGCAGGTATATTTGAGGATTATGTTTCAACATTGCCCGACCTTGATGCTGTTGTAACGGAATTCTGGGACAAGCACATGCACAAGATAAAACCGTTTTACGAAAAGGTCAGGGGAGAGGATGACCTGGTTATCTCAGCTTCACCTGAAATTGTAATTGCAGAGGTTTGTCGCAGACTTGGTATAAAAAGCTACATCGGTACTCAGTTCAATATAAGTACCGGTAAGCTTGGCAGAGTATGTTTTCGTGAAAATAAAATCGAAGCTTTTTATGAGGCTTATCCCAATGCCCATATAGACTGCCTTTATACTGACTCTATGCACGATAAACCGCTTATGGATATTTCTGATAAGGTTTATTTTGTAAAAGGTAACAGGATTTCAAGAATAAAATAAAACAAAATGCATCTCCTTGTTTTAAAGGAGATGCATTTTTATATTGTTCAGCGGTCAAATTCTCTTTCGTGTTTTATTACTTTTCCGTTTTCAGCATTGATTTCATATTCATACTCGAACTGTTCATATCTGAACTCAACATCATAGTGTTTTACTCTGTCATCACCGTCATATTCTACCTCCACGGCTTTGGCATCGGTTTGTTTTATTCCTGCGTGGTCAAGAGCTGCTTTTAATGCATCGTCACGGCTGATGGGGTTATTCTGTGCAGGCTTTGTTGTGGCAGGTGCCGTTGTTTTGATGTAATCTACATCGCATTCAAGAATCTTTGCGCTAGTTGCACTGATTTCATAGTCATATTCTTTTTCTGCTGTGCGGAATTCAATTTCAATGTGCCCGTCATCATCAAATCTGTTTTTAATAACCTTAACATCTGCTTTGCTAAGACCTGCGTGCCTGAGCGCAATGTCAAGGGCAGCATCTGTGCTGATAACACCTATTGACTGTTCCTTTTTTGTCGTCTGTTCAGGCTTTTTTGTCGGTGTCTGTGTTGTCGGCTCTTGCTTAATCAGCTCAATGTCACAGCCTGTTACCGCACCAGTTGCGGCATGGATTTCATATTCATAAGCCTTGCTGCCGGAAATGAATTTGATTTCATATTCATAAATTCCGTCGTCCTTGTTCAGGTAGTTTGAAATTACATTTATATCTGCTTTGTCAACATTTGCGTGGATAACTGCTTTTTCAAGAGCTTCATCTTTGCTTATAATGTTGTTTTTGTCAACCTGTTGATTTGCGGTGTTTTGTGCCACTGCATCGTGATCTTTAGGGTCTGCGGTAATGTTGCGGTTTCTGACAGCGATTATTCCTGCACAAGCAGCTGCAATCACCAAAACCAAAACGATAGCTATAATCCTTTTTTTCATGTTTTTCACCGTTCCTTTGTTATTAATATTTATACCTTTAAGCTACCTGTGCGCCTCAGGTTTTCTGTTTGGTACACCTAAAGTATAGGCTGTCAAGATTAAAGAAACATTAGAATTTCGGTTTTTTTGAAAATTTTTTAAATTACAACTGTAAAGGTACTGCCCTTGTCAATTTCGCTCTGTACACTTACCGTGCCGCCGTGTGCTTCGGCAATCCATTTTACCATTGGAAGACCAAGTCCGGTGCTGTTATCGTCAGTTTTGTTTCGTGATTTATCAACGCGGTAAAATCTTTTCCAGATATTATCAAGATGCTCTTTAGCGATTCCTATTCCGTTGTCCGAAACGGTTATTACGGTTTTGTTTTCTGTGCGTTTGACGGAAACTGTTGAAATACCGCCGTCTTTTCCGTATTTGACAGAGTTTTCAATAAGATTTATAAGAAGGCGCATAATCATGGTTTCATCTGCCTTGATAAAAATATCGGGCTGAATATCTGTTTTCAATGTTATGTTTTTTTGCTGTGCATGGTATTCCTGCTGCTCGGCTATAATTTCAGCAAGCTCGCTTATGTTGATAGTGTCAAGGCTCAGAGCTTTACTGATATTGTCAGCACGGGCAAGCAAAAGCAGCTGTGAAATAAGCGCAGACATCTTTTTTGCCTGTGAAAAAACAGTCTGAATAGCCTTGTCTTTTTCGCTTTCATCAATATTGTTGTTCATTGCATATTCGCACTGTGCAAGAATTACGCAGGTGGGTGTGCGAAGTTCGTGCGAGGCTTCTGCGGTGAAGCGTTTTTCTGTTTCAAATGCATCTTCAAGTCGGGCAAACATGCGATTGAATGTGTCGGCTATCGCGTGAATTTCGTCATTGCCGCCTTCAAGCTCAATACGCTTTGAAAGGTCTTTTCCTGTGCTTATTTGCTCGGCGGTTTCGTTTATTTCGGCAATAGGCTTAAAGGCCTTTTTTGTCAGCAGCCATCCGCCTGCCGCGGCAATTGCAACCAACAAAGGCATGAAAACGGCACAGATTTTTGCGAATGTATTAATAACACTGTCCGCCTGTGCGTGAGGTGTAATTCCTCTGAGCCATACGGCTGTGTTTTCGTCAAGTCTGTACAATTTATCATAGATATACCATTCGCCTTGTTTTGCTACTGTAGAGTCAGCGAGCGAAAGCGATGTGTCAAAACCGGAAGGAATTCTGCCCAGCAGTATCTGTCCGTCGCTACTGTAGACTGAAATATGAGTATTGTTGATAAACGACTTGAAATCCGGGTCAAAAGCGATTTTTCCGTCCTGAATGTAAATATCATCTGTTATATATTCAACCGTTGATTTCAGGTCATTTTTTTGAGTGCTTGCTACTATGCTACGGCTGATTATCATAACACCGGCAAGCGAAACAACGGCTATGAGTACCATTGTTACCGTATACCACAGAGTTATTCTTGTTTTTATAGACAGCTTTTTCATTTTCATTCCTCACTGCTATCCTTGAGCACATAGCCTGTTCCGCGTACAGTATGTATAAGCTTAGTGTCAAAGCAGTCGTCGATTTTTTTGCGAAGATAGCGGATATAAACATCTATTACATTTGTGCCGCCCTCATAATCATAGTTCCAGATATGTTGTTCGATTTTGTCGCGAGTGAGCACGGTTCCTTTGTTTCTTATCATATATTCAAGTATGGCAAACTCTTTACTTGAAAGATTAATACTGACATTTCCTCTTTTTACCTTCATTTTGTCGCAGTCAACAGTAAGATCGGCAACGGTAAATATGTTGCTGGGGCTGTCTGTTTGGCGTCTGAGCAATGCTCTTATTCTTGCCAGAAGTTCTTCTGATGCAAAAGGTTTTACAAGGTAATCGTCTGCACCGCTGTCAAGTCCGTTTACCCTGTCACCAATGCTGTCAAGTGCAGTAAGGAAGATTACAGGTGTATTGTTGCCGCTGCTGCGAAGCTTTTTGACGGTGTCAATTCCGCTCATAACAGGCATCATTATATCTAGAACCATGCAATCATATTCAGCACATGCGGCATAGTCAAGTGCTTCTTCGCCGTTGAAGCAGGCATCAACTGTGTAATGCTGTGCGGTAAGTATTTTGCAGATAAGCTCATTAAGGGTTCTTTCGTCTTCAGCAACAAGTATACGCATATATTCTTCCTCCTTATTATTTACAGTATAACATATAATTAATTAAAATAAAATTAAAAAACAAAAAAAGGCTTGTAATTG
>JAZQGE010000048.1:0-22721 GCA_045539895.1 Acutalibacteraceae bacterium
TATAAAAAATCAGTCAGTTTCTGAATACGGAAACTGACTGATTTTATTAGTTATTATTTTGGTTTAATTTTTTTCTGATTATCAGACTTGTCAGCTTTTTCCAATTAAAAGGTATTAACGGATAAAGGTAACATTTCCCGGTTAACGTAGGGTTAAAAGATATGAGAAGAGCAATTATTAATAACCCTATTGTAAATCCCCAAAAATTAAATAAAGATATTAATATAATAAGCAACATTCTGCAAAGCTTGAACGCATATCCTAATTCATAACTCGGCTGAGTAAAATTCGTGATTCCGACAAATGCCATATAAAGCACCACTTCTGAAGAAAGCCAGCCTGATTGTACAGCAAATTCGCCAAGCACAAGCGCACCTACTACACTCAATGAGTTGCTTAAAGCCGAAGGTGTGTTAAGTGAAGCAAGCTTTAAAGCATCTATAATTATTTCAACAATTATTAATTGAGCAAATGGCGGTATAAGATAATCATTCTGAATTTTAATAAAACTCAGCCATTCGGGAATTAATTCCTCGTTTTGAATTAACAATAACCATATAGGTGTTAATAATAAAGTTAATGCAAAAATAAACATTCTGATTATTCTTAAATATGAACCGATTAAAGGAGGAAAATAATAATCGTTTGAATCCTGTAGAAAATCAAAAATTCCTGTCGGTACAATCATTGCCGAAGGGGAGTTGTCAACTAAAATTGAAATGCTCCCTTCATTAATACTCGCTGCAACTGCATCGGGCCTTTCGGTATATCTGACCTTCGGAAAGGGATTGAAATGCTGTTTAGTAAGTAATGCTTCAGCAAGAGATGCCTGACCCATTGTAAGATTATTTATCTTTAAATTTTTTAATTTTTTTCTTATTGAATCAAGTGTTTTTTTATCAACTTTATCTGCTATATAACAAATTACAACATCGGTGTGAGATAGCGCACCAATGTTTATATATTCAACAGTTAACTGTGGGTTTCTTAATCTTCTTCGTATCAATGCAGTATTAAATATTAGAGTTTCCGTAAAGCCGTCATGGGCACCTCTCAAAACTTTATCGTTCTCAGGTTCTCCGACACTTCTTGCAGGATAAGTTCTTGCATCAATTATAATAGCTTGCTCATAACCTTCAATAAAAATGCAAAGTGCACCGGAAAGAATCAATGTTTTTATTAAATTCAAATCTGCAGAAACATCCGTTTCAATATAGCTGACAAATCGGTTTACAAAAGAACGGGCATCTGTTGCATCTTTAATTTTGTCAGGAGTCAATGCCTGCATACTTTGCACAACTTTTACCATTGAATCGTCTTTAACGAGACCGTCTATGAAATACAACTTTGCTCGTTTTTCTGCAAAAACAAAATTTCTGCAAACAATATCAAAGCTTTCGTTTACGCGTAATTCTTTGTCCAGTAATTCAATGTTTTTTTCATAACTTTTTGTAAAATTTTGTGCCATAAAATCACTTCCGTAAATAATACTGTTCTGTATTATTTACATAATTCAAAAATATATTCATCTCTAATTTTATCTTTGTTAACAATCTAATTATCTGCTGTCATTATACAGATTAATTATCGCATTCCATGTCAACGGACCTACAGCACCTGAAGGTGTCTGACCGACAAGGGTTTGTATTGCTCTAACTGCATTTTGCGTTGAAGAGCCGAATATTCCGTCAACAGTTACACTTGGTATAGATTGATAATTTGATGCTATTGCATTTATAAAGGTCTGAAGCTGCTCGACAACTTTGCCGGTTGAACCTGTGGTAATAAAATATCCAGGATAAAGCAGAGAAGAATAACTACTGTATTCATTGGGCAAAGAGCGAATGGTTTCGTCGTATTGATCCTGAATTCTATACCATGTTTGTCTGCCAACAATTCCGTCGGCAGGTAACCCGAATTGATTCTGAAATGTAATTACAGCATTTTTTGTTTCATTACCGAAAATTCCGTCAACATTTATTCTTGGTAATGTGTCATAAAAAAATCCGAGGAAATTCAGATAATATTGAAGTGTTCTTACATCATTACCTGTATTTCCTTCCTGTAAAACTTCACGGAATTGTCGTTGAGCTTCAGTGATTGTAATACCTTCTGAATATAATTCAGAAAGTTTTTTCACACTGTTATAAATTTGCTTGATTTTATACCATGTTGCTTTGCCAACTCTTCCGTCCGGCGAGAGATTGAATATTCGTTGAAATTGTTGTACGGCGAGTCTTGTTTCATTATCAAAAATTCCGTTTATATTTGGAATTTTAGGAATTGAAGGATAGTTTGCTGATATTCGGTTTAATTGCCTCTGTATAGTTCTTACATCTTCACCTGTATCACCTAGTTCAAAAATAACTCCGGGATAAGACGGTGTGTTTTCTCCGACGGGTGCATTAGAAACAATGTTTATATCGTTTCCGTAGTAATTCTGAAGAATCTGATACGGTGTCAAACCTTGATTGGCAAGTGTTACCGTTCCCCATTGGGAAAGGCCGTCACATGTTACTGTAGTTCCGTTGCAATATGCTGTGAAATAAGGCTGAATCTGATTTCCTTTAGTAATGTAATCATTAAATATTTCATCAACTATTTCGCTTATATTCTCAAAAACCTCACGGTTATTAATGAATTTCTGGTCATATTGAGTTGAAGAAGTAATATCAAAATCATATCCTTTGCTTCTGTAGAATTCGGTATAATATCTGTTAAGTGCAAAAGAAATTATTGCATAAATATTAGCTCTGAGTGCACTTTCGGGCCATGTTGGATAAATTTCACTTGAGGCAACATTTTTAATATAATCTGAGAAACCTATTGTAACATTTTGAGCAGGTGAGTCAGGTGCACCAAGATGTACTTTAATGGTATCGGGTATTATCGGTGTAGCCATTATCAGTCACCTCACAGGTCAGGTGCTTCTTCATTAATGTCCATTGGCGAATCAGAGCTGTTTGAAGGAAGCATTGCAACGGGCTGAAGCGATTCAATTGTGTCAAATATTGGAACATTATGAAAAATAATGGGCTTAAACTGTGGGTGACTCACCTTAATGTTATAAGTTGAAAAGGGAATAACTCCTCCAGGTGATAAAGATAAATTTTTGTCTTTTGTCGGAAGAATTATATTCTCCGCCACTCCGTCAATATCAGTAAATATTTCTTTGAAAATGTGGTTTCCGTCTTCAAATTCCTTTTCTACAATTACTCTTGCATTTTGTATTGGGAAAACCTGCTCAGAGGCATAAGTTTGGACTCTCAGTTTCCCTGTTTTAGCATTTTGAGTAAGAAAATCATCGTAATTTTTATATGTGGTTTCTATTATTGGTTTTCGGTCAAAATTTCTTGTAGGGTCAGTGTTTGCTGTTACAGTTTCTATAATATCTTCATTTCCGTCATATTCCTTTGGCATTGGTCTGTTGCAAATATATTTTTTATCATATTTAGTTTTATATTCTTGTTGGCTTTCTTCCTGTCTGAAGGCGCTTTGTTCAGTTATGCATACATTTCCGTTTTTCTTTGCGTACTTCATAAGCTCACGCTTATATTCTTCTATTTTTCTGTCAAAGCTGTCCATAATATCACTCCATTTTATCCATTTATACAGTATATGCTACTAAATGATATGTGATACGGTGATAAATTTAGGATACTTGTTGTGAAATTTTAAATTTTTATAAAAATACTTTTTATTTAAGGTTTGATATGTTATAATAAAAAAATATAAAATAGCGGGTGAATTCCCATATTATTCGGAGGTTTGTTTATGAAAATACTTATGATTGGTTCTGGCGGACGTGAACATGCTCTTATAAAAAAATTACTTGAAAGCAAAAGGGTAGACAGTGTGATTTGTGCACCCGGTAACGGCGGTATTGCTTGTGATGCAGAATGCTTTAATGTAAATGTTATGGATGTTGAAGGTATGATTAATTTAGCAAAAGAACAGAAGGTTGATTTTGTTTTTGTTGCACCTGATGATCCGCTTGCTGCCGGAATGGTAGATGCATTTGAGAAAGAAGGCTTTAAAGCTTTCGGTCCTTCGGCTCTTGCTGCAAGAATTGAAAGCAGTAAAGTTTTTTCAAAAAATCTTATGAAAAAATATGGAATTCCAACAGCTTCTTATGAAGTTTTTTCAGATTCTCAATCAGCTTTATCGTATATTGAAAATACAGGAAAATTCCCTGTTGTTATAAAAGCAGACGGTCTTGCTCTTGGTAAGGGTGTTATCATTGCCGAGGATTTGTCCAGTGCAACGCAAGCAATTAAATCCATTATGGAAGATAAGGTCTTCGGTGCATCCGGTAATAATATTGTTGTTGAAGAATTTCTTACCGGTCCTGAAGTTTCAGTTCTTGCTTTTACTGATGGAAAAACTCTTGTTCCTATGGTTTCCTCAATGGACCATAAGCGTGCTCTTGACGGTGATAAAGGCCTTAATACAGGCGGAATGGGTACGGTTGCACCAAATCCTTATTATACGAAGGAAATCGCTGATGAGTGTATGAAAACAATTTTTATGCCTACTGTAAAAGCGATGTGCAGTGAGGGATGCCCATTCAAAGGTTGTCTTTATTTCGGACTTATGCTTACACCTGACGGACCCAAGGTTATTGAGTATAATTCAAGGTTTGGTGACCCTGAAACACAGGTTGTTCTTCCGCTTTTAGAAACACCGCTTGTTGATATTATAGAAGCTGTAGCGGATGAAAAGCTTTCTGACATAGATGTAGTTTTTTCAGATGATTCCTGTGCTTGCGTAATTATGGCTTCCGGCGGTTATCCCGGTTCTTATGCAAAGGGAATTAAAATTGAAGGCCTTAATGATAAAGGCGATATTGATTGCGCAACAGTCTATCATGCCGGAACAAAACTTTCAGATGGCGAGTTTTTTACTAATGGTGGTCGTGTGCTTGGCGTTACTGCCAGAGCTGAAAATCTTAAAAATGCTCTTGATAATGCATATGCTGCGACCGATAAAATATATTTTGAAGGGGCACATAAACGTACTGATATAGGTAAAAGAGCACTCGATGCTTTAAAATAATGCTTTAACGCAAAAAGGGAGGAATTATTATGAAGGGGAAAAAGAAGATTATTAAAGTAATTGTAAGCTGTTTTTTGGCGGTTGCAATTATAGTTGGCGGTGTTGTTTTTGTTCGAAAAAAAACGGATAATAAATTCGAAGCAGTAATTATGGATGTTTCCTCATCCACAATTACTCAGACTCTCTCCACTCAGGGTGTTGTTGAATCAACTAACCGTGAAGAGTTTGAAATTTTTGACGGAGTAGTAGTCAAGGATGTTTATGTTAAATTAGGTGACAAGGTAGAGAATGGGCAGCTTTTAGCTACTTTTGAACCATCTTCTTTAAATGGAATTCTTTCACAAAAACAATCTGATTATGATAATGCAAAGATTAATTATCAGAACTCAATCAATTCTGCCAAGGAAGCTGCTGCCAAGCTTCCGTTGATTGAATCTCAGATAATTGAAATTGAAAAACAGCTTGAAAGTTTTGATGAAGATGCAAGTCAAACAACAGCTACGCAAGAAAATGTTCCTGACTGGGTAGATAATATTGATTATCAAAAACTTGTAAAACTTCTTGGTAACAGCTATTCTGAAGATAAATTGCGGAATTATTTTATAAATTTGGCTAATAGAGGAGCAGAGCAAAAATCTGTATTTGATTTTATTTCAAGTCTGAATTCAGGTTCATCCTTCGATATCAACTCAATGTTCGGTTCGTCGGATGAAATGGAAGAAATGAGACTTCAAATGAATCTGATGACTCTCAAGGCTCAAAGAACGATGCTTGAAACACAGTCACAGAACATTCTTGAAAGCACTTATAAATCTCTTGTTGATTCCGCAGAGATTCGTTTAAAAACTACTAAAGATGCTGTTGAAAAGCTTGCAAAAGGTTGGTATGCTCAAGGCGAAGGCGTTGTAAGCAATCTATCAATTGCGCCTGGAAAGTCTTTTATATCTCAGGACTCATCAAATTCCGGAATTGATATTTCATCATTAATGGGTTTGCTTTCGGGCGGCGGGGATATTAACTCCGTTTTATCATCTTTAGGTGGTTCTTCAGTTAAAAATATCGGTCTTACAATTGAATATTATGATAGCTTTATCGCTTCATTTTCGCTTGGGAAATATGATATACTTGATGTTAAAATTGGTCAGAAGGCTACTATAACCTCATTAGGGCATGTACTTGAAGGTGAAGTAATTTATATCAGTCCAGTAGCAACTCAGAGTTCAGGTTTAGATATCAATTCTATGCTTGGCGGTATGGGTGGTTCTACTTCAGCGGGCTCAAATTCGATTCCGGCACAGGTGCTTATCAAAAATCCAGATGAAAGTGTTATTATCGGCATTGATGTTGATATTGATATTGAGTTAGGCGCTGTCGATAATGCAGTGGTTGTGCCGATTGAAGCGGTAGAAACTGATGATACCGGAAGTTATATTTATAAATTTAATGAAAACGACAGTACAGTTTCCCGCGTTGCAGTTGAACTTGGTTTAGCAACAGATACCCAGTACCAAGTTGTTTCCGGATGTGATGTAGGCGATAAGATTGTTCAGAATCAAGCTCTTGCACTTAAAGAAATTGCTGAAGAAGGCAAGAAGGTTGCCGTGACATACGCAAACAGTGAAGCGGTTTAAGGAGCGTGTGTGAATGAATATTATTGAAAATATTCGTATTGCTGTCTTTAGTATTCGAACCAATCTGACACGTTCTTTGCTAACGATGCTTGGTATTATAATAGGTGTTGCTTCTGTTATTGCTATTGTTACTGTCGGCAATGGCGGCAGAGATTATATTGTCGGCATGATAGAGTCAATGGGCTCAAATATGGTAAGCATTACAGTTGCAACCGATGCTGCTACCGCTAATGATTATATTACTGACGAAGATATTGCAGCTATAAAGGAGCTCGACAGTATCAGCTCTGTTTCACCAATGGCATTTAATATGGCTGTTTGTGAATCATCATCAGAAAACGGTACGGCTATGATTATGGCAGGTACGACTGATTTGCGTAATATTATGAATGCACAGATGATGTATGGCAGATTCTATAATGAAGCAGATTTTAAATCAGCGAGAAATGTTGTATGTATTGACAATTTAAGTGCCTATACATTATTCGGCAAAGAAAACTGTGTGGGAGAAAAAATCAATGTTTCCTATAACGGTAAAACTGTAGCATTCAAAATAATCGGTGTAGGTGACAGTACATCTATGATGAATATGGATGTCGACTCCATGTCACAGATGATGGAAAGCTCAAGCATGATGGGTACTATGGTTTCTTTAATGATGCCTTCAACAACTTTTAATGAATTTTATGGGCAAAGCGGAAAATATCAGATGATTTATCTGACAGCAAATGACGATAGGTTTCTTGACAGTGCAGGTGCTTCTGCTGCAAATGTTCTTAAAGTTCGCCATTCCAATGGTGACAGAGAAATATATAAGGTCACAAATATGGCAACATATATTGAACTGATTGATACAGTCATTAATGTATTTACTGCGTTTATTGCAGCTGTAGGAGCAATTTCTCTTGTTGTCGGTGGAATTGGTGTTATGAATATTATGTTAGTTTCGGTAACAGAGCGAACTCGTGAAATAGGAATTCGTAAAGCACTCGGTGCAAAAACATCAACTATTATGTTACAGTTTTTGACAGAATCCGTAATTCTTTGCAGTATCGGAGGATTTATAGGGCTTGTAATCGGTGTTGTCGGTGCTTTGGCTGTTGCAGCTTATGTTAATGTTCCTATTGCAATTAAAGTTTCAACAATTCTTCTTGCTGTCGGTTTTTCAAGTGCAATTGGTATCTTTTTCGGAATTTATCCTGCTCGCAGGGCAGCTAAAATGCTTCCGATTGAAGCACTCAGAAGAGATTAAAATTAGCACCCGATTCTGTAAAAGGAATCGGGTGCTTTGTTATATGTTTGTTAAAAATTAATACTTGAAGTTCTTGTAGAAGATATGAGCTGAACCGGTTGCATTACCGCCGCCTGCTACATCAATAACAACGTTGATGTCATATTCAACTGTAAGGCTTACAAGTTTGCCTGTTGTAGAGTCGATAACAGCCTTTACCTTTGCGTTCTTGTAGCTTTCACTTACTTTTGCGCCGCCAAGAATATCATCAATTGCATCGTAGATAACTATAGCAGTCTTGTGGTCAAAGTAGCTCTTATCGCCATCACCTACACAGATACCGCACTTATCAATGGGAGAATTGTTTGATTTTTTATTCTTGTCCGCATAACTTGAACCGCCCTTTACGTTAAGAACGATTGTGTACTGGCTGCCGTTTGCTGTGCAAGTTGCACCAGTTACATCAGCACCAGAAAGTGTGCTCTTGCGGAGATACTGGTGAGGAAGGTCTGATTCCCACTGACCCTTAGTAACATCCATTGTGTACTTGTTTTCTGCGCCAATACCCATAAACTTGTACATAACATCACCGAATGTCTTGAGAAGAATACCGGCATTAAGCTTTTCGTTGTCAACATAACGAAGTTTGTTGAAACCAACCTTAGCTGCAACAGCCTTGTTAACTGCTGCGTTGTAGTAAGAAATGATTTCATCTTTAGTTTCGGGCTTTACGGCTGCTGTTGTTTCTTCAGCAACAGTTGTTTCGTCTACAGCTGTTGTAACTTCACCTTCAACTGTTGTTGCTTCTTCGCCTGATACAGGTTCAGTAGCATCAGTTTCTTCTTCTGCTGTAGTTGCATCAACAACTTCACCAAGGGCTTCTGTGGTTTCATCGGGTACTGTGGTTTCTACTGGATCGGGTGTTTTCTCGCCGCAAGCTGCAAAGCTAAGGAGCATTGCAACGGCAAGAAGAAGTGCTGTAATTTTTTTCATTGGGTTTTCTCCTTTCGGTATTTAAATGCCTTACGGCATTGCTTACTTTTTATAGTATAAATCTACATTTTTTGAATGTTCTTTCCATGTGACGGCATAATGAAAATTCATTTCTGAGTCTGTAAGAAAGAAATAGTAATCTGTATCAGCAGGGTAGAGGGCTGCTTCAATTGCGTTAATGCCGACATTTGATATAGGACCGGCAGGTAAACCTGAAAATTTATAAGCATTATAAAGTTCGGAATAGATCGATACATCTTCTACATAAGGTTTAACATGATTGTTTAGATAAAATATTGTTACATCACATTCAAGCTTTCCGTATGATGAATTAAGTCTGTTATGAAGAACAGATGAAACTGTTTTCATTTCAGAATCTACGGCTTCTTCTTGTATTATAGAAGCGATTCTGAGAATTTCATCTATTGTATAACCTAATTGCTTGGCTCTGTTATAATACTCTGTCTTGATTTTAGCTTCAAAATTGTCAAGAAATTTATTAAGTACATCCTGTGCATTCATATTATAATAGAATTCATATGTGTCAGGAAAAATGTAGCCTTCAAGTATAAATGGCCTCTCTTGCGGATTAGTTATTCCTTCTAAAAAACTATAATATGATGCAGGGGAGTTTACAGCATCAAGAAAATCAGCTTGAGTACAGACACTGTTTTCTTCAAGTAATTTACCGCATTCTTCTGCAGTCAGCCCTTCACGGAAGGTGATACTAACAGTAGGTATTGCTGTTGTTGTTTCGCGAGAAATGCTATTAAATAAATCATTATTTTTATTACAGCCGCATAAACAGAATAAGAAGATGAGCGCTGTTAATATCAGTGTTTTTTTCAGTAGAAACAGCTCCTTTAAACATAACAATTGTCATTATACAATATTTTCTTTGCTTTTTCAAGTGTTGACATAAATATTAATATAGGTTTATAATCTATTTAAATTTGGGTCTGTAGCTCAGCTGGGAGAGCGTTCGGTTCGCATCCGAAAGGTCGAGAGTTCAAATCTCTTCAGATCCACCAATATAAATAAGGAGATTTTTTTTTGGCTGGTCTTTTTGATTATCTTCAGTGGCGTGGCGACATTTTGTTTTCACAGCTTGAACTAAATAATGTTGACATGCTCATTTTTTCTGCTTTGTCTTACATAAGATTTGAAGACATTGTTCCTTGTGGTTTTGATAGTGAGGTTTCTCTTGCGGATGCTGAGAGAAGCTTTGATTTGTTGGAAGATAAAACAGGTCGTTTTCGTGTTGAGAATGATATTGATCTTTTAAAAGCAGCTGCAAATACAGAACGCTTCAGAAATGTAAGACTTACAGCTTACAGAAGTGTTTTTATTCCTGAAGAAGATACTCAGTTTTCCGCGGTTACTTTTGTAATTGACAGTAATTTATTATGTGCTGTTTTTCGCGGAACAGATAATACTCTTGTAGGATGGAAAGAAGATTTTAATATGACTTTTCAGGATAGTGTACCTGCACAACGTCTTGCAACTGAGTATATCAAAGAGCTTTATAAATATAAAAAATGCAGAATTATTACCGGCGGACATTCAAAAGGCGGAAATCTTGCTGTATATGCAGCATCAAAAAGCTCTGACAGAATTCAAAAGAGAATAGAAAAAGTTTATAATTTTGACGGTCCCGGTTTTACAGAATTTATGCTTAACGATTCCGGTTATCTGAATATTGTACCTAAAATTTTTACATTTGTTCCTCAGTCTTCAGTGTTCGGGATGTTGTTACAGCGCGAAGAACCACATACGATTATTAAAAGTAATAATTTCAGTGTATTTCAGCATGACCCGTATTCTTGGGAAGTTATTGGAACAGATTTTATCCCGGAAAATGATCTTACAGCAGATGCTCAATTATTTGATAAGACATTTCATAATTGGATTAACGGAATGTCTATTGAAGAAAGAAACAATTTTTTTGACACACTCTTTGAGTTTTTAATGACAGATGACACATTTAAGCCGAGAGATATATTAAAACCTCAAAATCTATTGAAATATTTTAAAAATTTAAAAGATGATGAAAATATTCGCAAATTTATAACTTCAGAGTTTTCAAATATTGTTCAGCTTGCAAGAAGTGTTCAAAGAGAATCTGCTGATTCACAGCATAATTAAAAATATCTATTGAAAATTCTTTTTTTTATGGTATTATTTTTATTAATGGAAAAAAGATAACAGGAAAGGGAAAATACTATGCCAAAATATCTTATTGTTAATGCAGATGATTATGGAATGTGCAATGCAGCTAATGCAGCCGTTAACGAACTTTTTGACGGTGGTTGGCTCAAATCAGCAACAATTATGATGCCATGTCCTACAGCTGCGGATGCTGTCAATTTTTCAATCGCTCATCCTGAATATGCTATCGGTGTTCATCTTACAATGACAAGCGAATGGGGTAAATACCGTTGGAAGCCTCTTACAAACGGAAAAACTCTTGTTGACGAAGAAGGCTTTATGTGGCACGAGAGTGACCAGGTTGAAAAAAATGCTTCTTATGAAGATCTTGAAAAGGAAATCCGTGCACAGATTGATCTTGCACACAGCATGGGTATGAAACCTTCACACACAGATAATCACATGGGATCCCTTTATGGTCACTATACCGGCCGTCTTGGACTTGCAAAAATGACTCTCCGTGTCTGCGGCGAATATGGTTATGCATACAGGCTTTATACTAAACATGATAAGAGAATTTGTCCTAAAGGTACACCTTATTTCCTTTATGCAGCAATCACTCTTCTTTCCAAAAGATGGGGCAAAAAATATAATGTTGTAATTCCTGATTATCTTCTTTTCCCTGATTGGAATGATGATATGCGTGTAAGCTACGAGGTTTACAGGGATACAATTCTTAAAATCTGGACAGATATTCCCGAAAATGAAGTTACCGAAACCTTTGTACATCCTTCTGTAGAGTCTGATGAACTTAAGAGTATTACTGCAAGATGGCAGGACAGAGTCTGGGAATATCAGCTTATGAAAGACCCGTATGTACATAAATACCTCAAGGACCACGGAGTAGAGCTTATCAGCTATCGAGAATTAATAAAAATGAAAGGCGGCAAGGTTCGCTGATTTGAAGTTCCGGCAGTTTTTCTGTCGGAACTTTTTTATAAAAAGTGAGCATTTGCGAGAAAATCAAAGCATTTAAGAGCAAAATTAAGCATATTTAAAATTACAGTTATTTTTTGATGAATTAATAACAAAAAAATTAAAAAAAATGTTGACATTTAGCGATTTTAGCACTATATTTTAACTGTTATATAATAAATAAGGAAGGGGTTGCATAATTGGACAACAATATTATTATCGACCTTAAAAATATTTCTGTTTCTTTTGACGGAGAGCCTATACTTAAGGATTTAAGTCTTTATATCCGTGACAAAGAATTTATTACTTTTCTCGGCCCGTCCGGTTGTGGAAAAACTACTACACTTCGTGTTATTGCCGGCTTTATTGAGCCGGACAGCGGTGATGTAATATTTGATAATAAACGGATAAATGATGTTCCACCTCACAAGAGGCAGGTTAACACCATTTTTCAGCGTTATGCTCTTTTTCCTCATCTTAATGTATTTGAAAACATTGCTTTTGGTCTTCGTCTTAAGAAGGCAAGCAAGGATGAGATTGAAAAGACGGTTACTGAAATGTTACGACTTGTAAACTTGAAAGGTTTTGAAAAGCGAAATATTCAATCTCTTTCAGGTGGTCAACAGCAACGTGTTGCAATCGCTCGTGCACTAGCAAATAAGCCTCGTGTTCTTCTCCTTGATGAACCGCTAGGCGCTCTAGATCTTAAGCTTCGCAAGGATATGCAGAATGAGCTTAAGAATATTCAACAGCAGATGGGTATTACATTTATTTATGTTACCCACGATCAGGAAGAAGCCCTTTCAATGTCAGATACCATTGTTGTTATGAACAACGGTGTAATTCAGCAGATAGGAACACCTATCAGCATTTATAATGAGCCGAAAAATGCTTTCGTAGCTGACTTTATCGGTGAAAGTAATATCATTGACGGTATTATGCGTGAAGATTTTCAAGTTGATTTTTCCGGACATAGATTTGAATGTCTTGATAAAGGCTTTGCGCCTAATGAAAAAGTCGATGTTGTTGTCCGTCCTGAGGATGTTGATGTAGTTGACGAAGACAAAGGTATGGTTAAGGGTGAAGTTACATCTGTAACCTTCAAAGGCGTTCATTTTGAAACAATTGTTGATATAGGTGGTTTCAAATGGATGATTCAGTCAACTGATTACCATGAAGTTGGTAAGAAAATTGGTCTCTTTATTGAACCGGATGCAATTCATATTATGAAGAAGAGTGAATATTCAGGTCTTTACGGCGATTACAGCTCTTTCAGCGAGGAGTTTGACGAGCTTTCCGATGCCTCCGTCGATAACAGCGAGGAGGAGTAAGAATGAAAAAGAAAAAATCGCTTCTTTCCAATCTACTTGCCGCTCCCCATATTGTCTGGTCAGCTATATTTATTGTAGTTCCGCTTTTCGTTGTGGCGTATTACGCATTTACCAATGCAGACGGTAACTTTACATTAGAAAATATTTATGATTTGAAAGATTACATTCCTACATTCTTGCTTTCTATGTGGTATGGTTTACTTTCAACTGTAATTTGTCTTCTGATTGCTTATCCGTTTGCATATATTTTATCTCAGTTTTCAGCTAATTCACAACGGATTATGATGATGCTTATCATGCTTCCAATGTGGATGAATCTTCTTATTCGTACATATTCTTGGATGCTTATCCTTGAACGCAACGGAATTCTTAATAAATTCCTTGATGTTTTCGGTTTGGCAAGCGAAAACGGTTTTCTCAACACAGGATCTGCAGTTGTATTAGGTATGGTCTACAATTATCTGCCTTATATGATTCTGCCGATTTATACTATAATGTCAAAGCTTGATCCATCGGTAATTTCAGCTGCTCAGGATCTTGGTGGCAACAGATTTGATGTTTTACGCAGAGTAATCTTTCCCTTAAGCCTTCCTGGTGTAGTTTCCGGAATTACAATGGTTTTTGTTCCGTCTGTAAGCACATTTTATATTTCTCAGAAGCTTGGCGGCGGCAGCTTTTTGCTTATCGGAGATGCGATTGAAACACAGTTTCAGAGTGCTAATAATTTCAATCTTGGCGCATCACTGTCTTTTGTTCTTATGATATTAATTCTTATTTCAATGGCAATAATGAATAAATTTGCCGACAGCGATGATACAGGAGGCGCAATAGTATGAAAATAGCCTCTAAAATTTATACAGTTCTCTTGTATCTTTTCCTCTATGCACCTATTTTTGTTTTGATTTTCTTTTCGTTTAATGCTGGCAAGAGCACTTCGGTTTTTGAGGGATTTTCTATTAAGTGGTATCAGGAAATTCTCAATGATTCAACTACTCTTAATGCTTTGAGAAACACACTTGTTCTTGCCGTCCTTTCTGCTGTAATCTCTACTGTAATCGGTACTGCTGCTGCGGTCGGAATTGATAGAATGAAATCAAAGTATATCAAGTCTGTGACAATGTCTGTAACCAATATTCCTATGATGAATCCTGACATTGTAACAGGTATCTCAATGATGCTTCTGTTTGTTTTTGTCGGCACACTTCTCAATATTCAGGATGTTCTCGGATTTGGTACTTTGCTTATTGCTCATGTAACGTTTAACCTTCCGTATGTTATTCTGAATGTTCTTCCT
Source organism: Acutalibacteraceae bacterium (assembly GCA_045539895.1). Lineage (GTDB taxonomy): Bacteria > Bacillota > Clostridia > Oscillospirales > Acutalibacteraceae > UBA8612. The sequence continues at coordinate 14,659 of JAZQGE010000048.1, forward strand.
AAGCTTAAGCAGACTGACCCGCATCTTGAAGAGGCTGCACAGGACCTTGGATGTACACCTTTAGCTGCATTCTTCAAAACAACTCTTCCATCAATTTCTCCTGCGATAATTACCGGAATGATGATGGCATTTACATTGTCGCTTGATGATTTTATTATCAGTTATTTTGTTACAGGACCTAATTTTCAGACGCTTCCGCTTCGCATATATGCAATGACAAAAAAGTCCGTAAAGCCTGACATGTATGCACTTTCAACAATTATTTTTGTCGTAATTCTTGTTCTGCTAATTTTGATTAATGTTTCTCAGGCTAAAGCAGACAAAAATAAACAGTCAGTAAAGCCTGTCAGTAAAGGCAGAAGAATTGTTAAAAGGGCTGGTGCTCTTGTTATTGCTGCGATATTTGTATTTGTTTGTATCTTTGGCTTTGGTGGTAATGACAACGCACCGTCTGTTATAGTCGAAGGTGTTTATTCTCGTGAGTATGCTGGTACTGTATTAAATGTATACAATTGGGGTGAATACATTTCTGACGGTTCAGACGGTACACTTGATGTAAATGCAGAATTTGAAAAATTAACCGGCATTCATGTAAATTATGCCGAATATGATTCAAATGAAAGCATGTATACCAAGCTTAAAAACGGAGGAGCATCATACGACATAGTTATTCCCTCAGAATATATGGTTGAGCGATTGATTAATGAAGGATTACTCAGACAGATTGATGTTGAATCCCTTCAGAACTTCGCTTATATTGCTGATGAATATAAAAATCAGTATTTTGATCCGGGTAATCTTTATTCTGTACCTTATACCGTTGGTATGGTTGGTTTAATTTATAACACAACAATGGTTGAGGGCACACCGGACAGCTGGAGTATTATGTGGGATCAGAAATATGCAGGTAATGTCCTCACATTTAATAATTCCCGTGATGCTTTCGGTATTGCTCAGTACCTTCTCGGTCATGATGTAAATACGACCAATCCTGATGATTGGTATGAAGCTCTTGAAAAACTCAAAGAACAAAAGCCTTGTATCCAGGCTTATGTTATGGATGAGGTATTCAATAAGATGGAAGCCGGTAATGCTGCAATAGCTCCGTATTATGCAGGTGACTTCCTCACAATGCAGGAAACTAACCCTGATCTTTCTTTTGTTTATCCAAAAGAGGGCACCAATATTTTCATTGATTCTGTATGTATTCCTGCTTCATGCGGTAACTATGAAGCAGCTATGATGTATATTGATTTCCTTATGGAGCCTGAAATTGCACTTGCAAATGCTGAACTTATTTGCTATGCTTCACCGCACACAGCAGTAATAAACAATGAAAATTATTCACTCAAGGGTAATGAATATCTTTATCCCTCTGATGAAACAAAGGCAAATGCTCAGTATTTCCATAATCTTGATTCAGAAACACTTGTGCTTCTGAATGACTTGTGGTCACAGCTTAAGCTATCTTAAAATCATACCGGTCTTTGGTTTAAGTTTTTGCTGTTTTATTAAATAAATGCCAAAATCTATCAAAAAAACAGTTGAATGGCACTATATAATATGTTAAAATAGGAGTGTTGAAGCCAACACTCCTATTATTTATGTGAGGTGACATAATGAAGTACGCATTAAACAGAACAAACTATCGCGACTTTGAAACAATGGAACTCGGCAAACGAGAGGGTAGGGCTTATTTTATTCCTTATTCTGACAAAGCAAAGCTTGCTGAAGTATCAATTGGTGAAGAAAGATACTCCAGTGATCTTGTTTGTGTATTATCAGGTGAATGGGAATTTAAGTATTATCCTCATTTAAACGATGTTCCCTATGATTTTGATTCGGAAAAGATTGATTTTGATAAAATTTCAGTTCCTTCAACTTGGCAGAGAACAGGTTATGAACCGCCTGTATATCTTAACTGCCCTTATGAAATAGAAACGAAGCCTCCTTTTCTTCCTGAAGATATGTCTGCAGGTATTTATCGTAAAACTTTTGAAGTTGACGATTTAAATAAAGTATATTTACTCAACTTCCTTGGTGTAATTCCTTGTATTGACCTTTATATCAACGGTAAATTTGTCGGTTACAGTGAAGGTGCTCATAATACAGCTGAATTTGATATTTCTTCTTTTGTAATGAAAGGTGAAAATGAGCTTATAGCTGTTGTACATAAATGGAGCAACGGCACATTCCTTGAGTGTCAGGATATGTTCCGTGAAAATGGTATTTTCCGTGATGTTCTTCTTTATGAACTTCCAAAAACCTACATTAATGACTTTTTCCTTAAAACTTCAAAAAGTGCAGACGGATATACTGTAAGTGCGGATGTTTCAGTTATCGGCGAAGATAAGGGCTATACCGTTGAGATTTCCGCTGTTGATGAAGAAGGTAAAATATTATTTAATGCAGAAACTTCTGCAAATGTACCAATGTCTTTTGACAATCTTAGTGTTACTGAGTGGAATGCAGAAATTCCCACACTCTATACTGCTTATATTACACTGAAAAAAGAGGGCAAATCAGTTCACACAATACGTTCTTATATCGGATTTAAAAATGTTAAAATAACAAAGAATATATACTATTTCAACGGCGAAAAGATAAAGTTCAAAGGTGTAAATCATCACGATACTAATCCGAAAACTGGTTATGTAATGACATTTGAAGATATTGAAAAAGATCTTCTGCTTATGAAAAAGCTTAATGTCAATGCAATCCGCACTTCTCACTATCCGCCCGATCCTCACCTTCTCATGCTTGCAGATAAGCTTGGATTTTATGTTGTTGATGAGGCTGATATTGAAACTCACGGCTGTGGCTGTCCTCCTCATCACAGAATTAACCTTATCAGCAATGATCTTAAATGGGCACCGAGATATATCGACAGAGTTATGAGAATGTACCATCGTGACAGAAATCATCCCTGTATTGCGATGTGGTCACTCGGAAATGAAGCAGGCGGTATCAAGTGTCACGATGCTTGCTATGATGTGCTTCACAAGGTTGCACCGGAAATTCCTGTTCATTATGAAGGCGCTTGCCGTTCACCCAGGCTCGGTTATGATGTTGTATCCGAAATGTACACTTTTCATTCTGATGTTCAAAAGGTTGCAGACGGAACAAGAGGTAAGCTTTACAGACAAAAACCGTTCTTCCTTTGTGAATACAGCCATGCTATGGGTGTAGGTCCAGGTGCTCTTGAAGATTATTGGAAAATTTTCTATGCTCATGATAATCTTATGGGCGGCTGTATCTGGGAATGGGCTGACCATGCTGTTTATCACGAAGACGGTCCGTATAAATATACCTATGGCGGAGACCACGGTGAAAGAAAGCATGATGGAAACTTCTGTGTTGACGGTCTTGTTTATCCTGACCGCACTCTTCATACTGGTGCTCGTCAGATGCGAAATGTTTACCGTCCGCTAAGAGCAAGACATACAAGAGCAAACAGCTTTGCATTCCTCAATACAAACCGTTTCAGATCTTCTGGTTATATTACAGTAAAATGGACTGTGCTAAAAAATGGTGTTGCAATCAAGGGCGGCGAGCTCAATCCCGATATTGCTCCTAAGGCAGAAAGAGTTTTCAGACTTAATCTTCCTAAAATCAACCCTGACTATGAATATCATATAAATTTTGACTATTATGTAGATAATGAAAAGATTGCCGATGAACAGATTGCTATAAATGAGGTTTATACTAAATTTATCCGTAAGAACTGCACGGATATTTCAGTTAAGGATGAAGGTTCAAAACTTGTTGTTGAATTCAGCAAAGGTAAAGCAGAATTTGATTTTGCAACAGGTGACTTTATCAATTATGAATATAATGGCAAAAAGCTTCTCAATAACAATCCTGTCGGTGTTAGAACCTTTATGCCGAATATCTTCCGTGCTCTTACTGATAATGATACACCTGTTATCGGTAAAAAGTGGCTTTCAAACGGTTATGATAAATACATTTGCAAGCTTGAAGATATAAAATACAGCCTTGAATATAACGAAGTTGAAATTGAAACTGAGTTTATTCTTATGAACGGCAACAAAAAGCTGTTTGAAGTTGAAATTGAATATACCATAAAGGGTAACGGTACAATAAAAGTAAAAGCAGAGATTGAGCCCTGCAGATTCTTTGTTGAAGATGATCTTGCGCGTTTCGGTATAATGCTTGAAATGCCTCGCGAATTTGAGAATATTGAATATTTTGGTCTTGGTGAATTTGAAAATCTTCCCGATTACAAGGCTCAGTCAAGAGTGGGTATTTATAACACAACCGTTAATCAGATGCACGAGCCTTATATATTCCCGCAGGATAACGGTAACCGCGGCGAAACCCGTTGGATGAGAATCACAGATGCTGACGGTGACGGACTTATGTTCTGCAACAGTAAGGGTAATTTCAGCTTCAGTGCTCATCATTATACTCAAAAGCTTCTTCAGGATGCTAAGCATCAGGAGGACCTAAAGGATGAAAACACAACGGTTATTTCAATTGATGGCTACATTCGCGGTGCCGGTACAGCCAGCTGTGGCGAGGATGCGCTCAAGCCTTACAGGTTTTCAGTAAAGAACGGTCTTAAATTCCGCTTCTCAATTCTTCCTATAACAGAGGGTTCGGAAGAATAAATGAAATTTGACAGAGTTCTAATTGCGAGTGATTATGACGGCACACTCTACAATGCTCAAGGCATAATCACTCCGCAAGTAAAAGAAAAAATTACTTATTTTATTTTAAATGGCGGTAAGTTTACTGTTTCAACCGGCAGAAGCTTTCAAGGGTTTCATGCATATGATAAATCTTACATAAATGCACCTGTTTTGCTTGCAAACGGTGCAATGGCTTTTGATTATGAAAGTAATAAGATTTCATTTATTAACCCTGTTGGAGAGGAAATTTTTGATGCTTTACGGGATTTGCACAAATCCTTTCCTTCTGCTTCTATCGAGATGTATTCTCTGTTTAATTCATTTGTAATTAATAACTGTCCGACATCTTTAAAACATTTCACCTCACAAAATATATTTTTTAGTGAGGTGAATGACCCTTCTCAAGCTGAAGCACCCTGGGCAAAAGTTATGGTTTATTCTGAACATCAATCTTTTGAAATTCAGGATTTTCTCAAATCAGAATATCCCTGTGTCCGTTTTCTTCCAACAAAAGGTCATTATATTGAAATTATGGGTTCCGGTGTAGATAAGGGAACAGGATTGTTAAAACTTGCTGATTATCTTGACATTCCGCATAACAGAGTATATTCAGTCGGCGACGGTGAAAATGATATTGAAATGCTTGTTGCAGCTGAATGCGGTTTTGTACCATGCAATGCAAGTCCAGAGGCGATTGCAGTTGCCGGTAGGGTAGTCCGCTCAAACGATGATGGTGCAGTAGCTCATGTTATAGAAATTCTTGATGAAATTTATAGTTGATTGTATTATTAATATTTGCTTTTTTCTTATATTATGTTATAATTAATAAAATAAGCTAACTTCAGGAGGTTATTATGAAAATTCAGCCTATGCTTCATAAGCTGTTTGGCACTACTCCCGGCAATGGTGTACAGCCTAAAGAAGCAATTGCCTACAGTGTTACCGGTATCGGTCAGAACTTTATTTGTACGATTATTGGCTCTTACATCACTGTGTTTATGACAGATGCACTTCTTTTTGGTGCAGAAGGTGTTAAAATCGGTCATGTCAGCGGTGCTGTTGCGGTTGCAATTCTTATGCTTGCTGCACGTGTTTTTGATGCTTTTAATGACCCGATTATGGGTAGTATAGTTGATAAAACCCGTACCAAGTGGGGTAAATGCCGCCCTTATCTTAAATGGATGGCAATTCCTATTGCTATATCAACAGTTCTTTGCTTTCTTCCAATTTTCACTGCTCAGTCGGTATATGACGGATCTAAAACAACTCAGACATTTGTTACAATTGCAGTAATTTATGTTGTTTGGTCAGTTCTTTATACAATTGCTGATGTTCCTTATTGGGGACTTTCAACATGTCTTACTAATGATACTACAGTTCGGGGTAATATTCTTACTGTTGCGCGTATGGCTTGTACTGTAGGCGCAGGTGTTGTAACTGTTTTTGTACCTATAATTACCGGTGCTGTCACAGCTAAGTTCAAGTATACGGCTGATGATTTAGGACTTATTATGCAACATAAGGCTGAGGCAATTGCAAACATGGTTGCTAATCAGGGTCTTACTGCTGAAGAAGCTGCAAATACATTTGTCGGTACAGTAAGACTCGGCAGTGAAATAGCAAATGCAGATGCTCTTAAAATTGTTTACTTTATTTGCGCCGTTGTTCTTGTTGTTTCTGCTATTCCTATGTTCTTCTACGGCTTTAAGAACACCAAGGAAAGATTTACATCTGACGATAATCCGCCCTCATTCGGTCACAATCTCAAGCTCCTTTTCAGGAATAAAGAACTTCTTCTTATTGTACTTTCCGGTGTTCTTGGCGGAGCAAGAATGGTTTACTCCTATACAGGCGGTCTCTACTTCGCAAAGTATATCCTTCATAACGAAGGTCTTTACGGTGTCATTACTCTTCTTGTTGTTCCCGGCGGTCTTGTTGCATCACTACTTGTTCCGTGGATGTCTAAAAAGTTTACTAAAAAATGGTCATACATTGTTGTTCATCTCTTTGGCGGTGTTGTAATGGCTGTTATGTACTTTGTTGGCTATGATGCACCGTGGAAGATTATCATCTGTGCAATCGGTCTTGTTCTTCTCGGTATTCCCCAGGGTGTTAACAATATCATCACTTATGCTATGATTGGTGATACAGTTGATTATCTTGAATGGAAAACAGGCGAGAGAGGCGAAGGTATCTGCTTTGCTATGCAGACACTTATTAATAAAATAGGTATGGCTGTCGGTGCATTTATTGGTGTTATGTCTGTAAGCATTGCCGGTATTGATACAAGAACCTATACAGTTCAGAATCCCGATGCACTTTGGAATGTTCTTATTCTTTCCGGTGTTATCAGTATGTTTGCTTGTGCAGTTCCTATGTTCTTCTACACAATTACCGAAAAGCGACAGAGAGAAATGGTTGCTGAAATTGAAGCAAGAAAATCTTCAAAATAATTTTTTGCTTGATGTCCAATAATAAAGAATAAATTAAAAGACCTGACTTTTATAAAATGAAGTCAGGTCTTTATTTTTTTATACTTATGTTTAAATTTAAATCTCGACGATATAGTCAATGGCTATTGTTGAATTGGAAATTTCTATTGGTGTTCCGTTAAAATCCATAATAACATTTCCAAATGATTCGGTCATTGTATATGTCCGTTCACCGTAAAGAATTTCACCTGTTGTATCATCTATAATGCAAGCTAACTTGCAGTTAGTGTATTTGATTTCAAAAGTGTCAAGTCCAGATGTAATAGTAATAGGTGCCATTAAATCAGCTATATCAGCTACATTACCGGCTGAACCCATGGCTCTTGAAATTGAGCTGTCATTTGCGTTAGTGTTAATATTATCTGTATGATCTTTTACTTCAATAATTACAGTTGTTATTCCATTATCTGTGCTGCATTTTGCACTCTTAATATCTTCAACAGTTAAATAACCTTCACCAGGTACATCAAAACATTCTTTTTTTTCTCCATTAAATACATTTTTAAAAACAGATTTAAATAAAGATTCAAGCTCTTTATTTTCAATTTCTAAATTTCTAAATTCATAATAATATACACCTTCCGGCGATAAATTATCTGTTTTTTTAACAGCTTCGTTATATATTTCAAGTACCTGTGAAGTGTTATTGTTCACAACATCGCCCAACTTAAAATCGGGTCTTTGATTAATACCAAAAAAGTTGAGTATAGCCATAATTACAGACATGAAAATTGAAATAAGCTTACTGAAAATTGTCATAAAATAAACCTCTCTTTACATAATACATTTTGAGTATATCCGCAAATTATAATCAATTGTGAATATTATTTGCTGAATGATATTTTAATAAGTATAAAATATAACAAAGTGAGATAATTGTCAATATCACAAATTGAGAATTATATAATAAAAAAAGGAG
>JAZQGE010000049.1:0-68366 GCA_045539895.1 Acutalibacteraceae bacterium
GGAGGATGGCAGAAAGGTTATCGACAGCGGCTACTGCGGTGCCGAGGGTGAAAACCTCACCTGGACTCTCTATGAAGACGGCGAACTCGTCATCAGCGGTGAGGGTGAGATGGATTGGTATTATATGGGTATTAAAGAAAAAGCCAAACCTACACCTTGGCACAATTATTATGATATGATATATTCAATTATTGTTGAAGAGGGTGTTACTAGTATTGGTACAGATGCCTTTTGGAATTTTGATGATGCAGAAGATAGATACCCTAATTATTATAAAATCAGATTGCCTAAAACTATTAAATATATTGATGTGAGTCACCATGTAAAAATTCGTAAAGGTCAACATCTTGCAGTTTGCTATAATGGCGGTCGTGGAGGTTTGGATTACACTGTGTATTATACGGATTTTATACTTGAAAACGGTGAAGTTGTTGGTTGCGAGCGTATAAGCAGATACAATTGGCATGACACCTTTGATTCAGATATAGCTGTGTATTATAACGGAGAAGAACCAGAAAGTTTTTGCTATCTTAGTGAAGACAACGGAAAAAATAGTTTTAGTCTTTTATACTATTCTGATGTTCCAAATTCCGAGAAATTGGTTTGGTATGTTATTCGCAACGGAAGAGAACGGAAATTCGATGAAATGCCGGTTGGTGAAAGTCATTATAACGAAATCAGAATTCCAAGATATACTACCGGTGAGAACTATATAAGAGTAGAGCTTGTTGATACAAATGGCAATGTAATAGCTGAATCGGAAGAAAGAAAACTGGTTAATGCTCCTTCTGTTTTGGATGGAGTTAAAGGTTTAATTGCTTATGCGAATTTTTCAGCATTATTTTTTGTGCCCATAATACTGATGCCTTTTGCCCAAATAATTAACTATATAAAAGGCACTATTTAAGTGATTTTAAAAATGAAATTTAAAGAAAAAAGCAGGTGAAAAAATGAACAAAAAGTTTAAAAAAATCATATCCGTAATCCTTTGTGCGGTGCTTCTTTTCACAACCGCAAGCACAGCCTTTGCGGCGGAGGAAGGAAGAAAGGTTGTTGGCAGCGGCTACTGCGGTGCACAGGGCGAAAATCTCACGTGGACTCTCTATGATGACGGCGAACTTGTTATCAGCGGCGAGGGTGAAATGCAGCACTATGTTTTATCGCAAAAGGTTTACGAGGCAAACTCTCCGTTATATCCACCGTGGTTTTATTGCGATACGCCTGTTGATGTTATCACGATTGAAGAAGGCGTAACGGGAATTGGTAATGAAGCCTTTGATATCGGAGGCTGCGGTTATTACAGAGTCAATTTACCCAAAAGTCTGAAGTATTATTATTTTTCATCTTTTGGAGTTGCCGCGGGTTATGGGGGAGGAAGAGCTGTTGCGTGTTGTTATGCAGGCTCTGAATCCGATTGGAGAAAAGTGGAGCAAAGAGGATCAATCACATATTCTTATCCGAATACTTATGATGAAATAACTTACTTTCATTATAAACATATAGCCTATGGTATTATGTTAATGGGTAATAACGGAGAAATTATGTATTATAATGGCGAAGAACCCGAAATTTTCTGCGATATGAGTTTCGCTTACGGCACAGAATACACAAAGGATATCAAAAATCACGGTAAATCAAGTGTTTATGTAAGATATTATCCGGGTGAGTACGAGGATGCAACGCTTGTATGGCGTACAGAAGGGGATGGCTGCAAACTTGAATATACAGGTTATATACCTTCAGGTGCGCCTGCAAAAGCTGACGTTGTTTCCGTAACTCACGGCGAGTTTTCTGTAATAGTTGATCTTGTTGCTGCTGACGGTACTGTATTGTCTACTTGCAGAAAAGACTTTTTCTCTTACGTTCCTGAGGATATGACCAAAGAGGAGAAGAGAGAAGAAAACCTTGAAGAACTTAAAGAGAAGTTTGCAATGGTTAATTTTGCGGCTTTCTTTACATCTTTTTTTATTGTTCTTCCAATTATTCTGGCGCCTATTACCGAGCCGCTTGCATTCATAGTTGCTCTCTTCCAGGGCAAATTCTGGGATTAATATTTCGCTGAAAATTATATTGTTGATTAAATAAAAACTAGCGATGAAACAGTTACGTTTCATCGCTAGTTTTTTATGATATATAATTTTTATCTCGTTGCCTCAATGTACTTGGAAATATCCCTTTTATTGAGGTGTTGCGAGCCGAGGCTCTCGGCTCAGTGCTTGAAGTGGCGCATTCCGCAGAATACCATTGCGATACCTGCTTCGTTACAAGCCTTGATTGAGTCTTCGTCACGGATTGAGCCGCCCGGCTGAATGATAGCTGTGATGCCTGCTGCCTGTGCTGCCTTTACACAGTCATCAAACGGGAAGAATGCGTCACTGCCCATTACGCTTCCCTTTGCCTTGTCGCCTGCGTACTTGATAGCAAGCTCAAGCGCTGTGATACGGTTTGTCTGGCCGGGGCCGATACCTGTTGTAGCGTTGTCCTTTGCAAGTGCAATGCCATTGGACTTGGTGTGCTTTACAACCTTCCATACGAACATAAGCTGCTTCATTTCTTCCTCTGTGGGCTTTCTGTCTGTAACGCAGACAATGTCCTCCTCATTGAGAAGCTCTGTGTCAAGCTCCTGAACAAGCAGACCGCCTGCAACCTTCTTCATGTCAACAAGACCCTTCTTGTTGGAATCTGCAAGGTTGGGAAGCTCAAGAAGACGGATGTTCTTCTTAGCTGTGAGAATTTCAAGTGCCTTATCGGAGAACTTGGGAGCAATAATGATTTCAAGGAAGATCTTTGCAAGCTCGCTTGCTGTTTCTTCGTCAACCTCTCTGTTGAGTGCAACAATACCGCCGAAGATTGAAACGGGGTCAGCATTATATGCGTTGAGATATGCCTCGTGAATTGTTTTGCCGATACCTACGCCGCAGGGGTTAGCATGCTTTACGCCGACTGCAACGGGCTCGTCAAAGCCGAATTCCTTGATGATGTCAAGAGCGCCGTTAGCATCGTTGATGTTGTTGTAGCTGAGTTCCTTGCCGTGAAGCTGCTTTGCTGCAGAAAGAACATTGTCTGCTGCACCGACTTCCTTGTAGAATGCAGCCTTCTGGTGGGGGTTCTCGCCATAGCGCATATCCTGAACCTTTTCAAAGGTCATTGTAAAGCACTCTGCAAACGGGTCTTCGCCGCGCTGCTTTCTGAGATATGAGTTGATCATTGCGTCGTAGTTAGCTGTGTGCTCAAATACCTTGCCTGCAAGCTTGAACTTTGTTTCCTTGCTCGGCGCACCGTTAGCCTTGTACTCTGCAATAACTGTTGCATAGTCAGCAGGGTCAACAATAACTGCAACGTCCTGCCAGTTTTTAGCAGCAGCACGAATCATTGTCGGGCCGCCGATGTCGATGTTTTCGATTGCATCCTCAAGAGTAACATCGGGCTTGAGAATTGTCTGCTTGAAGGGGTAGAGGTTGATTGCAACAACATCAATCGGTGTAACCTCAAGTTTTTCAAGCTGCTCCATGTGCTCTGCGTTTGAGCGCATTGCAAGGATACCTGCGTGTACCATCGGGTGAAGAGTCTTTACTCTTCCGTCAAGGCATTCGGGGAAGCCTGTGATGTCTGAAACCTGTGTGCAGGGGATTCCTGCGTCTGCAACAGCTTTTGCTGTACCGCCTGTTGATACTATTTCAAAACCAAGCTCGTAAAGCTCTTTTGCAAAATCTACAATGCCTGTCTTGTCTGAAACACTGAGAAGTGCTCTTCTTTTCATTGTGTCTGCCTCCTTGAATTTACTTTCTTTCCTCGCACAGCTTTGCAACTGCTGCGGGAAGTATTTTCCATTCTGCCTGCTCCATAACTCTGCGCTGAAGAATTTCAGGTGTGTCACCGTCAATAACTTCAACCGCCTTTTGGGCAATAATTCTGCCACCGTCAGGTATTTCGTTTACAAAGTGTACCGTTGCACCTGTAACCTTAACACCCTTTTCAAGTGCAGCCTCGTGTACCTTAAGACCATAAAAGCCTTTGCCGCAGAAAGAGGGGATGAGAGCGGGATGAACATTAATAATCTTTTCGGGGTATTTTTCTATGATTTTTTCGCTGAGTATTGTCATAAAGCCTGCGAGCACGATAAGGTCTGCTTCTGCTGCTTCAAGCTCAGCCAGAAGTGCAGCTTCAAATTCCTCTGCAGTTTTGCCTTTGCGCTCAATTACGACACCGGGCACGCCTGCGTTCTTTGCACGCTCAAGTGCATAAGCACCTGCCGCACTTGAAATAACGCGGACAAAGTTGCCGTCGGGAATCTGTCCTGCCGCTTTTGCATCAAGCAGAGCCTGCAGATTAGTGCCGCCGCCCGATACAAGAACAACTATGTTCAGCATATGTCAACACCCTTGTCGCCCTTGACAACTTCGCCAATGATGTGTGCCTTTTCTCCGATAGCGTTTACTGCTCTTACAGCCTCGTCAGCCTTGTCAGCAGAAACTGCAACGCAAAGACCTACACCCATGTTGAATGTGTTGAACATATCTCTTTCGGGGATACCCTCAGAAGCTAAAAGGTTGAAGATGGGCTTTACCGGAACAGCTTTCTTTTCAATTTTTGCTCTCAGGTCGTTGCCGCTGAACATTCTCGGAATGTTCTCGTAGAAACCGCCGCCTGTGATGTGGGAAATGCCGTGAATCTTGCAAACATCCTTGATTGCAGAGATTGTTTTTACATAAATCTTTGTGGGAGTGATAAGCTCTTCGCCAAGTGTCTTGCCAAGTTCATCAACATAGATTGAAAGTCTTTCAGGAGATACATTGAAAGCCTTTCTTACAAGTGAGAAGCCGTTTGAGTGAACACCTGAAGACTCAACACCGATAAGCACATCGCCAGCCTGAATGCTCTTGCCGTCAATGATGTCTTTTCTGTCTGCAAGACCAACGCAGAAGCCTGCAAGGTCATATTCGTCGTTTGTGTAAATGCCGGGCATTTCAGCTGTTTCGCCGCCTACAAGTGCGCAACCTGCCTGAACACAGCCGTCTGCAACACCGCTGACGATTGCTGCAACCTTTTCGGGGATGTTCTTTGCAACCGAGATGTAGTCGAGGAAGAAGAGGGGCTTTGCACCTGAACATGCAACATCGTTTGCGCACATTGCAACGCAGTCGATACCGACTGTGTTGTGAATGTCCATCATGAATGCAATCTTGAGCTTTGTGCCGACACCGTCTGTGCCGGAAACAAGTACGGGCTCTGTGATGCCTGTGAGATTGGGGATGAACATACCGCCGAAACCGCCGATTTCGTCAGCAACACCGGGGATTCTGGTGCGCTCAACATGTGCCTTCATAAGCTTGACAGCTTCGTAACCTTTAGTTACATCAACGCCTGCTTCTTTGTAGCTGTTTGAATAACTTTCCATTGTTAAAGCTCTCCTTTATATCAAGTGATTTTTTTACTGTATTTATCAACGAAGTTTTCGCCTGTGACATCAACGGGATATTCGCCCGTAAAGCATGCACTGCAAAAATCTACATTTGCGTTTTCTGCAACCTTCATAATAGATTCCTGGCTGAGATATCCGAGTGAATCTGCACCGATAAAGCGGCATATTTCATCAATATCGAGCTTGCAGGCAATGAGCTTGTCCTTTGAGCTTATATCTGTGCCGAAATAACAGGGGTTAATGAAGGGAGGGGAAGAAATTCTCATGTGAATCTCTTTTGCACCTGCATCCCTGAGCTTTTTGATAAGCTTTGCACAGGTTGTACCTCTGACGATAGAGTCATCAACAAGTACGATTCTCTTGCCCTCAATCTCGTTGCCGAGGGGATTGAGCTTAATCTGTACAGAGCGCTCGCGCTGCTTTTGAGTTGTCTGAATAAAGGTTCTGCCTATATATCGGTTTTTGATAAGAGCAAGGCCGAAAGGGATGCCCGACTGATTTGCATAGCCTATTGCAGCATCAATGCCCGAATCAGGGACACCCGCAACAACATCAGCCTCAACAGGGTGCTCCATTGCAAGATATTTGCCGGCGTTAAGTCTTGCTCGGTGTACACTTGCACCGTCTATAATTGAATCGGGTCTTGCAAGGTAAACATGCTCGAATATGCACATTGAGGTTTTCTGACCACAGTTATCGGTGTTGCTGTATACATCTTCATCTGTAATTACAAGAACTTCGCCGGGCTTGATGTCGCGGATAAATTCGCCGCCTATACTCTGTATTGCGCAGGATTCGGAAGCTATAACATAGCTGTCGCCGAGCTTGCCGTAGCAAAGCGGACGGAAGCCTTTTGGGTCGCGTACTGCAATGAGCTTGTGCGGTGACATAATGATAAAGGAATAAGCTCCCTCAAGCTCTTTCATTGCAGAAGATATGGCAGTTTCAATGTTAACTGCGCGGAGTCTGTGGCGTGCTATAAGATGAACTATCATCTCTGCGTTACTGTTTGTCTGGAAAACAGCGCCGTCAGCCTCAAGCTTGTTTCTGAGCTTTGCTGTGCTGACGAGAGAACCGTTGTTGACAATTGAGATGGAACCTTTTTCATAGCTCATAACCATGGGCTGTGAGTTTATTGCATCTTCCTCCCCCTGCGCGGAGTAGCGGACATGACCAACGGCAACATCTCCCTTGCCATTTGCGGTGAGAGAATTAAGCTTCTCTTTGTTGAATACATCGGGAACGGTGCCAAGCTCTGTAATGCAGTCAACTGTTTCGTCGTTTCTTACGGCGATACCGCAGCTTACCTGTCCGCGGTGCTGAAGTGCATAAAGTGCAAGGTAGGTTTCCTGTACGGCATTGTGTTCACGGTTACGGTTGAATATACCGAAAACACCGCATTCTTCATGAATTGAAGACATTTGTATTTACCTCCCTTGATTTAATATTAAAGGTGAGCAATCTGAGCGGCAAGAGCGGCATCCTTTTCAAGGACCTTTTCTGCCATATCTTTCTTCATTGTTTCAAGTGCCTGTGCGAGTGAAGGCTCGCTGAGCGCAAGCATCTGCACAGCAAGGATTGCTGCATTTTCTGCACCGTCAATGGCAACTGTTGCAACAGGAATACCTGCAGGCATCTGTACTGTTGCAAGAAGTGCAGCAAGACCGTCAAGAGTTGAAGACTTTACCGGTATACCAATAACGGGCAGGGTAGTGTGAGCGGCAAGAACACCGCCAAGGTGAGCGGCTTTGCCAGCTGCTGCAATGATTACACCGAAGCCGTTTGCTGCGGCGTTCTTTGAAAACTCTGCAGCTGCATCAGGTGTTCTGTGTGCAGACATAACATGTGCCTCACATTCAACACCGAATTCTCTGAGCTTCTTGATAGCCTTGCCAACTACGGGCAGGTCACTGTCGCTGCCCATAACGATTGCTACTTTTTTCATAAATAAAAGTACCTCTTCTTCAAAGAATTAAGGCTGTCGCACCGTGAAAGGCGCAACAGCCCGATTTTAATTTTTACAGAATGCGGCAATGCGGCAAGGTGAGTATGCAAATCTGATTATCGAAAAGAGCATATAAGCCACATCCCCTCATTTAAGATAAATATATTTTAATGTAAATTATAAAATATTTCAAGACCTAAAGTTATTAAAATAATATTTTTTACATATGTATGTATATATTAATAAAACTACACATCATTTTGGTGAATATAACCATTGTGAAAAGGGGAATATCGGATGAGAAAAGTATTGTCTGCCGTTTTGTGTGTGCTTATTTTGCTTTTGTTTTGTTCTTGCGTTCGTACAGGCGAAAAGGACAGTGTTGATTTTTTATCTTTATTGATGAAAAATGGCTATGATTGCTGTGTAAGTGAAACTGTCAGCGGAGAAATGCTCAAAGAAAGTTGTTATGTCAACCGCTGTAAGCTTTCACTTTATTCAGATGATACGGGCAAGCTTGCGCGTGTGAGCGTTACATATGTGCCGGAAAGCACAGCCCAGTTTTTATCTCTTGCGAAAGCGGCGGTAAAAGCCTTCTGTTCATACGGCGAAGACAGCATAAGCGAAATCTTCAGTGTGCTTACAATCGGCGATTATCCTCCGGAGGACAGCAGCGGTGTAAGGAGATGCAATACCGAGTGGTTTTCTTTTTACTTTACCTGTGACGAAACAGGAGGTGCGCTTGAGGTTGTAAACCTTCGTCTTGAGCCTGAAAGCGCACCTGAGGTTACACTTAATACGACCGTCCCTTTTGTTGCTATCCTACCTGAAAAAACCTCTGTGTGAGCGGCAGCCTCTCGGCGGCGCAGCAGGGGGTGTGTAGCAAACGATAATAATGTCATCGCCTATAACATCAACATCGCACCATGGCACGCGTAAGTCGCTTTCGCAGGCATACGGTGAAAACATTCTGCCGCAGTTACAAATGACAAGATTAATTACCTGTCCGTTGCAGGCGTCAATTTCAACATCACATACTCTTCCGAGCCGGCAACCGTCCTTTTTGTTGATTACCTCTTTTGTTCTCAGGTTTGCAATGCAGTGCTGCAAGATAATCCCTCCATTTAAAGTTATGCTTTTCTGTTTAAAAAGCACAAAAATATATATGAATTTTTTAACTCAAACTTGATAACTTCTACTTTAATTTTACAATATATTGTGTTAAACTGTGCATATCAACTGATTGGAGGTAATAAACAGTGAATTTTTTGCTTGATAAACTGAAAGTCTTCCTCCCTGAGCTTGAAAAGCTTGTCTTTTCCGAGTCGATGGAGCTGACTGATTTCAAATATCTGCCTTGCGGCTATAAGGGTGTCGCAGAAATGCCGCCTGCAGTGACGGATGAATGGCAGGATTTTGCCAAGTATGACCGTTGGGGTGATACTACAGATTCTCACGGTTGGTTTTATAAAAAAGTCACATTGCCCGAAGGTATGAAGGGTAAGAGAGTTGAGTTCTATTTTGAAACCGGCGCTTACAATCGAGAGGTGAATCGCGACCCACAGTTTACCGTTTATGTAAACGGCAAGCTGATGAACGGCTGTGATTCAAACCATCGCTTTACAATGCTTGAGGGCAGCGATGAGTACGAAATTTATGTTTATGCCTATACAGGTATGAATTCCTGCAGGCACAGCGTTGTCAGCAACCTTTTTGTTGTGGACGAGCTATATAAGAATCTCTATTATGATCTTAAAGTGCCTTACGATGTTCTTTGCGTTCTTCACGAAAACAGCAAGGAATATGCAGATATACTCATGCATATCAACACAGCGCTCAATATGATTGATATGCGCGTGCCCGGTTCCGCAGAGTGTCGAGTAACTTCGCAGAAGGCTCTTGATTATCTGCGTAATGAGTTTTACGGCAAATATTGCAGCGAACAGGATGTCAACTGTATCTGCATCGGTCACACTCATATTGATGTTGCGTGGCTGTGGACTCTTGACCAAACGAGGGAGAAGGTAGTCCGCTCATTCTCAACGGTTATTGCTCTCATGAAGCAGTATCCCGAATATAAGTTCATGTCATCTCAGGCTCAGCTTTATAAGTACCTCAAAGAAGAAGCACCCGATGTTTACGAAGAAGTTAAAGAAATGGTCAAGGCGGGCAGATGGGAAGTTGAAGGTGCAATGTGGGTTGAAGCCGACTGTAACCTCACAAGCGGCGAAAGCCTTGTCCGTCAGGTTCTTTTCGGCAAGCGCTTTTTCAATAAAGAGTTCGGCATTGACAGCAAGGTACTCTGGCTTCCTGATGTTTTCGGCTATTCGGCTGCACTTCCGCAGATTCTTCGCAAGAGCGGTGTTGACAAATTTGTTACCTCTAAAATCAGCTGGAATGAAACCAATATGATGCCGTATGATACATTTATGTGGCGCGGTATTGACTCAACTGAGATTTTTACTCACTTCCTCACTGCACAGCGTACCGATAAATTTAACAGAAAAGACCGTAACACCACATACAATGCTATGCTTGAGCCCACACTTGTAAAGGGTGCGTGGAACAGGTATCAGCAGAAGCATATCAACAACGAAGTTATTTTGACCTTTGGTCACGGTGACGGTGGCGGCGGTCCCACTCAGGGCCATCTTGAAACCCATGACAGACTCAAGCATGGTATTCCTTCAATGCCTCAGACAAAGATTGAGTTTGCAGGAGATTTCCTTGAGCGTGTCAAGCAGCGCACGGAAAACCATCCGAAGATGCCCCGCTGGACAGGTGAGCTCTATCTTGAATTCCACAGAGGTACATATACTTCAAATGCAATAAACAAGCGGTTTAACAGAAAGTGTGAGTTCCTCTATCAGAATACCGAGCTTTTCAGCGAGATTAACCGCCTGCTTAATAAGAAAGCATATCCGCAGGAAAAGATTAATGAGGGTTGGGAGTGCATACTTCTAAACCAGTTCCACGATATTATTCCCGGTTCGTCAATCGCTCAGGTTTATGAGGAGAGTACAAGGCAGTATAAGGCAATCACCAAAGCCGGTGAAAATATGCTCAGCTCAGCTCAGGCGGATATTGCAGCAAATATTGCAACTGACGGCGGCATTGCCGTTTTCAATCCGCTTTCATTTAAACATAGCGGTGTTGTTGATGTTGACGGCGAAAAGCTTTATGTAACAGATATTCCTGCAAAGGGCTGGAAAGTCGTCAAGGGCAACGAAAGCAAGGGCAGCGTTGAAGTCAGCGATAAGAAAATTGAAAACGCTTTCTTCATTGTTGAGTTTGCTGATGATTATACAATCAGTCGCATTTATGATAAACGCATCGGCAGAGAGGTCCTCAAAGAAAACGAGCGAGCAAATGTTATTGAAGCTTATGAAGATTTTCCAAGAGAATATGATGCATGGGAAATCAGTGTCTATTACAAAGAAAAGCGCTGGGAAATAGATGATGTAAGTGCTGTCGAAGCACTTGACGAGGGTGTTCGCAAGGGCTTTAAAATCACCCGTAAATTCTATGATTCAGTCATTGAGCAGAAAGTATGGCTTTATGCCGATGTTGATAAAATTGATTTTGACACAACAGCTGACTGGCATCAGGAGCACATCCTTGTCAAAACTGCATTTCCTGTTGAAATCAATGCAGATAAGGCAACATACGAAATTCAGTTCGGCAGTGTTGAGCGCCCGACTCATACCAATACAAGCTGGGATGCGGCAAAGTTTGAGGTTTGTGCTCATAAATATGCTGATATTTCCGAGTGTGATTACGGTGTAAGCATTCTTAACGACTGTAAGTACGGCCACGATATTCACGACGGTGTAATCAGACTCACTCTTCTCAAGTGCGCAACTCATCCCAGTCCCGTTGCGGATAAGGGCTTCCATGAGTTTGTATATTCACTTCGTCCCCACGCAGGCTCTTTTAAATCGGCAGGTACCGTTGAAATGGCTTATGATCTCAATAACCCGATGACTGCCGTTAAGCTCGGCAAGCAGGAGGGTGCACTCCCCGAAAGCTACAGCTTTGTCGGTGTTTCAGATGAATGTATTGTTATTGATACGGTAAAGAAGGCAGAGGACAGCGACGAAACAATCGTTCGTATGTTTGAGAGTTGGAATAAGCGTGTTAACGGTGCAAAGCTTACCTTCGGCTTTGATGTTAAGTCCGCAGTACTTTGTGATCTTATGGAAAACGAAATTGAGCCGCTTACAGTTGAGAATAACACAGTTACTTTCAATGTAAAGCCCTTCGAAATCATCACAGTTAAAGTTAAATAAAAAAGAAAGATGCTGTATCAATTGAGATACAGCATCTTTTTGTTGAGCTTAAGTCTAATAAAAAATCAGCCGCAGCTTTTAACTGCAGCTGAAATTGTTTGGTTGATTTTTTACTTATTTTGCAGCGGATGTGCTAGCCTCTGCCTTCTTTACATTTGCGTAGTAGGTTTCAAGAATGTTTGTGTAAATCTTGCCTGCGAGAGAGGGGATAACTGTATCGCCTTCAACTACCTTGTATGTGTCGGAAGCAATCATTTCGTCAACTTCCTTTGTAAGCTCTTCGCTTGCAAGAGTCTGAGCAATGGAAATCTTCCAGTAGGGATTATCGTGCTTCTGTACGAAGTACATTACATGGTAGCCGTACTCTGTTTCAATAACACCAAGGTCGCCTTCCTTGCGGTTGGGATCAAGTGACCATTCTTCAAATGCCTTGACATATTTACCCTTGCCGAGGTATTCGATAAGACCGCCGTTTGTTGCTGAACCTGTATCGTCGCTGTCTGCTTCGCAGATTTCAAGGAACTTTGCAAGCTTGTCGTCTGCAGCCTTGATTTCGTTAAGAGCTGTGTCTGCAAGACCCTTCTGCTTTGTCTTGTCTGCTTCCTTGTCCTTTGCTTCTTCGTCAAACTGGTAGAGGATGTGGCGGACATCTACTGGAAGAGTACTGTCATCTCGGTAAGCGGGCTTAACCATAAGAACAATATACTGTGTGCCGTTTACATCGAACAGCTTCTTGTCGCCGGCCTTAGCCTCTGTGCCAAATATCCATTTGACCATTTCTTCGCTGAAGCTGCCTTCAACAGATGCCTTATCTGTGTATGCCATAAGAGTTGTTTCAGGCTTGGAATAGTCAACATTCTCTTTCTGCTCAGCTGTTGCATATTCACCTGCAAGCTTGATGAATGTTTCTTCATCCTTAATCTTGCCGAACATCTCGTCAGCCTTTTTCTTTGCGTCTTCCTTAGCCTGCTTTGAAGCTGCATCCTTTTCGTCCTGAGTAGCATCTTCCTTAAGCTCTGCTGTTTCGGGAGCAATTGCAAAGATACGGAAGTCAACGCAGTCATATGCTGACTTGTCTTTGTTGTAAATTTCTTCAAGCTTTGCTGTATCGCCGATATAGTTGTCCTGCTTGCTTTTTGCAAGATAATCTGAGTATTCGCCTGCGATTGTTTCGCGCTCAACAATACCCTTGAAAATCTTTTCGCTCATGCCTTTACCGTATGCGGAGCGGAGATATACACCGAAGGAAACGGTAGCGCCGCCGTTCTGCTCAGACTGAGCCTTGATGTCTTCCTTGAGCTGGTCAATCTGCTTGTAAGCTTCGTCCATTGTGCTCTGCTCAACCACGAAGGCTGCGTCCTTTTCAGCCATGTCAGCAAGAGCTGTGTACTGCTGAAGGCTCTTAAGAGCAGCGTGCTCAAAGTACTCTTTCCATGTTGCTTTTGAGCCGTCTTCAAGCTTGTAATCCTCGTAGGGATATTCCTGGTCTTCGGGAAGCTTGTTGTAGTCAAAGCCTGTGTAGTAGTAGCCGTAGCCCTGACCGTAGTATGAATCATACTGCTGAGCCATTGAGTAATAGTAGTTGTGCATTGAGCGGTAGTAGTATTCATACTCTACTGCGGAGTAGCTTGCGCCTGCAACTGTGTCAATCTTCTGCATTCTTGCAAAAACACCAAGGTTGATGCAGGAAACAACTGCGATTGCGACAACAGCAACAACTGCTATAACAGCGGCAATGATGCTCTTGGTCTTTTTGCTCATTGAGCGTGCAGAAACCTTGTGAGCTTTCTTGGAGTTTTTCTTAGCTGCTTTTGCAAGGCGAGCCTTGCGTTCCTCACGATAATCGTTGGAAGTTTTTTCGGTAGCCATTTAATCACCTTTTTCGAATATGTTTTTTGTAGTAAAAACTAACAGAGCAATTATATACTATTTTTTAAAAATATACAAGTGCTAAAACTAAATTTGTACATTAAGTTCATTTGAAACACAAAATATTGACACATTTCAACAAAATAAAGCGACAGAAAAGGTGTTAAAACCGATTCTGCCGCTTGTTTTTACTTATGTCGGGTAATTGTGATTATTCTTTTACTGTTTCAATAATGCCCTGTGCAAGGCCGGCAATTCCCTGAATTTCCGACGGAATAATAATCTTTGTTGCCTTGCCGTCAGCAATCTTTTCGAATGCATCAAGGCTGCGTATTGTAAGAAATGCCTGACCGGGATTGGATTCGTTGATAAGCTTGATTGCCTGTGCGCGTGCTTCTTCAACTGCAAGTATGGCCTGCGCTTCACCTTCGGATTCGCGGATCTTAGCTTCCCTGACAGCTTCAGCACGGAGAATTTCAGCCTGCTTGTCAGCCTCAGCAGCAAGAATCTTACTTTCCTTCTGACCCTCTGCAACGAGCACCTGGCTTCTTTTTTCGCCTTCTGCGCGGAGAATTGCTTCACGGCGCTCGCGTTCAGCTTTCATCTGCTTTTCCATTGCGTCCTGAATTTCTCTGGGCGGAAGAATGTTTTTAAGCTCAACACGGTTAACCTTGATGCCCCATGCGTCGGTTGCTTCATCAAGAATACCTCTGATTTTGGCGTTGATTGTGTCGCGTGATGTAAGTGTGTGGTCAAGCTCAAGCTCACCGATGATGTTACGCAGTGTTGTGGCTGTCAGGTTTTCAATAGCCGAGAGGGGACGCTCAACACCGTAGCAGTAAAGCTTCGGGTCTGTAATCTGATAAAAGACAACCGTATCAATCTGCATTGTAACATTATCTTTTGTAATAACAGGCTGGGGCGGGAAATCAACAACCTGCTCCTTGAGCGAAACATTTTTTGCTACTCTGTCAATAAGCGGTATTTTGAAGTGTACACCGGTCTGCCAGGTTTCTTTGTATGCGCCGAGTCTTTCAAGAACATATGCCTTTGACTGCGGAACGATTTTGATATTGAGTGCAAGAAGTACAATAACTAGTAAAATAATTACAGGGATAACGAATTCCATTAATCATATCTCCTTTCAGTCTGACTTTAGTGTCAGCTTTTTGTTTGTGCGGGCAATGCCGCTTTTTCGACGATAAGCTTTACGCCCTCGATTTTGGTGACCGTTACGGTTTCACCGTCGGGGATAGCTGAGCCGTCGGCAGAGCGGGCTGTCCATACCGTGCCTTGAAGCTTAACAAGGCCGGTCTGTGCGATGTTGTCGATATTCTCGGTTACAATTGCCGTTTCGCCAATGACTCTGTCGGCATTTGTGGGCGAGAATTTCTGCTTTGTCAGCTTTTTCACAAGCGGTCTTGTGGCAATAAGCGCTATGAGCGAAACTGCAACAAATACGATGCACTGCACAAGGGGAGAGGCATCAAGCAGTGTTGCAATTACCGCTGCCGCAGCACCTGCCGCAAACCAGATTGTGAGAAGCTGAGTGGTCATCGCTTCAATTATTATGAAGGCAACCGTTACTGCAATCCAGACAAAAACCACATTACCACCTCCTTTTGGCATCATTATATCATATTTGGTGGCGGAATGCAATTATTTTTCACTTAGATTTGGAATATAGTGTGTCGGATGAGCGTTTGCTATACAATAGGTTGTGGAATTGCCTATGGTGTATACTTGAGTTTGTGTAAAAATTCTTTGTAAATTATTTATGAACACACACGAAAAAAGCCCTAAAAAATGTTCCCGAATGAGAATGAAAGATGTTCGTTAAGTTCATTGAGTTCTATCATTATTTCTTTGCAGGCGGTTACATAGCTTTCACCTTCAAGAAAGCTAAGCTTTTTTATCTGTTTGTCTATTATTTCAAAATAACCGTGGTCTGTAAAAAGTTCAAAATAAATAATTTGTTTTTCCCATTCTTCACAGAATTCGGAAAGTTTAATTTTGTTGTCTGATGCAGATGCGGCAATTTCGTACAGTTTTTCAACCTTGTGTTCAAGCGAAAGGGTTACCGCTATTGCCGAAACAGTTACACCAAGAATAATTAAAACGGCAATAATTCCTCTTTTCATTTCTTTTCCTTCCTGACTGCTTTTGAGAATTTGCCTGCACCGTAGGTCAGCAGCATAACATCTTCGACTTTTATTTTTTCTTTTTTGAGTTGTTTGTCAAGCTCTTTCTTTTCGAGTTTGGCTTCTTCTAATGCATGCCGTATCAGTTTTCCGTCACAGATAATAAGATGCTGCAGTCCTTCTTCAGGTGGCTGTATTCCGGCAAGCTGAGCAGTAACCGGAGTATATTCGGATTTTTGCATTATGCTTACCTCGCCGTTAGTTTCAACAATTGCGTACTGTATCTGTTCAATATCAAAAACACCCTGCTGTCTTGCGGCGGACATAAGGTCCTGTACGGTAAGACGAAGGTCTTTCATTTTTTGCTGGTCAAGCTTGCCGTTGTTGATTACAATTGCAGGGTGACCGTCAAATATTTCTCTGAAACGAGGCATGTGCAGCGTCAGTACCGATGTGAGTATGGAAAGACCGGCAAGCAAAAGCACTGTAAATATTGAATTGATTAGCGGAATATCATTGCTGTCAAGCGGAATTGCAGCTATTTCTGATATGATTATAGTTATAACAAGCTCCGTTGGCTGCATTTCACCTATCTGTCTTTTACCCATAAGCCTGATTGCAAGCATTATCACAAAATAAAGAATGAACCCTCTGAGTAAAGTTGTAAGCATTATTTACCTCCGTTAAATATGTCGTTTTTATTATTTGCAAAATATGTTGACCTATAACAAGAAAAGGAATATACTTTCATTAAATTCAGAGGTGAAAGCTATGAAAAAATACACACTTGGTTTTGATATAGGCGGAACGAAATGTGCCGTTGTGCTTGGCGAAGGCAAAATACCCGAAATAATATCGGATGATTTTATTATTGATAAAATCCGGTTTGACACGGTACAACCAAGAGGATGGAAGATAATTGTTGAAGAGCTTTTTGTAAGCGCAGAAAAAATTCTTGAACGAAACGGAATAAAAACGCAGCAGGTTATTGCTTGCGGCATAAGCTGCGGCGGACCTCTTGACAGTAAAAAAGGTGTTATAATGTGTCCGCCGAATCTGCCTGATTGGGACAATGTTCCGATTGTTGAAATGACTGAAAAAAGGCTCGGTATAAAAACATATCTTCAGAACGATGCCAATGCTTGTGCGCTTGCAGAATGGCGCTTTGGCGCAGGTAAGGGCACGCGCAATATGATCTTTCTTACCTTCGGTACAGGCATGGGGGCAGGACTTATTCTTGACGGCAAGCTTTACAGTGGCACAAACGATATGGCAGGCGAGGTCGGTCACATCCGTCTTGCCGAAAACGGACCTGTCGGATACGGCAAAAGAGGCTCTTTTGAGGGCTTTTGCAGCGGCGGCGGAATAGCTGATCTTGCTAAACAGACTGTATTATCAAAACTCGGTCAGGGCATTATTCCTTCATTCTGTAAAGACGAAACTCAGCTTGACAGGGTAACTGCAAAATCTGTTGCTCAGGCAGCTTATGAAGGTGATGAAACTGCACTTGAAATTTAC
Source organism: Acutalibacteraceae bacterium (assembly GCA_045539895.1). GTDB lineage: Bacteria > Bacillota > Clostridia > Oscillospirales > Acutalibacteraceae > UBA8612. Next base: position 17,185 of record JAZQGE010000049.1, read on the forward strand.
GGTATCTGCGGCGAATATCTTGGGAGAGGTCTTGCTGTTTTAATTGATATTCTCAATCCTGAAGCTATTGTAATTGGCAGCATATATCAGCGCTCATCCCTTTTGCTTCAAGAGAAAATGGAAAAATACATAAAAAGTGAAGCGCTTTCTCAGGCGGCATCGGTGTGTCGTATATCACCTGCAATGCTCGGCGATTCAATAGGTGACTATGCGGCACTCGGTGTAGCTTTTATGAACGAATAAATTTTAAAGGTGATAAATAAAATGAAAACTTCAAAAGAGATATATGAGGAGCTCCTTGAGCGTTATCCCGTACTTGATTGCTGTAAAAAAGAAATATACATTGCGTATAATATTATGCGTGAGTGTTACTGCTCAGGCGGCAAGGTGCTTGCCTGCGGAAATGGCGGCAGCGCTGCAGATGCAGAGCATATTGTAGGTGAGCTTATGAAAGGCTTTCTGCTTTCAAGAAAGATTAACAAGCCGGCTGCAAACGGCGATGATGAAATTCTCACACATCTTCAGGGAGCTTTGCCTGCGGTTGCTCTGAATACTCATACTGCGCTGCTTACTGCTTTTGCAAACGACCTTGACTTTGACTTTGCTTATGCACAGCAGGTTTACGGCCTTGGAAAAAAAGGTGATGTCCTTGTTGCACTCAGCACTTCGGGTAATTCATCAAGCATAGTCAATGCAGTAAGAGCGGCAGGTGCAAAAGAAGTTTTGAGTATAGGAATTACAGGTTTAAAGGAAAGCAAATTAAGTGAAAGCTGTACCGTATGTATCAGATTGCCCGAAACCGAAACCTTTAAAATACAGGAGCTGACACTTCCGGTTTACCATTGTCTTTGCGCAATGCTTGAAGCGGACTTTTTCTGCAATTGAAATAGGACAAGTCGGTAATAAAAACAAACCTTCCGTCATATCAATGTAGCGATATGAATTCGGGAGGTTTTTATTTTGAGATTTATCGTTGAAGAGCGTGCTGTTGAGCTTGGCAGATACATAGTTGAAAATAATGCAACGGTCCGTTCTGCTGCCAAACAGTACGGTATAAGTAAGTCAACTGTTCACACCGATGTTTCGCGGCGGCTTGAGCGTCTTGACCCTATGCTTTTCGAAAAAGTAAGAGCCGTGCTTGATGTAAATAAAGCACAACGGCATATACGCGGCGGTCTTGCAACAAAGGAAAAATATAAAAGCGATAATAAAAAATAATAATTTTTATTTTTCTCTTGCAGTTTTATGATAAGTTATTTATAATATATCCGACTCTAAAAAAGAGGAGGATACATCTATGGCTTCCGATTATTCGGTTTCTTTGAAAAAAATAATTGATGTTCATTCTTTTTCCGTGCTTTATGCACCGGTTGACCCTGCCGAAATAATGATTAATATGCAGGAGGTTATACGCCCCGGTCTTATACTTTCAGGTTATGACGATTATTTTGATGCAGGCAGAGTTCAGTTCCTTGGTCTGACTGAGGTCGAATATATGAAAGGCATGTCGGATGAGCTTCGTGCCCAAAGGCTTGATTTCTATCTTTCTCACAAGCCCACTGTTTGCATAATCACGCGCTCACTTGAATTGCCTGAGGAATTTCTTCCTCTTGCAAAAAAATACGGTGTAACCGTTCTTTCAACAAAGGATTCAACATCAAGCTGTATGTCAACACTCATTTCTTTCCTTGGTGTTGAGCTTGCACCGCGTATTGTCCGTCACGGTGTTTTTGTTGAAGTCTATGGCGAAGGTGTGCTTATCCTCGGCGACAGTGGTGTCGGTAAGAGTGAAACCGCACTTGAACTTATAAAGAGGGGACACAGACTTATTGCCGACGATGCTGTTGAAATCCGTAAGGTTTCTTCGCGTACCCTTGTCGGTACTGCTCCTGACAATATCCGCCATTTTATTGAAGTGCGAGGTGTCGGCATAATTAACGCAAGCCGTCTTTTCGGTGTCGGTTCTGTCAAGCTTACAGAAAAAATCGATATGGTTGTCAAGCTTGAGCAGTGGGACGATAAAAAGGATTATGAGAGAATCGGTCTTGAAACGGAATATACCGAGATTTTAGGTATAAACGTTCCGCGTACGGTTGTTCCTGTTTCGCCCGGCAGAAACCTTTCTATTATCATTGAAGCCGCTGCTATGAATAACAGACAGCGCAAGCTCGGCTTCAACTCAGCCCGTGAACTTTTCCAGCAGCTCGGTTACGAAAGTGACCTTGCGGCAGAACCCGGAGAAGCAAAGGTCTGGCATGATGTTCGCTGAAATTAATTTATTATAAAAATACGGAGGATTTTCAAAATGTACAGAGTTGGTGTGGATCTTGGCGGCACAAACATTGCCGTTGGTGTAGTGGACGATAATTTCAATATTATCGGCAGGGGCAAAATGAAGACAAATGCTCCCCGCGATGCAAAGCTTATTTTTGATGATATTGCAACGGCAATCAAAATGGCAGTTGCAGATGCTAACCTCAGACTATACGATATTGCTTCAATCGGTATCGGCACACCCGGTTCGGTTAACAAAGAGCTTGGCATGATTGACTATGCAAACAATCTTGATTTTGACCATGTTCCCGCTAAGGAGCTTCTTTCTGCAAGCCTTGGTATGGATAAGATTTATATTGATAATGATGCTAACTGTGCAGCACTCGGCGAAGCACTTGCAGGTGCTGGTAAGGATAAGGACAGCTTTGTTGCAATTACACTCGGCACAGGTGTCGGCAGCGGTATTGTTATCGATGGCAAGCTTGTAAACGGCTGTAACTATGCTGCAGGCGAAATGGGCCACATGGTTATTGCTATGGACGGCGAGCAGTGCAACTGCGGCAGACGCGGCTGCTGGGAGAGATATGCTTCCGCAACAGCTCTTATTGCACAGACAAAGGATGCAATGAAGAAGGATGTTGACAGCATAATGTGGGACCTTGTTGAAAACAATATAGCAAGAGTCAGCGGCAGAACGGCATTCGATGCAATGCGCAAGGGCGATGCAACCGCAAAGTCAGTTGTTGATAACTATATCCGCTACATTGCTGTCGGTCTTGTAAATGTTATCAATGCTCTTCAGCCCGATGTTGTCTGTATCGGCGGCGGTATCAGCCACGAAAAGGATAACCTTCTTATTCCGCTTCGCAAGCATGTCAGCCGCGGCAGATACAGCATTTATTCAGATAATCAGACAGAGCTTTGCTGTGCCGTACTCGGCAACGATGCAGGTATCATCGGTGCAGCTCTTCTTGATAAATAATTTTAAGCAAAGGTAAATTTTCAATTATGAATAATACCGAAAAAATAATTTCGGGTGCAGAAAAGGCGGGCATTGAGTACCGCCTTAGTGTGCCTATGTCCGAGTATACTTCGTTTAGAACGGGCGGCCCTGCCGATGTTCTTGTTCTGCCGAAGAATGAGCCTGAGCTTCGCAGAGTGCTCACACTTTGTGCGGACGAAGAAATCAGACCGTTTGTTTTCGGCAACGGCTCAAATCTCCTTGTGTCAGATGAAGGCATAAGGGGTGTTTCGGTGCGCCTTGCTTCAAATTTCGATGATGTCCGTCTGTTGAGCGGAGATATGGTTTTCTGTACCGCCGGTACAAAGCTTGCAAAGCTTTGCAATTTTGCGCTTGAAAATTCATTGAGCGGTCTTGAATTTGCCTACGGTATTCCCGGTTCGGCAGGCGGTGCAGCATATATGAATGCAGGTGCATACGGCGGCGAAATGAAGGATGTGCTTGTTTCCTGTAACCATCTTGATTTTTCAGGTAATCCCGGCAGGCTTTCGGGTGATATGCTCGGACTTTCTTATCGCCGCAGTGCCTATACAGATAAATATTTTGTAATTACAGGCATAACCGTTAAGCTTCAGAAGGGCGACAGGGAAGAAATCAGCGCAAAAATGAAGGACATTCTTCAGCGCCGTGTAGATAAGCAGCCGCTTGATCTGCCGAGCGCAGGCAGCTTTTTCAAGCGCCCTGAGGGACATTTTGCAGGTGCTCTTATTGAGCAGTGCGGTCTTAAAGGCTTCAGTGTCGGCGGTGCACAGGTGAGCGAAAAGCATGCCGGCTTTGTAGTCAATAAGGGTGGTGCGACTACTGCCGAAATAATGGAGCTTGGCAGAATTGTAAGCGATAAAGTTTTTGACCGTACAGGTGTAAAGCTTGAAATGGAAGTTAAATATATTGGGTAATATTTATGAGTGAAATCAATGAAAGATCCTTTGCGCTAAGAGCAAAGGATGAAATATGTCTTTTATCTGCAGATTTGAAAGCCTGCTGTTATCATGCAATGTCCTACGGGCTTTTGCTGTGCGGCAGGTCTTTTAATTCGTCCTCAATGATGATTGTTACCGAGCACGAGGGTACGGCATTGCTCTATTCTCAGGCTGTAGGCAAAATTATCGGCATCCCCCCTGCAGTGAAATGCTCGGCTTCGGGTAAATTTTCTGTATCGGTCAACCGTAAAGAGGACAGGCTTAAGGTGCTGGCTGCATTCGGCATTTCAGAGTTTACGGTCGGTGTTCGTATTAACCGAGCGAATTTTTCGGAGGATTGCTGTCATGCAGCATTTGTGCGCGGAGCGTTTCTTGCCTGTGCCACAGTGACGAGTCCGCGCAAAAGCTATCAGCTTGATTTTTTGTTTCCCTATCTTCACCTTGCAGATGACATGCTCAATCTTTTGCAGGAGCTTGAAGTTATACCGAAAATGACAAAACGCAGAAACACTTATGCTGTCTATATTAAAAAAAGTGAGGTTATAGAAGACCTGCTTATGACAATCGGTGCACAGAAAAGCGCTTTGGAAATAATGGAAATAAAAATTGAAAAAGATATGCGCAATAAAATTAACCGAAAGGTTAATTTTGAAACTGCAAATATAGGCCGCTCTGCTGCTGCATCAAGCGAACAGCGCGAAGCGATACGCCGTCTTAAGGAGAGCGGAAGGTTTGAAGGATTGTCCGAAGAGCTTCGTGAAATTGCAAATTTGCGTGAAGAATACCCTGAAGCAAGTCTTAAGGAAATTGGCGCACTGCTATCCGTCAGTCTTTCCCGTTCGGGCATTCATCACAGACTTAATAAAATTGTAAGCATAGCAAACAGTGAGGATTAAATTATTCGATTAACATAAGAGAAAGGAGAGGCTTTTATGTCAGGGTTTACACATCTGCATCTGCACAGTGAGTTCAGCTTGCTTGACGGAGCTTGCCGTATCAAACCGCTTATTGCTGCGGCAAAAGCGCTCGGACAGACAAGCCTCGCCATAACTGACCACGGTGCAATGTTCGGCGCAATCAATTTTTATAAAGAGGCGGTTGCGCAAGGGGTAAAGCCGATTATAGGCTGTGAGGTTTATGTTGCAGCGCGTTCGAGGTTTGATAAGGTGCACGGAATTGATAACGAGCGCTATCACCTTATTCTGCTTGCAGAAAATGAAACAGGCTACGGCAATCTTATAAAGCTCGTGTCTGATGCATGGACACAGGGCTTTTACACTAAGCCCCGCGTTGACCGTGAGCTTCTTGAAAAGCATCACGAGGGTATTATTGCGCTTTCAGCCTGCCTTGCCGGTGAAATTCCGCAATCTCTTCTCAAGGGTGATTATGACGGAGCAAAACAGACTGCTCTGTGGTATAGCAAAACCTTCGGTAAGGATAACTTCTTTATAGAAATCCAGAACCACGGAATTGAAGAAGAGCTCCGTGTTCTTCCGCTTTTAAAAAGACTTTCAAGAGAAACCGGTATAGGTCTTGTCGCTACAAATGATGTGCACTATGTCCGTAAAGAAGATTCAAAAATCCAGCAGATTCTTATCTGCATACAGACTAACCATATTCTCGGTGAAAATACGGGTATTGAATTTGAAGCGGATGAATTTTATCTCAAAAGCGAAGACGAAATGCGAGCTTTGTTTTCCGATACCCCTGAAGCTATAGAAAACACTGCGAAAATTGCCGAAAGATGCAACCTGAATATCGAGTTCGGCAACACAAAGCTGCCTAATTTTGATACACCGGGCGGCGAAGACCACTATGAATATTTTGCTCGTATGTGCCGCGAAGGCTTTTTAAACCGGTACGGTGAAAACGCACCTTCTGAATACAAGGAGCGGCTTGAATACGAGCTTGATGTTATAAATAAAATGGGCTATACGGATTATTACCTTATAGTCCACGATTTTGTGCGCTATGCAAAAAGCAAGGGTATTCCCGTGGGACCCGGCAGAGGTTCAGGTGCAGGCAGCATTGCCGCCTACTGTATAGGCATTACGGGTATCGACCCTATGAAATACAGCCTGCTTTTCGAGCGCTTTCTCAATCCTGAAAGAGTGAGTATGCCTGACTTTGACATAGACTTCTGTTATGAGCGCAGACACGAGGTTATTGACTATGTCGTATCAAAATACGGTGCAGACCATGTGTCGCAGATTGTAACCTTCGGTACACTTGCCGCCAAGGCAGCTGTGCGCGATGTCGGCAGAGTCATGAGGCTGCCTTATGCAACGGTCGATTCGGTTGCAAAGCTTATTCCTTTTGAGCTTGGAATAACTCTTGAAAAAGCGCTTGCGCAGTCTGCTGAGCTTCGCAAGCGATACGACAGTGATGATACCGTGCGTGAGCTGATTGATAACTCAATGCAGATTGAGGGGATGCCGCGCCATGCCTCAAAGCACGCGGCAGGTGTTGTTATCACGCGCGACCCTGTCAAGGATTATGTCCCTCTTGCTCTCAGCGATGAATTTGCGGTTACTCAGTATACAATGACCGCCCTTGAAGAGCTTGGTCTTTTAAAAATGGACTTCCTCGGACTTAAAACTCTCACTGTTATTTCCGATGCTGAAAAGGCAGTGAAGGAGTTTAATCCGGATTTTGATATTGAAAAAATACCTGTTGATGACCCTGAAACCTATAAGATCTTTGCTTCGGGTCAGACCTACGGTGTTTTTCAGTTTGAATCTGCCGGTATGCGTTCTGTATTAACGCGCATAAAGCCCGAATGTTTAGAGGATTTGATTGCGGTAATTTCGCTTTACCGTCCCGGTCCGATGGATTCAATTGATACTTATATCAGAAACCGCAAAAATCCCGAAAAAACGGTGTATAAAGCGGATAAGCTTAAATCAATACTTTCAGTAACGCACGGATGCATGGTTTACCAGGAACAGGTTATGCAGGTTTTCCGTGAGCTTGCGGGATACTCTCTGGGCAGAGCAGATGTTGTGCGCCGTGCAATGTCGAAGAAAAAGCACGATGTTATGGAAAAAGAGAGAATGACATTTATTGAGGGTGCAGCTAAGAACGGTATAGATGCCGCATCGGCAAACTCAATTTTCGAGGATATGTCATCGTTTGCATCCTATGCCTTCAATAAATCCCATGCGGCGGCTTATTCGCTTGTAGCTTACCGTACTGCATGGCTCAAATGCCACTATCCTCAGCAGTTTATGGCGGCGCTTCTCACGAGTGTGTTAGATCATACGGCTAAGGTTAGCGGTTATATAAATGAGTGTAACAGACTCGGCATTTCCGTTTTGCCGCCGGATGTCAATTCAAGCTACGAAGGCTTTGTTGCAAAAGACGGGAAGATTCTCTTCGGTATGCTTGCAATCAAAAATCTCGGCAGAGCACTGATTACAGCCATTGTTGAAGAAAGGGAGAAGAACGGCAGATTTGAAAGTTTTTACAGCTTTTGTAAGCGAGTGTATTCGCGCAGCTTCAACCGCCGTGCCGCAGAAAGCCTTATCTATAGCGGTGCGCTTGACGGTCTTGGTTTAAACCGCAGGCAGATGCTCGTTATGCTTCCGTCAATTCTTTCTGAGCTTGAAAGTGACAGGAACGGTGTTCTCAGTGGTCAGATGAACTTTTTTAGTCTGCTTGGTGAAGAAAGTAAGGCAGGTCCTGAAATTCCGAAGGTGGACGAGCTTCCCGATGATGAAAAGCTTCTCAGAGAAAAAGAGGTTATCGGATTTTATGTCAGCGGTCATCCCATGGCCGGTTATTCTCAGCTTGCGGACAAGCTTGGCTGTGTGAATATTTTTGATCTGACTGAGGAAAACAGTTTTACAGATAATTCAAAGGTTTGTGTCCTCGGTATAATAACCTCCGTTAAGAAAAAGGTTACACGCAGCAATGCGGAAATGGCTTTTGTAACGGTTGAGGATATGAGCGGTAATATTGAGGCTTTGCTCTTTCCGAAAACGGTTGCGGCAAATTCAGCGCTGCTGTTTACGGGAAATATTGTCCTTCTTAAGGGCAGACTAAGCCTGAGAGAGGATAAAGAGCCGAGCATAGTCTGCGACACAATTGAGCCTTGTCCGAAGGCAGTTTCGGTTGAAAATAAACCGCAGACGAAAAAAAATGTGAAGCACGGTCTTTTCCTTCGTGTGCCGTGTGAAAACTGTGAACAGAAAAACCGTGCAGAAAATCTTCTTGCGATATTTGACGGAAACACACCTGCGTATTTTTACTATAATGACAGTAAGAAGTATTCTTCAGCTGTGCTTCATGTGGATGTAAATGATCCTTTGGTTAATGAACTCAAGCGGATTTTAGGGGCGGAAAATGTCGTTTTTCAGTGAAAAGTTGCGCTAAATGCTTGACATAATTTTTAATTAGTGTAATATAGAAAACAATATAATTAGACATATTAGACATAGGAGAGATTTAGTTATGAAAAAAATCGGCGTTCTCACAAGCGGCGGCGACGCACCGGGTATGAATGCTGCTGTCCGTGCAGTTGTCCGTACAGCTTGTTATCTTGGTATGGAGGTTGTAGGTATCCGTTACGGCTACAAGGGCCTTCTTGAAGAAGATTTTATTGAGCTTAACATGCGTAATGTCTGCGATATTATTCATCGCGGCGGTACAAAAATCTATACAGCACGTTGCCCTGAGTTTAAATATGAAGAATCTGTACGCGAGGCTGTAAAAATTGCAAAGGATAACGGTATCGAGGGCTTGGTTGTTGTCGGCGGTGACGGTTCATTCCGCGGCGCACGCGACCTTTCAAACTTTGGTCTTCCCTGTGTTGCAATTCCCGGAACAATTGACAACGACATTGTCTGCACAGACTATACAATCGGCTTTGACACCTGCCTTAACACTGTTCAGGCGCTTGTTGACCGCCTTCGTGACACAATTGAAAGCCACAGCCGCTGTATGGTTGTTGAGGTTATGGGCGCACGCGCAGGTTATCTAACTCTTAATGCAGGTATCGCTGTCGGTGCAACAGCTATCGTTATTCCTGAAATTCCTTATGACATTGAAAAGAATGTTATCGAAAAAATCAAGCGCACTAAGGAAACAGGTAAGAATCATTTTATCGTTATGGTTGCTGAAGGTGTTCGTTTCCGCGACGGTATTACCGTTGACGAAATCGCAAAGAGAATTGAGGACGAAACAGGTGTAGAGGCACGCTCAATCGTTCTCGGCCACATTCAGCGCGGCGGTTCACCCTCAGTTCGCGACCGTGTTACTGCAAGCCAGATGGGTTATAAGGCTGTTCACCTTCTTCACGAGGGTAAGAGCAACCGCGTTGTCGTAATGCATGGTGCACAGATTACCGACCACGATATCAACGAAGCACTTGAAATGTCCAAGACAATTGATAAGGACCTTTACAACTGTGCAATGGAGATTTCTCTTTAATTTCTCAATAAATAAGAACAGCCGCTCATTAACGATGAGCGGCTGTTCTTTTGTTGTATCAGAATAAATTTGCAAAGAAGCTTATAAATGTCGTGAACATAGCGCTGATAATTTCAAAAATGTTGTCAGCCTCAGTTATGTCAGCTTCAAATCTTGTTCCAAGCTTTTCGGCTGAAGGAGAAAAGACAAATGAATCGATACTTATGTCTGTGTTTTCACCTGAAAACTCAAGTTGGAATTTGTATACATAATTGAGCTTTTCATTTGCATAGGTAAAGCCGCATTCGTTTGCCAAAAGATAAAGACTGTCAAGGTTGAGTGTTATCTCGTGCCATTTGCCGTCAGCAGGTAAAATGTATGAGCTGTCTTTTTTTCCTTCAACGGCAGGGGTGTACCATATGACAGAGTCAACATAAATTCTCATCGCATCAAGTGTAACATCTTGAGTGCCGTTGTTGCGTGCCATAAAGCTTATTTTACCGTAGCTGCTCCAGTCGGTTTCCGTATCATTGAAAGGCTTCATTTGGTCAACTTTATAAAGCTGTACGGGTTTGACTGTAAATTTGCTGTCAGTTGCTTTTATTTCAAGTCCCTTTTGGCCGCTGTATGCACTGCCGGCTTCAAGGCATATCTCTGCACCGTCAGCCTTCCATGTGTCAAATTCTGCGCTGTGCGGGTCAGGCAGAAGGTGCCATGCCTTTTCCTGTTCACACTCTGCCCAGGTTTTGTCTGTCCAATATACAGCACCGGTTAGTGCCTTTGTAACAAACGGGCTGACCGGCATGAACTTTTCACCGTCAACAACTGTGTAAAGGCTTGAATAGGTGTTGAGTGTGCAGTAAGCATAGCTTGCACTTACAGGCTTAGTTATTTTATCGTTCCAGATTCTGATTGTATCGGCAGATATAATTTCAGCCTGAGCCTGCACATATATTCCGTCTTCACCGCACAGTGCAAAGCCGCTCAGTGTACCGTTTGCGGCTTCAATTCCGTCACCGACATTTTTAAGCGTTACATAAATAGCTGAGTCCTTGATTTCGCTGGAAGCAACTGAAGCGGCAGTGTATGTGTCGCTTTTGGCGTAAACCATACCGAGTGCTGCTTGAGCCATTCTCTGACCGACGGGTTGTTTAGTTGAGGGGTGGATTACACCTAACTCCGGCAGATAGGACAGAGGGAGGTCATAAAGTGTTATCATAGCTCGGCTATCCGGCAGAGCTGACTGCATCTGTGTGTAGCTGAGATTCCATTCGCTCATTGCGTGTCCGCCGTAGGGATAGGGCGCAATCTGTGTATATATCATCGGGAAAAGCTCTTCGCCGTAATCAAACATGTCTGTGTACATCTGCTGCAAGGCATCAAAGCTGTGCGTATAAACATCAGTGCCGATGTTGTAAATAAGGTCTGTTTCGCCCTGATACCAGATAAGTCCTGACGGACGGAAGTTGCGGTACGCATGTGTGCGAAGGTTATAGTTTGCGGTCATATCAATATATATGTCTGAATCCTTTTCGTCCCATGCTGATTTTTCTATGTAAAGACCGCCTTTTATGAATTCGTTTTTCAGTGTGCTGTCAGCATCAATCGCTTCTCTTGAAAGCCAGCTTCTTATTGATGAGCCGCCGAGAGAGGAGTTGAGAATACCTACGGGCATATCAAGCTCTGTCATCAGTTTTTCTGCAAAGAAATAAGCAACAGCGCTCATACCGTAAACAGAAGAGCTTTCACCGTTAATCCATACTGCATCAACAATATCATTTTGCGGATTAACCGGTATTGCGTTTGTTCCGTTGTAGGTCGGGTATGCAGGCTCGCAAAGCACTCTGAGCCATTTGCTTGCTTTTTCACCTTTGTTAATCATTTCAAGTCCTTTTACAGACTGACCGAGAGGGTACATCATGTTGCTCTGTCCGCTTGCAAGCCACAATTCGCCGAAAACAACATTTTGGAGTGTTGCAAACTTGTCGCCGTCCTGTGTCAGCTCAACTGTATATTCATTGTATCCGCCTGCAGGTGCAATGAAGGAAACTTCAAATGTGCCATCCTCATTGACTCTGCCTGATGCAGTGCGCACAAGCCATGAATTTTCATTCAGAAGCTGTGCTTTTATAACGCTTCCGGGTTTACCTTCGCCTGCAAATATCGCTGCCTTATTCTGCTCAAAAAGCATACCGTTACCGTAAACGGTGTAAAGTCTTGCGTCAGCTGCTTCTGCAAAAGCGACTGTTATGCTGCATAGTGTAAATATCAGCACAAGCAATGCTGATATAGCTTTTTTAGCCATGTCAATTCCTCCGTAACGCTTTTATTTAAAACAAATATATCACATCACAATCAATCCTGCAAGGTGAAATGTGTAATTATAACATCCGGCATTCCGAAAATACACGTTAGCATACGGGACGTTTCGTCTCCGCTTGCAAAAAATATATCACTCTTATTGTTATTGCGTAGGGGCGATTCACAAATCGCCCGTTATCCATCGACATATCTCTTTTACGGCGGATGCCCGATGGGCGCCCCTACGATGTGTTTGTTACGCATAAATATTGAATTGATTTGCAAGTAATGATATAATAATTTATATCTTTAAACGGACAGCAGGTGATACTGTGAAAATAGGTGTAATTACAGATATACATAACAATTTTACCGCACTTAAAGCTGTTGTGGAAGAATTACAGCAGTCGGGATGCGATAAAATTATTTGCTGTGGAGATATAATCGGAATCGGTCCTTTCCCCGAAGAGACCGTACAATATTTGATGCGGATTCCTAATTTGATTGCCGCGCGTGGAAATCACGAACAATACCTGCTTGATGAAATGCCGAGCGATTATCCCAATGAAGAAAATATGGGATACGAGGAAATGAAACATCACAAATGGGAGCACAGCCTGCTGTCAAAGGAATCGGTTGATTTTCTCAGGAGTTTACCGTACAAGGTTAGTGTAATGTGTGATGGCTATGACTTGACGGTTATGCATTACTGTATGGACAGTGACGGCCATTATATCAACGACAAAATGAATCCTGACAAAACGGATTTAGATAAGATGTTTGCCGATGTTGAAGGCGATATTATCTTATACGGTCATAACCATTGCAGAAATATTTGCAAAGGCGATAAATTTTATATAAATGTCGGCTCGCTTGGTTGCCCTGCGCAGGATGAAAATATTGCACGCACAGGCATTGTGAATATAGAAAACGGAAATGTTGATGTGAAAACAATTGACTTGGAATATGATGTAAGCGAAGTAATAGGGGCGATTGATAAATTTAATTATCCCGATGCAGATAATATTAAAAGATATTTCTACGGAATATGATGAGTGGTGAAAGAATTATGAAACACTGCGGAACACAAAGGTTAGAAACAGACAGATTGATTTTAAGAAGATATGTGAGTGAAGATGCACCGGCAATGTTTAAGAATTGGGCATCCGACCCGGAAGTAACAAAGTTTTTAATGTGGAAAACTCATTCTAATCAAGAAGAAAGCCAAAGCATAATGGATGATTGGGTGAAACAGTATAATAACGATAAATACTATCATTGGGGTATTGTTTTGAAAGAAAACGATGATGAGCCGATTGGTGCTATTGCTGTAGGTTTTATGAATGAGGAAGTTTCTTCAATGCAAATCAGTTACTGCCTCGGCAGGAAATGGTGGCATCAGGGAATAATGTCAGAAGCCCTCAAGGCAGTTATGGATTTTTTGTTTGATGAGGTAGATGTAAACCGTATTGAATCAAGACACGACCCGAGAAACCCGAATTCCGGTAAGGTAATGCAAAAATGCGGCATGAAATATGAGGGAACTCTGCGCAGCTCCGATTGGAATAATCAAGGCATCTGCGACGCTTGTTATTATGCGTTGCTAAAATCGGAACGCTGATTTTTATTGCAATAATCGAATTTATATGCTACAATTTTCTCATAAACTTGTTGGAGGTAACCTTATGAAAAACAGTTACGACGTAATAGTTGTCGGTGCGGCAACAGCAGGCAGCTATTTTGCACGCAAGCTTGCCGAAAACGGTATCAGCGTTCTTGTTATTGATTCAAAGCCGGTGGAAAAGGTCGGCACGAAATACGACATTTTTCACGTCGGCAGAGAGGATTTTGACAGATTCGGCATTCCTTGGCCTGTAAAGGGTGAGGACTATGCCTTCGAGTTTGACAGCACTCATGTCTGTTCGGCTTTCGGCCACTATCCCAAGTATTCTCCCGGCAAGGTCGTCGGTATGCACATGCACGATTATACCGTGCGCCTCAACCGTTGGGCAATCGAGGGCGGCGCAGAGATTGCATACGAAACCGAATTTATATCCTGTATATATGAAAACGGCAAGATAACAGGTGTAAAGTGCCGCAATAACGGCGAAGAGATAAACATATCTGCAAGGCTTGTTGCAGATTGCTCCGGTATTCCTGCTGTTGTAAGACGCAGTCTGCCCGAAAGCTACGGGGTCGAAACCTTTGAAATCGACCCGACGGATATGTTTTATGTTGTTCTTCGCTACATAAGTTTTGTTAACCCCGACGATAAAATGAACCTTCGCTCATGGCCTTTTTACAAGACCTGGGAAGCACCTCAGCACAACCCCAACGGTGCAATAATTGGAATAGGTGCAAACCTCAGCTTTGATATGTGCGAAAAGGTTTATAAGGAGTTTGAATCGGCAGTTGAGCTTACACCGCATAAAATTGATTATTTTGAGCGCGGATTCACTCCTTACCGCCGTCCGCCTTATTCGCTTGTTTCCGATGCTTTTATTGCTCTTGGTGATGCAGCCTGCATTACCAAGCCCTCCTGCGGTGAGGGTGTAACAGCGGCTATGGTGCAGATGGATGCCGCACTTGAGGTTGTTCTTCCGCTTCTCAAATCGGGCAAGGAGTGCAGTCGTGATAACCTCTGGCTTGTAAATAAGAGATACATTGATGCACAGGGCGCTGACTTTGCAAACCAGATGGCTGTGCTTATAGGTGCTGTTGCATCAAGTGCTCAAGAAAATGAGTATTTCTTTGCAAACGACCTTATTTTCAGCACCAAGAATTTTATCGCAATGGGTGAGGGCGGTATGCCGAAATTCTCGGCAGGTGAAATCCTCACAATGGCTTACCGCTTTATCAAGGGTATTGTAACAGGCAAGCTTCGCATTTCAACAATTCTTGCTCTGCTTAAAGCCGTTGTGAACGGCGGTAAGATTTCGGGTCATTATAAAAAATTCCCCGAAACCCCTTCAGGCTTCGAGGAATGGTGTAGTAAAGCTGATGTAATTTGGAAAAAATGCGGCAAAATGGCAGATATGGTGAGTGACCAATAAAATTCAACCCGACCTGTGATTAAACCCATAGGTCGGGTTCTTTTTTGCCCATTTGATGGAGGCGGCTTGATTGTTGATAAATCGGTTGTTCTATTTGTTAATACAGCGAAGCACTGCATTGCCGTCGCGGCAGAATTCAACAACATTGATTGAAATATTATCAAGAGAAAATCTGAAGACATGCGGTTTAACCCCTAAAGCTGTGGGGATAAGATACTCAAGGAATCCATGGTGGCTGAAAACCGCAACGCGTTTACCGAAAGAAAATCTGTTTTTGATGTATGAAATCACTTTTTCTGCACGGATAATATTATCCTCAAAAGCTTCGCAGTCAAATTCATAATTCTCTGTGCTGTAGAGCTTTTCACACATTTTGGTGTTTTTGTAATATCTCCGGAGATATTCTTCGCTGCAGCCGTAATAACCGGGGGTGCATCCGCATTCTACAAGCTCCGGACAGATTTCAAGCAAAGGTTTATCAGGCTTTGAGCTGCAAACGCCTACAGCGGTTTTAAAGCTGCGCAGCAAAGAGCTGGTAATATATGCATCAATCGGCAAATCTTTAAGCCTTTTGCCTAACTCAATGCACTGCTGTTCACCTTTTGCGGTAAGCTCTCCGTCGCTTGGGTCTCTGTCTGCGATATTATCATAATCTGTTTCGGCGTGTCTGATAAAAATAATTTGCAATGAGTCATGTTTTTCCATATTTTCACCTTTTATAACTGAAATCTTACGATTCTTTTATCTTTGTTTTTACATTGTACAATAATCGGCACGGCAGACATCATCACTACCGTGCCGATTAACTGTTATATTTGTGTTTCAATCAGTCGGCAAATGCTTCCTTGACTGCATAATATGAGGGCTTGGGTTTACCTTCGTAGTCAACAAGACCCCATTTTGTTTCAACGGGGCAGTCAACCTGACCGCATACATAGCAGTCGCCGCTGTCCTGCCAGCAGTAGACAAACATTCCTATAACATAGTCAAGCTTGCGCACCTTGGGAATTACATATGAGAAAAAGTCCGCTTGGCCTTCGTGAGAGTGTGGGAAGCCGTAAAGACCGAAGCCCTCCTGAAGCTCTCTGTAAAGGTGATTGGAATATTCGCCGTCAAACATCTGGCTTGCTCTGAATTCTGGTGTCTGGTCTGCGTATTTGTCAAACTCATCTGCGAGGTCTTCGGGAAGGTTCGCGATAAATTCGTCAATGTTTTCGCGAGCTTCTTTTTCGCTGCTGAAGCCGTAGCCTTCAAGAATTGCCTGTTTTTCTTCCTTGCTTTTAGGTTCGCCAAGACCGATGTAGCCGAATTCACACATTATAATCGGCTTGCCTGTGATTCTTCTTACGAAGTTAAGAATTGTCACATATTGATTTGGATTTTTAAGCACAGGCTCAAAGCAGCCGAGGTACATATCAAGACCGACATAGTCGCAGTACTTATGATAATCCTTCATAAGACCGGGAAGCTGAAGGATTGCAAGACCGCCGAGGTTGTAGCCGATGATAATATCGCCGCGCTCAGGGTACATAGCTTCAAGCTGCATGCCGATAAAATCTGCCGCCTCCTCAAGAGTAAGGGGCAGAGTGAAACGGTCGATACCCATTTCGTTTGTTATCTGGAATGCGCCTGCAATATCCTTAAGGTCGTCGAGATAAAAACGGGCAATGTCCTGAATTGCCTTTTTGTTTTCCGGCTTTCTGGGGTCAAGACCGTAGTCCATAAAGTCTTCGGGGTAGGGGGTTATTGCCATAACCTTGATTCCTCTGTCGGCATATTCCTGCATTTCTGCCTTCCAGTTGATATAGCTTTGTGAAAGTGAACCGTCTTTGTTGAAGGCAAAGGGAATGTCGTCGCGTATCCAGCTGATGTTGGCATCTTTGAGAAGGTCATACTGCTCTCTTGCGTGGCAAACACCCTTCATAAAGCCGCCGACTTTTTCTTCTGCAACGGCAATTTCCTTGTCAAACGGAACTGTCGGGTCAACAACAATAAGTGATGCCAACGGAGTAATAACCGCGAGAATAAAACCGATTATTTTAAAGAGAAATGTCATTTGTTTTCACGCTCCTTTTTGTGTTAAAAACATTTTAACATTAATCTTTTTTCTTTTCAATCAATAATAAAAACTTCGTTAATAGAAACAATTTGAATGGCAGGGTTTTGGTGAATACCTACAAACAGCATCAATTAAATTTTCTTTTGGCCTATTGTTTTTGTATTTTATAAATGATATAATATATCCCATAAAATTCCTTAACGAAAGGTGAAACAAAAATGCTTTCTATTATCAACAAAATCATTACACTTATTCTCGTGCCCATCTATTTCTCTCCCTACACTCCCGTCGTACATATTGCAAAGATTTTCAATCAGCCCCAACAGCTCATTTCAATTTCCGAGGCAGGTATCGGCTCGCCCGAAGATCCTGTTTATCTCACGGCTCACCGCGGTGTGAGTGCACTTGCTCCCGAAAATTCAATTCCCGCTTTTGAAGAGTCCGTCAAAAACGGCTATTACACTGCCGAGTGTGACATTCACCTCACAAAGGATAACGAGTGGGTTGTAATTCACAACAGCTCCACGGATGCAAGGTTCTGTCAGTACGGTGAGGTTAAAGACTACACACTCGAAGAGCTTAAGACCTTCAGCTACAAGAGCGGTGCTAATTTCTGGAAGTATGAGGACCTCAGAATCCCCACACTTGATGAATATCTCGATGTTTTTGTCGGCACAAAGACAAGACCGCAGATTGAAATCAAGGCAGATAACTACGACCTTCTCTACACTGTTGTCGATGCAGTCAAGGCAAAGGGCCTTGCTGAGCAGGCAATCGTAATTTCATTTGACCTTGAACAGCTTAAAGTAATTCATAAGCTTGACCCCTCAATCGAGCTTTGGTATCTCATTGACGAAATCACACCCGAAAACATTGCAGCCGCAAAGGCAGTGGGCGACAATGTCTGGCTTTCACCCAATTTTGACAGAAACAATCAGGCTTCAATCCAGCTTGCACTCGATGCAAAAATCGGTGTTTCCTTCTGGACTGTAAACACTCTTGAGGATGCCAAGATGCTCTACGATATGGGCGTCAGATATATGGAAACAGACATCCTCTGCAACTGATATTAAATAAAATTCAAAAGAGGTTTGCGGTTCATTTTTCTGAACTGCAAACCTCTTCTTTCTCTTCAAATTTTGCTTTGGGCAAGCTCCAGCGGAAGTGTGCTGCAAGCAGTCTGAGTATGAATACAACTGCTGCACCGCTTATAACTGCAATCTCTTCGCCGAGAAGCTTCCACAGCACAATACAGGTGACTGCACCGAAAAATGAAGCGCATGCGTAAAAATGTTTAACAAAAATATACGGTGTGTGCTTTGAAAGCACATCGCGCATAACTCCGCCGCCGATACCTGTTATCATTCCGACAAATATAAGAAGGAATACATTCGGGTTGTCGGCTTTGTGCATTGCAACCTGTATTCCTACAACCGTAAAAACTCCCAGACCTAAAGAATCCATAATCAGCATTGCAAGGTCGTAAATGCGATAGTTTTTAAACAGGAATCTGTGCACTGCCGGTATGAAGATAATCACTGATACAGCCAGTGCGATAATTGCATAAATCGGGTTGCTGAAGGTTGCGGGCGGTGTCAGACCGAGAATTATATCGCGCAGCACTCCGCCTCCGACCGAGGTTACAATTCCGAGTGTTGCCACACCTAAAATATCCATCTTTTTTGTGATTCCGGTAATTGCGCCCGATGCCGCAAAGGCAACCGTGCCAAGAAGCTCAAATACAAGAAACATTGTTTCGGACATTTCTTTTTTCTTCCTTTTTATTGTAATTCGATTTTGAATTATAGCACACACATTTTAATATTTCAATCCGATTTTAGCTTAAAAATGCAAAATTCGTTAATAAATTATTCATATACTATTGACTTTTTGTTTGGAAAAGATATAATTGAAAAGTCGAAAACAGAAAAAAGCGAGGTTTTTTAATTATGTTTATGAGTATTTTACTTACCTTCAAGCAGATTTATTACACTGTAACCAGTGTGGTTATGCTTATCCCGATTCTTCTTACAATGGGTGCGGACGATAAGCCCGGCACAGAAGTTATCATCAACGAAAATGCAACGAATGCCTATATCAATGAGTATGGCAATCCCGATATTTCCGCTCACCGTTCAGGCGCAGGTGTTGCTCCGCAGAATACACAGATGGCATTTGAAAAAATGCTTGAAAATGCCGACGAGTTCGGTGTTGATACATTTGAGTTTGATGTTCAGCTGACCAAAGACGGCGAGCTTATTCTTCTCCATGACCTTACATTTGATGCAACATCCGACGCGGTTGAAAAGTACGGCAGAACCAATGTCCTTGCTTCACAGCTCACTTTTGAAGAAGCGCATCAGCTCAATCTCGGCGAGAACTTCCAGCTCAACGGCGAATATCCTTACAGAGGATTAAGAGGCGACGAAATTCCTGAAAATCTCCGTGTTTCAAAATGTGAAGATATTATTGACCTCATCGAAGCAAACAGCAACGGTAAAGAGTACAGATACATTATCGAAATCAAGAGCATGAACTTCCAGGGTTATGAGGCTGCTGACAAGCTTTATGAGATTGTCAACGAAAGAAACATGAAGGACAGAGTTATCTGGGCAACCTTCCAGCCTGATGTAGCTGCTTATATGAAGAAGAATTATCCCGATATGCCCCGCTCTGCAGATGTTATTGAAGCTATTCAGTTCTATTTCTACTCACGAATGGACTGGGATCTTGACGATGCAAATGTTTCCTATGTTGCTCTTCAGGTTCCATACGGCAGCAGCGCAGCAAACCTTATCAATACAGGTACGCGCGATTTTATCAACTACGCTCATCAGTATGATATTGCCGTTCAGTATTGGACAATCAACGATGCAGAAGATGCCGCATATCTTATCAAAAACGGCGCAGACACAATTATGTCAGATTATCCCGATATGGTATGGGACCTTGTAGAAGATTCTGCCGAATAAAAAAGTCAAGACCTGCATTACTGCCGAGTGTTTACAAAGACACTCGGCGTTTTATTCGCCTTATGGCGAGTTATATTGCTTTGCAGTGTTATTGTGCTTCGCACAGTTTTATTTGATACGTAAGTTTTGTGGCGAATAAAATAAAACTGAAACCGCAGGTTTCGATAAAACTTTCACAATGGTGAAAATAGCACTCTGCCGTCAGGCAGAATATCACTTAAACTATCCTGCGAAATAAATTGCACTTATCACTACCTAAGGCACAAGAGCAAAAAATGAGAGGTAACACGGATTTTTTCCGTGTTACCTCTTCTTTATTTTTTCGATTTTTTAGTACGGCAAGCCAAATATCCTAATAACACAAATAAGAATGCCAGTGCATATTCTAACAATAAGTATGTAGCTGTGTTGGTAAAAAGAAACGGATTTTGTGACGAAAGATAAGAGCTAAAACTTTTAAATGTTTGACGCTCTAAAATATCAATATAAGGAGTAAAGTCTGAATCTGTTGTTAGTTCTGTAACTGGAATATCAAGTTGATACAATGAAATAGATTCTAGTACGGTATTGTAAGTTACCAGTGCATATACGGTGTTATCTATCAGCAATAAATCTATACTTGATAATTTTTCATCAATTTCAGAAATAGCAGGACTAGCCGATAGCGTCAAACAAATTCTTCCCAGTGAAACTTCCATATCATTTTTTGTTAATAAGAACAATGCTTCAGTTTTTGATAAACACTGCATTTGTCCGGAAAGCTTACTCAGTATTTCTTCTGACAGACTAAAATTATAAACAGGTTCCATTAATATTTCTTTAGCGAATACTTTTTCAAGCATTGTTAATTTGTCATAATATTCATGACCAGTCTCATAAAACAACTCTATTGTTTTTCTTCATAATTGTTGTTTTTAAACCAAAAATCTTCAGTTTTGTAACCGTTTTCTTCAATGAGTGATTTCACAGTAATATTGATGCTATCGTCAAATATGTAATCTGTCATAACAACCAATTCTTGTATATAAGAAAGGATGTGTATAGATGGTATTGTTATAATGACAAATAATACAACAATAACAATACATAGAATCTGTTTGCAATTTTTCATTAAATCATTCCTTTATTTTGTCAGATATTTTTTTGTGTGCACATCGCACCAGGCTGTAACAGCTATGAGCGAAGCAACAACAAGCAGGTTATGCACCATTGTGAGGCTTGTGTAGTTTCTGTAGCTTTCGGAAGAAAGGAACATGTATGATAAGAAAATAAGTGCCATAAAGAGCGGAAGCAGGGTAGAGGAAACCTTTACCATGTTTGTTTTTTCTGCAGCAAAGCCCCATTTTTTAACAAGCACTGCAACAAGTGCCACCGCAACAAGAACGGATATTACAACGTAAAGAATCTGAAGCTTGCTCTCATCATATCTTTCGAGCACTGGGCGGACAATGTTGACGCCGATAAGGAAGATATAGCCGAGCAGGAAAGTCAGTATATTTGTAACCTTTTCAGGTATCTTTGCAAACTTGATTTCGGGCGCATCTGCTTCAGATTTTATTCCGAGCATGTGTGCTGTGATGATTCCGCCTGCAATAAAGCCTGTGAAATATTCCCAACAGCTCCACGGTGCTACATTGTCGCCGAAGAGGTTTTCGCCGAGCATATGATAGCCTCCGTCACCGAAGTAGAAGAAGAGGTCGGAAACTGTGATTGAAAATGCAAATGCACCGCATACAATAAAGCCTGTTGTTGCTGCGCGTTTGTCTTTGATGATAAAACGTGTTGCAATCAGTACGGCAACGGATTTCATTGCGTATGTGATCATTTCAACGGACTGGAAGTAATTTCTGCCGCCGATAATCTTTTTTGCCCAGGAAACATCGTCAAAGTGCTGCATATACACCTGCCATGCACTGCCTTCAATTCCTTTGATTTTACAGCCTGCTTCAAAAACCTCAACAGCCTGCGGCTGAATAATGTCAAGAATAAGGTGGGGGAGGGTTGCTTTTCCGATAAGGTCAACAGCAAAGAATACGGCAAGCAGAATGATGTAATCCTTGAGCTTCCACTGCTTTTCACTGAAGCACTGACCGAGCATGATACCAAAAAGCGAAGCTAAACCGAAACCGAGACTTAGCATTATGTAGATCGCAGAGGGAACAGAACAGTATACATCGTTTGCGTAAGCGCTGTTTAAGGGTACGAGGTCAACGAGGTCTTCTGCTTCGAAAAGAACACCCGTAATCTGACCGAGCAAAGTGCCCCATGCAGGAGTTGTGAGCATAAATGCAAGGCTGATAATTGCCAGCTTTCCGAAGCTTAGCTTTTCTCTCTGACCCTTGATCATGGTGATGAACATTGTGAACATAAATCCTGCGGCAAGCAGACCCCAGGAGGAGCCCCAGCCGTGTGTGCCGCGCACGCGCCACATAAAGCCCATCAGAAATGCACCTATGAGTACTGTGAAAATCTGATAGGGGATTGAATACTTGGTTGATTTTTCCATTTTAAATCACCTCTTGTTTTCATATTAGCATAATAAATTTCTTATTTCAATAATTAAATTGAGCAAAATCACACTTGATTGAGCGGTAGATGCGTGATATAATAATTTGGTAATTTATTAACAGACGGAGATGTAGAAAAATGAAAGATATTTTAACCGCAAAATTCGTTAAAGAAATGCAGGCAACAACCGCAAATATGTACCGTCTCGGCTGGGACGAGCGCAACGGCGGTAACATCAGCTATATGCTCGATGAAAAAGAGGTTGCCGAGTATCTTGATCTTGGCAATGTAATCCGCACAATCCCCACAGGCTTTGATGCAACAGAGCTTATCGGTAAAATTTTCATTGTCACAGGCACAGGCAAATATTTTAAGAATGTTATGGATGACCCGGAAAATAATCTCGGCATTATCCGCATTGCGGCAGACGGCACAACTGCAGAGCTTCTCTGGGGCTATGCTGACGGCGGCAGATTTACTTCAGAGCTTCCCGCTCATCTTATGAGCCACATGGCACGCCTTCGTGTCGACCCCGAAAACCGCGTTGTCATGCATTCTCACCCCACAAATACACTTGCAATGAACTATATTCACGAGCTTGATGAAAAGAAGTTCACACATACTCTCTGGGAAATGTGCACAGAGTGTATCGTTGTCTTCCCCGACGGTGTCGGTGTCCTTCCCTGGATGCTTTGCGGCACAAACGAAATCGGCGAGGCAACAGCAAAGAAAATGGAAGAATTCCGTCTTGTTGTCTGGGGTATGCACGGCATCTACGGCGCAGGCAAGACAATGGATGAAACCTTCGGCCTTATCGAAACAGTTGAAAAGGCAGCTCAGATTTATATGCTCACCGCTCACATGCCGCGCGTAAACACAATTAAGGACAGCGAAATGGTTGAGCTTGCAGAGTTCTTCGGTGTCAACTACCGTAAGGATTTTCTTAATCTTTAATTAGCTTTAAATGACCCACTGATTAAACAGTGGGTCATTCTGCAAAATACGATATTTTAATTTTTCAGGGAGGAAAATTTAATGAAATCACAGCTCATTGGTTTTATGACAGTTATATCTGTTGTTCTTTTGGTTGTTTTTTCAGGATGCACTGAAAAAGAGCCGGAAAAAGAAACGGGAAATAACAGTGCAATAAAGCCGTATCAGGTTAAAGTTCCTTTTGGTGATGAGGTATCTGTTTTTTCTTTTGGAGATGGGGGTAAAATTCTCAGTCAGACAAATCCCGGTAAATCGGTCGGTAATGTAAATGCTTTGCAGAGTGCTGATGCAGCTGAAATAAAATATGAATATGATGATAACGGAAGAAAAATCAAAACAAATTATTTTGATTCTCAAAATGCAATTATTGCTCAGACGAAATATGAGTATGATACATCAGGAAAATGCATCAAGTGCGATGTTCTTACATCAGAAAACGGTGAACTGTCCCTCAATTTCGGCTTTGTGTACGAATATAACAGTGAAGGATACATTTCAAAAATCACCGATAACAAGGGGATGATTGAAGAATATCTTTACGATGAAAACGGTTTGTGTGTGAAAGAAAGTGTTTTTTCGGATGATACACTTGCAATGGAAACGAGCTTTTATTATGATGATTCAAACCGCTTGATAAAAACCGAATCATCATCAAAAGATAACTGCGAATATTGCTATGACTCAAACGGCAGACTTGTAAAAGAAATTTATGACTGGTATGTAGTTGACTATGAATATGCGGACAATAATACAGCTAAGGTATATTCTACTTATGAGGGTCAGGAAAAAACAGCTCTTAAACTTATTGAATTTTTCGACAGCAAAAGAATTGTCAAAGAGTCTTGGTATAATGTCGGAAGCGACACCGATTTTTATGCAGTTAATATTTCACTGATCGAGGAGCTTGCTGAAAATGAGCCTAATCCTCAGTATACCGTTCATCTGAAATGAAAATTACAATAACTATTATATTGAATTTATAATGCTATATGAAACGGCAGGGAATATCTCTGCCGTTTTTATGTTTGTCCGAATTTCGAAATTCCGGTTTATAAATTAACTGATTTGTAAACTATAAAACACTTGCCTTTTATATTGTTATATAGTAAAATAATCTCATATTTATTATGGTGGTATATTATGTTCAGCGAAAAATTTATTGACTTAAGAAAACAGGTAATAGAAAAGCAGTTCGGCAGAATGAATGCTATGCAGCGCAGCGCAATTTTCCACACGCAAGGTCCCTTGCTTGTGCTTGCAGGTGCAGGCAGCGGCAAAACAACCGTGCTTGTAAACCGTATTGCAAATATAATGAAGTTCGGCGGCGCTTATTATTCTGATTATTGCTGCCGTCCCGTTACACAGAGCGATGTTAATGCAATAGAGGCTTATCTCGGCGGCGATGATTTTGCCTATGCCGAAATAGATGACCTCATGCGTGTCAATACACCGCGCCCGTGGGAAATTCTTGCAATCACTTTCACCAATAAAGCGGCAAACGAGCTTAAAGAAAGGCTTGAAAAAATGCTCGGACCTGATGGGTCAGAAATATGGGCAAGCACCTTCCATGCCGCCTGTGCAAGAATCCTCCGCCGTTACGGTGAACGCATCGGATTTTCAAATCATTTCACAATTTACGATACGGACGATTCTCGCAGAGCTATGAAGGAGTGTCAGCGCGCACTCAATATCGAAGAACGCGTTATCGGTCATAAGGCAGCTCTTGCCGAAATCAGCAAGGCAAAAGACAGCCTTATCACACCTGCCGAGTTCAAGCAGAGCGCAGGCAGCGATTTCCGTCTTCAGAAAATTGCCGCTCTTTACGAGCTTTATCAGCAGAATCTTTTGCGTGCTGATGCAATGGATTTTGACGATATAATTTTCAACACCGTGCGTCTGCTTGAGTCTGACAAAGAGGTGCTCGAATATTATCAGAACCGATTCAAATACATAATGGTTGACGAGTATCAGGACACGAACCATGCCCAGTACAGACTTGTCAGCATCCTAGCCGCAAAGCACAGAAATCTCTGTGTTGTCGGTGATGATGACCAGAGTATTTATAAATTCCGCGGTGCAACAATTGAAAATATTCTCTCGTTTGAGCATCAGTTCAATGCTCAGGTTATCCGTCTTGAGCAGAATTACCGCTCAACCCAGACTATTCTCGATGCTGCAAATGCCGTTATTGCTAACAATTCACAGCGAAAGGGTAAAAACCTTTGGACTGATAACGGCGAGGGAGAAAAGATTATTCTCAACACCTCTTATGATGAACAGTCAGAGGCGAGATACATTGCCGATACGGTGCTTGACGGTGTTGCAGGCGGTCAGAAATTCAGCGATTTTGCCGTTCTCTATCGCGCAAATGCACAGTCAAATGCTGTTGAAAATGCTTTTGTCAGGATGGGCATTCCTTATTCGATTTTCGGCGGTCACAAGTTTTATGACCGTAAGGAAATCAGAGATGCCATTGCATATCTTACCGTGATTAATAACACTGCGGATGATATACGCCTTCGCAGAATTATAAACGAGCCCAAGAGGGGAATAGGCGATACAACCGTTTCAAATGCTTCCGACATTGCCAATTCACTTGGTGTAAGTCTTTTTGAGGTTATTTCCAATGCAGAGGATTATCCTCAGCTCAAGCGTGCTTCTGCGAAACTAAAAGAGTTTTCTGATATGATAAGCTCGTTTGTGCTCAAAGCGGAGGAGCTTTCTCTTAAGGATTTGTTTGATACCTGCATGAAAGAGAGCGGTTATATAGATTCGCTTGCACTTGATGCAGAGAGCTATATGGATAGACTTGCAAATATCAACGAGCTTTCAAACAACCTTCAGCGTTACACGGAAGAGAACGATGAGGCGTCGCTCACAGGCTTCCTTGAAGAGGTTGCCCTTATGACAGATCTTGACAATATGAATGAAGATGCTGAGCGTGTCGTTATGATGACTCTTCACTCTGCAAAGGGTCTTGAGTTCAACAATGTTTTCATTGTCGGTATGGAGGAAGGTGTTTTTCCCGGTATGCAGGCGGTTTATAATCCTGCAGAAATTGAAGAGGAACGCAGACTTGCCTATGTCGGCATAACACGCGCTAAAAATAAGCTTCACCTTACCAAGGCGCGTACCCGTATGCTCTACGGCTCAACGACCCACAACCGTGTTTCTCGTTTCGTTGATGAAATACCCGTAACTCTTATCAAAAATACAGGTGTTGCGGCTCAGCCTCCGATGTTCGGCGGCGGAATGGGCAGCAGTTCAAGAAGCGGCGCACCTTCGTCAAACCCTTATTCAACTCAGTTTAAAAAGGTAACTTCAGCTGCACAGTCTGTGCCAAAGCCTGCACAAAAGCCGCTTGAAAACTTCAGCGTCGGCGACAGTGTTTCGCACGGTACCTTCGGCACCGGTGTTGTGCTTTCGTCAAAGCCTATGGGCAACGACATTCTGCTTGAAATTGCTTTCGATAAAGCAGGTACAAAAAAACTAATGGCAAAATTTGCAAAACTTAAAAAAATATAATGTAACGGAGGATAAAGAAAATGGTGAAATCAATTCCTAACGGTGTCTATCCAACAATGATAACACCCTACACAGCAGACAATAAGGTCGATTATAACGCAGTTGAACAGATTATCAACTGGTATTCCGAGCACGGAATCGACGGTATTTTTGCAATCTGTCAGTCAAGCGAAATCTTTTTCCTCTCTTTTGAAGAGAGATATGAGCTGCTTAAGTTTATCGTTGAGCATTCACCAAAAAATCTTTCAATTGTCGCTTCAGGTCACACTGCAGACGATGCTGACACACAGCTTGAAGAGGCTAAGCGTTTTATTGAGCTTGGCATTGATGGATATGTTTTCATTTCAAACCGTCTTGCAAATCAGGATGAAAGCGACGATGTTCTTCTTAAAAATGTTGACAGATTCATGAATGAAATTCCCGATGTTTCATTTGGTATTTATGAGTGCCCTTATCCCTACAAGCGCCTTATGACTCCCGAAACACTCGGCAAGCTTGCCTGCACGGGCAGATTCTCCTTCCTTAAGGACACTTGTTGCGATTCTGAACAAATCAAGGCAAAAATTGATGCAGTTGAGGGCACAGGTCTTAAAATTTATAACGCAAACTCCTCAACCCTTCTTGAATCACTTCAGATGGGCTGTGCAGGCTTCTCCGGAGTTATGGCAAATTTCCATCCTGAGCTTTACTCCTGGCTTTGCAAGAACTTCGATAAAGAGCCTGAAAAGGCAAAGCTTGTTCAGGATATAGTCGGCTTCTTCTCTGTTGCAGAGCGTCAGGTTTATCCCGTAAATGCAAAGTACTATCTAACTCTTGAAGGTCTTGATATGGGTATTACCTCAAGAGCACGCAGTGTTGATGAGTTTAACTTCAGCTGCCGCAGAGAGATTGAACAGATGCACGGTCTGACTCAGTATATTAAAGCTCAGATTGGTATAAAGTAAAATAATATCGCAAGAAGGGACTTTTCTGCCATGAAAAAAGTTTATAAATCAATAATCTGCGTTGTTATTGTGCTCGCTATTGCTTTTGGCTGCACATCCGTTGCCTTTGCTGAAGCTGGTTGTGATTGCGGCAAAACACCGGTTGTTTTTGTCAACGGTATCGGCGGCATGATTTATTCAACCGATGAAAATGGTGAGGAGTATTCAATTTTTCCCATTGAAAGCGATACAATGACAAAAGAGCTTCTCACATTTGTGCCTGTTGCGGTAGTTACAGCTGTTTTCGGTGGTTGGGATTCTTTTGCACAGGCTCTTGATACGATGCTCTGCAGACTTTTTGCAGGCATGGACTGTGACAGCAACGGTAATTCCGTGCTCCCTGCTTATGCAGATGAATGTGATGATGTCACTATGGATGAGCATCTTTACGATAACGAGTTCAATTTCCTCTATGACTGGCGTCTTGATCCATATGAATCAGCTGCAAAGCTTGAGGCATATATCGACGAAATTATTGAAGTGACCGGTCATGATAAGGTCATTATCAATGCTTACAGCGAGGGCGGCGAAGTTTCACTTGCCTATTTTGATGCATACGGTTCAGAAAAGGTTGAGATGTTCGTTTCACAGTGCTCTGCATTTCAGGGTCTTACACTTATCGGAAAGCTTTTCACGAATGATTGCTCAGTTGATGCTGAACAGCTTGTGAATTTCCTTGGCACAATGATGCCTGCAGCTAATGTTGATGACGTTGTTACAAAGCTTCTTGTTGCTCTTAAATACACAGGTATCTACAATCTCCTCACGGGCCTTGTCAATAAAATACTTGATGAGTGCTTTGACACTATCTTTAGCGGTTTTGCAAGGGATGTTTTTACTTGTATGCCCGGTGTGTTCAATTTTGTTCCTGCCGAATATTTTGATAAAGCTGTTGATATGGTCTTCGGCGATGATCCGCAATATGCAGGCATTGTCAAAAAACTGGAAAAATACCATAATGCACAGGTAAATGCAGAAAAGATTCTCAAGGCAGAGCAGGAAAAGGGTATGGCAATAGCTGTTGTTTCTCACTATGGCTGCTATCCGCTTCCGCTTGTCGGAGATATGTCTTACCAGTCCGATGCTCTTATCGATTCGGAAAATTCCTCCGGCGGTGCAACCTTTGCACCCATGGGGCAGCCTTTTGATAAGTCATATAAACAAAAGGTTGATGATGGTCATAACCATGTTGCACCTGACGGGTCGGTGGATGCTTCAACATGTATGTTCCCCGAAAGCACATGGTTTGTCAGTGGCTTCTCACACTGGTGCTATTCCGATAATCTTATCGAGTGGCTTGTTTCCTGTGACGGTCAGCCCACGGTTTACGATAACCCCGAATTTCCGCAATTTCTTGTAGGTGATCCTGCAGAAAACACTGTCAAGGCAATGTAATATAATATTTAAGCAATAAAATGCAGCTGTCTCTGAGCAATTGAGACAGCTGCATTTGTTTATTTTATGCTGATTTTATAAAGCTTTGCTCCGTGAGGATTGACCTTTGCTGAAAAAATACTGTCGGTTACTGCATATTCTTCGTGTTTCCACATATCCCAAACTTTGTATTCAATACCGCTGATTGAAATATCTGTAATATCGAAACTGATTTCTCTTTCTTTGTCGTCTGTGTTGAAGAGAGCAACATATTTGCAGTTTTCACCGTTTGATGTCCAGATGATTTCTCCTTTGCCGTCCTCTTCTTCGCGCTTGAACTGTTTTGCGCCGCTTGAATTTTTTAGCATATCAATAAGCTCTCTGTTCTGAAGAAGTGAAAGAGTGAATTCATCGTTTTCGCGCATTTCTCCGCCCATCATAAGTGGTGAACGGAAAATTCCCCAGAGTGTCATCATTGTTATCTGTTCGTCGCGGGTAAAGCGCGTATAACGGTTTCTGTATTCCGGAAGCTCTTCAGTAATCTGAATTCTGCCAAGGGGAAGCATGTCACAATCAGGCCATGCACCAGGCTGAACATAGTCCTGCCACGAATAACAGCGTTCAAACATTGCGTGAAGCTTGCTCCACTCGTCCCAGAAATCTCCGGTCATACGCCACATGTTTGCGTTTGCAGCAAGGTGTTCATGCTCCCAAACAGGTGCGGGACCGGGTGAAAGACTGAGAACCATATCTCTGCCGCATTTGTCAATGGCTTTTCTTATCATTTCAATTTCTTTTCTTGCGGAATAGGGATTGTCAGGGTACATTTCCGTGTTTGCAATGTCATCACACTTGATGTAGTCAATGTCCCATGAAGCATAGAGCTCAAATATGGAATCGTAATATTCCTGAGCTCCTTTTTTATCGGCATAAAGACCGTACATATCGGGGTTCCATGAGCAGATTGAAGAAGGGTTTGCAATATCTTTTGCGGTAACTCCGTCACATTTTATTTTTGTGTTAAGGTGTGCAGCCTGTCTGGGTATGCCTCTCATGATATGTATGCCGAATTTAAGTCCAAGTGAATGTATATAATCTGCAATGGGTTTAAAGCCTTTTCCTCCGGCTGCTGAGGGAAAGCGTTCAACCGAAGGAATAAGGCGGGAATATTCATCCATACACAACGGTGCAAAATAGTTGTAATAAAAACTCTTTGCGGTTGGTTCAGACCACTGTATATCACACACAATATATTCCCAGCCATAGTCCTTAAGGTGCTTTGCCATATAATCTGCGTTGGCAAGAAGCTGCTCTTCGTTAACAGCTGCTCCGTAGCAGTCCCAGCTGTTCCATCCCATGGGAGGGGTGGGCGCAAATTTTTTAAAATCCATATCGGAATTACCTCCATATTTTTGTATTTCGATTTTATCATACATTATTTATGACTGCAATAATAATTATTTTTTTCTTGCAAATATGACCGTTTTTTTGTTTTGTGCGAAGTATACTTTTAAACAAGGCGGTGAATGATGAAGTGAAGCAGATTGTATATGTGGATGTGCTGATTGCGCTGAACACAATTATAGGTTTTTTTATTATTAAATCTGCAGTATGTATCTGCCGTGAAAAAACCACTACAGTGCGCGTGCTTACAGGCTGTTTTATGAGCGGAATTTACTCGCTTTGCATTTTTTTGCCGCCGCTGGATACCTGGTTTACCGTCTTAATGAGGGGCTTATTTATTGCGGCGGTCAGTGTGGTTGTTTTCGGGGGCAAATCTATTAACAGACTTATAAAATGCTTTGGTTCTCTGTGCGGTGTAACCGTGCTTTTTGCGGGATTGCTTCTGGGTGTCAATCTGCTCGTCTCACCTGCAGGTCTGATGATACGCAACGGCTCTGTTTATTTTGATGTAAGCTTTCTTTCGCTTGTCCTTGGCTGTGCAGCGCTGTATGCTGTAATATGGCTTTTTGGCAGGTGCATTTTCCGACGCGACAAAGAAAGTATTATGGCAGATGTTGTACTTAGGTTTGGAAAATTTACAGTTAAAGCCAAGGGAATAATAGATACGGGTAACCTGCTTGCGGATACATTTACGGGTAAGCCGGTAAATATCATAAGTCAGAATGCAGCGCTTGACCTTTTACCGACAGAATATGTTGCAGCGGCGCTTGAACCCTCTTCTGAAACGCTGCCGAAAGGTATGCACCTTATCGTGTCCGAAACCGTAGGAGGTACTGCACTTATGTGCGCCTTTGAAGTTGATGAAATGCATGTCACAACACAGCAGGGTGAATGCATTGTAAAAAAAGCGGCTGTTGCTGTCAGCACAAGGGCAGATTTCGGCGCAGGATATACGGTGCTTCTGAATTCAGAACTGATGAATATTTTAATGGGAGGAACAGAGAATGATAAGAAAAATATTGCGGCAGATAAAGGTGCTTTTTCAGCGAAGAAAAAACAACGGCGTTCACTACATAAACGGTCCGGAAACCTTGCCTGCACCGCTGAGTGTACAGCAGGAAAGGGAGGTGATAAACAGAATAGCGCAAGGTGATGAGAGCGCACGCGAAAAGCTTATCATACATAACCTTCGTCTGGTGGTTTATATTGCGCGCAAATTTGAAAATTCAGGTGTAGGCATAGAGGACCTTATCTCAATCGGCACAATCGGTCTTATAAAAGCGGTCAATACCTTTTGTCCGGCGAGAAATATAAAGCTTGCAACCTATGCTTCAAGATGTATTGAAAATGAAATTCTTATGCATTTGCGCAAAATATCAAATGCCAAAACTGAGGTGTCAATTGACGAGCCTCTGAATGTCGACTGGGACGGCAACGAACTTCTTCTTTCCGATATTCTTGGAAGTGATGCTGACAGCATTAATTCAGATATTGAATATGAGGATGAAACAAACACACTGCTTGCACTGATTGCTACGCTCAATGAACGCGAGCGGATGATAATGCACCTTCGTTTCGGCATAGGCAGTGAGCGGGAACACACACAGAAAGAGGTTGCTGATATGCTTGGCATTTCACAGAGCTATATTTCAAGACTTGAAAAAAGAATTATTGAGCGCATAAAAACAGAAATGGAAACAGTCTTGAATTAATAAAAAAAATAGTATAATATGTAAGGCAGATGTATAGTCTGCCTATTTTTTTTGTGGTGTGGTGAAAATTATGAAAGCAGCAGCCATTGTTGCCGAATATAATCCTTTGCATAAGGGCCATGTATATCAGCTTGAGCAGACAAGAGCTGCAGGCGCAACACATATTGTTGCAGTTATGAGCGGTAATTTTGTTCAGCGCGGCGAAGTTGCGATTTTTGATAAGTTTCTCCGCGCTGATGTCGCGGTTAACAACGGAGCTGATTTAGTTGTTGAACTGCCGCTTCCGTGGGCAATGAGCGGAGCACAGTGTTTTGCGCGAGGCGCTGTTGAGCTTGCAGGCGCACTTGGTTGTGTGGATATGCTTTCTTTCGGCAGTGAGTGTGCTGAAGTTGAAAAACTAAAAACGGTTGCGGATTTGCTTTATTCTGCAGAGCTTGAAGAAAAAATTTCACAGCTGCTGCCCGGCGGTATATCCTATGCTGCTGTCAGACAGCAGGCTGTTTGTGAGCTTGCCGGCAAAGAGAAAGCATCGCTTCTTGCTTCGCCAAACAATATTCTTGCGCTTGAGTATATAGCGGCTTCAAAAAAATCGGGCTTTGATTTTTCATTTAATGCAGTAGCAAGAGCAGGAGATGGATATAAAACTGAAAAACCTACGGGAAACGGTTTCGCAAGCGCGAGTGCAGTGAGGAGTCTTATAAAATCAGGTGATGATTATTCCGCTTATGTTCCTCAGATTTATCCGACGGATTATGCTGATGAAGCAAAGCTTGACACTGCGATTCTCTGTGCTATCCGCAGACTAAGTGCTGAGGAAATTGCATCAGCGCCCGATATATCCGAAGGGCTTGAAAACAGAATTTATTCCGCGGTAAGAGAAGCGGTAAGTGTGGACGATTTACTTGAGCGGATAAAAACCAAACGCTATCCTACCGCAAGGCTAAGACGGATTATATTAAGTCTGTTTCTTGGCATAAAAGCGTCGCATGCCCACGATGCACCGCCGTATCTTCGTGTCCTTGCGTGCAATGAAAGAGGCAGGGAAGTTCTTTCTTCATCAAAGCCTTCGCTTCCCATTGTCGGCAGAGCATCTCAGCTCAAAAAGCTTGAAGGCAGGGCAGGGGAGATTTTTTCTCTCGAATGTCAGGCAGATGATATTCATGCGCTTTGTTTTTCACCCGCAAG
Organism: Acutalibacteraceae bacterium; assembly: GCA_045539895.1. GTDB lineage: Bacteria > Bacillota > Clostridia > Oscillospirales > Acutalibacteraceae > UBA8612. Next base: position 50,878 of record JAZQGE010000049.1, read on the forward strand.
AGAATGCGGTTCATATTTTAAAAATAAAGTTTTTTAATCAGGGGGATTATTTTATGCATCTCGGAATTATCAACGGTTGGTCAGATGGCTGTATCAAAGCTGTAAGCGAAAAGGGACTTGAGTGGGTTGAATTCTGCGTCAATCATAATTATGACAGTGCACAGGTGCTTGCTCAGGCTGATGAAATCAAAGCAAGCTGTAAAAAATACGGTGTGAAGGTCGGCTCAATAGGCCGTTGGGGTATGGCACGAATTGACGAAAACGGTGAGGTTATTCCCGAAGCCTTGCAGCACGATAAAAACTGTATTGAGTTAGCTTCAAAGCTCGGCTGTCCCGTGTTCAACTGCGGCTGTAATGAGGTTGAGGGCAAGAGTTTTATGGAAAACTGCGATATAGCTGTTGCTTATCTTTCTGATTTGATTGAATATGCAAGGGAAAGAAATGTTAAGGTTGCGGTATATAATTGCGATTGGGAAAACTTTGTTGTTGAAGACAACGCATGGTCTGTTGTGCTCGGCAGACTCCCTGAGCTTGGCATTAAGTACGATACATCACACTGTATAAACCGTGGCGGCAACTACCTTTCGGAAATGGAAAAATGGGGCGACAGATTCTATCATTTCCACATCAAAGGCACCCTCTACATAAACGGTGAACATTACGATGACCCGCCGGCAGGTCTTGATGATGTTAAATGGGGTCCTGTATTCGCACTGCTCTATATAAAGAATTATAACGGCATGCTTTCTATTGAACCTCATTCGAACAAATGGCACGGTGCGGTCGGTCAATGGGGCGTTGATTATACAATAAATTTTGTCAAGCCCTTCATTATGCCTGAAGATTATTCCTATAGCGAGAATCCCTATATGCCGTAATTTCTTTAAACAAAATTTATAATTATTAAAAAATTACTTGCAAATTATAAAAAATAGTGTTAGAATAGCATATATTTTATCTTTGTAACGCTTTAACTTGCTAAAATGTTACGAAGAAAGGAGAGTTAATATGAGCAGTGCAAATATTCAGCACCTTGCCGCAATGATTGTTTATATGCTTGTTGTTATCGGCATCGGTGTCTTTTTTGCAAAACGCGCAAACAAAAATGCGGAAAACTATTTTCTTGGCGGCCGTTCACTCGGTCCGTGGGTTGCAGCCTTCAGTGCTGAAGCTTCAGATATGTCAGGTTGGCTTCTTATGGGTCTTCCCGGTCTCGCTTACTGGACTGGTCTTGCAGATGCAGGCTGGACTGCAATAGGTCTTTTTGTCGGTACATACTTTAACTGGCTTATTGTTTCAAAGCGTCTGCGCCGCTACAGCGAACGAGTTGACGCAATTACAATTCCCGGTTACTTCTCAAGCCGTTTCCGTGAAAAGAAAAATGTAATTCTTATAATTGCATCTCTTTTCATTATCGTGTTCTTCTCAGTTTATGTAGGTCAGTGTCTTGCTACCTGCGGTAAGCTCTTTGCAAATCTTTTTGATCTTGAGTATCATCAGATGATGATTATTGCGGCAATCTTTGTTCTTCTTTACACCTTCCTCGGCGGCTTCCTTGCAGAAAGTGCTTCAGACTTTATGCAGGCTGTTGTTATGGTTGTTGCTCTTGTTTCAATTCTTGCTCTGTCCGTTCATCATGCAGGCGGTTTCGGCGCAGTTATTGAAAATGCAAAGAATTTCGACGGTTATCTCTCTCTTTTCTATACATCAAGCCCCTCTGATTCTGTAGTAAACGGCTTTGGCGAAGGCTCAAAGTTCAGTGCTCTTTCAATTGCTTCTGCTTTTGCATGGGGTCTCGGTTACTTCGGTATGCCTCAGGTTCTTCTTCGCTTTATGGGCATCCGTTCAGAAAAAGAGCTTACACGTTCACGCCGCGTAGCTTGTATCTGGCTTTTCATCGCTATGGGTGCAGCACTGTTTATCGGTATTGTCGGCAGAAGTGTTCCCGGTATTGACTATCTCAACGGTACAGATGCAGAGGCTGTATTTATGGATACTGCTGTCAAATTCCTTCCGCCTGTTCTTGCAGGCCTTGCTTGTGCAGGTATTCTTGCTGCAGCTATAAGCTCATCTGACTCATATCTTCTTATTTCAACTTCAGCTCTTGCTGAGAATATCTTCCACGGTATCATCAAGAAGGATGCGTCTGATAAGCAGGTTATGTGGGTAACACGTATTGCAATGACTGTTATTACAATCTTTGCAATGGTTATCGCATGGGATCAGGATAGCACAATCTTTGGTATTACTTCGTTTGCGTGGGCAGGCTTCGGTGCAACCTTTGGTCCGCTCCTCCTCTTCTCGCTTTTCTGGAAGAGAGTAAATTTTGCAGGTGCTGTTGCAGGTATGATAAGCGGCGGCGGTATGGTCTTCATATGGAAGCTTCTCCTCAAGCCTCTCGGCGGTATATTCGGTATTTATGAGCTTCTTCCCGCTTTCATCGTTTCCTGTGTTGTTATAGTTGTTGTTTCACTTCTTACAAAGAAGCCCTCACAGCAGATTCTTGACGATTTTGAAGCTGTTAAAAGTGGCAAATAATTATTTTTAAATTTAAAACACCTTACGATTCAGTGTGAAAACCGTAAGGTGTTTTTTGTTATTTATGTTATTGTTCTTTCACTTTTTTTCTAAGCGCTTCCATCCTCAAATCAAGTGCAGCGCTCTGTTCAGCGCAAAGCTTTAATTCGTTTGCCATTTCTTCCGTGAATTCAAAATCTTTTTTGTAACGCATCTGATGTTCAAGACTTGCCCAGAAATCCATTGCAAGTGTGCGGAGCTGAATTTCTACCTTCATCAGACGCTTTTCGTGAGCCAGATATATCGGCACAGCAACAATCAGGTGAAGGCTTCTGTAACCGTTTTCTTTCGGCTTAGCAATATAGTCCTTGCGCTTTATCAGCATAATATCGTCTTGTTTTAAAAGCGCATCTGCAAGTTGATAAACATCTTCCGGAAAAGTGCAGATAACGCGTATTCCTGCCACATCATTGATATACTTTTCTACAGAATCAACCTCTAAGGGCAGGTCTTTGCGCTCAAGCTTTTCTGTAATGCTGTCAAACGACTTTATGCGTGTCTTGATAGAGCTTATCGGATTTCTGTCGTGTTCGAGTGAAAACTCCTCGTTTAGCACCTTGAATTTTGTTTCTATTTCCATCATTGCGCATCGGTAATATGACATAAGCAGGTCAAAATCCTTCATTTTTTCCTGAATCCACTCTATCATATCTGAGTCAATTGTCTGCATTAGCTTAACGGCTTTTTTAGCCTTGCTTTTCTGTTCCATTATCTGTTTCCTCAGTTGCTTTTTTAATATCAAAGCTGAATACAACACCGCCGTCTACATTTTCGACAGCATATGGCATTGAGTGCTGGTCCTGAATTGCTTTTACAATTGAAAGACCAATGCCGAATCTGCCTTCTTCTCTGGAGTGAGCTTTGTCTGAACGGTAGAAGCTGTGCCAGATGTTTTCAAGGTCGTTTTCTGCAATGTGATCGCCGGTGTTAAACACATTGATTCTTATTGAATCTTCGGTTTGAGTTGCATAAAGACGGATTATCTTATCATATTTCGCGTGTGAAAGTGCATTTGAAACATAGTTGTGAATAACCATTTCAAGCTTTATCGGATCGCCGTAACCTGTAAGATAATCCGGTATGTCTTTTTCTATGGTTATACCGCTTTCGTGTGCAAGAATATCGTAAGTGTCAATACTGTTGTTAATAAAAGTTTTTATATCAAAATTTTGAGGTTCAAGCTGATATACACCGGATTCATATTTGGAAAGCTCAAGCATTTCGCACACAAGACGGTTCATTTTGTGTGTTTCCTCAATTATAATGTCACAATATTCACCGCTTGTTGTTCTCTTGGTTTCAATGCCGAGTTTAAGGCCCTCTGCATATCCCTGAATAATTGCAATTGGTGTTTTAAGCTCATGCGAAGCATTTGAAACAAACTCTTTTCTTATTCGCTCAAGTCTTCGTTTCTGCTCAATATCTGCCTCAAGTCTTTCATTCTTTTCCTTAAGGTCGCGCAATGTACGGTCGAGTGATTGTGAAAGAGTGTTGATGCTGTGTGCAAGCTCGCCGATTTCATTGTTGCTGCACGGGGGACACTTCTGAGAGAAATCCATTTTTGCCATATCTCTTGTAATTTTGTTTATTTCAATAAGAGGTTTGGTGAAATGGTGAAGATAGAAATAAAGCGAAATGATTATAAGTGCAAATGTAGCAATCGCAATGAAGCTTACATAACGCGTTGTTGAATTAGAGGCATTTTCAAGGTAGTTCATCTGCGCGTATATTTTCAGAATGCCGCCGCTGCCTAGCGGATTTGCATACATCATATACTGAAGCTGAGTTTTTTCATCAATCAGCTGTTCAAGATAAGCTCCGTTATCAAAATCTTTGTGTGATGTTGATTTAAGGTTTCGTGTGCGAAGGACATCAAGAAGATTAATTTTTTCGCCTTCTTCCCAGTCTTGTACGATTCTGCTTACAGCTGAATCATAAACCAGCTTGCCCTCACGGTTGTATATCTCAACCTCAATGTTGTTGCTTTCTTCAATGTAAGCCATGTCATTGTAAAAGTCGTTGCTGTTATATATCAGCGTTTCGAGCTGATGACTCAGCTCTCTCAGATTGTAGCTTTGTCGTATTGTGTAAACAATAGGTATGAGCTGTGAGTTTGCAATAAGTATTGCAAAGCTGCCTATACAGATAAAAAATGCCGCAATCCCGAAAAGCTGAGTGCGTACTGAATACTGCCTGCTCATCAGCTTGGGGAAAATCTTCCGGAGTGTTTTCATGAATTATTCCGCCTCAATCTTATAGCCTATGCCGTAAACTGTTTTAAGGTGAGTGTCACCCCATTTGCCGAGCTTTGTGCGAAGCCTTGCTACATGGCTGTCTACGGTTCTTATGTCACCTGCATAATCGTATCCCCAGATGTCGTCAAGCAGCTGTTCGCGTGAAAAAACTCTTCCGACGGATGAAAGCAATTTCAGAAGAATATTGTATTCTTTCAGTGTAAGCTCAAGAGCCTTATCTCCAAGTTCAACAACATGTGCAATTTCGTCAACGGAAAGTCCGTCAAGAGAAACAACTTCAGCTGACAGCTCAGGCTCAGCTCCGGTTCTCCTCAGAAGTGCCGCAACGCGCTTCATAAGTACACTTGGGCTGAAAGGCTTGGTGACATAATCATCAGCGCCCGCTTCGAAACCCATAAGCTCGTCAAATTCTTCACTGCGTGCGGTTAGCATAATGACAGGCACCGAAGATGTTTTGCGTATTCTGCGGCAGGTTTCCCAACCGTCAATATTCGGCATCATAACGTCAAGTATAAGTGCGGCGGTGTCAGGATTTTTTTCAAACAGTTCAAGTGCAATATCACCGTCGCTTGCTTCAAGCGGCTCATAGCCTTCGCTTTCAAGAAAGTCACAAACTAATCTGCGAATTCTTGCTTCGTCATCTGCAACAATTATCTTTTTCATAAATAAAATTCCTTCCTTCATATAAGAATAAATCTTACGATGATTTTATTTTAGCATAAGCATTTTTTTGCCGCAATACTTTTAATAATCAGTTTACAAATTTGCAACAGCTTCAGGTGATATTCGTCATAGAAATTACATATTTATTTACTCAGTAATAAAACATTATCATAAAGGAGGCATTGCCTTGGAGAGCTTTGATGAAACATATTCGGGCGTGCGCGAAAGAAACCGCAGTAAAAAGAAAAAAATTAATAAAAAGGATTGGCTTGTGTCGTTAAGTACGGCACAACTTATTCTTGCTTTTATTGGTATAGCTCTTTTGCTTGTTGTTTCAAAATTATCTCCTTATACCTTTTCTGCACTGAAATCGGAATTTAATTCAATAATGCAGACTGATATGAGTGTGCGTGAGGTTGCAGGCAGAATACACTCTGCGTTTGTTCCTGAAATTCCGCAGAGCACCGAACCGCAAAGCCAAGCATCAGGTGGAGAAGATACGGAAGTTTATGAAGCAACGGAAAATGTATGTTTTGCACCTTTTGATACAACCGTTGAAATGTTAATTCCCGTGAACGGCTCAATTACTTCCCGTTTCGGCTACAGAACTCATCCTATAACAGGAAAATTCGGTATACATAACGGTATTGATATATCTGCGCCCGAAGGCACACCGATTGCTGCAGCTTTCAACGGCAGGGTAGAGGAAACGGGATATAACAGTGTGAGAGGAAATTATATTCTGATTTCACACGGAGGAGATACTCAGACTCTTTATCTGCATTGCAGCGAAATAACAGCAACGCAGGGTGCTGTTGTGCGTCAGGGGGAAATTGTCGCAAAGGTCGGTAATACGGGATGGTCAACAGGCTCCCATCTTCATTTTTCAATTATTATAGGTGGTAAATACTGCAATGCGGAGTGGCTTATGAATGACGTTTAACAGCCGTTTAGGAAGCTTGAAAGTAAGCTTTTTCTTTTTTGTTACGATTTGTGTTGCTCTTGTGCTTGATGTGACAAACACTGCTGTTCTTGCTCTTTGTGCCGCTGCGGTGCATGAGTGCGGCCACCTTTTATGTATGCTTTATTTCGGTGAAAAGCCTTCCCGAATATTTGTTGCTCCTTTTGGCTTGAGTATAACGCGCAGCCCATCGGGTGGATACAGGCGCGAAATATGCATTGCTCTTGCCGGCCCGATTACAAATATATTTGTTGCTGCTGTGCTTACGGCAATAATGCTTATCTGCCATTTGCCCCAGCTTTTCAAACCTATTATTGTAAATGTCGCTCTGGCTGCTTTTAACCTTATTCCTATTGAGCCGCTTGATTGCGGCAGGGCGGTCAGATGCTTTCTAATGTGCAGAATGAATACATTCAAGGCTGAAAAAACTGTATTTGTAATCGGTATTGTGTTTCTTGTGCCGCTTTGTGCAGCAGGTTTTTATGTTCTTGTAAAAAGCCGTTATAATATCACACTTTTGCTTGCAAGTGTTTATTTGTCCTTTATGCTCTTGAAAAGAAATGAATAATATTATATAATATCTTCTATCTATTGCTTTATGGAGGAAAATATGCTTTCCGAAAAACTTGAAAGAATACTTCCGCTTGTTCAGAAGCCGGGCAGATATACCGGCGGAGAACTGAACAGTGTTGTTAAAAATGCAAGTGATGTTGATGTGCGCTATGCATTCTGCTTCCCCGATACTTATGAAGTAGGCATGTCGCACCTTGGCATCAAAATTCTTTATTCACTTGTAAATGCACGTGAAGATGCATGGTGTGAGCGTGTCTTTACTCCATGGGTGGATATGGAAGAAAAAATGCGCGAAAACGGGATTCTGCTCTATGGTCTTGAAAGTGGTGACCCTATAAAGGATTTTGATCTTATCGGTTTCACCCTTCAGTATGAGATGAGCTATTCAAATGTGCTGAACATGCTCGACCTTGCAGGTCTGCCGATCTATGCAAAGGATAGGCATTCGCTCACTCCCATTGTAGTTGCAGGCGGTCCTTGTGTGTGTAATGCGGAGCCTATGGCGGATTTCTTTGATATTATGCTTCCCGGTGAAGGTGAAGAAGTCACAAACGACCTTATTGACCTTATCAAAGAGCATAAGGCAAAAGGCTCTACCAAGCAGGAATTTTTGCTTGAGGCGGCAAAAATCAAAGGCATTTATGTGCCGTCGCTTTATGATGTTCAGTATAACGAGGACAATACAGTCAAATCAATTACACCGCTTGGTACTGCACCCGAAAAGGTTGAAAAGAGAATTGTCAGTGACCTCGATAATGTCTTTTTTCCTGATAACTTCATTGTGCCGAGTGTCGAGATTATTCATGACCGCGCCGTTGCAGAGATTTTCCGCGGCTGTATAAGAGGCTGCCGCTTCTGTCAGGCGGGTTACATCTATCGCCCGATTCGCGAAAAGCAGGCTGATACGGTTAACCGTGACTGTAAAATGATTTGTGACTCAACAGGCTATGATGAGGTTTCGCTTTGCTCACTGAGTACAAGCGATTATACAAATCTTGAGGAGCTTCTCAATAAGCTGCTCGACTGGACAGAGAAGGATAAGGTTAATGTTTCTTTGCCTTCTCTGCGTGCGGATAATTTTTCAAAGGAGCTTTCCGAGCGTCTTGCAAAGGTGCGCCGCAGCGGTCTTACCTTTGCGCCCGAAGCGGGCACTCAGCGTATGCGTGATGTAATTAACAAAAATATTACTGAACAGGAAATCCTTTCTGCTGCACTTAAAGCCTTTGATGGCGGCTGGACAAGCGTTAAGCTTTACTTTATGCTTGGTCTGCCCACAGAAACTGATGAGGATATTGTTGCGATTGCTCAGCTTGCACAGAAGGTTGTTGATGAATTTTACCGCAATCCCAATAAGCCTAAGGGAAAGGGTGTAAATGTCAGCATAAGTGTCGCTCCGTTTGTGCCCAAGCCCTTCACACCCTTCCAGTGGGAAGGTCAGAATACCAAGGAAGAGCTTCTTCGCAAGCAGCAGCTTGTTATCAGCTCGCTGACAAGTCGCAAAATTTCTCTTACCCGTCACAATACGGATATGAGCTTCCTTGAAGGTGTTTTTGCAAGAGGTGACAGGAGACTTTCCGCTGTTATCGAAACTGCATGGCGCAGAGGCTGTAAGCTTGACGGTTGGGAGGAATGCTTCAGGCTTGACGATTGGATGGCAAGCTTTGAAGAGTGCTCAATTTCACCTGAGTTTTATGCAAACCGCGAGCGTTCACTTGATGAAATTCTTCCTTGGGATCATCTCGATTACGGTGTGACGAAGTCACATCTTATCCGCGAATATAACAAAGCGCATAACAACGAAACAACACCGCACTGCCGTGAGAAATGTTCAGGCTGCGGAGCTAATAAACTGAACGGAGGCGAATGCGATGCGATGCGTGAGAGTGCTGCTTGCAAAAAAGGGCAGAGCTAAATATACTTCACATCTTGATATGCAGCGCTGTATGATGCGTGCCGTTCGCCGCGCAAATATTGAGCTGTGGTATACGGAGGGCTTTAATCCCCATCCTTATGTTACTTTTGCACTGCCTTTGCCTCTTGGTGTTGAAAGCGAGGGTGAGCCTGTTGACATCCGCCTTGAAGGTGAAATGACAAACGAAGAGGTGCGCGACAGACTTAACACAACAATGCCTGAGGGAATAACAGTTGTGTCGGTTGATGATGCTATAAATAAACCTGGAGATATTGCTTTTGCTGAGTATAATATCGAGCTTTACGGCAAAGAGGGACTTTCAGATAAAATAAAATCCGCACTTTCAAGCGGAAACTTGCCGGCAGAAAAAATGGGTAAGGCAGGCAGAAAAAAGGTTGCAAAGCAGATTAATGTTGCAGAGCTTATGGGCGATTATACAGTTGAGGATAATGGCGAAAATGTAATTATAAACATTATATTGGCTGCAGGCAGTCAGAAAAATGCAAGTCCTTTCATCCTTCTTGAAGCCCTTTCATCCGCGATAGGGGAGAGCTTTGAATACCGTAAAATTACCCGTAAAGCAATTTTACTTGCAAACTTGGAAAAATTTTAAAAAAACACTTGCTTTTTCAATTCTTATGTGGTAATATACTTAAGCGTTTGTTGTCCGTCGTTATCCGCGACGGGTATTAATGCAAATAACATTAAGGCTGGCGGTCCTCTTTCGCACTTGTTTTCGATACGAACGCCTGTAAATTTATGGAGGTAAACTAAAAATGGACGCATTGAAAATCATTGCACAGGACAGCATCAAGGCTGAAAAGCCCGTCGCAGAAGTTGGCGACACAGTCAGAGTTGACGTAAGAATCCGCGAGGGTGACAGAGAAAGAATCCAGGCTTTCGAAGGCACAGTTATTGCTCACAAGGGCAGCGGTGTTTCCGAAACATTCACAGTTCGCCGTGTTTCCTACGGTGTAGGTATCGAAAGAGTATTCCCTGTACATTCTCCCAATGTTGCAAATGTTACCACAATCAGAAAAGGTAAGGTTCGCAGAGCAAAGCTCTACTACCTTCGTGACAGAGTTGGTAAGGCTGCAAAGGTTAAGCAGGATATTAAATAATTTAAAAAATTACTCAACAAATTAAAGAACAAGTCTTGTACTTGTTCTTTTTTTTTGATATAATTTAATATGAGCGACTATATGTGCTCGTAATTTATATTATTTCAGCAGGTGACGATTTGAAAATTACCGAATACAACAAAATATATACGGCTCCTGCTGCCGAAAAGAAAGAAGCCAAGCCTTCCAAGCAAAAATCTCCCAAGGGTGCGGCGCTGTTTGACTGGATAACTTCAATTGTTATTGCGGTTGTACTTCTTGCCGCAGTGTTTACTTTTGCGGTGCGTCCCGTGCGAGTTGACGGAGATTCAATGCTGCCCACTCTGCAGGACGGTAACTGGCTTATAGTTTCTGCATTTGACCCTTCACCGGAGCGCGGAGATATAGTTATTGTTACCCAGCCTAATCAGACTTCAACGGGAGGTCCGATTGTCAAACGAGTAATTGCTGTCGGCGGTCAGACAATAGATATTGACTTCGACCATGGCATCGTTTATGTTGACGGCAAGGAAATTGATGAGCCGTATATTCTTGAAAAAACATATCGTAGCTTTGATGTCGATTTTCCGCTTACAGTGCCTGACGGATTCCTGTTTGTAATGGGTGATAACCGTAACGATTCGCTTGACAGCCGTTCAAGCCGTATCGGTCTTATCGATGAAAGATATATTCTCGGCAACTGTATTTTCAGGGTCAATCCTTTCGGCAGTGTTGATTAATCATAGAGGTTATCTTAAGGAGTAATTAATTATGAATGAAGAATTTAAAAAAATTCTTGAAGATTTAGAAAAAAACAAAGAAACCGAAGATGTGTCTGAAACGCAAAAATCTGTTCAGGCTGAAAAGAAAAGCATAACCAAGCTTTTGGTTGAGTTCGTTTCAATTATTGCTTCTTCTATTGTTGCAATAATGCTTATATTTACCTTTGCTTTTCGTATTGTTGGTGTAAGCGGTCCGTCGATGATGAACACTCTTATTGACGGTGACTGGCTTCTTGTTTCGGCTTTTATCACTGAGCCGGAGCGCGGCGATATTGTCATCGTCACTCAGCCCAATGCTTATAATGAGCCTATTGTCAAGCGTGTTATTGCGGTGGAAGGTGACACTATCGACATTGACTTTGAAAATGCTACTGTTAAAATAAACGGCAAGGTTATTAACGAGCCTTATCTCGGCTCTCCAACCACTAATAACGAAGGTGCGTGGGATTATCCGCTTACTCTGAAAGAGGGTCAGGTTTTCGTTATGGGTGATAACCGTCAGCATTCATCGGACAGCCGTTCGCCTGATATAGGTCTTATAGATGAAAATTACATTCTCGGTCAGGTAATTCTCAGATTTGCTCCGATTGATGAATTTAAGTTTTTCGGTGATTACGATTATGAATGATACACAAAAACAGGTTGTTCAATGGTTTCCGGGTCATATGGCAAAAACCCGCAGACTTATTAAAGAAAGTCTGTCAATGGTTGATGCCGTAACTGAGCTTCTTGATGCGCGTGTGCCGGTCAGCAGCCGCAATCCTGAGCTTGATGAAATGACAGGACAAAAGCCGCGTATAGTTTTGCTTAATAAGTGCGATGTTGCCGATGAAAAGGCGACACAGCAGTGGATAAATTACTTTAACTCAAACGGCGCCCATGCCATTGCGGTTGATTGCCGCAGCGGTAAGGGGTTACAGAATTTTCGTCCGCTTGTGCAGAAGGTGCTTGCGGACAAAATCCGTGCAAACGAAGAAAAAGGTATGGCAGGTAAGCCTCTGCGTGTGATGGTTGTCGGAATTCCCAATACGGGCAAATCCTCTTTCATCAACCGTATGGTCGGCGCTAACAAAGCCAAGGTTGCCGACAAGCCGGGTGTTACAAAGCATAATCAGTGGTTTAACATTGGCGGCGGAATCGAGCTGCTTGACACTCCCGGTGTGCTTTGGCCGAAATTTGACGATCCTAAGGTTGGCGACAGGCTTTCTTTCATCGGCTCTGTTAAGGATGAGGTTGTCGATGTTGAAACAATGGCTGTGCGCCTTATAGAGGTGCTTGCGCGAGACTACACCGATATGCTTACCGAGCGGTATAAGCTCGGCAATATTGAAGGTCTTGAGGATTATGAAATCCTTGAGCTTATAGGCCGTAAAAGAGGTATGCTTATAAGCGGCGGTGAGATTGATACTGAGCGTGCCGCAAACACTCTGCTTGATGAATACCGAGGCGGCAAGCTCGGCAGAATTACACTTGAAAGGCCGTGGCGAAATGCCTGATTACGAATATGAAGCAAAGGCACTCTCACTTGGCTTTCGGAATGTGTGCGGCGTTGATGAAGCGGGCAGAGGACCGCTTGCAGGTCCTGTTTATGCCGCAGCTGTTATTCTTCCGCAAGGTCTTGTGATTGACGGTCTTAACGATTCAAAAAAGCTAAGCGAAAAAAAACGCGAGCTGCTTTATGATAAGGTTACGGAAAGTGCCCTCGCCTGGTCTGTAGGTATCGCCACAGAGGAGGAGATTGACGAAATCAATATCCTTCAGGCGACTTTTCTTGCAATGCGCAGAGCGGTTGAAGGCCTTGATTTAAAGGCAGATTATGCTCTTATAGACGGTAATCGAATGCCGCCGCTTTCAATAAAAGGCGAAACGGTTGTAAAGGGCGATTCTCTTTCAATGAGCATTGCTGCGGCATCAATTATCGCAAAGGTAAGGCGCGATAGGTTTATGCTTGAAATTGATGAAAAATACCCCGAATATCAGTTTTGTAAACATAAGGGCTACGGTACTGCTCTGCACTATGAAATGCTTGAGAAATACGGTGTTTCGCCTGTGCACAGACGAAGCTTTCTCAAAAAGATACTATGAATGTAAAAAGAATGAAAGGCGATGCTGGCGAAGCCTATACCGCAAAATGGCTCAAAAAGCACCGCTATAAAATCTCAGGCATGAATTATTCGTGCCGCTTTGGTGAAATAGATGTAATTGCGGTGAATAAAAACTATATCTGTTTTGTCGAGGTCAAAACAAGGTCTGAGAACTCTTTAGACAGACCTGCAAGCGCAGTAGGGCTTGCAAAGCAGCGCAGAATTTTAACAACGGCACAGCATTATCTTGTCACGAATCCTACAGACCTTCAGCCGCGCTTCGATGTGGCAGAGGTTATTATAAAGGATGAAAAGGTAACCGATTTTAATTATATAGAAAATGCTTTCGGAGAATAATTTAAAGGTGGTCTTTAATTTGATGTACACAAGCACACGAGATAATTCCGTTCGTGTAACAGCTGCACAGGCTATTGCAAACGGTATCTCAAAGGACGGCGGACTTTTTGTCCCCACACAAATCCCTTCACTTACAATGGATGAGCTTAAAGCGCTTGTCGGCAAGGATTATCAGGGCAGAGCTGTTGCGGTTCTCTCTAAGTACCTTTCCGATTTCACTGAGCAGGAAGTTACCGATTGCGTAAGCGGTGCTTACGGAGGCGGCAAGTTCAGCAGTGACAAAACTGCTCCCGTGGTCAAGCTCGATTCATCCGCTTTTATTCAGGAGCTTTGGCACGGTCCTACCTGTGCGTTCAAGGATATGGCTCTTCAGATTCTTCCTCACCTTCTTACCCGTGCGGCAAGCAAGACAGTAGGCGATAAGCAGATTGTTATTCTTGTTGCAACTTCGGGCGATACCGGTAAAGCTGCGCTCGAAGGATTCAAGGATGTTCCCAATACAAAAATTCTTGTCTTCTATCCGTCAGATGGTGTCAGCGCAATGCAGAAACTCCAGATGATTACCCAGGAGGGTAACAATGTCGGAGTCAGCGCAATAAAGGGTAATTTTGACGATGCACAGAGCGGTGTTAAGAAAATTTTCACTGACCCTGAGGTTGCAAAGCTTCTTGATGAAAACGGTATGCAGTTCTCCTCTGCTAACTCAATCAACTGGGGCAGACTTGCACCGCAGATTGTCTACTACATTTCAGCTTACTGTGACATGGTAGAGCAGGGAGCGATCGCACTCGGTGATAAGATTAATGTCTGTGTTCCCACGGGTAACTTCGGCAATATCCTTGCCGCTTACTATGCAAAAGAAATGGGTCTGCCGATTGATAAGCTTATCTGTGCTTCAAACGCAAACAATGTTCTTACAGATTTCCTTTCAACAGGTACTTACGACCGTAACCGTAATTTCTATGCTACAATATCTCCCTCGATGGATATTCTCATTTCCTCCAACCTTGAGCGCCTTCTCTACATTCTCAGCGGCGGCGATGATAAAAAGGTTGCAGGTTATATGTCTGATCTTTCAAAGACAGGAAAATATACTGTAGATGCTGACATCCTTTCAAAAATTCAGGCTCTCTTTGCGGCAGGCTGCTGTGATGATGCCCAGACAAAGGCTACAATTGGTTCAGTATATAATGAAAAGAAGTATCTTTGCGATACTCATACAGCTGTTGCCGTCAAGGTTTATGATGAATACCGTGCAGCTACAGGTGATGCTAAACCCACAGTTATCGCTTCAACAGCAAGTCCGTTCAAGTTTACTGCAAGCGTTCTTTCTGCTGTTGATGCTTCGCTTGTCAAGGGTGAAGAATATGAGATGACAAAGACTCTCTCCGAGGCAACAGGTGTCGAGTGTCCCGTACAGCTCACCGGTCTTGAAAACAAGGCAGTCCGCTTCAGCGAGGTTATTGACAAGGCTGATATGCAGAAGGCAGTTTTTGCAATGCTTGGCATCAACTAAGATTTTTATGAAAGGCTGAACGCAATGTCATTATTTGCAATCGGCGATACACACCTTTCTTTTGGGGTGGAAAAACCGATGGATGTTTTTCATGGCTGGAACGATTATGAAAAGCGCCTTGAAAGCAATTGGCGAAATATAGTTACCGATGAGGATACGGTGCTCATTTGCGGCGATGTTTCCTGGGGAATGAAGCTTGAAGAGTCGCTCCCGGATTTTAAATTTCTTGAATCTTTGCCGGGTAAAAAGCTGCTGATGAAGGGCAATCACGATTATTGGTGGGAAACCGTATCAAAAATGAATCGTCTGTTTGAAGCAAACTCAATCACTTCAATTGCCTTTTTGTTCAACAATGCGGTGCGCCTTAGCGATATATGTGTTGTCGGTACAAAGGGTTGGTTTTATGACAGCGGAGCGGAGGACGAAGAAAAGGCACTCAACAGAGAGCTGTGCAGATTAAAGCTCTCTTTACAGCAAGCGCAGAAGCTCGGCGGTGAGCCGGTTGCATTTCTTCATTATCCGCCAATCAGTAACAGAGCGGTGTGTGAAGAGATAGTTGATTTGCTTGCCGAATACGGTGTAAAGCGCTGCTTTTATGCGCACCTTCACGGTCCGTCAATCAAAAATGCTTTCATCGGTGATTACAAAAACATCCGATTTTCACTGATTTCGGGCGACAGTCTCAGCTTTTGTCCTCATTTAGTGGAAAAATTTTAAAAAAATTCATAAATATGTCAATAAAACTATAGCCTTTTTGAAAATTACATGTTATAATACCTTGGTTTTAAAAATAGGAGGATTTTAAAAATGAGCTTAAAATCAGTAAAAGAAGTTGAAGCTAACGTACATGAGCTTACAGTAACCATCGACGGTGCAACCTTTAAGGCTGCAACAGTTAAGGTTTACAACAAGCAGAAGAAAGACATTTCAGTTCCCGGCTTCCGCAAGGGCAAGGTTCCTATGCAGATGCTTGAGAAGCTTTACGGTAAGGGTGTTTTCTACGAAGATGCTCTTAACGATCTTTACCCCGCAGCTGTTGATGCAGCAGTTGCAGAATCGGGCCTTGTTGCTGCTGCAACACCTTACGATGTAAATGTTGTTGAAATTGGTGATGACGGTGTTGAGCTTACAGTTAAAGTTGCTGTTAAGCCCGCTGTTGAGGTTACAGAGTACAAGGGTCTGAGTGCAGAAAAGGAAACAGTCAAGGTTACAGACGATGAAATTGATCATGAGCTTGATCACCTTCGTGAGCAGGCATCAAGACTTGTAAATGTTGATGACAGAGCTGCAAAAGACGGCGACATTGTTACAATTGACTTTGAAGGCTTTGTTGACGGTGTTGCTTTTGAAGGCGGCAAGGCAGAAGAATATGACCTCACTCTCGGTTCAGGTTCATTTATTCCCGGCTTCGAAGATCAGATTGTTGGCAAAGCAATCGGCGAAGAGTTCGATGTAAATGTTACATTCCCCGCAGAGTACACACCTGAGCTTGCTTCCAAGGATGCTGTTTTCAAGTGCAAGCTTCATAAGATTTCCGTTAAGGAGCTTCCTGAGCTTGATGATGAATTTGCAAAGGATCTTGGTGAGTATGATACTCTTGCAGAGCTTAAGGACGGCATCAAGAAGGAAATGACAGAGCGCAAGCAGCAGAGTGCAGACAGTGCATTTGAAAATGCGCTTCGCGAAGCTCTTGTTGAAAATCTCAAGGCAGACATCCCTGCTGTTATCATTGATGAAGCAGCTCAGCAGAATAAGGACAGCTTTATTCAGCGCTTTGAGTCACAGGGTATCAGCTATCAGCAGTACCTTGCATACACAGGTATGGATGAAAAGGTTCTCGACGAGCAGATCAAGGCAGAGGCAGAGAAGCAGGTTAAGCTTCGCTATGCGCTTGAGAAGGTTGCAGAGCTTGAAGGCTTTGAGGTTACAGAAGCTGACATTGAAGCAGAATATGACAAAATTGCCACTACATACGGTATCGACCTTGAAACAGTCAAGAAGGTTGCTCCCGTAGAGGGTATTAAAGACGATATAGCAGTTCAGAAAGCAATGCAGTTTGTTGTTGACAATGCAAAGGCTGCAAAGAAGAAGGCTGCTCCCAAGAAGAAGGCTGCTCCCAAGGCTGCCGAAGGCGAGGCTGAGGAAAAGCCCGCTCCCAAAAAGAAGGCCGCTCCCAAGAAGAAGGCTGCAGAGAAAAAGGCTGAAGACGCTGAATAATTTCGGGTCTTAATGGTCTATAATATTTTCAGTTAAACGACCGGCAGACCTTCCTTTGGCGAAAGTCTGTCGGTTACCATATAGGAAGGAAGTAGTATTTATGAGTTTAGTACCTTATGTTGTCGAACAGACGAGCAGAGGCGAGAGACAGTTTGATATTTTTTCCCGCCTTCTCAATGACCGTATCATTGTTCTCTCTGACGAGGTCAATGATGCAACCGCAAGCCTTGTTGTTGCCCAGCTCCTTTTCCTTGAAGGACAGGACAGTGAGAAGGACATCAGTCTTTATATCAACAGTCCCGGCGGCTCTGTTTCCGCGGGTCTTGCTATCTATGACACAATGCAGTATATCAAGTGCGATGTTTCGACTATTTGTATGGGTATGGCAGCAAGGATGGGTGCGTTCCTGCTCTCATCCGGTGCAAAGGGCAAGCGCTTTGCTCTCCCCAACAGCGAGATTATGATTCATCAGCCTCTTGGCGGCACCAAGGG
>JAZQGE010000050.1:0-23762 GCA_045539895.1 Acutalibacteraceae bacterium
ATTGGAGCATCTTGATACAGCCAAGAATGAGACCTACGTTTTTGAAGACTCGTTGTTTGCGCTTAAAACAGCGAAGGCAGACGGGTTTACTACCGTTGGAGTTTATGATCGACACGAAAACAGACAGGATAACCTAAAAAATCTTGCCGATTACTATATTGATGATTTTGCAGATCCCGTCTTAAAAACAATTTAATATCAAGCGGTTGATTGGGGGCACCACCTTAAGCCGCTATATAAAACGATGCTGAAAAACGAAAGGAGAACTTTTATGAAACTGAAAACAGCATTGACCATTGCAGGAAGTGACTGCAGTGGAGGCGCCGGTATTCAAGCAGATTTGAAAACAATGACGATGAATGGTGTTTATGCTATGAGTGCTATAACGGCGCTGACGGCACAGAACACGACCGGCGTAAGAGCGATTCAGGAGTCAACACCGGATTTCCTGAGCAAACAATTAGATGCGGTGTTTGAGGATATTTATCCCGATGCCGTAAAAATCGGTATGGTAGCTTCTTCGGAGCTGATTTGCGTGATTGCGGACAGGCTCAGCTACCATAAGGCAAAAAATGTGATAGTAGATCCAGTTATGGTATCAACCAGCGGTTCTTCCTTAATGAAGACCGATGCGATACAAACCTTAGTAGAGAAACTTCTGCCCATTTCAACACTCGTTACGCCGAATATTCCTGAAGCACAGGTGCTTTCAGGAAAGACAATTGAAAGCAAAGAGGATATGCTTTCCGCAGCAAAATTCATTGGCGATACATATGGCTGTGCCGTTCTGCTCAAAGGCGGTCACAGCATCAACGATGCTAACGACCTTTTGTATGCAAACGGTGAAATGGTATGGTTTGAAGGCAAGCGTATCAACAATCCAAACACCCACGGCACAGGATGCACACTTTCCTCTGCCATTGCTTCCAACCTCGCAAAAGGCTTTGACCTTGCTATGTCTGTAAAGAGAGCAAAGGAATATATTTCCGATGCGCTTTTGGCACAGCTTGATTTAGGACAAGGCTCAGGACCGATGATGCACAATTTTGACCTGCAAGGTGAATATGTAAAGGAGGCGGAGTGAAATGGAAGAAAAACGCACATCCGTCTTTGAAAACGGACTGATATGGTTTGGAGCTGCAGTTTCCATTGCAGAGATTATGACCGGAACCTACTTTGCACCTCTCGGCTTTACCAAAGGCTCACTTGCTATTCTGATTGGTCATATCATTGGATGCACTATGCTGTTCTTTGCGGGACTTATCGGCGGTAAGGTTCGTGGGAGTGCAATGGAAACCGCAAAAATGAGTTTCGGAAGCAAAGGTGCTTTGTTATTTTCTTTGCTGAACATCATTCAGCTTGTTGGCTGGACAGCTATTATGATCTATGACGGAGCACTTGCGGTAAACGGTATTTTAGATATAGGCAACTGGATTTGGTGCATTGTAATAGGAGCTTTGATTATTCTTTGGATTATGATCGGCATTAAGAATCTTGGCAAAGTAAATTCTGTTGCTATGGCAGCTTTGTTCATTCTTACAATCGTTCTTAGTTTCGTTATTTTCAGCAAAGGTACAGTACAGAACATTGGCAGTGAAGGAATAACCTTCGGTGCTGCCGTAGAGTTATCAGTTGCAATGCCTCTTTCGTGGTTGCCTCTTATCAGCGACTATACAAAAGAAGCTAAAAAGCCGGTCAGCGCTACTGCCGTAAGTGCAATTACATACGGCATCATAAGCATGTGGATGTATGTAATCGGTATGGGTGCTGCCATCTTTACCGGAGAGTCTGACATAGCTCAGATTATGGTAAAGGCAGGTCTTGGCATCGCAGGTCTTTTAATTATTGTATTTTCTACTGTTACAACAACCTTCCTTGATGCCTATTCAGCCGGTGTTTCAAGCGAATCGTTTTCATCGAAAATCAGCGGCAAATGGGTTGCAGTCGCTGTAACTGTAATTGGTGCAGTAGGTGCAATTTTCCTGCCTCTTACAAATATTACCGATTTTCTGTACTTCATCGGCTCAGTATTTGCACCGATGATCGCTATACAAATTGCTGACTTCTTCATTTTAAAACAAAACAAAGAAACAAATGCGTTCAGTATTCAAAACCTGATCATTTGGCTTATAGGCTTTGTTATTTACAGATTGCTGATGCAAGTGGATATTGTCGTAGGTAATACACTGCCCGATATGACTATCACAATTGTATTATGTGTGGCAGTAAATAAAATAAGAAAACTAATTCTGACAAAAATCAAATAGTATTCAAAAAGCCTCGTTGACCAGGAAACTCCGATCAACGAGGCTTTGGTATTACAGATAATTTTCAGGAATACTTACCATCAACCTATCTTCTTTAAAAAGATTATTTCAAATCCAGTATAATCACCTAACAAAAAGCTTGTAATAAATGTTCAGGTAAGCTTTTTTATTTTTCTTTATAACATTCGGCAACCAGTGGGTAGCCACACTTGAAAATGCACCGATGCGAATAAACCCAGATTGCAAACCATTAAGCTCATCCACCTGAATTTTCAGTTTATCAAAATCAGAACAAAGATTTTGTGCATATAGCCATAGTCAATTTAATTTATTAAAGATAATTAACCGCCAGGATCACAATACTCGTAACGATCATAACAACACCGACCACACGGTTTAAGGTCTTTGCGTTAGACTTGTTGGCGATTTTTGCAGCAATTCTTGCCCACAGCAGAGTAAACGCCACACACAGTACAAGGGTAAGAATATCGGGAACTCCACCGATCATAAAGTGGCTGATACCTCCCGTAAGAGCCGTAAACGCCATTATAAATACGCTTGTACCAACAGCCAAATGCATGGGATAGCCGAGGAAGGAAGTCAGAACTAACAGTAACATCATTCCACCGCCTGCACCTGCAAAGCCACAGATAAAGCCAACGAATATGCCGCCGATGATTGCCTTGATTAATCGGTTTTTCGGAGAAACCTCTTCCAACTGCTCTCTCGTTTTGTTCACAGGCTTTAAGATGAAGCGCAAACCGATAATAATCAGCGCAATCTGCATCGTGCCGCTCATGGCTTGTTCGGGCAGAAAGCTTGCCGCAAAGCTACCGATCATCGTTACGATCAAAACACTCACGAGCAGCGGTAAACTGTTTTTAATATCTAAGTTTCCGCTTTTCTTATAGGTATATGCGCTGACAAGACTTGCCAAAACATCGCTGATAAGTCCTATTCCAACCGCATCGTAAGCAGGGATGCCCAAAAAAGTTATCAGCATCGGACCGATAACGGCAGCAGCACTCATTCCCGCAAATCCCGTTCCGATGCCTGCCCCTGCACCCGCAATAAAGCACACAAGTATTTTAATTAAAACATCTACCATATCGTATCACCGTTAACCTTCATTGTTCAAGTAAAAAAACTTTTTCATAAACTCCGTTCTTGCTGATAGTGCCGCCTTTGTGGTCTCCGCCTTTTGCACAATATCAAAGCCATGCATAGTACCTATAGTTTCGTTGAATACGACTTCAATCCCTGCCTCTCGGAGTTTCTCTGCGTAAAGAATGCCGTCATCGTGGAGGCAGTCAAACTCCGCCGTTTCGATATAGGCAGGCGGCAAGCCCTCAAAGCACTCGGCTTCTACGGGCGAATAATAAACATAATCGGAGCGATTTCTGTCAGCCTTCGTCATCGGGGCGATACAACTTGACAGAGAGGAATTCCACATAGGTGTGTCAGTATATTTCTTACAGGACTCACTGTTGTTGCGGGCGTCGAGATAAGGGTACGGGAGCATCTGAAAGGCGAACTTCACGGGATGATTTCTGTCTCTTGCCATCATGCAAACACCAACAGCTAGCGTCGAGCCTGCGCTGTCACCGCCGATACCGATGCGAGCAATGTCGATGCCAATCGTATCCGCATTGTCATAAGCCCAGCACATTGCAGCATAGCAATCCTCAAAAAAGACTGGGTGCGGGTTTTGCGGTGCAAGTCTGTAATTTACAAACACGACCTTACATCCCACTTCTTTGGCATACCGCATGGCATTTTTATAATGATAGCCTGCCGCACTGAGTACGAAGCCGCCTCCGTGAATATAGATGAGGCACGGCGCATTTTCTCCAACAGTGTTTGGGGACATCAGAAAGCATTCGACTCTCTCACCGTCATAGCTTTCGATCTCGTAACGGCTCACATCAAGCGTCTTGTCCTCCCATATGTATTTCGGTGTTTTCATATGCGGCACAGCTATCGCAAGAAATTTCTCACTGATCGGCGGAGTAAAGTACGAAAACGGAAAGAATTCTCTATTGATTTTATATTTCGACATAAGCTTATCTCTCCCCAACACCCAGCACCTTATACAGTAGTCCGTAAAGCTGAAACGCTTCTTCGCCGTTGAGTCCCACGCATCCGGCAACCTTGGCGGGAATATCCACCGCCTTTTCCCTCAGTGTCTCGCCGCTGCTGGTAAGAAAAACGCTGACCGAGCGCTCGTCGGTGGTGCTTCTTTTGCGTGTCACATATCCCTTGGCTTCAAGACTTTTGAGCACGGGAGACATCGTTCCCGAATCAAGGAAGAGCTTTTCGCCGAGCGCCTTGACGGTGATCTCCTTTTGCTCCCACATTACCATCATGGTGATATACTGCGTATAGGTAAGGTCGATAACATCAAGACAAGGACGGTATCTTTTGACCACCTCACGCGCGGCGGCATAAAGCGGAAAGCACAACTGATTTTCAAGCTTTAACGCATCGTATTTTTTATCCATAATTTATCCCTTTAACCTTCTTGATTGATAATGCTATTTGCAAACTCGGAGACCTTTGCAACATCGGTTTCATTCGGTCTGCCTTTATGGATTTTCGCAAACTCACCTCTGCAATGAAATTCTTCCTCTGCAACGGCAACACCTACGGTATCAGCAACTTTTTTGATCGGATTTTTCATAGATTTCATCATCGCCGATGTACCGATGCAAACAATCTTACCAATGTTGTCTTTATTCTCAATAATAAATTTCTTTATCGCCTCATCCACATCAAAAGCGTAATAAGAACAACCGAGAAAGAGAATATCTGCTTTCCCGTCAAGCGGGCAAGTAACATTTTTGGATTCTGCGGAAACTGCCGAAGCTACGGCATCAGCTAATTTTTTGGTGTTCCCCGAACGGGTATAGTATCGAACAGCAATAGTCATACTTTTTTCCTCATTTACGCTGATTTGCTTTTATTATATGCTTTTCTTACGGCAATTGCAAGTTGGTCGGTACAAGAGGTGGGTCTTCTGCCGCAGGTGTTACCGAGTAACTTTTCCTCGATCTCTTCAACTGTTGCGCCTTCCAGCAGTTTCGAAATTGCTTTAAGATTCCCGTTACAACCGCCGTAAAACTCGATATTAGTGATTACATTATCGTTGATATCGAAGCTGATGACCTGCGAACAAACATTTTCGGTTTTATATTCGTAGCGCATTACAGACACTCCTCAATTTTTGCTTTCAGCTTCTTCATATCTGTCGGTTCAAAACGGGCAACAATTTCGCCGTTACGGTCAATGAGGAACTTGGTGAAATTCCATTTGACATTGCCGTTGTTTTTATAATCCTTGTCGGCCTTCTTAACAATGCCCGACAGCATCATTCCCATAGGCGACATACCAAAGCCTTCAAACTTTGTGTTTTCGGTCAGCCACTTAAAAAGCGGAATGGCATTCTCACCGTTTACATCAACCTTGGAAAATTGCGGGAAGGTAATGCCGTATCGACCGGTGCAGAAGGAATGAATTTCCTCATCATCGCCAGGTGCTTGATTCCCGAACTGATTACAAGGAAAATCTAGAATTTCAAAACCTTTGTCCTTAAACTCATCGTAGAGATCCTGCAGTTCATCATACTGGGGAGTAAATCCGCATCCCGTGGCGGTGTTCACAACAAGCAATACCTTGCCCTTGTAGTCTGAAAGAGACACCTCACTGCCGTCCTGTGCTTTAACTTTGAAATCATAAATAATCATAACAAGCCTCCATTTATTGATTGCTCAATTTAATTGAGTTCAATCAATTATAATATAACCCTCTTTCTATGTCAATAGTATCTGACATAATTTTGATTTTATGCAAAATTTCTCAATCCCTTTCTTTGTCTACTACGATGCAGAATTTGTTTTGCGAAAAGACTTATCTTTTGGAACAGACCAAAGTAACCACTTTTGCCTATTAAATAAGATTATTGAAAAAGCAACTTTCAAATCAGTTATCCGCTATGAACACTCATACAGCCTAAGTACAGCTTAGGTAATACAACCTAAACCCCTTAAAAATAGGGGTTTCTTTTTCGTCTTAAAACCGTGTTCATTTTTTGCGCTTTTTTCATTTTCAGAACTTATGAAAAAAGCAATCATGGCGGTGTTTATAAATCATGCCAATAACAATCAGCATCGGTCTAAAAACTGTTGCTTTTTTCTATGATAGTGTTATAATCTAATTAAGTTCAATTACTAATATGAAAGAAGTGGAAACATGTTAAAAACCTATGATGCTGTTGTTATCGGTGCAGGTAACGGCGGACTTGTAGCATCGGCGCGTCTTGCCAAAGAGGGAAAAAAGACATTACTTATTGAACGTCACAATTTACCCGGTGGATTTGCTACAAGCTTTGTAAGAGGCAGATTTGAATTCGAAGCATCACTTCATGAGCTTTGCGGTATCGGCTCAATCACAGGAAAATCACCATTGTTGAAGATTTTTCAGGAGGTTGGAGCAGCAGATAAAATTGAATGGGTTAAACTTGATGAAGCATACAGATTGCTCACATTAGACGAAAATGAAAAGTGCGATTATTTAATGCCTTTGGGTAAGGATGCCTTTATAAATAAGCTTGAGGAATATGACCCAGGTTCTTCAGCTGTAGTTACAAAGATTTTTGATCTTATTGAAAGCATTGAAAAAACTCTGGATTTCGTAAGCAACATTGAAGATTTCAAGCCTTCAATGATTAAAGAAATTTTTTCTGAGCATACAGATTTTCTTAAGGTTGCAAACTATTCTGTTGACGAAGTGTTGAAGTCATTCGAAACAAGTCAAAAAACAAGGGATATACTTAACGGATATTGGTGTTATCTTGGTCAACCTACTGACGAGCTTAATGTTATTCACTATTTCACAATGCTCCATTCATATATTATTGATGGCGCTGTTATTCCAAGGGGCAGAAGCCATCAGATAAGCACTGCTTTGCTTGAGGCGTTTACCGAAAACGGCGGTGAAGCTTGGTTTAATACAAGCGTTAAAAAAATAAATGTTGAAAACGGTGTAGCAACAGGTGTTGTGCTTGATGATGGTACTCAAATAAATGCTAAAGCGGTTATTTGTAACGCTTCACCATATAATGCATTTACAAAGCTTATAGATGAAAGAGATATTCCTGAAAAACTTAAAAAAGAAGTAAATGCCAAAACCCTGAGTGCTAAAGGATTTGCTGTATTTCTTGGTCTTAACCGCTCCGCAGAGGAATTGGGTCTTAATAACCACACCTATTTCATTTATCCGACTAATGATAACAGAAAGTGCTACGAACTGAGCAAAAAAATTGAAACAAATGATGTTCAGGCAACAGTTTGCCTTAACAAGGCATTTGACGATTGCTCACCTGAAGGTACAAGCATTCTTTATATGACCTCTATTTTTGCAGGCGACGAATGGAGCAAGGTTTCTGTTAAGGATTACCATAAAACAAAGCAGGCCTTTGCAGAAAAAATGATAGATAATTTTGAAAAAGCAACAGGTGTTAAAATTAAAGATTATATCGAAGAAATTGAAATTGCAACACCAATGACCTATGCTCGTTATACCGATGCTCCTGCAGGAACAATCTATGGCTACGAAGCAAGTAAGGAAGACGGTATTGTTAAAAGAATTGTTTTTGATCTGATAGATAAAGGCATACCGGGACTTTACTTTGCAGGTGGATACACCACAAGACACATGGGTTATTCACCAAGCTATACAACCGGTGATATGGCAGCAAAAGCTGCAATACTCGCTATGGAAAAGGAGGTAAAATAAATGAGCAAGAAAAAGTTTTCTGTAAACGGCACTTTCAAGGATAGTGTGAACACTGTAAAGTTTTTAACAGAAAGAAAAAAGTTTGTTGATAGTGCCGAAGCAGTTTTACCAACTCGTACTGATGACTTTGGTGTAAACAAAGTTGCTAAAAGCCTTCATCCTAAAGAGCAAAAGCTTATAATCAGCAGAATTGAAGAGCATTCAGACATTGCAAAAAGCTATTATTTTAAAGGTAAAACAGAACTTGCATATTTCAAAGCAGGTCAATACCTTACATTTAAGCTTGAAATAGGCAATTCAGTTGTTACCCGTTCATATTCAATTGCCTCCTCCCCTGCCAGCGCGCTAAAAGGCGAATATCAGATTACGGTTAAACGCATCGCTGAAGGCTTTGTTTCCGATTATATTCTTGACAGCTGGAATGTTGGTGATGAAGTTATCGCTTATGCACCTGAAGGTAATATGACATATTGCCCATTAAGAGATGCCAAAAATATCGTAGCTATTGCAGGTGGTAGCGGTATTACTCCTTTCCTATCTCTTGCGAGAGCGATAGACCAAGGCGATGAGGATTGCACCCTTACTTTGCTTTACGGCTGCAGAACATCTGACGAAATCCTTTTCAAAGCAGAGCTTGACTCACTTTCTG
The DNA here is from genome assembly GCA_045539895.1 of Acutalibacteraceae bacterium. Lineage (GTDB taxonomy): Bacteria > Bacillota > Clostridia > Oscillospirales > Acutalibacteraceae > UBA8612. The sequence continues at coordinate 8,710 of JAZQGE010000050.1, forward strand.
AGAAAAACGAAAAAATTAATGTCGTTTATGTTCTTAGCCACAGCGATGAAGACGGTTATGAAAAGGGCTTTGTAGGTGCAGATATTATAAAGAAATATGCTCCCCATGAAAAATACAGCATTTTCGTTTGTGGACCCGGCGGTTTGTATAAATATCTCGAAAAAGAACTTCCAAAGCTTGAAATTGAAAGAAAATATATCCGTTTTGAAGTTTTCTCTTCCGGTAAAAAGGTTGATGAAGAGCCGAAAGATTATAGCATCACAGTTATTAATCGCGGAAATGAATCAGTTATTAAAGCAAACAGTAATGAAACTGTGCTTTGTGCATTTGAACGATCAGGCATAGAAGTCCCTGCAAGATGTCACACAGGCGAATGCGGTTTTTGCAGAAGCAAGCTTGTCAGCGGTAAGGTTTATATCCCTGAGGGCGAAGATAAGCGCCGCATAGCAGATATGCAGTTTAATTTCATACATCCTTGCTGTTGCTACCCGGAAAGCGACCTTGTTATAAGAATCAATTAATGAATTGAATCTATATTTTTACTCCTGTCACTCCAAATATACTGAGTATTCATAGGCAAATCCCCTATGAATACTCAATTTTTTTACTTAAAAAGAGTTTCTTGTTTGGTCGCGGACTGTTTAGGTCTGCGACCTTTTCTGTTTTGTTTTGCTGTTGTTCGTGAAAGCTCTTGTTTAATTTCTTTTTAAGAATATAAGAAAGTATTTCTTCAACAGAATCCGAACGGATACAGTGTCTCGTTTACCCAATTTCACATGTATCTTTGATTTAATTTACGCAGCTGAACAGTGACAGTGTTCACGCATTATTAGAGCATTGTACCGTAATAAGCACCAATAAGCATAGTAGCATCATTTTGCTAAAAACATATTATGATAATACAGCTTCATTGAAAGGAGGTTGAACCATGAACCGAAACAACTTTTTTGATAACGGCAACAATGATTTCCGCTGCAATGACGGCTCTAGCAACAGATGCCGTCAACAAAATTGCTGCTGCGAAGAAAACAATTCTTGCTGTATAAAATATGTGCCCGGACCGCAAGGTCCTGTTGGTCCGCAGGGTCCTGTCGGTCCGCAGGGTCCCATAGGTGAAACCGGTCCTGTCGGTCCGCAGGGTCCTGCAGGTGAAGCCGGTCCTGTTGGTCCGCAGGGTCCCGCAGGCGAAACCGGTCCTGTCGGTCCGCAAGGTCCTGCAGGCGGAGTTCTCGGATATGCAGATTTTTATGCATTGATGCCGCCTGACAACTCTGCAACAGTTGCACCCGGAACAGATGTCAGCTTTCCTCAGGACGGTCCGAACAGCGGTGAAAGCATTGCACGAACAGGTCCCGATTCTTTCAGCCTGACTGAAATCGGAGTCTATCAGGTGCTGTTTCAGGTCAGTGTAACCGAAGCAGGCCAGTTGATGCTGACTCTCAACGGCGCGGATCTTGAATACACCGTATCGGGTCGTGCAACAGGCGTTTCACAGATTATCGGAATGGCAATTGTTGAAACCACTTCAATTAACTCTATTCTGACTGTTAGGAACCCTGAGGGTACCGCAGCGGCGCTCACTATCACTCCTCTCGCAGGAGGAACAAGACCCGTTTCTGCACATCTTGTAATAACACGAATCCAGTAGTTTAAAAAAATCGGCTCCGACAAGCCTTGGGTTCTGTCGGGGCCGTGACTCTTTTTTAAGGAGGCTATTTATGAAAAATGTTAAATCGGGTCATACTCAGCCTATTGTGTGCCTTGACGCAGGACATTACGGAAAATACAACCGCAGTCCCGCCATTTCCGAATACTACGAATCGGATATGAACTGGAAATTGCATCTGATGCTCAAATCGGCTCTTGAAAAATACGGCATAAAAGTAAAAACTACAAGAACTTACAAAGAAAAAGATCTAAGCCTCAATGCCAGAGGCACTGCGGCAAAGAATTGTGATTTGTTTATATCAATCCATTCTAATGCGACAGGCTCTCAGGTCAATGAGGATATAGATTATGTTATAGTGTTTGTACCGTTAGACGGTTCGGGAGATGAAATCGGAAAAATACTCGCTGAAGGTATAAGCGATGTAATGGGCACGAAACAAAAGGGCAGAATTTCAACAAGAGAAGGCAGCAACGGCGATTATTACGGTGTTATCCGCGCAGCCGTTGCCGCAGGGACGGTAGGTTTGCTCGTTGAGCATTCCTTCCACACAAATACACGCTCGACTCGCTGGCTTATGGACGATAATAATCTGAAACGCTTGGCTGAAACAGAAGCGGCACTTATCGCGGAATACTACGGTATGCCCGAATCAGAAACGTTATACCGCGTGCAGACAGGCGCTTACAGGATGAAATCAAATGCCGATGCTCAACTCAAAAAAATAAATGCAGCCGGCTTTGATGCAATTATTATAAACGAAAACGGTCTTTACAAAATCCAGTCCGGTGCCTACGGCATAAAAGCGAATGCCGAAAGGCAGCTTGAAAGATTGCGCACTGCAGGATTTGATGCATTTATCAGCTCATAATAAAGATGAAGCTCCCATAAAGAAAAGATGTCTTTACGGGAGCTTTTGTTTTCTTTTATCTTTTTGCGTTATTCTTTAGCTCAAACTACTGTAAAATCGAATTAATCAATGTCGATATGTGCGTCGGGTTTGCGTTGGGATAACTGAACAACTACTTCACAATGGAGGGTAAACGGGAACATATCTACAGGACGGATCTTTGTGACCTCATAGCCGTTACGGACAAGGTAGCGCAAATCGCGTTCGAGTGTTTCGGGATTACATGAGATATAAACGATTTTTTCAGGCGAAAGTGTGATAACACTTGAAAGAAAGCGCTTGTCACTGCCTGCACGGGGAGGGTCCATAAAAACAACATCTGCCTTCTCACCTGCTGCCGCCATATCGCGCATAAACTCGCCTGCGTCAGCACAGACAAAACGGATGTTATCTGCATTATTTCTTGCAGCATTTACCTTTGCATCGCGCACAGCAGAAGCATTCAGCTCTGCTCCGATAACCTCGCCTGCCTGCTTTGAGGCGATGATACCGATTGTGCCTGTACCGCAGTAGGCATCAATAACCTTTTCTTTGCCCGTGAGACCTGCATACTCAACAGCAAGCGAATAAAGCCGCTCGGTCTGCACAGGGTTGACCTGATAAAACGACTGCGGCGAAATGCGGAAGGTACAGCCGCAAAGACTGTCCTCAATATAACCTTCACCGTAGATTGTTTTGTTTATATCGCCGAGCACAAGGTTGGTGTGTTTTGAATTTATATTCTGCACAACTGTTGTAATTTCAGGATGAGCTTTCAACAGTGCACCGACAAAATTATTCTTTGACGGAAAGACAGAGCTTGCTGTGACAAGCACAACAAGAAGCTGTCCGCTGTTGCAGCCCTTGCGGATAAGCACATGACGCAAAAAGCCTGAGCCTGTGTCTTCATTATAAGGGCGAAGCTTGAATTTTGGCAGAAGTGAACGTATTGTGACAATTATTTCATCCGCTTTTTTGTCCTCAATCATACAGCTGTCAACATTAACAATACGGTGACTGCTGCTCTGATAAACGCCTGAAATAATCTTGCCGCCTCTTGTAGTACCGAAAGCTGCCTGTACCTTACAGCGATAGTGATAGGGATTTTCCATGCCTATTATTTTGCCGACTCTGCCAAATTTGCCGAGCAGCTTTTCAACCTTTGCCTGCTTAAACTTAAGCTGACGCGTATAATCCATATTCTGCAGCTGACATCCGCCGCATTTTTTTGCAAGAGAGCAACGCTTGGTTTCCTGCAAGGCTCTTTCCTCCAAAATTTTATATTCTGAGCAAACGGCGCGCGTTATGCTCAAGCATCATTTCTTTTTCAGCTTCATCCATATCAAGTCCGCGAAAGACAGCAAGCTCACGCGAAGCATTGCTCCAAGGTGAATCAGTCGCAAAAAGGATTTTATCCGCACCGTGATTTTTAACTATGCGCAAAAACTGCTCTGACGAAAAGCACTCAAAGCCCATTGCCGTATCAAAATAAACCTCTCTGCCGACAAGATGCTTTTCAACTTCATCCCACATCGACTGACCGCCGAGATGTGCAAGCACCAACGTACCGCCCTTCATTTCGTCAAGTACCTTTGCAAACCGTTCAGGTGTTGAACGGAAAGGAGGGGGCATGCCGGGATCATATCCTGCATGGTGCAGAACAATAAGTCCTTTTGAAAATGCATAATCATATATACGAAGCATACGCATTTCATCCGGATAAAAGCCCTGATACTCTGCATGAAGCTTTATTCCCTTAAGTCCGAGCGAAGCGACCAGATCAATATCTCGCTTATAATCGTCCGAGTCCGGATGAACACCGCCAAAAGCAACAATTCTGTCCCCTGCTGCATCAGCAGCCCAGGTATTTGTAGTAACAGTTTGCGACGGCTTTGTTATAACAGGCTGAATTACACTTATATCGACACCCCATAAATCCATGTGTTCAATCAGGCTGTCGCGTGTCATGGCTGTAAGGGCAGTGTAATAGTTTCCGAATTTTGCTGTATTATCCATAAGAGCCTGACGCGCTCTCGGAGCGAGCGCATCAGGAAAAATATGTGTATGAAAATCTATAACCATTTTTATCCTTCTTTATTTAACAGCTGTTATGCGGAAGCCGTAGCTGTAGGTTTTAAAGGGGTGAAGAATATACGGCTCGCGAAGGCAAGCATAGCCCGGCATATCACCACCGACACCGCAGGAGCAACCGTCAATGCCGACTGAGATATAATCATCGTTTTCAAGCTCATAAAGGTGCTTTGCCTTTTCGAGCTTTTCCTGGCTGTAATTGCGCATATTGAATTCAAAGCTGCCGCCATCAAGTGCCTCATAGCAAAAGCCTCTGCCTTCACCGTCTGTAATTTTAAGGCTGCGCACATCAACACGCGTACCGTTTTCCTGCGGACGCATATAGCGGTGCTCAAGTCCTTCAACATCTGCACAGTGAATATCAATCCGTGCACCCGTCTTACGGTCGCAATAACACTCGTGCGGACCTCTGCCGTACCATTCGGCATTGCGCATATCGTTTGGACAGCCAAAGCGCAGACCGACTTTGAGAAGCTTGACAAAATATCCGCGTGCACAGTGGCGCACCTCAACATTACCGGCAGAGCTGATTTTATACTCTGTTTTAATGTTACCTGCAAGCGGTGCAAACCACTTAACTGTAACAACGCACTCCGAAGCGCTGATGCTCTTTGCTTTAACACTTGTGACTCTGCAAAGCTTTGTTGCATTGCGCCAAAGGTATTTGGGGTGAATAAACTTAATCTGCGGTACAAAATTAAGGTAAGCGGCATCGTTATCGGTGAGCGCGCGGAAGAAATTCGGGCGCACACCGTGGCCGGGCACAAGCATCTCTTTACCGCCGATAACAAGCGATGTAAGCTCGCCTCTTGTAAAATCCGCATTGATAAGCGGCGATTTAACAGTAAGGCTCTTCCCGCTTCGAATAATATCAAGAGCCGTATCACCTTCGGGTAATGCCGCAATGCTTGCTTCCTTGAGAATAAACTGCTCAAAGGTCATTTCAAAGCCCTTGTTTCCCCATGAATACTCATCGTTAAGCTTCCATGAGAATGTGAGTATACACTCACCCTGGGGCATATCATCAAAATCATAAGGCACTGTAACCTCAAGTGTACTCTGAGGCTCGATGTGAAGTGTACCGAATGTGCCTTCACAGAAAACTTCACCGTTACATTTAACGGTCCAGTCAAGGATATAGCGGCTGTGATTGACAAAACAATGCTCATTCACAATTTCAAATCTGCCTGTTTTAATATCAACTGCTCTTGCAGTAACATCGGCATAGCATTTCTTAACCTCATAATATGAGGGATGCGGAATTCTGTCTGCACCGATAATACCGTTTGCACAGAAATAGTAGCTTGTTGCACCCTCTTTGAAGTCGCCGCCGTAAAGCCACTTATCCACGCCGTCTTCCTTGACATGAATTGCCTGGTCAACATAGTCCCAGATAAATCCGCCGCAAAGGTGGTCATATTTTTTGAACGCATCAATATATTCTTTGAAGTTGCCAAGGCTGTTTTCCATTGCGTGAGCATATTCACAGAAAATAACCGGTCTGTCCTCATAGAATTTCGGGTCAATAGGCTTGCTGTCTGCTGCAAGCTGATTAAGGACATTCTCGATTATGTTTACTTTGATTTCCTGTTTATTGGCAAGCTTTTCAACATAGCTTTCGACGGGATACATACGGCTGATAAAATCGGACTTATCGAAATTAAACTCACCCTCATAGTGAATGAGTCTTGTATCGTCAAGGGCAAGTATTGCCTTGCGCATATAGGCAAAGTTTTCGCCGTCTCCTGCTTCATTACCGAGCGACCAGAAGCACACGCAGGCATGGTTGCGGTCACGCAATACCATACGCTGTGCACGGTCAACACAAGCTGCAGTCCATCTCGGATCATCACCCGGACAGTTTTTGCGGCGCACACCGTGGCTTTCAAGATCAGCTTCATCCATTACATAAAATCCCATTTCATCGCAAAGATCATAGAGGAAGGGATCATTGGGATAATGGCTGGTACGGATCGAATTAATATTAGCCTGCTTCATAAGGGTAAGGTCAGCATAATATCTCTGTCGGGGTACTGCCCAGCCGTTATCCGGGTCATAATCATGGCGGTTAACACCCTTTATGAGCACCTTTTTGCCGTTAATGTAAAGCACATTGCCCTTTTTTTCAACGCGCTTGAAGCCTATGCGTGAAGTTTTGACGCATAGGATATCTTCCTTTGTACGCAGAACAACACTGACACGATAGAGATTCGGCTCCTCAGCAGACCAGTGCTTTGGCTCTGAAACAGAGTGCGAAAAGTTGAAATAGCTCTCACCCGGCTGAACAATAATCTGCTCACTGCCGATAACCTGCGGATTTTCTTTATCCTCCATAAAGAGCACATCCGCATAAACCGCAACCGCTTCATCGGAGAAATTGCGCAGCTGGATTTCAACATCAAGCTTACCGTCTTTATAATCTTCGTCAAGCTGTGCTTTTGCGTAGAAATCCCAGATAGTCGTCTTTGGCTCTGCGAAAATATAGACCTCACGGTAAATTCCGCTGAAGAACCACATATCCTGGTCTTCAAGGTAAGTACCGTCGCTGTATCTGTAAACTTCCGCAGTGACAAGATTTTCACCGGGAACAAGGTATTTGGTAATATTGAACTCGGCAGGAGTCATTGAGCCCTGTGAGTAGCCCACACGATTGCCGTTGATATAAAGGAAAAAAGCAGATTTGACTGCACCGAAGTGAATGAAAACTTCTCTTCCGTCAAAATTATCGGGAACAGTAAACTTGCGGCGGTAAATGCCCACCTCGTTTTTTGAATGGCTGATTTTCGGAATCTGGCTCTTAACAGTTGAGAGTGCACCCGGAATAAATGAACAAAGGTAAACATTCTTGCCATAGCCTCTTAACTGCCAGACAGAGGGCACATCAATATCATCCCACGAGCTGTCGTCCAGCTGAGGGCTGCTGAATTCTCCGGGCAGCTTATCAACACCCTTCTGCCAATAGAATTTCCATGCGCCGTTAAGTGTTTTTTTATAGGGAGGCTCTTCACCGTATACGGCAGCTTTAAAATCGCTGTAAGGATATGCAAGTGAGTGAGCATCCTCTTTATTTTCTTTGATAATAAGCGGATTTTCCCAATAGAGTTTTTCTTTCATCTCTTTTGACCTCCGAAAAAAATGCATATGGACATATTTTTTTTATTATACTATAAAATAAAGCTATATTCAAGAAAAATAAAAACACACCGGAGAAAAATCCGATGTGTTGAATGTTGTATCTGATTTTTACTGTGAAACCGTTTCTTCAGTAGCCGCAGAAGTTTCGGCAGCCGTTGTACCTATAATGTCAGCAATACTACGGAAATAAATGCTGTTAAAGCCTGAAGCAAACTGTTCAATTGCCGAACCGCTGTCACCATAAATAAGGAGGTCCGTACAGTATTTGAAAGCATCCTGTGCAACCTGCTCTATGCTTGCAGGTATATATGCAAGCTTTAGCGCCTGGCAGCCGAAGAAAGCAAGCTCGCCTATCGACTTTGCACCGCTTTCAATCTGCACACGCTGAAGATTGTAACAATCCTGAAAAGCATATGCATCAATTGCGGTAATATTTTCACCGATAACTATACTCACAAGATTCATATTTCCCTTGAAAATTGTGCCAAAGCCGGTTACTGGCTTACCTTTGATTGTATCAGGTACGACAAGGTTTGCACCTTTACCGGAGTACTGTGTAAGAATTATATGATCCGAATATTCGTCGAATTTATACGAACCTTCAACGCCTGACACCGGTGTTTCTCCTGGGATTGTAGTAGGCTCGGTTGTGACTTCAGGTTCGGGAGTTGCAAGGCAAGCTGTAAAGGCAAATAGCATTACAGCGCAAATGAGCAACGCAAAAACTTTTTTCAATCTGTTCACCCTGTTTCATTACATATTACAAACAGATATTAACATATATCCGTTTGTTTTGCAAGCAGATTAAAGCTCTGCGATAACCTCAACCTCTGCAAGCACACCCTTGGGAAGGTCTTTTACCGCCACACAGCTTCTTGCAGGCTTTGATGTAAAATATTTACCGTAAATTTCATTGAATGCAGCAAAATCAGCAATTTCTGCAAGAAAGCAGGTTGTTTTGACTGCGTTCTCAAAGCTTGCACCCGCAGCATTGAGAACCTCGCCGAGATTTTTCATAATCTGTTCCGTCTGCTCAACAATACCGCCCTCTACAACATTACCTGTTGCAGGGTCAATGGCAATCTGGCCGGAGGTGAAAAGCAGATTACCTGTTACAACCGCCTGTGAATAGGGTCCGATAGCCGCAGGAGCGGAGGATGTAGAAATAACTTTCATTTTAATTTACTCCTTTTTATTAAAGAATTTTAAAGCCGAAATCTGTAAGCGCCTTACGGATTTGCTGGATATGCTCATGATTTCTTGTTTCAAGATTAATGCGAAGGTAACAGCCGTTGACATCGGAGCCTTCATTTGCACGCTCGTGGTGAACACTCGTTACATTTCCGCCAAGCTCAGCAATAATGCGCGAAACATTCATAAGCTGACCGGGCTTGTCCATAAGCTCAAGAAGAAGCTGACAGCTTCTGTCAGACATGATAAGACCGCGCTTTATGACACGCGAAAGGATTGTAACGTCAATATTACCGCCGGAAACAAGGCAGGCAACCTTCTTACCCTTAATCGGAATTTTATTGAACATAACTGCGGCAACTGCAACTGCACCTGCACCCTCTGCGATAAGCTTGTGCTGTTCAATAAGCGCAAGAATAGCGGCTGAAATCTCATCGTCGCTGACAGTTACAATTTCATCTACATATTGCTTGCAAAGCTCATATGTAAGGTCACCCGGCTCTTTTACTGCAATACCGTCTGCAATGGTTGAAACCGAGTCAAGGCGCTCTATCACACCGTCTTTGACGGAATTATACATACTGGGAGCACCTGCAGCCTGTACACCGTAAACCTTAATGTTGGGGTTGAGGTTTTTCATTGTAAAAGCTACACCCGAAATGAGTCCGCCGCCGCCAATGGGAACAACAACAGCATCAAGGTCGGGAATCTGGTCAAAAAGCTCAAGACCGATTGTACCCTGACCCGCGATAACACTTTCATCATTGAAAGGATGGATAAAGGTATAACCCTTTTCATCACGAAGGCTGAGAGCTTTATTATAAGCATCGTCATAAACGCCCTCTACAAGACAGACCTCTGCACCGTAGCGCTTGGTAGCTTCCACCTTTGAAATGGGCGCACCGTCAGGCAGACAGATAACGGACTTGATGCCGCTTTTTGTTGCGGCAAGCGCAACACCCTGCGCGTGGTTGCCTGCAGAGCATGCAATAACACCGTGTGATTTTTCTTCATCTGTAAGCTGTGAAATTTTGTAATATGAACCTCTCACCTTGAACGAACCTGTAATCTGCAGATTCTCGGTTTTGAGATAAACATCGGCATCGGGATTGATGCGCTGTGACTTGATAACATCGGTTTTGCGGATTACATTCTTGAGCACATAACCTGCATGGTAAACCTTATCCAATGTAAGCATAATATAAGCACCTCGATTATTATATGTCAGTTGTCAGAAGGCTATCTATGAACTGGCCGGCAGTTCTGGCAGACCTGCCGCCCTTGTTGAGGGCAAAAGCCTCCGCCTTAATATCAAGCTCGTTTTTGTCAAGCGAGATATTCTTTTCTTCTGCCAACGAATGTACTATTTTCAAATAAAGCTCTTTGTTCGGCTTTGCAAACAGAACTGTAAGACCGAAGCGCGCCGAAAGAGAAAGCATTTCCTCCATACTGTCACGACGGTGAATATCATCACCCTCGCGGGAAGAGAAGGTTTCTTTGACCATATGACGACGGTTGCTTGTAGCATAAATAACAGCATTGGGAGTTTTTGCAGCCGCTGAACCTTCAAGCACAGCCTTGAGGGCCGCAAAGCCGTCATCATCGGTTGAAAACGAAAGATCATCAATAAAAAGAATAAATTTAAGCGGATTGTCCGCAATTTCGCCCATAATTTCAGGCAGGAGCGAGAGCTGGTCTTTTCTCAGCTCAACAAGCCTTATACCCTCACTGCGAAGCTCATTTGCAACCGCCTTTACCGTTGACGATTTACCTGTACCTGCATCGCCGCAAAGAAGTACATTTGCCGCAGGCTTGCCCTCAATAAGCGCGTGAGTGTTATCAAGCACTTTTTTTCGCTCAATATCGTAGCCGACGAGTGAATCAACGGTTATCGGGTCAGGTGCAAGAACAGGCACGAGTTCTCCCTTAGCACCGACACGGAACATACCGTAGCGGGCATAAATACCGTAGCCGAGCTTTGATGAATTTTCAAGTATTGCAGGAACAATAACAGAAAAATCTTTAACGGTATTGTTAAAAGCAGGCAAGGTCAACGGAAGCTTTGCAAATTCAAGAAGCTGTGTACCCGTTATTTTTGTAAGTGCGGAAAATATTTCAAGCTCGCGCTCAAAGCATTCCTGCATTACATCGGGAATCGGCTTGCGGGAAGAAAACAGACGGACATAAACATTGTCGTCACACCTGAGTGCATCCTCAATATATTCGCCGAGGTCACAGCCGTTTTTGTAAAGCGAAGCCACAAAGGCACAGTATTTTTCAGTTTTGAGATTTTCGTCACCGCTTTGTGCGGAGTGTAAAAATGAGCTGAGGTCTGAAAGTACCTCGCTGCCTGTAACACCACGGAAAAGCACAACGGACGAGAGCATATTCGCCAGTGAGTCTGTCATAAAAATAAGTCCTTTTAAATGATAATTCAAAACGCAGAAACACCCGACTGCCGTTTTTCGGCGGCAATCGGGCAAAATTTATTAGATTCGCTTGAGAATTTCTGCTGTCATTTCTTTGCAACCAACAGCATTAACACCGTGTGCAATATCAGCTGTGCGTACACCTGCTTCAAGCACATCGTCAACAGCGCGCTCAATGTTGCGTGCTTCTTCTTCAAGACCAAAGGCATAGCGGAGCATCATTGCAGCGGAAAGAATTGTAGCAATCGGGTTTGCCTTGTCCTGACCTGCGATGTCCGGTGCTGAACCGTGGATAGGCTCGTAAAGACCGCGCTTTGTTGCACCGAGAGATGCGGAAGCAAGCATACCGATTGAGCCTGTAATCTGAGAAGCCTCATCGGAGAGAATATCGCCGAACATATTTGAAGTTACGATAACATCAAACTGTGAGGGATTCTTAACAAGCTGCATTGCGGCATTATCAACAAGCATATCTGTGCAGGTTACAGTCGGATAGTCTGCGGCAACCTCGTGAACAGTTTTTCTCCAGAGTCTGGAGCTTTCAAGAACATTTGCCTTGTCAATGCTGATAACATTGCAGCGGCGAACAAGTGCAGCTTCAAAAGCAGCTCTTGCAATGCGCTCAATCTCCATGCGTGAGTAGCACTCTGTATCGTAAGCTTCCTCACCGTATTTACCCTCGCGGTAGCCTCTGTCGCCAAAGTAGATGCCGCCTGTAAGCTCACGGACAATGAGAATATCGAAGCCGTTTGCAACAATGTCAGGGCGAAGCGGACAGTCGTCCTTAAGTGCAGGATAAAGCTTTGCAGGGCGGAGATTTGTGTAAAGCTCCATTGCAGCTCTGATACCGAGAAGTGCCTTTTCGGGGCGCATATTGCCGGGAAGAGTGTCCCACTTAGGACCGCCGACAGCACCGAGAAGCACACTGTCTGCCGCAAGGCAGCCCTCTACGGTTTCCTTGGGGAGCGGCTCACCTGTTGCATCAATCGCACAACCGCCTATGAGATAGGGTGTGAAATTGAATGTGTGGCCGTATTTTTCGCCTGTTTTTTTGAGAACCTCAACTGCGAAATCGACTATTTCAGGACCGATACCGTCGCCCTTGAGGAGAGCAATATTCATAACCATTTTATTTCACACTGCCTTTTCTGATTGATTCAATAAGACCGCCGTCGGCAATAATCTTGCCGATGAATTCGGGGAAGGGCTTTGTCTTGAACTCTGCGCCTGTTGTAAGATTTTTAATAACACCTGTATCTGCATCCGCTGTGATTTCATCACCGTCGGAAATGCCCTCTGCAGCCTCAGGACACTCAAAGATTGCAAGACCGATATTGATAGCATTGCGGTAGAAGATACGCGCAAATGACTTAGCAATTACAAGGCTGACACCGCTCTCTTTAATTGCAAGTGGTGCATGCTCGCGTGATGAGCCGCAACCGAAGTTGTTGCCTGCTACAATGATTTTACAGGTTTTGACGCGCTCCTGGAAAGTGCTGTCAAGGTCTTCCATACAGTGTGAAGCAAGCTCTTTTTTATCAATTGTGTTGAGATAACGCGCAGGGATAATAACATCTGTGTCAACATTATCCTGGTATCTGATTACTTTACCGTCAAATTTCATTTTTCAATCTCCTCCGGTGAAGCGATTCTGCCGAGAATTGCACTTGCAGCCGCAACAGCAGGTGATGCAAGATAAACCTCGGATGTGGGGTCACCCATTCTGCCGACAAAGTTACGGTTTGTTGTTGCAACCGCTCTTTCACCGGGAGCAAGTATACCCATGTGGCCGCCAAGGCATGGACCGCAGGTGGGTGTGGAAACTGCACATCCTGCCTCAATGAAGTCTGCAAGCAGACCTTCCTTCATTGCACGCATATAAATCTCCTGTGTTGCAGGAATGATGATTGCGCGCACGCCCTTTGCAACCTTATGACCCTTTATTATTTCTGCAGCTTCCTTGATATTCTCATAGAAGCCGTTTGTGCACGAGCCGATAACAACCTGATCAATCTTAACCTCTTCTTCAAGCTCCTCAACAACTCTTGCATTTTCGGGAAGATGCGGAAAAGCAACTGTTGAGCGGATTGTTGAAAGGTCGATTTCGATAACCCTGTCATACTCAGCATCTTCGTCTGCCTTATAGACAACCGGCTGACGGTCTGAATGCTCTGCGATATAAGCAAGAGTCTGCTCATCAACCTCGAAAATACCGTTCTTTGCACCTGCTTCAATAGCCATGTTGCATATTGTAAGACGGTCTGTTACGGAAAGTGATGCAACACCCTCTCCGGTAAACTCCATTGAGCGGTAGAGCGCACCGTCAACACCGATCATACCGATGATATGAAGGATAACATCCTTACCTGTGATGTGCTTGTTAAGTTTGCCCTTAAGAACAAACTTGATAGCAGAAGGAACTTTGAACCATGCCTTGCCGATTGCCATACCGCAAGCCATATCGGTTGAGCCTACACCGGTTGAGAATGCGCCGAGTGCACCGTATGTACAGGTGTGAGAGTCAGCACCGATAACAACATCACCTGAAACAACAAGACCTTTTTCAGGGAGAAGTGCATGCTCAACACCCATCTGACCGACATCATAAAAGTGTGTTACATTCTTCTCATTACAGAAATCGCGGCACATTTTGCACTGGATTGCTGCCTTGATGTCCTTGTTGGGAGCAAAATGGTCCATAACCATTGTTACGCGCTCTGTGTCATAAACACTGTCAAAGCCAAGCTTATCAAACTCGCGGATTGCAACAGGAGAAGTGATGTCGTTACCGAGCACACGGTCAAGATTTACGAGAATAAGCTCGCCTGCCTCAACCTTTTCAAGCCCTGCATGAGCCGCAAGAATTTTCTGCGTAATTGTCATTGCCATTGGATTTTTACCTCCTTTGGAGATTTATTTTTTATTGATAATTGCGCCCTTGTCTGCCGAGGATACCATTGAAGCATAGCGCTTGAGATAGCCTGAAACATTCTTCTTTAGAAGTGTTGTTTCTGCCTTGCGCTTTTCAATTTCCTCGTCGGAAACCTTGAGCTCAATTTTATATTCGGGAATATTTATAGAAATGATGTCGCCGTCCCTGACATAAGCAATCATACCGCCATTTGCAGCCTCAGGTGAAACATGACCGATAGATGCACCTCTTGTTGCGCCTGAGAAGCGACCGTCTGTGATAAGAGCAACCTCTTTATCAAGACCCATGCCTGCGATTGCAGATGTGGGAGAGAGCATTTCTCTCATACCGGGACCGCCTGCAGGACCCTCGTAGCGGATAACAACAACATCACCGGGCTTGATGCCGCCTTCGTAAATAACCTTGATTGTTTCCTCTTCAGAGTTGAACACCCTTGCAGGACCTTCGTGCACAAGCATTTCGGGTGCAACAGCTGCGCGCTTAACAACACAGCCATCGGGAGCAAGGTTACCGCGGAGCACTGCGATACCGCCTGTTGCAGTATAGGGATTATCTATAGGACGGATTGTTTCGGGGTCAAGATTGACAGCATCGGCAATATTTTCGCCGACAGTCTTACCTGTACAGGTAAGAGCCTCTGTCTTGATAAGACCCTTCTTTGTAAGCTCTTTGAGCACTGCGTAAACGCCGCCTGCCTCATTGAGGTCTTCCATATATGTA